>UQYI01000004.1 GCA_900545265.1 uncultured Eubacteriales bacterium
AGACAGGGCTTCAAGGATATGCTTCAATTACCGCAAGCCAACGGGAATCATAGGGTAAATGGAGCAAGGGTGTCATAGCGTACCGTTTATGATTGCAAGAAAATCATCAGCCGAGCATTTAAGTGCGCTACGGATGATTTGGAGCTTATCACAGAAAACCCCATGTTGGGTGTGACTGTAAAGCAGCCGAGGTCCGGTAGACGTGAGGCGTGGACGGAGGAACAGTTTAATTTTGCGTATGATAACTGTTCCGAGCCACAGCTAAAGCTTCTAATCAGCCTTATGATTGCACTGAGCAGCCGTATTGGAGAATGTCTCGCCTTAACATGGTCAGATGTATACGATAACGAGGACAAGCACGAACCGTCCTATATTCGTGTTTACAAGCAGTTGGTCTACCGTTCTGAGAAATTTATCGAAGAAACAAACGGTCGAGGGATTCTCAAAGTATTCGACCAAGTTCGCAGCACCCGACCGGATGCAAAGAGACGAGCAGTTTTCCATGTTACCAAGACGGAAAAGGAAATCGAAGCAAATGTAAAACGGTACTTGTTTTGTGAAAACAGGCGGATTCCGTCTGAACGGAATCCGCCTGTTTCGGATGGTATGATTTTGTGTGCTTTGCACTCAAAGTGGGTGCTATTTTGGAATATGATGTCAGAAATTACAGTTTCAGCGTTTGCCCCATAGCTATGACCCGAGAGATGTGGATATCTTCGTCAAACAAAAGAATATCGGCGTCCATGCCTGGGGCCAGAGTGCCTTTGTGTTTATCAGCTCCAATGATGCGGGCGGGAGTACGGGAAGCCATCACAACGGCTTCGTGGATAGGAGCACCGCCTAAGCGGATCATGTTCCGTACCAACCTGTCGGTAGTAGCTACACTTCCGGCAAAGGACTGCTTATCCGGTAATTTCATGACGCCGTCATCATACACCATATCCATACCATTGGACTGGCGGATCAGGGTTCCTTCTTCCATGTCCAATCCAGCGGTTTCCAGCGCATCGGTGATCAAAGCAATCCTGTCTGCTCCCTTGCATTTGTAAATTAGGCGCAGCAGGGAGGCAGGCAAATGTTTTCCGTCACAGATGACCTGGGCGGTAAGATCATCGAAGTAAAGCCCTGCTTCTACTACGCCTGCGGTGCGGTAGGAATTTTTCCGCCACATCATGGAACAGCCGGAGTATAAGTGGGTCACATCCCGGAAGCCGTGAAGCATGGCCGATTCTACATGCTCAAAGCTGGCGTTGGAATGAGCAATGGAGGGGGTGATTCCTCGGGCAAGCAGTTCATCGCCTAAGGCCCAAGCCCCGTCTCTCTCTACGGCAGCACCCATCATGGTGATCCCACCGGGCCAGGCGTTCAAAAGAGGCTCCCAGTTTTCCTTTATGGGGGGCAGCAGATAAGCCGGGTTCTGGGCACCGCATTGTTCTTTGGAAAGAAACGGGCCTTCCAGGTGTGCGCCTAAAATGGTGGCGCAGGTGCACATGGATTGGGCTTTGCGGATGTTTTTGACAGATTCCACCATCAGCGGCAAAGCCGCCGTAGTCACTGTGGGGGTGATGGAAGTGGTACCGTGGCGGGCGTGGGCCAGACACATCTTTACTATATTTTCGGGGGAAGCGCCGGTACAGTCATACCCGCCGCCTCCATGAACGTGGATATCCACAAAGCCTGGGGAAACGTACTGCCCGCCGGCGTCCAGTTTTTCTGACGGGGCAAAGTCTTGGGGAAGATCGTTTTCCGGCCAGATACCGGCGATCTTATCCGCATCAAAACCCAAAACATAACCCTGAAGCACCTGCCGGGGGGTAAGGATCCTTCCGTTTACGATAAGCGTTTTCATAAGACGATTTTCAGCTTATTTGTCAAGGAGGTACTGCCCCGCATCCTTATCGGTGTAGAGACAGGCATGGAGCTGCTCCTTAAGAATGGTGGCCGGACAGGCGGTGGAAACCGCATCTTCTACTGTATGCTTGACTGCCAGTGCTTTAGTGGAGGCGGGCACCGAACAGAACATATACTTTGCGGCGCACAGACCGGGAATGGTAGCGCTCAGGGCGTGTGTGGGTACCTGGTCAATGGAGGCAAAGCATCCGTCATGAACCTGCTGCATCCGGCAGACCTGATCCAGTTCCACTACCTTGACAAATTTTTTGTCGTTAAAATCTGCTACCGGCGGGTCATTGAAAGCAATGTGGCCGTTTTCGCCGATGCCAAGAATGCATACATCCAGGGGATGTTCTGCCAGAAGCGTATGATAGCGATCCGCTTCAGCCCAGGGATCCTCTGCATTTCCATTTAACAGATGAACACTTTTGAAGGGCTTGTGATCAAAAATGGCCCGGCGCAGGAAGTTGCGGAATCCGGCGGGATGGCTGGGATCCAACCCAACGTATTCATCCATATGAAAGGCGTTGATGCGGCTCCAGTCAATGTCAGGGTCGGCGCACAGAGTCTGGAGCGTTTCGTTTTGAGAAGGGGCAGCTGCGAACATGACGTTGACAACATCCTTTTGCTCCAGCAGCGCTTTTATGCAGGCGGCGGCTTCATTTCCGGCACATTCTCCCATGGCCTGCCTGGTATCAAACACACGCACCCGGAGTTTATCTGCGTAAAAATCCTTTAAAACAGCCATTTTTTCATCTCCTATTATAGTGATCCTCTGGAATCATATTCATTTTTAAAGATAGCTGTTTCAGGCACGGTTGTCAATAGAAAAGAGAAAAAATAAGGAAACGTTTTCTAATTTTTCTGTTTTGCGTGCGCGTTTAAGTGTATATGCAGAAAAAACTCTTGATATCAAGCAAAAAAGATTAAAAGAATAAAAACGCTTTTTAAAAGCGTACAAAAAGTTTTGAAAAAATCTTGACAATTTTCATACTGCGACTATACTGATTTATAGAAAACGTATTCTATCTGTTTTCTATGAGCTTTGCAGCAGGAGGCACTATGGAGACTGTGACCATAAAGGATGTAGCCCGTCAGTCCGGCTACTCCATTACCACCGTATCCAGGGTGCTCAGCGGCAGCGATTATCCTGTTTCAGCCGATGCAAGAGAAGCCATCGAAGCCTGCGCCGCTCGCATGGACTATGTGCCCAACCAGCTGGCGAGGGGACTGAAAACAAATTCCAGCAGGGAGATAGCTGTTATCACGCCTTCCCTGCGCAATCCCTTTTATACCACTATTATTACCAGTATTGAAAGCGCATTGAGCCAGAACGGCTACAACATGCTGGTTTTTTTACGCAAGCGCACCGACGGGGCCGGGGATGAATTCCTTGCCCGCCTGACCAGCAAAATGGTAGCCGGTGTGCTCATTGCTACCAACAGCGTCAGCCCGGATATGGGACGGGGGCTTCGGCAATTAAAAGAAAGAAAGATCCCCGTTATTGTCTTTGACGATGCTGTGGACGGCTTCAGCGACCTGCGGGGCATCTTTTTCGATTATCATCGGGGAGGAAGGCAGGCAGCGCAGACTCTGTATGCCCATGGCCACAGAAAAGTGGCGCTCATCACCTTGGACTTCATGGAACAGACCACCAGAAAGAGCTTTGTAGGGGGGTTCAGCGAGTATTTCCGGGAGATGGGGCATCCCTTGCGGGAAGACAGAGATATTTTCATTTCCACTGAACCGGATGACTTTACTGCCGGGGCGGCATTGGCTGAAAAGATTTTTGCCTCCGGGCGTTCTTATACTGCGCTGGCGGCCAACAACGATTCCGTAGCGGCCGGAGCCATTGCCGCCATGCTTCGCCGCGGAGTGCGTGTGCCGGAGGATATCTCGGTTATCGGCATGGACGATAACATTTATGCCCGAATGACTACGCCTCCCCTGACCACCGTCCATGTTCCAGCCCGGGAGATGGGGGATATGGCCGTTCGCTATCTGCTGGAGGAAATGGAAGGGAAGCCACTGGCCTTCAGCCTGTATATGCAGTCCGACGTTATTGAACGGGACTCTTTGTGCAATATCAAGCAGACAGGAGAAAACAACATGCATCTGTATCTGAGCGAAACAAAAGAAGACCTGGGCAGGGCGGCCGCAAAGCTCATTGCTCAGCGGATCAGGGAAGCCATTGCCCGGCAGGGCTTTGCCCGCATTGTTCTTTCTACCGGCGCCAGCCAGTTTGAAACACTGGAAGCCCTTGTGAAAGAGGACGTGGACTGGTCCAAAGTGACCATGTTCCATCTGGACGAATATGTAGATCTGCCGATGACTCATATTGCGTCCTTCCGCAAGTACCTTACGGAGCGGTTTGTGAATCTGGTACATCCCCGCGAGGCAGTATTTGTCAACGGTGAAGGCGATGTGGAAAAGAACATTGCCGAGCTTACCCGTCGCCTGACGGAAAAGCCCATTGACGTAGGCGTTATCGGTATTGGCGAAAATGCCCATATTGCTTTCAACGATCCTCCGGCAGATTTTGAGACCCGGGAGAGTTATATCGTAGTCAACCTCAATGAGCGCTGCAAGAAGCAGCAGGTGGGGGAGGGCTGGTTTGCCACGGAGGAAGATGTGCCTAAACAGGCCATTTCCATGACGCCTTACAGGATCATGCAGTGCAGGACCATTGTTTCTCCGGTGCCCAAGGCCGTTAAGGCAGAAGCAATTTCTGCTGTGCTTCGGGCCGAAACCGTTACCCCTATGATTCCCGCAACCTTAATGAAAACGCATCCGGACTTCCACCTGTTTATTGACAGGGATTCCGCCGCACAATGCAGCCGGGAAGTTCTTGACCGGTATATGTAAGCCGGATCCAACCCAGCATGAAATGCATCCCTGAGGGGTGCGTCATGATAAAAAAAGACGGAGGAAAAACACATGCGTAAATTTCTGGCGATGCTGCTGGCCGCTCTGATGCTGTTGGCCGTGGTAGGATGCACCGCTCCCGCTGCAGATGGGCAGAAGGATGCTGCAGACGACAAGAAGACCGAAGCGCCTGCAGACGGCAAGACTGAGGACAACAAGACCGAAGACAACAAGCCCGCTTCCGGGGAACGCCGCAAGCTGCGGGTTGCCGCAGAAAGCTGGCAGGTCACCAAGATCTTCCTGGAGGATGCTGCGGCAGCTTTCATGAAGGATCATCCCGATGTAGACGTGGAAGTCATCACCTATGCAGATACCAGTGTGCTGTCTACCTACACCCTCAACTGGATGCAGGATACCACCGATGTGGATATCGTCTTCATCGACGGCGGTGTGAAATTTGCCAAGCAGTTTGATGCAAAAGGCCTTATCTGCGACTTTGATAAGGATCTGAACTTCTTCAACTATGTATCCCAGGATCAGTTCTGCAACGGCGTTCTGGAATACGGCAAGGTACAGGGCCGCCAGGTAGCGCTCCCCATCATTCAGGAAGTCTATGCCATCAGCTGCAACGTGGATATGTTCAAGGCAGCTGGTCTGGTGGACGAGCAGGGCAACTGCCTCCAGCCCAAGGACTGGGATGAATTCTATGAATTCGCCAAGAAGCTGACCATTCGCGATGCTAACGGTAATGTGACCCAGCAGGGCGCTTCCATTCAGTTTGGCAACAACCTGCTGGCCATCATTGCCTCCTCTCTGGCTGGCGTCAAGGGCAACATCACGCTGGATGACGGTGTGACCTATGATATTGACAACAACGAGTTCCGGGCTATCGTAGCCAACTGGCAGAAGGGTGTCCAGGAGGGCGTCTACTCTATCGCTACCTTCGCCGACAACTCCGGCGGACGAAACGCGCTCAAAGCCGGTACTCTGGCCATGTGTTATGAGGCTGCAGGCCGTTGGATGGAAGCGGAGAATATGCTGGGTGCCGGCACAATGACGCTGGCCAACACTCCCGGCGGCAAAGGAACCCTGGGCTTCGGCGGTGATATCGTGGTTCCCAAGTGCTCCCCCAACCAGGATCTTGTGTGCCAGTTTGTAGCGGAACAGCTCCTGGGTGAGCATGTCCAGACCAATACCTTCACGCAGTATGGCAAGATGTCTGTGATCAAGAGTTACTTTGATGCTGCCATCGAGGCTGTTCCCATCTGGGCCAACATCAAAGATTCCATGGACAAGGCTATCGGCGCTCCTTCCTATAACGAAGAGCAGAAGTTCCTGGACGGTGCCTGCGCTATCTTCCAGGCCGGCCTGGTGGATCCCAATACTACTGCCGATCAGATCGTAAATGAGCTGGTCGAACTTATGAATTCCGTAGATAAGTAAGCGTTACGTCTACCCCTTATCATGGACGCGGGGGCCAGTGCAGGGCCCCCGCTCCGGTATTTGCATTGTTTATCCCATTCGCTCCTTCTTATTTTTCAGCAAAGGAATGTCTGAAGTATGAACCATCGTTCCACCAGCGTCAGAATGCGGCAGAAGCAGAAGTGGGGCCGCCTGTTTGTGCTCCCCGCCTGCCTGATCATCTTCCTGTTTGTGGTATATCCACTGGTATACACGTTTTATCTCAGCTTCTGCGATTACAATTTTGCCTTTGACTCCAAGCCCACATTTATTGGGCTGCAAAACTACATCAGCATGTTCAAGGATAAGCTGTTCGTGCAGGCGTTGACCAATACGCTTCTGTTATCTGCTATTCAGTTCGTGCTGATGATGGTCATTGCATTGGCGCTGGCACTGCTGCTGTATAAAAAGACGAAGCACAGCTGGTTCTATAGGACATCCATATTCATGCCCATTGTGGTGCCGGCTTCTCTGGTGTGCCTGCTGTTCAGCTGGATGCTGGCCAATAACTTTGGTATCGTCAACAAGTTTCTTATTGAGGTGCTGCATCTGCCCAAATTGGCTTCCGACTGGCTCACCCGGGCAGATACGGCTAAGGGGTGCGTAGTGGTGGTCAGCCTTTGGAACAAGGTTGGCTTCTGTACTATTCTTTTCCTTTCCGGCCTGCAGGGCATTTCCAAAGATGTGCTGGAGGCGGCGGATCTGGATGGAGCTACGGGCTTTAGAAAGCTGTTTTACATTATTCTGCCCAGCCTGTCTGAAACCTTCGTGGTGGTAGGTATCTGGGCGGTGCTTCAGACCTTGAAGCTTTTTGTTACCCCCATGGTACTGACCAGCGGCGGACCGGCCAATGCCACCCAGGTGCTGTATATGTACATTTACAAGACGGCATTTTTGAACTATGATATGGGCTATGCAGCTGCCATGTCCTTTGTGTTCAGCGTGATCGTTATGGTCTTTGCCGTACTGAACATGAAGCTCAGCACCAGAGAGGATTGAAACAATGAAAAAGCCTTTTAAACTGCGTAAAAAAGATATAAACAACCTGTTGGTGACGCTGGCGCTTCTGATCGTATCCCTGCTGTTCATTATCCCCGTGTTTTACTGTATTTTTACGTCGGTAAAGACATCACAGGAGATCATGCAGGACGTGACGTTTTTCCCTCATCGGCTGACGTGGGAGAATTATGAGTATGTATTTGCCCGGGGAGCCAAGTACCTGAAGTTTTACTGGAATACCATTGTGGTGACCGTATCTACGGTGCTTATTACAGTGGTCATGTCTTCGCTGGCAGGATATGCTTTTGCCAGACTTCCTTTCAAGGGCAGCAATACTCTGTTGGCGGCCATTTTGTTTGTGCTTACTTTCCCTCTGACGGCGTTGCTGATCCCCATTTATATGATGGAATTCAAGCTGGGAATGCTCAATACCTATATCGGGCTGATCCTGCCCAATATAATATGCGTGCTACCTTTCTCCATCTTCATAACCCGCGGCACATTCAGAGGATTGCCGCAGGAATTGGAGGATTCTGCCGAAATCGATGGCTGCGGCGTAGTGCGTACCTGGTGGAACATCATGCTGCCAATGGCTAAAAATGCGCTGGTCATTGTCATAGTGTCGGCCTTTTACAATGTGTGGGGGGAATATACCATTGCCAAGACACTGGCTACACGGGAGAGTATCATGCCTATCTCTGTAGCATTGACCCTGCTCAAGGGAGAGGACTGGAACTATGGGGTACTGGGGGCGGCCATAACCATGTCTATCATTCCGCCGATTGCGGTGTTCACTGTGTTTCAGAATCAGCTGGTGGAGGGCATGGTGGCAGGTGCCGTAAAGGGTTAAGCGCAAAAAAGAAAAGGAAGCATATATGAAGTTGTTCAAAAGCCCTTACAGAGCCATATCCGACGAAGAGGCCGTAGAAAATGCGGCCCCCCGCCATGGTTTTGTGGGTTTTTTCGTTACTCTCTGGGAGTATCTGAGCGAGTTATTCCGCGGGAATTTGCTGACGGTGCTGTGTCTGCTGCCGGCATGCCTGCTGTATATTTTGGGACGTGTTCTTTTTGAAGGAGTACTGCCCGTAGCTTTTGTGAGTCTGCTGGGGAGCATTCCCGCCGGGGCGGGGCTTTGTGGCCTGTCTGCCGTAGCGGTAGAAAGCCTGCGGAATCGTGGGTATGCCTTTATGCGCACCTATAAAAAAGAATTCAAGGCAAATCTGAAAAAGGGGATTCTTCCTGGTTGCCTGTATATCCTGTCCGTCTGGCTGGTGGGGTATATGCTCTCCTTTGCCGGGGAGATGGCTGCCGTAGCCAATGCCAAAATGGTGTATGTGATGCTGGGCGTGTTGGCCGTATTGCTGCAAACACTTCTGGGATATATGCTGCCTATGATGACACTGGTGGAGCTGCCTGCCAGACATTATCTGAAAAACAGTCTGCTATTCATGGCAGCCTGCCCCAAAAGCACTGTGGGGCTAATGCTGGTCAGCACAGTAGTATGCTTTGGAATCCCACTTCTGCTGCTGCCCTATACGGGAATATACCTGCTATTGATCGGATTGGCTGTGCTGGAACTGAGCCGGGCAGCTTTTGCCTGGCCGGTGCTCAACAGCCGTCTGCGCATTGAGGAACGGGAAGCAGAGAAGCATCGAGCAGAAAACAGCTGATAATTTACAGCATTTTATTTGTACGGGCGGGAAGAGTTTTCTGCCCGTTTTTCCGTTTGCAACTACAGCACCCGGTCACGAAGGAGAACGGAATATAATTCATGAAAACTCAAGAGGAGACTCTTTTGAGCTGGACATACGCTTTCGGGGTCTTATGTTCTTGTTGTGTTTCGGCGATAGAAGCAGCTCAAATGTGTGTTGCTGCTTTTATATGAGAAGCAGTTGTGAACGGGCGTATTCCGGCGCAGCATAGGCAGCGCCCCTTGCTGATTTAATATCCGTGCAGAATAAAAGCCCCGCCGGGGCTGGTCGGCAGGGCAGAGAAGACCTTTTATATTAATTCTGAGTTTCAGCGAGCCAGGGGTGGCCATTGGCATACCCGGGGGTAGGAGTAAGATAGTAGACAAGGGCGCCTTCTTCCATGCCTGTAGAGGCTCCTTCCGGCACCTCCGGTATGCGCAATGCCTCGTACATATTGCTGCTCTGGCAGTACAGGGTCAGAGTTTCTCCCACACTTAAAGAGAAGCTGGCATGCAGCTCGTGTTCGCTGCTTTCTTTTCCGGAAAGGAATACGATAAGGTATGTTCCAGGTTCCATGGTCACGTCTGGCAAGGCCCATTTTGTCAGTTTTTCAGGATCATCGGAAAGATACCATCCTTTCAGGCTTACCGCCGTATTGCTGTGATTGTACAGTTCGCAGAAATCACTGCGGTCTCCGTCACGATCGGTGATGGAAATCGTATTTTTGGCACAGGCTTCATTTATAGACACAACCAACGTACCCATTGTGGCGGTATCAGCCCGGGCGGCGCCATCTTGAGGAGAGGGAGGCGTATCTAAAATGTCTTCACTACGGTTTTCTTTTCCCAGTGTCGGGAACTGGCAATACCCCCAGGTATCGTCTGCACGACGGGCCCAGGTGACATTTTTTTCCATCTCCGGCACTTGTACCTGATCCAGCAGTGTTCCAAGCGGATCGTATAAGTAAAGCCCTTCACCGTAACGGGAGAGACCAAAATCCAAACAGACATGCCCGTCCGTCGGCTGGCACCCTTCGGAGCAGCCCCATAGTGTCATATATTTTTGTCCGTCCAGTTCTGCTGCGGGCAGATTGTGTTCCCGATTTTTTCCTTCGCGAGAGGTAAGGGTATAGCCTTCCAGATTTACGGTCACCAGCCCGGGATTATAAAGCTCGATGGCATCTACATATCTGCCGCAGCTTTCGCACCATACTAATTCTCCCCGGCTGAGGATCTCGGTGAGGCGGAGTGCCTCATAGGTTTTTCCGGCGTACTTTTCGTCGCCGTCCTTCACAAGCAGAGAGGAGGCAGGGCAAACATCCAGTATATCTCCGGTATTTTCTTTTCCGGGGGTGGGCAAGGGGCAGAAGCCATAACTTCCGTCGGATCGGCGGGCATAGGAAACATCCTTGACCAGTGCGGGAATTTCCAGCGCTGTGACAGCTTCCCGGCGGGGATTCACCAATGTCAGCGTTTCCCCCTTACGGCTGAGAGAAAAGTCAAGGCAGTTTTCTGCCGATTCTCCGTTGGCATAAAGTATCAGATATTCTCCGGGAGCCAGTTTGCGCTTGGGCAGAGGGGAAAGCTTGCCTTCGTTTTCCACGTTGTCTGTCAGATACCATCCGGAAAGATCCACCGGGATCTGGGAACCGTTATACAGCTCTATCCAGTCCGGAGACCCCCATGCTGCATCCGTTAATGAACGTTTGTTGCTGGCAACTACTTCGTTAATCAAAATGCCGTTTTCTGGAATCGCATTGTCCGGCTGGGTGCAGGCGGGCAGCAGTCCGGCTAGAAAAGTCAAAAACAGCATAAGTCCGGGCAGCCGGTGTTTTCTTGCCGTCATGGCAACCTCCTTACGGGAAAATATCATATGGTTTTCATCAGATACTGGCCGGCAATACCCACACAGATTCCGGTCAGGAAATTCACACCGCTCTCTGCTCCGGCAATGCGCATGGCGCAGCCGGAAAGAGTAGTGTAAGCCGTATCGGAAAACAGGGATCGCAAAAGCTGAAAACGGTCTTCATCTACCAGCCCTTCTCCGGCTTGCAGCAAGGCGGCGGCGCCATTTTCGTTTGTGTTTTGAGCGGCAGCGGCGGCCAGCTGCCGGGTGATCTCCCGTACCCGATGCAAAGAACGGCCCAGCGCAAAGCTTAAAGCGGTATAAGCAGCCATATAGCCGGAGAGAAGTATATCCGAAGCGGGAACGGAGCCGGAACCAAAGCCGGCGGCAGCGGCAGCGGCAGTGCAGGCGGCATACATATCTCCTTCTTCCAACCCATCGCTCAGAGCTTTTAGCTGCGTTCCCAGGGGAGCCAGGGGGCCTGCTTCCCGAGGACTCAGCGCCAGTAAAGAAAGATCTTCGCTGCCTGCCCCCTGCTCAATGGCGCGCCGCACATGGCGCAGGCGCATATTCAGATCCATGGGCAGGAACAGGTTGGTCATGGCGTCCATGGAAAGGTCCACATCTTCCGCCATGGTCACATCCACTACCAATTCCGTCTGCGGAATATCCAGGCCATTCTTATCCAGCAGCACATCCATGCCCGGACGAATCCCCAGCGCCGTAAAAGGCTTCAAACTTCCCACCAAACAGGAAAAGGGCTTGAGGCACTCTCTTTGCACCACGGCAATGAGTCCGAAAGGAGTTTCCATATCCAACCGTTTGTCATATACTCCGGTAACTTTTCCATGAAACTGGCCGGCGTACAGATAGGAGTGAAGTCTTTTGCATATTTTTAAAGCCGTTTCCATAGTATACCCTCATGTAAACAGATAATCAAAGAAAGGGATATTTCCGTGTGAAATTCTCCTTAACTTTATTTACAGTATGACGCCAAGGCATCCGGGCGTAAAGATATGCGTGGGGGAATTTACTTATTTTTTACGAAAAGGAAACACATTGACCCGATTTTAATGCGTTCGATTCTGTACTGCAAAGGAAAGAATTAAAGCTGTCTGCGCTTTGGGTACCGAGGCACATACAATCGCCATAAAATGTCTGCGGACAGATGTGCTGCGCTTCGGTAAAGCACAATTGCCATATACCGGGGGCTGGTATATGGAATTTAAGACTTTTTCCGGGAAATATAATAATGGAAGCCATTGACAATGGTACCGGAGCAAGGCTATTATACCCTTATAATGCGCAGAAAGATCTTCGCAAAAACATAGCAAGGGGAAGGAGAACACCGTGGCTGAATTATTGTGGAAGCCTACCAAGGCATACAGAGAAAACACTAATATTTACGCTTTCATGCAGATGGTAAACAAGCAGGAGGGCACAGATTTTCAGGATTATAAGGCTTTGTATGCCTGGTCTGTAGAGGAGCCTGAGAAGTTCTGGGATCTGCTGTTTAAATATCTGGATATTCTCTGCTATACCCCTTATGAAAAGACAGTAGATGATATCCATAAATTCCCCGGAGCCAAATGGTTTCCCGGCTGCACTCTGAACTATGCAGAAAACATGCTTCGTCACGGAGACTCCGAAGAAGCCTGCCTTATTTTCCGCGGAGAGGATAAGATTCGCCGGGAGTGGAGCTGGAAGCAGGTGCGTCATGAAGTTTTTGCATTGGCCACTGCCCTGCGGCAACTGGGTCTGCAGCCGGGAGATGCTGTAGCCGCCTATATGCCTAATATGCCCGAAACCATCATCGCCATGCTGGCTACTGCTGCGGTAGGAGCCGTATGGTGTTCCTGTGCTACAGATATAGGCCCCGGCGCAGCCTTTGACCGGTTGGGACAGGTGGATCCCAAAGTACTCTTCACCACAGATGGGTATCTGTATAAGGGCAAGACCTTTGATACCACAGCCAATGCTGCCCTGGTGGCCTCCCGCATGGAACGCCTGGAAAAGGTGGTCGTCTGCCATTATGCCGGCGACAGAGCGAGAATTAAAGATATCCCCAAGAGCAGTGCCTGGGAAGATTTTACGGATGTTACCGTTCCCGAGCCTTTTGTTTATACCCCGCGGGAAGCTAACGATCCTACCGTGGTCATGTTCTCTTCCGGTACTACGGGCAAACCAAAGTGTATGGTGCAGTCCGTACTGGGGCTGATGATCAATCAGCTAAAGGAACTGGTGCTGCATCATGATATGAAGCCCTCGGATCGGATGCTGTACATCACTACCTGCAGCTGGATGATGTGGAACTGGCAGGCGGCGGCTTTGGGGGCGGGCAGCTCCATTGTTCTGTATGACGGTAACCCTTCTTATCCTGATCTTTCTGCCATCTGGAAGATTCTGGAAAAAGAGAAGGTCACGGTATTCGGTCTTTCCGCCAGCTATGTGCATGCCCTTATGGCAGCTGGGTTCGTGCCTAAGGAGCATGCGGATCTCAGCCGTCTGCGAATGATTTCTCAAACTGGATCCGCTCTCAGCGAAGAAGGTTGGCGCTGGGTATACAGGGAGATCAAGCAGGACTATTTCTTTAATTCCATTGCCGGCGGCACGGATATAAACGGCTGTTTCTGCATCGGCAACCCCATGGAGCCCTTGTATGCCGGACAGCTTCAGTTCCCGGGGCTGGGCATGAAAATTGAATGTTATGATGAAAACGCAAAACCCGTCAGGGATCAGCAGGGAGAGCTGGTCTGCGAGATCCCGGCGCCCAGTATGCCCATCTACTTCCAGAACGATCCGGATGGAGAGCGATACATGAATGCATACTTCCGGGTGTACCCTGGTGTATGGCACCATGGCGATTATGTGTGTTTCCATTCCGAAACCGGCGGCGTCAGCTATTATGGACGTTCCGATTCCGTTCTGAAACCTTCCGGAGTCCGCATTGGCACGGCGGAGATCTATAATATTGTGGAAAAGTTCCCGGAGGTGCAGGATTCTCTGGCCATTGGTCAGCAGTATCATGACGATCAGCGGATACTGCTCTTTGTCCAGCTGAAGGATGGATGCGAGCTTACCGATGAACTGAAAAAACGCATCAAAACCGAACTGCGAGTTCGCCAGTCTCCCCGCCATGTACCGGCGCTGATCTTTGCCGTTCCCGATATTCCCAAGACATTCAACGGGAAAAAGGTGGAATCTGCCGTGACAAATCTGGTCAACGGAAGAAAGATCACCAACCGTGACGCTCTGGGCAATCCGGAGGCTCTCAACTATTTTGAAGCTCTGCTTCCGGAGCTGAAGTAATCATGGAATGATCCAAAAGGCACGGGCAACATCCGTGCCTTTTCCGTTTAAACTCGTCAAGGAGAAGTATATGTTAAAAGCAGGCTGTCATCTTTCCCCATCCAAAGGGTATCTGGCCATGGCAGAGACTGCGCGGGAATTGAGCGGGAACACCTTTCAGTTCTTTTTGCGTAATCCCCGTGGGAGTCGGGCAAAAGAAATGAATATACAGGATGCTGAGGCCATGAATGTGTTTTTAAAGGAAAATGCCATGGGTCCGATCCTTATGCATGCCCCCTATACGCTGAATCCCTGCGCAAAAGAGGAACGGGTTGAGGAATTTGCACGGCAGGTACTGGAAGATGATTTAAAGCGAGCAGCATGTTTCCCCAGAAATCTATATAATCTGCATCCGGGCAGTCATGTGGGGCAGGGAGTACAGGCGGGTATAGATAAAACTGCACGTCTGCTCAGCATCCTGCTGGAAGAAGCGGAAGGTATCAGCGTAACGGTGGAAACCATGGCGGGACAAGGCAGCGAAATAGGCAGTGATTTTACACAGATAGGCGAGATCCTTCGCTTGACGGGAGCTGGGGACAGGCTGGGAGTCTGTCTGGATACCTGTCACGTGTTCGGGGCAGGATATGACATCGTGCATGATTTGGAAGGGGTGCTGGAGGATTTTGACCGGCATATAGGCCTGAAGCATCTGTTGGCTCTGCATTTGAATGATTCCATGATGCCTCTGGGCAGCAGGAAGGATCGCCATGCACCCATCGGTGCGGGATATATAGGTCGGGATTCTTTTGCGAGTGTGGTGAATCACCCGGTTCTTAAAAACTTGCCCATGGTACTGGAAACACCTCATGCAGAACTTTCCGGGTATGCCCAGGAGATTGCACTGCTGCGCCGCCTGGCGGGAGAATAGCGTAATAGGGGGAATGAGACTTGGATGCGGCGGCCCAGCCCGCATATCTTTATCCGAATCTCGGATGCGTACAAATAAAAAGATCCATCTTGCATGCTTAAAATACATTGCGTCTGTTTTGTAACGAATCTCCGGGTCTTCTTGCAATATTTTATCGCTTTTGCTAAGATAAGATGATTGTCAAAGTATAAAGGAGACGTGACATGGGGGAAGAGAATCTGCGGCCTTACCTTACGGCAGCCGGAAACTCGGAGAGGGAGATCCTCATCCAACGTTCCCGGTTTATCGGGCGCTGCTTCCCTGTGAAGACGGAAAAAGAGGCACTCGGCGTTCTGGCGGATATTCGCCGCCGCCATTGGGACGCTTCCCATAACTGCTATGCATATTCCATAGGGCCGGGGGGCGGATGCGCCCGGTATTCAGATGATGGGGAACCCGGTGGTACCGCAGGTTTGCCCATGATGGAAGTGCTTCGCCGTCGGGAGGTAACCGATGTACTTTGCGTAGTTACCCGGTATTTCGGCGGTATCTTGCTGGGAGCGGGCGGGCTGGTGCGTGCGTATTCCCGCAGCTGTGCAGAAGCACTGGATGCGGCAGGGCTGGTGCGCATGGCTCCCGGGCAGATTTATGCTTTTACCGTGCCATATGGGCAATGGACGCTGTTTCAACAGATAATTACCCGCTTTGGCAGTCTGAAAGATGTGGAGTATGCAGACGTGATCCGCTGTCGGGTGGAGATACCCCGAGAACAAGGAGAGAACATGCTGCTGGCGGTGCGGGATAAAACCAACGATACATTGAGAGGAACATTGGAAGGGGAGCAATATCTGCCCTTTCCTGTGGAAGTATAAAACATGAAAAAGATCCGGGCCATAGTGTGCATATTGCTGGCGCTGATCCCCGTGTTCATGGGGGTTCGTCTTTCCCATGGGGAAACGGAGCCGCCGGTAACCATGACCATCGAACCGGATCCGGAATGCCAGCTGACCGGCCCCGGGGAACTGACATATCTGCGCTTCACCTTAAAAAATACAAGCAATGATTCCTATACGCTGCATAATGCGGTGCTTTCCGGGGAGCTGCTGCCTCAATCCATGGCTTTTGAGGAAGACCTGACGTTGGAAGGGAAGGGCGTGCTGGAATTCAGAGCACAAAAGCTGTTTGTTCCTTTGGATGCCTTTGATAGAGATCTGACTTTCAGACTTTCCTGGCTGGAACAGTCTTACGGGGAATTAGTGCCCGATGAGGAAGCAGCCCTGACCTATGTAAAAAAATATGTGACAGCTACGGTACGTATAGAACGTTTTGACGAGCCCAAGCTGAGTCTGTCCTATAAGCTGACACAAACGATGGCAGCTTCTGGAACGCAGGTGCAGGTGACATATCTGCTAAAAAACGATACAAAGTTTGATATGACCGGCTTGAGCCTTTATGATTCCGGAGTATCCAGCAGTTATATTCCTTTACCGCAAGAGCAGCTGCTGGCCGGTACATCTATGGAAGTGCCGTACACTTTTACCATGGGGGAAGTGGATGCGGTGATCAATCCGGTTGTGGAGTATACCGTCAAAGGAGAAAAACAGCTGGCTTCCTGCGAAAGCTCCGCTACCATAACCTATGTAAAGGTGGAGCTCACCCTGTCCGTGCAGCAGTGTCCGGCTACAGAAAGCGGAACGCTTTTTGCTTTGACTGTGACAAATACCGGCACCCATGCCATGACGGATATTTGTCTGTACGATGAAATCGGCACGGAGCTGGAGGAGCCCTTTGACCTTTCTGCCGGGCAGAGCCGATCCATTACCTATACCGTAGCCGCTGCTGTAGCCGCCAGCACACCCCGCAGGGTCTCCTTCCGGATCCAAGCGAAAGATTTCCAGGGCCAGCCTTATACTGCGGAAAGCAAAGACAGCTATGAGATCAAACCCTATGTGGAGGCCGATCAGGTCAATTTGCAGCTTATCGTAACATTGAGCAATTCCAAGTTCAATGATGACGGGTCCTTGACGGCAACGATTCTGTTTGAAATGCGCAACTACTCCGCAGTCCCCATTACCAAGGGAGTGCTTACGGAAAACAATGCATTTAATGGCGTTGTGATTCAGTATGATCAACTGAACACGGGTGTTACGACTTTTTCCAAGGAATTCAATATTACAGAAGGGAACAGTATTCTTTCCTTTGTGCTCACGGCAGAGGATCCGGCGGGGACTGCCTATGCTACAGATGCCATGCGGCTGGATCTTACCGGATTGCTGCAACGGCGGCAGGAAGGAGGAGGCAGCGCAAATAAAGGAACCACCATTGATACCACCGGCACTATCTATGATACGGCGAAGTTTACCCGTATCTTTCGCCGGAGTCTGCTGGTGCTTTTTTTGCTTATCGTTGCGTTGCTGGCAGCTTCCGCTATTTTGTATGTATATGAACAGAGCATACGCCGGAGTCTGCCTTTTGAAGAATTTGCTGTTCCTACACCGAAAAAAACTTCCTCTGAGGAGAAAACGGCAGATACCGCACGGCTGCAATTTGGCTATGTGCGCCCGGCAAAACTCCGGTATATGGAGCAGGAACGCTCTCAGGAAGCGCAGGAAGAACCGGCACCCGTATCCGGAAGGATTCCGCTCGATGGAGATAAAGCTTTCCGGAGGCCTTCCGCATCCACTGCAAACGATTCGGACACCAGTGCCTTTAAGCGGCCTGAACGTCCAAATCATATGCTGACAGAAGAAAAAACAACGGTTTTTCCTGCGATCACTCCCGCACAGGCTGCAAATGCAGGGAAAAAGGCCGATCCACCTACTGCGGATATAGGTGTGCCAGAAGGTTCCCTCGCCGGAAACACCCTTACGAGCGCCGCAAAGTCAACTTTTGTCCCTGTTGAGCCGGAACCCATTCGTGTGTTTAACTCGCAGCTTTCCAAAATAAAATCAGACGAACGGGAGAATGCTTTTGATGAAACTGACTTCGCAGGAGATGTACAGCCCGTGGCTGCTCACGTTGAACCGGAACCTGTTCGTACGCTCAACTCCATGCATTCCGCTGTAGAATCAAGCGCAAAGAAAAGTGCTTTCGAGGAAGAGAGTCATTCGGGTGCTTTACCGGAAGCGATGTCAGATACAGTGTCTCAAGCAGAGAAACAGGTCACTTCGTCCGCCCCAACAGGCACCAGAATTTTTTTTCCCAGGAGGTTGGAACTGCGTCCCCAGCCAAAGCATCGTCCTCGGAAAGAAGAAAAGCCGTTGCGCATAGGCAACAACATAAAAGAAGATTGAAGCTTTTTGAAAACAAAACAGGTGAGAGATGGCAAATCGATATGAAGATAAAGTCGCTTCCGTAAGTAAGGCGCTGACTATTATGGAGTTGTTGAGCAAAGATCCTCAGGGCATGGGACTGGTAGAAATCAGCAATCAGGCGGGGATGAACAAAACCACCGTTTATCGGCTGCTTACTTCCCTGATGGAAAAGGAGTACGTAGAGCAGGATGAAAAATCCGGCAAATATTCTCTCGGATTGAAAATATTGAGTGTAGCTTCCGCGCTGTATGAGAAGATGGATATCCGAGCAGTAGTTCGTAAACATGCTCAGGAATTACTGAATGGTTTTCCTGGTACCTTGCTGGTGACCAAAGAGATCAGCGGAGAGTTTTTTCTGGCGGACGTGCTGCCATTGGACGAAAGGAACGTATTATCGCTGCGTGTAGGCGGAGTATTGAAAGAAGGAGCCCTTATTCAGCGTACTTTTCAGGCAAATAAGGCTCTGTGGCAGCCTGGCCGGTCTATTCTCTCGGTGCCTGAAGATCCGGAAGTGCGGCGGGAAAATAAACAAATATTGATACAGGGGTACGCAGAAAGTCAGGCAGATATCGGTGAAGTAGCTGCTGTGGCGGCGCCAGTGTTTGATTTTTCAAGAAATGTGGCCTATGTGGTCAGCATGCATGCTTCCGTACTTAGAGAAAAACGGGTGCAGTCTGAATGGATACTTACTTTGCTCAAATTTGCCAATGCTCTTTCCAATGATCTTGGATATGCTGGCTATGTCTGATATACAGGTCGTATAAAAGAAGCTCCGATAGGGAGCTTCTTTTTTGTACTTCGGGCGAAATTAATGTAAAAAAATGTTGACAATTCACCAGATGTGCAGTATCTTTATTTTAAAGAGTTTCGCATTGCGAAACGAGAGAAAAGAAAAACGAAACAAATTTTTAAAGGAGCACAGGATGGATACATACACTGGCAGGATAGAAACAACCAGGCGGGGAGAAGTCATCGTATGCGGCGGAGGATGTGCGGGTGTTGCCGCGGCCATTGCCAGTGCCCGCAGCGGTGCGAAAACCATTCTGCTTGAAAAAACATCTGTGGTTGGCGGCACTGCCACCAACGGTTTGGTAGGACCCTTTATGACCTGCTTTGATCCAAAGGGAGAAAGGCAGTTAGTAAAGGGCATTTTTGATGAAATGATCCGTCGAATGGAAGAAAAGGGCGGCGCTATCCATCCTTCCAAAACGGGACAAGTCAGCGCATATGGCTGTTATATTCGGCTCAGGCACAATAATCTGACGCCTTTTCAACCGGAAACATTAAAAATGGTCATGATGGATATGCTGCTTGAAGCAGGCGTTGAAATATGCCTGAACATCAGCATTCTGGATACA
The DNA here is from genome assembly GCA_900545265.1 of uncultured Eubacteriales bacterium. GTDB lineage: Bacteria > Bacillota > Clostridia > Christensenellales > CAG-138 > RUG472. The sequence goes on from UQYI01000004.1 coordinate 19,622, forward strand.
GAAAAAGAAGGGGGGAGGATCCGCTCTGTTGTTGCTTTTGATGGGAACCGTTTGATACGGATTGAAGGCGAGGTGTTTATTGACTGCACAGGGGATGGACTGGTGAGTCTGAAGGCTGGAGTACCTATGAAAATGGAGGATCCTAAAGGATCCTTGCAGCCAATGACACTGTTCTTCTGGATCTATAATGCAGATGATGCAAAGATAGAGGCGTATCTTAGCCAGGACGAGGAAAACAGATATTTGCCCTATCACAAGCTGATCGAGGAGGCAAGAGTCAGAGGCGAGTTTCCGATAAACCGCAATAAAATCGGTCTTTATCACATGGTGCATCCTGGGGAATGGAGACTCAATACGACCAGAATTCAGGAGCTCAGTCCCGTAGAGGAACAGGATATGAGCCGCGCATATGCAGAAGGACTCAGGCAGGTTGAATTTCTGATGGATTTCTTTAAAACACTGCCGGGCCTGGAAAATGCTCGAATTGCTCAGAGCGGGGCAGTCGTAGGCGTGCGGGAGTCCCGCAGAATTCGTGGATTGTATACGCTGACGGAAGAGGATCTTATTCAGCCGGTGCACTTTGAAGATGCCATTGCCCTTTGCAGCTATCCGGTAGACCTGCATCCCGCAAAAGGGGCAGCAACAGGAACCAGTTACAAAAAAGAGAAAACGGATGTGGCGGAGGTTTATCAGATTCCTTATCGCATCCTGGTGCCAGAAAATGCAGATAATCTGCTGGTTGCAGGACGCTGCGTTTCCGCTACGCATGAAGCCCTGGGGGCTATCCGGATTATGCCGGCAGTGTTTGCCATGGGACAGGCGGCAGGAACCGCTGGTGCCATGTGCGTAAAAAACAGCTGCCGCCCGGCGGAATTGGATACAAAAGCTCTTCAGCTTGTCCTGAAGGAGCAGGGGCAGGAATTTCTGCTTTAAAACAAAAGCGACCCAAAAATAAATAAGGATTAAAGAGTATGAGTATTACAACGATTTTGATCATAGCGGTTTTTGTAGCAGTGGTAGCACTGATGGTCACGGATAAATTGAACGCCGTAGCAGCTCTGCCGCTGATGGCCATCGTTATGTGCGCCGTAGCTGGCGTTCCCTTTAAGACTATTGTGAACGATGTGGTAGGCGGAGGCATCTCGGGCCTTTCCGGTGCGATTTTCTCCACGCTTATAGCTGCTATTCTGGGTGAAGTAATTCGCAAGACCGGTATTGCAGAAAAGCTCATTCGCAGTGCGGCAGAATTGGGCGGCGATAACCCCTATGTGCTGGCCGTGCTGTGCTTCCTGGCTTGCGGCTTCTGCTTCATTGGCCTTAACGGGGTAGGCTCCAAAATCATGCTGGGCTTGATCGTTTTCCCCATTATGCTTTCTGTAGGAGTACCCAAAGTTATTGCAGCTTTTGTTATGCTTGCCGGTACTTCTGTTGGCTACTTCATGAATGTTTCCCGTTGGACGTTTATCGGCAATCTGGTTGGTCTGGAGGCAACTGATCCCCTGATCAAGAACACTGCAGTCATGATCCTTATTCCGGCTGTCATCATCTGCGTTGCATTGATACTCATTGGTATCAAGGTAAAAGGACCGGTGTTTTCCTGGGCCGTTAAAAAGAACGATGGTGAAAAGCGCGACAAGAGCAAGGACGTGCCGTTGTATTCCATTCTGGCGCCCATTATTCCTCTTGTGCTTGTACTTGCATTTAAGTGCAATGTAAATGCTGCTTTGATTGTAGGTATTTTGTATGCCATTTTGACGACGCAGTGGAAGAACAAATTCCGGGGCATTCAGGATCTGATCAACAAATCGGCCTTTGATGGTTTTGCCAATGTATCCGTCACTGTAGTGCTCATGATGGGGATTGGCATGGTACTGGCTGCCTCCAAGCAGGAAGCTTTGCTTACCCCCATCCAGAACCTGCTCACAGCCATTGTGCCCACAGCACCTGTTCTGGTGATTCTGGTATTTGGTTTGGTAGGTCCATTCCTGACCATGTATCGCGGGCCGCTGAATCCCTGGGGATTGGGCGCTGCGCTTATCGGTATTCTGCTGACCACCAGCCTGCCTATTGGCCTGATCGTAACTCTGGCTTGGGTGTATGATTACTATGTAGCTGTGAATGATCCTACTGCATCTCAGGTGACTTGGGCTTGTGGATATTTGCAGGTTTCCGTGGGCAAGTATACCCGTGGCACATTTCTTATCAATGCGCTGGTAGCTTTGGCCGGAGTCATTTTGGCTGTGATCGTATATATGTAAGCAAGCATGTAGGAGGTACAGAGAAACATGGCGCGTAAAATCAGGATCGGCATAGACGTTGGCGGTACATTTACAGACGCCATAGCTCTCGATAATGATACCTATGAGATCATAGGAAAAAAGAAAGTCCATACCACACATACTGCAAAAGAGGGTGTTACTCGTGGCGTTATCGATATTTTGCATGCGCTTCTGGAGGAAATCCACTGTGAAGCAGAGGATGTGGTATTCATTGCCCACGGCACTACACAAGCCACCAATGCCCTTTTGGAAGGGGATGTGGCAGATATTGGAATTGTGGGTATGGGTAATGGCATCGGTGTCGGCAAAATCAAAGCCGACACCGATGTAGGAGATATCCCCCTGGAAGACGGAAAGGCCATTCATACCGTATATGGCTTTTTAAACACGGCTCAGGGCGTTAACGCACAGGAGGCATTAAAGCTGCTGGAGAGTTTGAAAAACCAGGGCGCGCAGGTGGCTGTAGCCAGTGAAGCATTTTCTGTAGATCACCCGGAAAATGAGCAGGCTGTTGCAAAAATTGCTGAAGAATCAGGAATGATTGTTACTGCTACCCATGAACTTACAAAACTGTATGGGTTAAAGGCAAGAACCAAAACGGCAGTGATCAATGCTTCCATTCTGCCCAAAATGATGCAGACAGCTGCTATGACGGAACAAGCCGTTCGAGATGCAAAAATACAGGCGCCATTGATGATCATGCGCAGCGATGGCGGGGTTATGCAGGTGGATGAAGTCAAACGCCGTCCTATCCTGACGGTGCTTTCCGGCCCGGCCGCAGGTGTGGCGGGTGCGTTGATGTATGAGAAGATTTCTGACGGAATCTTTCTGGAAGTGGGCGGTACCAGCACGGATATTTCCGCGATCCAGAATGGACGAGTGATCACCAAGTATGCATGCATCGGCGGACACAATACATATGTGACCAGTTTGGACATTCATACGGTTGGCATTGGCGGCGGCAGCATGGTACGTTTTCGGAACAATACCATCATCGATGTAGGACCGAGAAGCTCACATATTGCCGGTTTGCCTTATGCCTGCTTTACAGATTCGGAGAAACTGCAGAATTGTCATGTAGTCAGTGTGAGGACGCCAAAGGATAAAACTACAGATTTTCTCGCATTGGAAAATGAAAAAGGAGAACGCTTTGCCATTACTTTGACCTGTGCGGCAAATTACCTGGGCTATATGCCGGAGGGTGATTATGCCAAAGGAAACGAAGAAAGCGTTCAACTGGCTTTTACAGCTTTGGAAAAGGCATTTAAGCGTCCGGCACAGCGTATTGCACGGGATATAATGGATATTGCAGTAGGAAAGGTTTCTGCTGCAGTAACAGGCTTCATACGGGAATACAGCTTGTCTCAAAGCTATCTGGTTCTTACCGGTGGCGGTGGCGGTGCCAGTGCTGTGGTGCCTGCCGTAGCGGAGAAGATGGGGCTGCGCTTTAAAATAGCACAGAATGCGCCGGTTATTGCCACTATCGGAGCGGCGTTGGCTATGGTACGGGATTCTGTGGAGCGTACCATTATCAATCCTACGCAGGAGGATATCCTGCAGATCCGTAATGAAGCGGAACAGTCGGCCATACGGGCGGGTGCTTCTCCTTCAACCATTGAGGTAACGGTGCAGATCGATACGGCAAAAAATACGGTTACGGCTGTGGCGGTGGGAAGTACGGATTTGAGCGCCAAGGCAGCGGTGGGAACGATCTTGACTCAGGAACAGCTTCAAAAGAAGGTGCAGGAAGCGTTTACCGGGAAAGAAGAAAGTCGCGTAGATGTACATGCGGAATTTGCTACGGATACTCTCTCGGCTTTTCGTGTCAATGTGGAAAAAAAGAGCCGTATTCCATTTTTTAAAAAGCGCACGGATCTGTTGTGCGTAATGGATAGCAGCGGTGTGATCAAGCTCAGTGTGGAAGGTGCAGACTGCTATCATTTCAAAGCACAAGATAGAGGAGCATTAGAACAACAGCTGGAAGCCCACATGAAGTTCGACGAGTCTGGCCGTACAGCGCCCTTGTTTTATGTGGTAATTAACGGCAAGATTACGGATCTTTCCGGATTGGACAGCACAGAGCAGATTCTGTCGCTGGTGGATCTGGAGCTGAAAAGGTTGGGCTCTGGAGAAGAATATCTGGCCATACTGAAAAAGAGATAGGAGAAGAGTATGCCTTGTGATATGTCCGAACGGGAAAATGCCCTATCCATATTCAACCAGTTTGTTTTTGCAGATTCTATTGAACGGGATGAAAAACTTTTTATGGCGGAGGAAGCTCTGAGAATAGGCAGAGAACGGGGTAGAGAGATACGGAGAGAGTTTCCGGACATTTCCGTTCAGGAGATCCTTAGATGCCAAGGCGTTTCCATTCATGAAGAGGGGCAGGATAGAGGCTGGGGACAGGACTATGTGAAGTTTGCAGAATTTCATGTCAAACAGAACCGTATTCTTCTTAATCGAGAAGCATTGCATCGCATAGGGCGCCATATGGATATAAATACTGCTCGAGAAATTATTCTCGGCCATGAACTGTACCATTTGTTTGAGTGTAGGAGGTGGGGCGATACATCGGCCGGCTTTGTTCGAACGGTGAAGTTGTTTGGAGTAATTCCTGTAAAGCGTCGGATGCTCCCCGTTTCAGAGATCGCTGCCGGAAGTTTTACTAAGGAACTGTTAGGGCTCAGCTTTGAACCAAGGCAAATTGAAGATCTCTATTTTGCCTGACAAAACAAATCTTCGCTTTTCACGGAAATAGGAATTTAGCAACACTCGGGCAGAATGTATTTTACGTGCATAAAATGAAAAAACAGGCTTGACAAAGAAAGAGCACGGTGCTACACTTACCACTAAATCAGAAAGGAGACGGGCCGGAACTATGCAGCGTATTCGTATGGCATTCGCAATTCGATTTTATTACGACTATTCCTTTTACCCCTCAAAGCGAATAGAGATTTGTGATGCCATTTGCGGATACACCTTAACTGCGTAGCTTTTACTCCTTCTTTCCCCATAGTAAAAGCCCGAAGAAATGCCCGTGGGTCACAAGCTCACGGGGCATTTTTATTTGCTCTTTTTGCATAGGCTATTCTCCCTGGATTCAAATGAATCGTTTCTACCGGAGAAAAAAACAGGGAGTATACTTATTCGCTTTCGCGAGGCGAATACGCATTTGGCCTACATACATACAAGAGAAAATATATAATATACGGAGGAAAAAGACAATGAAACGTAATCGTAAAATCCTGCATATTGGAGCCGCCGTACTGCTCATGTGCTGCACATTACTGTCTTTGTTCGGATGTCAACAGAAAAAGCAGGTGTATACCGTGGGTATTTGTCAGCTGGCGCAGCATGATGCTTTGGATGCAGCTACTCAGGGTTTTGAAGATGCCTTGAAGGAAATACTGGGAGAGGAAAACGTGGTCTTCGATGTACAGAATGCTTCCGGTGATTCCGCAACTTGCAGCACCATTGCCAACGCATTTGTTTCCAAGAAAGTGGATCTCATTCTGGCTAATGCTACGCCGGCCCTTCAGGCGGCCTATAACGCTACGGACAGTATCCCTATTCTGGGCACAGCCGTAACGGAATATGGAGTGGCCTTGGGGATCCAGGATTTTTCCGGCACTGTAGGGGGGAATGTTTCCGGTACTTCTGATCTGGCGCCTTTGACGGAGCAGGCGGATATGCTGCTGGAACTTTTCCCGGAAGCTAAAAAAGTGGGGCTGTTGTATTGCTCTGCGGAAAGCAATTCCGAATACCAGGTGAAGGTAGTGGAAGAATACCTTTCCGATAAGGGCATTGTCTGCACCCGTTATGCGTTTACGGATTCCAATGACGTATCTGCCGTGACTGCCAAAGCTGCTGCAGACAGCGATGTAATCTACATTCCTACAGATAATACTGCTGCCACCTGCGGCGAAACCATCGGCAATATTGTTCGTTCGGCAAAAGTTCCCGTCATTGCCGGGGAGCAGGGCATCTGCAAAGGCTGCGGCGTAGCGACTCTGTCCATCAGTTACTATGAATTGGGCAAAAAAACTGGAGAAATGGCGGCAGCTATTCTGACTGGGGAGAAGAATATTTCCGATATGGCGATTGAATACGCTCCTGCTTCCAAGCTCTATAACGCAGAAATGGCGGAGTTGCTGGGCGTGACTATCCCTGAAGGATACCAACCCCTGGAATAAAGAAACCGTAAACCGGAAGAAAGAGGAACTTCTATGCTTGCATTGCTGCAGTCTCTGCCCGGGGCAGTGGCCCAGGGGCTTATCTGGGGCGTCATGGCGCTGGGGGTGTATATCACCTATCGTATTTTGGACGTAGCGGATCTTACCGTGGATGGGAGCATCTGCACCGGCGCAGCCGTGTGCACCATGCTGCTGCTTTCCGGTGTCAGCCTTCCTCTGGCCATGCTGGCAGCCCTCTTCAGCGGCGCATTAGCCGGGGCTGTCACCGGATGGCTTCACATTGGGTTGGGGATCCCGCCCATCCTTTCAGGTATCCTGACCCAGATGGTTCTCTGGTCCGTGAACCTGAAGATATTAGGCAAAGCCAATCAGGCTTTATCTGCCCGGAGTGCGCATGTGCTTTTGAGTCAGATGGATATCCCTGGGGCGCTGCTGATACTGCTGATCGGTGCTGCAATATTGATTGCGCTATTGTATCTGTTCTTTGGCACGGAATTGGGCTGCGCGATACGTTCTACCGGATGCAGCGGCCCCATGAGCCGTGCGCAGGGCATTCATACCCAGCGAATGCAGGTGTTGGGTCTGTCGATCAGTAATGGACTGGTGGCACTGTCCGGAGCGCTGCTTTGCCAGTATCAGGGATATGCGGATGTAAACATGGGCCGGGGTGCTGTGGTCATCGGCTTGGCCGCCGTGGTCATAGGGGAAGCATTGGTCAGCCATCTGTCGCAGAATTTTGCCGTGAAACTGGGAGGCGTTATGGCCGGTGCAGTGCTCTACTATGGAGTATATCAGGTGATTATCTTTCTGGGCTTTGATACAGATCTGTTGAAGATGTTTTCTGCATTGGTGGTTGCCGGATTTCTGGGCTTGCCATATCTGAAGAAGCAATTGGGCGAGAAAGGGGGAGAGAGACATGTTTGAACTTAAGCATATCACCAAGATCTTTTCCCGAGGTACGCCGGATGAAAAACGGGCGCTGAATGACCTGTCCATGATATTGAATGACGGTGACTTTGTTACCGTTATCGGGGGAAATGGGGCTGGAAAGAGCACCATGCAGAACGTGATCTCCGGGGCTCAGACCCCGGAGGAAGGGCAGGTGCTGCTGGATGGCGTGGACGTAACGGGATTGCCGGAATACAAACGCGCCAGATATTTGGGACGGGTCTATCAGGATCCTATGGTAGGTACTGCCGCCAATATGCAGATAGAAGAAAATCTGGCACTGGCGAATCGACGGGGCAAGAAGCATACCCTGCGGCCAATGATCACCAAGACGGAGCGGGTGCAGTTCAAAGCTGCTTTGCAGGAATTGGGGCTGGGACTGGAAGAGCGTCTCACGGCCAAGGTTGGCACTCTTTCCGGTGGACAGCGGCAGGCCTTGACCCTGCTTATGGCCACCTTACAGAAGCCCAGATTGCTGCTGCTGGATGAGCATACGGCGGCATTGGATCCCAAAACGGCTGCTAAAGTCATGGAACTGACAGACAGGATCGTGCGGGAAAATCGGCTTACCACGCTAATGATCACACATAATATGCGGGACGCCATTGAGTATGGTGACCGGCTCATTATGCTTCATGAAGGCAGGATCATACTGGACATAGCCGGAGAGCGGAAGCAAAAGCTGACGGTAGAAGATCTGCTGAGACAGTTCACTCTGGCCAGTGGGGAAGAGTTTACCAGCGACAGAGCCATTCTGGGATGAAGTAAGCAGGCATAGAGAAGGACCGGTAGAAAGAATTCTGCCGGTCTTCTGCATATACGGATTATGAGACGTGCACTTCGCACGCTTCATGTTTTATTGTGGGTTTTTGTAAAGCACGCCGCTTTTATAAACATAAGGGATCCCCAGAGGCAGCAGATCCGGCTGGGCGTATGTGCCCCGCTCTTGTAGTTTTTCAGGGTCAAAAAGTACAATATCCGCCAGATATCCGGGGTGCAGAAGCCCTCTGTCCCGCAATCCCATGCGCTTGGCGGGTAAAGAAGTCAAGCGGCGTATCGCTTCTTCCAAAGAAAAGAGCTTCCGATCCCTGGCATAATGCGCCAGAACACGTATGGTCATTCCTGTGGCGCGGGGATGTGTGCAGCCTTTGCCGGGATAGATGGCATCGGAGATGCATACCGTCTCCGGATCCTGCAAAACCAACTCCAAATCCTCTTCACAGGCAATGTAGTCGATCATGGAAGTACGTCCCTGATCTGCTTCCAACAGCCAGAGGAGAAAATCCAAAGGTTCCATATTCGTTTTTTCCGCTCCATGAAGAAGGCTCATGCCTTTGTACAATGTCAATTCCGGTTCGACTGTGGCCCCGATATACACGTTCTCATAGCCGCACAGCCGAAGGATGTTTTCAAAGTCCTTTCCGGTCTCGATGCGTCGGGCGATGGCTGCTCTTACAGACGGTTGGGAAAACTGCCGCCAGTCGGCAAGCTCAGGGGGAAGCACATGGAGAAGTTGAGTGCTCCCGGCCGTATAGGGATAAGCGTCCTGATAGATAGGCAGGCCTTCTTCCCGGGCTTTCCGCAGCAGTGTTAAGGCCTGAGGCATGGCTTTGCGCCAGTTGGCTTGGCCGATAGCCTTCAGGTGGCTGATCTCTACCGGGGTATGCAGCGCACGGCAAAGAGCAATGGCTTCTTTCACACCATCCACCATGCCGTCGGCTTCCTGACGCATATGGATGGTTACGGGCAAACCTGTGCCCGCTATGGGAGCCAGATATGTCAGCAGTGCTTCGGTACTGTAGTAAAACTCCGGTGCATAGCCTATACCCATGGAAACACCCAGAGCGCCTGCCTGAAGAGACTCTTCCATCAGCCGGTGCACAAAGGATATATTTGCCTGAGCGCCCGGCGTATAGCCGCCTCCAAGGGCAAGAAGCGTTCCAAGCCCACAGAGCATTTTTACTTCTACGGTTCCATTGTGCTTTTCCAATGCTTTCAGATAGGCTGCCATGGAATGCCGGGGCACACTGGGAGCAATGGGACCCAGCACCGACTGCTGGTAGGCTTCCACTTCTTTTTTGTGATTCGGACAGAAGTCAGGGGCGAAGACCGGAGCGGCGCTCATGCCGCAGTTGCCGCCTATTACGGTGGTCAATCCCTGCGCCTGTTCTGCCTTTCCAAACTCAGGGCGGAATACGGCCCCATCCGGATGCCGGTGAATATCTATGAATCCGGGGGCTGCCCACAGCCCTTTTGCGTCCAGAATATGGGTGGCGGCAGTTTGTTCGGACACCCTGCCTGCAAAGCAAATGCGGCCGTCCTTTATGCCGATATTCCCAGGAAAAGCAGGGGTGCTGGTACCGTCTGCAATGACGGCATTTTTTATAAGAACATCCATGCGTGCCTCCAATCTGTCTTCAGTATAGGCTTCGATCAGGAGGAAAGCAATACAAATTAGCATTCATTTCCCGGCGGCTTCATGAGCGTAGGATAACGGGGGTTTGGGTTTACAACGGGGGCAGGTAAGTGTTCGCGGAAGATACAGGACATGGAGAACAAATCGCAGGGAATATAAAGAAAAATCCGGGAGAGCCTTGCGGGAAGATATACAAATCGTTATACTGAAAGAAAAACAACCCTTTGGGAGGATATTGACCGTGATATTGATCCGGGGTGCAGGGGATATTGCCAGCGGTATTGCCTTACGGCTGTATCGGGCAGGACTTATCCCTGTTATGACCGATCTGCAGGCTCCCACGTCCATACGCCGTGGCGTGTGTTTCAGCGAGGCACTGCGATTGGGGGAGACTCGGGTGGAGGGAATTTCTGCCCAACGATGCGGGAATCGGGAGCAGGCTCTGAACTGCCTGCATACAGGAAGTATCCCCGTACTGGCGGATGATGCGGGGCTGGTTTTGGAGCAGATTCATCCCCGGGCGGTGGTGGATGCCCGGTTGGCCAAGGTAAACCTGGGTACCAGGCGGTCAGATGCCTTTATTGTAGTCGGTATCGGACCTGGGTTTACTGCGGGAGAGGACTGTCATGCGGTGGTGGAAACCAAGCGGGGCCATAGACTGGGACGGGTTTTGTATACGGGCAGTGCGCAGCCCAATACTGGTATACCGGGAAATATTGGAGGATACACCAGCGAGCGGCTTTTACGGGCACCAGCAGCAGGAATATTTACGCCCGTGAAAAACATTGGGGATATTGTTACGGCAGGAGAGACTGTAGCCTTTGTGGAGGGAATGCCCATGCGAACGCAGATAGCGGGGGTACTGCGGGGGATACTTCCGGAGGGGACAGTGGTTTTTGCCGGGATGAAAAGCGGAGATGTGGATCCGCGAGGAGAATACGATAGTTGTTTTACCGTATCGGATAAGGCGCTGGCCGTGGGTGGCGGTGTATTGGAAGCGCTGCTGCATCTGGGGCTGTTACAAAGAGGCATTCTTGTCCCTTGACAGCAAACCAGCCCTGGGATACAGTATGTATAGATACAAGTACGGTTTTAGGAGGATGTATGGATAACCTTATCCTGGAAAAACTGGGCTACAGAGAAGAAAAAGATGTATATGGGATAAAGGTCACTGCTTTTAACGGCAGTACCTGTATGAGTGTGCGGGTATTTATGACCGGCTCCGAATTGAAAGCGTTTGGAGAGGAGTGCCGGGATCTTCTGCAAAATTCTCTGCTGCATCAATGGGGAGAAGAGGAAGGAAACGGAGATTGCCTGAAACTTATGGCGCGCGGCAGCGCCGATGGCAGTGCGGAAGGCCGCCTGTTCATGAAAGCAGCCCTCCGACCGGATTGGGCCGATACCGCCTGCCTGTCTATTACCGCTTCTTTGGGGGACTTTGACGCTTTCGGAGCCGCCATGTCTGCCTTTATGGAAGGGGAGGAAGGGGCCGTACTGGCTCTGTGCAAGGACATTCGGTATTAAAACAGGAGATTTATATATCTTCCTGTTCTGCATTTTGCTCCCGATTGTGACCATCCGTATTTGTGAGTCCATAATGGGAGTGCTCTTCGTTACTCACACCTTCTGTATTGTTAAGGGTGTACTTACGGAGAATCTGCTTTTCGGGTATCTTCATGACATTCACCTCCTTTTAAAAAAGTTTGACCGGAAAGCATCGGTTTTATGCACCCTTGACGGGTAGGCTGTGCTCTGGTACAATACCCCCTGCAACCTGTTTTCAAATTGATGAATAAAGGAGGCAAAAATGCTCAAACCTGTAAAAATCACCGCCGACACTCCTTGCGATATAGGAGCGGCGCTTGTCCAGCGTTATAACGTGGAGCTTATCCCGCTTCATGTAACTCTGGGAGACACGGAATACAAGGATCTGATAGACATTGATCTGGATACCATTTATAAGTACTGGGATGAAACTGGCACACTGCCAAAGACAAGTGCCGTCAGCGTAGGAGAATACCTGGATGTATTCCGCAAGTATTTGCAGGAAGGGTATGAGATCGTGCATATCGGTCTGGGCAGCGGGCTTTCCGTCAGCTGTCAGAATGCACGTCTGGCTGCACAGGAACTGGAGGGTGTGTATGTAGTGGATTCCTGCTCTTTGTCTACTGGATTTGGCCTGCTGGTGTGCAAGGCCGGAGAGTGGGTACAGGAAGGGCTTTCCGCAGCCGAGATCGCACAGCGGCTGGAACCCCTGAACCAGAAGACTTCTGCCAGTTTTGTAATAGATACGCTGGCTTTTCTCCGTGCAGGCGGCAGATGTTCCAGCCTTATGCAGCTGGGAGCCAACCTGATGAGCATTAAACCCAGCATACAGGTGGTCAACAGCAAGGGCGGCAGCATGATCGTGGGCAAGAAGTATATGGGAAAGCTTCATCGCTGCGTCAGTAAATACATGGAAGATCAGCTTAAAGACAGGGAGGATATTTGCAGGGAGCGGGTATTTATCACGCATTCCGGAGGTTTCTCTGAAGAGGAGTTGGAAAAGATGCGGCAGGAGGTGGAGTCCTTCGGGCCCTGGGGGGAGATATGCATCACCAGGGCGGGCTGCACCATCGGCTCTCATTGCGGCCCCGGCACTGTGGGCGTATTGTTTATGACCAGATAAATCATATATTCACCAAACAGCCTTGGGAAAGGCGAAGCGGATAAGGGATAATTCAAAAACCATTATCCATACCTCTTCAAGCGGGAAAAAAGGAATCACGGTCACATTGGGTAAAAGCCCGGTGTGGCCGTTTTTCTGTTTCTGCATCAAACAAGGCCGTACCGGTGGAGTGACCCATCGATACGGCCCGTTTTTTATATCCGGGAACAGGGCTTACTTATCGGTGGCCCGGAACAGCGACACCTCCGCTGTGGTCATGTCGAAGTACATCACACGGTTTTCGGCATCGAATTCGCCTGTGACCTTGTATCGTTTCTTCGGATCGTAGTCAGGGATCATCTTCACAACCACCTCCTTCAGATTCTTGTTGCCGCAGCTGAGCGTGGTGGTCTGCTCCGCACGAGGCTTGGAGAAACTGGTGGCCCGTGCCTCGTTACTCTTGCAGACCTTGATGGCAAAAACGTGCTGGGCCGGATCAAAACCGTACTGCACGTTCTGTGGATAGTTCAAATCCTCCAGCACACGCTTGCTGAAGGTGATGCCGTTCTGATTGATGTAGATATCAGGATCGGCATTAGTGTTGATGTCGATAACCTCAAGGTTAATCTTGGAAAAATCAATAGCCATAATCTTGGCTCCTTTCTGCTTGATTCAGGTCAAGCTCCGTGTTTTCAATGATTTTGATGACTGTATCACGTTCTTCCTTGGTCCAATCCATATCCAGCAGCATGAAACCACGCAGTACACCGGATTTCACCTTCGCCACCACGAATTTCTTTTTCATGGCGGCCAGCGGCTTGCCATGTCTACCGAAATTCCCGGAGGAAAGCAGCTTTTGGGCCTTTTGCCACGTTTCCCGGTCAATGATGGCCGTGTGGTTATTTTCCCAGTAATACTGCGGCAGGACGTCCCGGTTCTTAACGGATTTATGCGTCAGATAGTCTTTGGAATAGGTCTTCTGGTACAGCACGTCACCGCAATACTTCTCGTTGGAGAGGATACTGCGGATTGTGGCTTGCCTCCATCGTTCCATACCCTTGGGAGAGCGGATGCCTTGTTCTGTGAGGAAATCTGCAATTTCCTGCGGAGACGCACCTTCCAGAAAGCTCTCGAAGATGTATTCCACAATACGGGCCTCAGCTGGCTCCACCTTGATCCTGCCGGAATAATCCCGGTAGTATCCGATGGTGTTCCGGACTGAGAATTTGTACAGCCCCTCCTGCATACGGTAGCGTATGCCTTCTTTGATTGCGATGCTCTTTTGCTGGCTTTCAAGCTCTGCCAGAGCCGAAAGAATCGATATCACCAGCTTGTTTTTGCCGTCACTGGTATTGATCCCTTCGGACTCAAAATTGACAGCCACCGGAGGCGTCAGATCGCTTAGCTTGCGCAGAGCCGTGAGGATATCCACGATGTTCCGACCGAAACGGCTGATGCTCTTGGTCAGAATCAGGTCGATTTTGCCCTTTTCAGCATCAGCCATCATTTCTTGGAATCCCTTTCGACCGGCCACAGAGGTACCGCTCACACCTTCGTCCGTATAGATTTTCACCAGCTCATAATTTGGATTGCTTTCTATAACGGATGTGAAGTGCTGGACCTGCATCTCAAAACTGCCGACCTGTGCTTCTTCAGCTGTGCTGACACGGCAGTATGCGGCAACACGCACCTTGGCGGCCTCCTGAAACGCATACTCCTTGCGCTCCGGCATGATTACACGGCCCTTACGCTCACCACTGCGGTTTTTCGCAATGGTCTCCTGTATGTGTCTCTTTTCTTCCTCCCGGCGGCTGCTTTTTTCGCTTTTGTGTCTGGCACGCTCGATCTGCTCAGCATCCAGTTTCTTTGCCATTACGTTGCCTCCGTTTTCATGATAATCACGCTGACCATGACACATGAGCCTCCTTTCCGTTTATTTGCGTTCCTCATGATCTATCACCCCCTTTCCGGGAAATGGGCAAAAAAAATAGCCACATTGAGGATTGGTATGTTTCCCCAATGTGGCTATTTGCACGATAGTTATAATTCTGCTGTCTTTTGCCCTATCAGGCGTTATTCGTCCAGCTTCAAGAATCCTTGTTCAAAGGCTCCGGGGAACTGGAACTTCTTATCTACACCGCCGAAGACAACGACAATAAGACCTCCATCGATACCCTTGACCTGACCGGGGCCGAATGCTTTGTGCGAAACGATGGTCCCGGCGTGGGCCTTTGATGTGTCAATATGCACGGTAGGCTTTTTCACCACCGGCGCTACGGATGGTGTAGGCGGCACATAGGACGGACGGTATGTCGGCGTGGATACAGGCTTGGACGGCTCAACGAGCGGTTTACGTTTCGTCTCGTATTTTGCCTTCGGCTCGGCCACTTTCGGCAGTTCGTCCTCCTCATCATCGAAATCGTAGCTGCTGATGTTCGTGAAAACGGGCCGCTCCGGAAGATCATCATCACGGGGAGCGTCCGCCGTCATGGATGCCGCAAGCTGACCGGCCATAGCGTCATAATCCGCACGGCTGATAACGGTACTGTACAGACCAACATTTTCGCCTGTGTGCTTATCAATACCGGTGTAAATCAGGCTGGCGTCTTCATACCGTTTGAATTTGTAAACGGCATCGTTCATCAGGGCCTCGTTGAATACGTTCAGCGATACGAGCAGCTCGAAATCCTTCACATCCAGACCGGTGACCTTTTTGAACAGTTCCGGCTCCAACTGCGTGATGACATCCTGCAGGCTGTATTCCCGGTAATCCGTCAGATACATGAACACCGGCACACGGGTAGCAAATTTGATCAGCTTTTCCTGAATCATCTTGCGCTTGGACTTGTATTCCTTTTCGGCGTCCGTCAGCTCTTTCTTTTCCTTTGGCGTCAGCTTTTCGCCGTCACGCTTGGCCTTCTTGACGGCATTGGACTTGTTTATAATGGTTTCGATATCGGCGTTCAGGCTACGGAATCCCTCAATACGCATGAGAGCATCCATCGCCTCCTCGCTGGCAAGCAGACGGGCAAGCGTGTCGTTGTCGACATTAACGAGCAATGCGCTCTCCCAGCGTTTTGCAAGCAGCGTGGCGGAGGTACCGGCCATAGCGATATCCAGAATTTCAGCGGCATTGACTTGTCGCATGGCACTGCCGTCATACGCCAGCACGGGCAGGAAATTGATGAATTCTCCGACCTTCTTTTCCGGATTGCTTTCGGCCACATTCAGGCGGCAGGAATAATCGGAAATCTGGCGGAGCGCACGGTCCAGCGCAAAGTCAAAGACGTAGCACTCCTGTTTTACAATCTCATGCTCACCGTTGTCCTTCGTGATCTCCCACGGACTCTGTACACGGAAGGCCGCTTGGAAATAGGTCTCCGGTGAGGAGAGGTTACGGAGCATGAAGATGCCCGTCCACGGTTTGATGGTGACGCCGGTGGTCAGCTTGCCGCAGGAGAGCGTGATGGTCTTCGTCTCCAGCGGATCGCCCATAGAATACCTTCTCCAGTAAAATCCGCTGCGGTGAGTGCGGAAGCTGGTACGGCTCAAAGGTATGGCACTCCAACAGCAAGTACCGGAAGGTCATCTGGCAGTGCAATCACAAATTCGACGGCGACAAGCATTGCAGCACTCCGCACCTGACCGATGACATCATCCAGCAGGCTTTCCTGTCAGCGGCAAATAAGCTGCTGGCCACCAAGGATACGGTCATCGCGGATGGCCGGGAGATGATGACCATGCTCTTTGACACCACCGACTTAGAGCGGGAGCAGGAGGAACTCCAGCAAGAGACGCAGGTGGTCTCCGATATGGTTCAGCAGTGCATCTACGAAAATGCCCATGTTGCCCTCGACCAGACCGAATACCAGAAACGCTACGACGGCCTGACCGAACGGTTCGAGAAGGCCAAGGCCCGACTGGACGCGGTCACAGATGAAATCCATCAGATGCAGACCCAGCGGGCCAGCATTGAGGATTTCCTGAAAGCCTTTGCAGCCATGCCGGATGAGCTGACCGAATTCACGCTGGAGAGCTGGCACGGGCTGGTTGACTTCGGCACCGTCTACTCTGCCGACGACATCCGCTTCACCTTCAAAAACGGGCAAGAAATTAAAGCCTGACCCCAGAAAAGAAAACGGCTCCCTGCCGCTGGAGTTATCTCCGGTAGCAGGGAGCTTGATATTATGTCCTTTCTTATATTTTGTAGTAGCCCGGATTAGCATTAATCACATACTTCGCAAATTGAATCCCAGTCTCAACCCAGTCCTCACCAATATGACTCATGTCATCGTTCCTTTGATGTATCTCATAATCGTCACCTGCAAGAAACTTGAATTCATAAAGAAATTCCTCAAAGTTTGTAGTTGCTCCACGAACATCAATATAGGCAGGTCTTCCTTGGTAATTCGATTGAGCGTACCAATGAATCGGCCTCCCTTTTTTATCGAGAATCTCATAGATGTCGTAATTAAACTTTTCTCTTAATTGCTTAGCAAACAGGTCACAAGAACCGTGAAGAAATATCTGTGCACTACTATCTTCATAGGGACATGGGAGGTCGGCATCGCAAGGAAATATCTCACACTTACCGAAAGTAACCTTATCCAGCTCCCGTTCAAAGTCCACTGACAATCTACCATCAATAAATAGACCTTTATGATAGTCTCCGTTGCCAAAAGGAATCATATTGCTTCTACATATCATAAATTACCCTCTGCTTGAAACCGTGCCAACACGTCAAGCATATGCTTGCCAATGGTTTTCGGGTCATAGTTATTTGCCTCACAGATGAAACGCAGCCCATCCGGTGTGAGTAGTCTGCCATTATCCCTGTCTTTCTTCAGCTGTTCGTATTCTTCCAGCTGCTTTTTGCTGATTGTCGGCATTACTGTACCTCCATATTTCTGTGAATGTCAAGATAATAATAGCGCCGGTTCCTGAAAACCGACACCCCTAATCAGACCGACACCCCTTTGACCCCTTCGACACCCCTTTGGTCAAGCCGCCGTGCTTTGTATCAAATTTTGCGTCTTAATTTCAAGAAAAGTAGTATTGGGATCGCTGAATAACTCCTGCGGCAACAGGTCCAGCATGGCGTTAGCCACTTCCGGCGGCGTGAACACCTCATCGTTTGACAGATTTGCAATGCAGGACAGCACGTCCGGATTGTACATCGTGTTATAGAGATTATTGGCCATGATCTTGGACCCTCCTATAATCCGTGACGTAGGAGATGAGGAATTCACCCTCGTCACTCGGTTTTTCTTCCAGCATGGACAACAGATTCATCTGACCGTATTCGTCATCCACACGCTTTTTCTTTTTCGTTGCCGCCTTGGGCTCGTATTCACCGGCCAGCAGCTTATCGAAGCGGTAGTCCTTGCGCTGCATTTTCGTGCCCATGACGAAGGACCACTCCGAAAACACGATAGGCTCGTCTGTATCGTTTCCGTCCTCATCGACCACCTTCAGGCTCAGCGCATTGCCGCAGACGATGTTCCGGCTGAGTATAAATCGCACGGCCTCCCGGCAATCCTCGCTGACTTCCTTCTTGCAGATATTCTCATATTCCGCATTCCAGATATCATAGAGCCGCTGGCGGCAGGCGATTACATTATCGATCAGCAGATCCACGCCGTAAATGCTGGCCACGGCAATGACCGACTGTTTCTCAAATTCGAGAGGCAGCGGTTTTTTCTTTCTCGGAGGTATGGCCCGTTTCTTTGCGGCCTCCAGCTTGCGGCGCAGGATCTCGGCTACGAAATTGCCGTCACCGCACGCTGGCTCTATAAAGACGTAATCTTTAATACAAGCCCGGTCGCCGGCAAAGTGTATAAAAATAGCGAAAACCGCAGGAAACAAGGCGTTTCTTGCGGTTTTCGCTGTATTTGTCGGTGTTCAATTTGCCCCGTCATAGCACAGCCGAGGTGTGCCTGATGTTGGCATCTGGGCTCTAACGCGGCTGGCTCAGGGAATAATTAAAAAGTATGCCAAAATTAAATGGTTCAGGCAAAATTAAAAGGTTACTTTCTACTGCATCAAGCAGCTGCTGGTTAACCAATGTTCTGTGTGGACTTCTCCTCAAAGTGCTCATCAACTATCGCATTCAGCTGTGCGGCAATCTCCGAGAAATCTCTGTTCAAATCAAGTGTCTTCACACTGATCTTATTACCGCTCATCTGGTAACTGTTGTCCGGCTGAATTGCCTCGTCAGTTGCAGCATAAAGAAGCATGCCGGAAACCTTGTGGGGCTTGTCCCCGAACTCCGTATCTTTGTTCTTGACGTAGGTAAAGATCTGATACAGATTACCAGAATGGAGCGTGTGGACGTCATACTGAGTCTGCGTGGTGTGCGTGTAATACTTGGCGTCGATGATAAGCACCTCGCTGCCTCTGGTGAGCATGATGTCGCTTTGCATTACCGGCAGCATAGTCCCGATACCATCATCCAAAGCCCAAGGGATCTGCGAAGCAGTCGCTGTCACCTGCGGACACTCCTTGGCGTAGTATTCGAGGATGAATTTCTCGTACAGACGGTTCATGCGCTGTTCATCCACAAAGGAGGCCAGCTTGTATTCTCCGGAGTCCGTAGTCAGGAGCATTCCTTCAAGGATAAGCTGGCACAGGCTGATGAGCATACGATAGGTATTATTGTTCCTCTGAAACCGAATGGCCGACCAGCGGATCGTGGTAGGATCGATTGTGTCAACATTCGAGAAGAACAACATTTCCTTTTTCAGATCGCTTTTGTACTCCTGATCCACCCTCGTGTGCCGGAGCAGAAGCATAACGGTCGTTTTCAGTATCTGATTCAGGAGATTATTCTCGGAAAGCTCATCATACTCACAGGTCAGCACCCGCTTTCTGGCAAGGCGGTTTTGAATGGTCCCCGGCATATCGATCTTGCCCCGGACTACAGCAACATCCTCTTTGCGGTTCAAATACTCCCGGCACAGGCCCTGCTTCAACTGTCTGCTGATTCCCTTCGCCAGAATCGCAGCGAAGAGGTTATGCATGTTCTCGAACTCCTCGGTAGCAACATCCTCATAACCGCCTTGATTCAGCGTCGTGAAGGCATACGAAAGCATATAGTATATGTTTTTTATGAAGATGCTCTTATCCTTAATCATTGAAACACACCTTGCAGAATGTTCTCCCACCGCTGGAGCTTGTTGGCGTCGTCGAACCAGTATTCACTGAGCATCGGAAGAATGTCGTAGTCAACGATGGAGTGCAGCCACTCTTCGGTACAAACATCTCTGCCACAGAAATAGCTGTGGCCGATGCAGAAACCCTTACCCAGCGACTTATCAAGAGAAATCTCACGGTTCAGGTCCTTCACCTTGTTAACAAGTTCATTCAGCGTCTCGTTGTTCAGGCCGTTCTGGTAATGAATGAAGCCCTCGGAATCGAAGCCCGGTTCCACCTCAAAGAAGCTGAAGCGGCGACGAAGCGCATAGTCAATCATGGCGAGACTGCGGTCTGCCGTGTTCATCATGCCGATGATGTAGAGGTTCTTCGGGACGGAGAATGAGAGCCCGTTATAAGCGAGGGTCGCTTTTGTGCCTCTGTAGTCCTTCTCGATCAGCATCAGCAGCTCACCGAAGATTTTACTCATGTTACCCCGGTTGATTTCGTCAATGATAAAGAAGAACTCCTTGTCCGGCTGGTTGGCGGCCTTCTGGCAGAAGCGATAGAAAATGCCGTACTTCAGTTCAAAGCCATCCTCGACAGGCTTATATCCCATCATGAAGTCTTCATAGGAATAGTTCTGGTGGAACTGAACGAACTCGATGCGGCTGTCGTCCTTTTCACCCATCATGGACCATGCCAGACGTCTTGCGGCGAAAGTCTTACCAACACCGGGAGCACCCTGCAGGATGATGTTCTTCTTGTTGCGAAGAACGGCCACAAGGTTTTCGTAGCGTTTTTCGGTCATATACACTTCATCGAGGAAGTCACTCTTTGTGTAGGCATCGATGGAGGCTTCCTGCGCTACAGGATTTTCTTCACGAATCATATCGAGGATGAAGTCAAATTCGCCTCTGGTGAGCTTGAACAGGCTACCTTGCGGATTCTGGAAATACTCCATACGCTCCAGTTCCGGGCATCCTCTCAAGGTCGCATAGTCAATAGTCATCTACTGGAATTTCATCGGGGCCGTTGAAATCCCCGTTGAAGCGCAAGAAAAGACGGCATAGCCTACATTGCTGTAAACTATGCCGTCTTCTTTTTAGAGATTTACATTATCCCTAAGCCGCACGGACAAATTTCCGGGGCTGTTTTTTGTGCTGTATGCAGATCGGCATCCCAAGTTTTTCAAACAGTTTACAGGCGAGGCCCTGTCCCAGCAGACAGAGCTGTTTTCTTTTTACTGCCCTTATTGTATAATGGAGCCATATTCTTTGGGAGGCCATTATGGTTTTTGCACTGTTATTCACCCTGTATTTTGCGTTTTGCGGGTTGCTGCTTCGAGCCCTTGTATTTCCAAAAGAGCGTGGTTTGCGTGCCTTATGGCTGGGGCTTGTGCTGGGGCTTTTTGGATTGAGCTGGCTGCCGGCTCTGTTTGCTTTTGCAACAGGGCGCTTTTCCCTGCTGGAAAATCTGCTGGGTGCGCTGCTGATGGGCCTGCTGGCCGGTGCAGGGGTATATTATGCCCGAAAGCAGGGCCGCTGTCTGCTCAAGGGACTTAGTTTACACCGGGAGGAGTGCTGGCCGTTGCTGGCACTGCTGCCTTTACTTTTTATAGGCGGATATCTGTTTTCCACACATATTCTGCAGCCTAAGGATGGTTCCCTGTATGTGGGGCAAACCACTTATGGGGATCTGGCTATGCATTTGGGCTTTATCTCTTCCTTGGCTCGGCAGGGAACATTTCCACCGGAATACAGCATTTTCCCCGGCCACGGGGTCAACTATCCATTTCTTTGTGAAGCCTCCAGCGCCTCTATGGCCGTGTTGGGGGCGGATCTGCGCAGCGCCTACCTGATCCCCGCTTTATACGCCTACATGCTGGTGCTGCTGGGAGTATACTGCCTGATGCGGCAATGGCTCAAGCGTCCTTGGCGGGCGGTGCTGGGGTGTTGGCTGTTTTTCCTAGGGGGCGGTTTTGGCTTTGCTTATTTTCTGGATCGGCTCAATGGCAGTTCCACTTTATCCGCACTTCTAGGAGATACTGGCTTTGCCACTAACCTTAGCTGGCTGTTGGACGGTTACTATAAAACCCCTACCAATCTGCCGGAGATAGGCCTGCGCTGGGTGAACCCCATTGTGGACATGCTGGTACCGCAGCGGGCGACATTGTTTGGCTGGGTATTCCTGTTCCCCTGCTTGTATCTGCTTCATGACTGGGCTTTTTGCCGGCGGAAGGAGAGTCTCCCAGGGTTAATTCTGCTGGCCGCTGGTCTGCCTCTGCTTCATACCCATTCTTTTCTGGCTCTGGGTATTCTCAGCGGGGTTTACTGTTTGATGGAGCTTTGCTCCTGCTTTGATAAAAAAAGGTTTCTGGGATGGGCCCTGTATGGAGGCATAGTTATTTTGCTGGCAGCTCCCCAGCTGTTCGGTTTTGCTTTCCGTCAGGCAGGAGAAAGCGGCATGGTGCGCCTGCACCTGAACTGGGCCAATGAGGTGGATGGCTATCTCTGGTTTTATATCAAGAACATGGGATGGATGTTTCTGCTTCTGCTGCCCGGGCTCCTGCTTCTTTCGCGGCGGGACAGGCGGATCATGGCCGGGCCTCTGGTTCTTTGGTGTATCGGAGAACTGGTCGTATTTCAGCCAAATGTGTACGATAACAACAAGCTCCTGTTTGTCTGGTTCTTTTACCTGTGCGGGCTGACGGCTAAGCTGCTGGGATATCTGTTTCATCGGTGGAACCGGTATATCGCCAGCCACAGTACTAAAGAAGAACGGCAAAGCCTTCTTGCTTTGCTTCATGGCTTGTGCCTGCTGTTGACCTGTTTGTATGCCCTGACAGGATTTTTGGGAGATACGCCTTTGAACTTCCGGCAAAGTGGGCTGTTGACGGTGTGTCTGGGGCTGCTGCTGAGTGCATATCTCTCCGGGAGTCTGCTGGTACAGAGAACTCGTTTCCCCGGCCTGTGGACTGTTTTGTGCGTGGGGGAGAGCGGAGTCTTTTTGTACCTGCTTTACAGAGTTGTGGAAGGCAGGAGCCAAAGCACCTTGACTTTGGAGAGCAGGACCTGTATCCTGCTTCTGCTGCTGGGAGCGATGATGCTTGCAGGCGGCTTTCTGGGTGGGATACGGCTGCATACGGAGCAGGCTCATAACAGCGCTGCCGGTGCCTATAGCGTAAAAAAACTTGTGGCCTTTCTTCTGGCAATAACTCTGTTTCTTTCCGGCATCATGACCGTGGCTCGGGAGTGGGGCGCCAGTTATGAAGCCTTTGGCCCTGCAGAACTGACAGCGGCAGACTATATAGAAAAAAACACAGATCCCAAAGCCGTATTTCTGACGGATTACAGCTGGCATCTGAATCCGGTTTGCGTGCTGGCCGGCAGAAACATTGTTTGCGGATCGGATCTGTATCTGTATTACCATGGCATAGATACTTCTCAGCGTCATGCAGATATTGCCGCCATGCTGGAAAATCCCGGGGAAAGTGAAAAACTGTTCCGGTCCTATGGGGTAAGCTATGTGTATATAGGGTCATCAGAGCGGTATCATTTTGCGGTGGATACGGACTGGTTTGAGGTCAATGGTACTCTGCTTTTTGATCAGGGCGGCATCTGCATTTATAAGCTGACGGGAGTGTGTTCATAAATTTTGTTGTAAGAGTTCTTATTCAGTTGTAAAAACAGCGCCCACGGATGCTTCCGTGGGCGCTTATTTAGGACCGGAAGCTACTCATAGTATTCCTGAGGGGAAACATAAGTTATGCCGCCGATGGAAGGGTAGCTGTCCTCAAAGGCCAGCACCCGCCGGAGCAGAGAACCGGTTTCATCGTAATATTCCTTATAAGTAGTAGATGTTTGCCCCTGCCGGCTTTTTCGCTGTACGTTTCGCTGCCCGGGAGCGAGACTTTCATCCAGCTGTACCTGATCTCCCTTTTTGGGTAATGTTCCGGTCTGTTCCGATACTACCTGAATATAGGCAAAATCATCGCTGTGCACCCCATAGAGCTCTATGGTGATCGTCTTCTGTTCCGTATCTGCCCGGGCAACAATGTAAACATTGCTTTCGGTATTGTTTTTAAAGCGGAAATCCTTTTCTCCTGTAGCAATGGTGGCATCCCGTCCGATGGGCACATAGTGCATGGGCCAACTGTGATGATACCGTTCTACCACTTCCAGATCCGCCATAAGTACGGCATTGAAAAGCGTGGAAGATACCTGGCACACGCCTCCACCATATTCCTGATTATAGGCTCCGTTGCGGATGGCGGCGGCGGTATAGTAGCCGTTTTTCTTGTTTCGGTCCAGAATAGTTTTGTTCATGCTGAATACCGCCTCCGGCTCCAGTACATAACCGTTGATGCGGCTGGCGGCCAGGGCGATGTTCTTTACCCGGTTGGCTTTCCCTAAAGTATCACCTTTAAAGCTGGTGGTAAAGCTGCTCAGCAGTGTGAATTCCTGTTTCAGGCGGGCTTGTGTCACTGCTGGCGCCACCTTAGCAAAGGGGACTGTTACAGGGCCTCCTCCTTCCAACAGCAGAGCGGAAAACGCCGTTCGATCTACTCGTTTACCCGGTTCTTCGGATTCAAACAGAAAAGGCGACTGTGGATCATCGGTGAGTAAAGCCTGTGCATCTTTGGCTTCGCAAGCATAAAGATTGTCCAGCTTATCGCAAAAGTCAGAAAATGCAGCCTCGTCCAGGTAGGTTTGCCCGTTTTCTCTGCAGCGGTAGCCCAGTGTATGCAGATCATATCGATCCGTATCCTCTTCCAGATGGAGTACCAGGGTCTTTTGCTTAAGAACGGCTTCCAGCGCAGTTTTGTCTGGCAGCGGCGAAGCGGTTGGGGCAGGAGTAAAGGTAGAAGCTGGGCTGGGAGAAGCTTGCACTCCGGGGGAAGGAGTTTTCCCACAGCCTAAAAGAAGCATAAGGGCCAACAGGGGCCAGGAAATACAGCGTTTCATGGACATAGTGTGGCCCGGAAGAAAAAAATCATTCGTATTTTGCTGTAAAGGCTTGACAAATGCCCGTCTCATCCGTATACTATTGAATTGCGCGGTGGTGCTGGAATTGGCAGACAGGCACGTTTGAGGTGCGTGTGCTTATGGCGTACGAGTTCAAGTCTCGTCCACCGCACCATATGAGAACTGCAGTTTTGATAGAAGGTATTAAAACTGCAGTTTTTTCTTTATCTCCTTTCTAAAAAGTCTTTCTGTTCTGCTGCATTTGGAATTCCTTCATACGACCACTAAAAGCGGAAGCAGCCTTTTTTATGGCCGTTCTGACAGATATGAAACTTTTGAAAATAAAGCAAATAAAGAATTAGCTTTGAGAAATTTTGACGTATAATGTAAATAATTAAAGTGTACATGCTTTGCAAAATCAGAATTCTTGTTGCGTTAGCAAAGTGTTTTCGAGAGGTAAGATATGAAACATAATAGCATAAAAAAATTTCCCGTTGTTCGTAGAGCCAGAGCTATCGAGTATTTAATTATGGTATTCGCATTGAACTTAGTTCCCATATGCATGGTGATAGAGGGATATAGGATTCAAACGGTATTTAAATATGTGGCTCTTGTGAGCGAATTGGTATTTCTACTGTTAGATATATTCATTTTTCGGAAACCTGTTCTCCTCATGTTTAATTTTGTTTACTTCGATGAAGCGGGTGTGCACTGTCTGCGACCTTTTCAAAGAGATTGTTTCTCGATTGGAGCAATTGTAAATATATCTCATTCATTGCTGTCCTGCCTGGAACGGAATATCAGGCTGGTAGTGCTTGTTTTTCTGCACACGTACCAGAGAAACGGTTGGACGGTTATAGCTGCTACAATATGACGGATGAGTGCATTTATGTTTCTCCATCAAAAGAATTATGGGAAGAGGTAAAACAATATGTTTCTCCTAAATTGTATTTCGACGCTATGATAAATTCAGTGCAAAAGTAGTTAAGCGATAACACAGAGGATTGTTTTAGATGCTGATGCGGCGTGCAACCTGATATGAAAGTGGAGGGGTTTATACTTTTAGAGCAGCAGGTACAGCATTTAGCAATGTGCGGCAAACTTTTCAAAGTGGTATTTGGGAATTAACTACGATTAATGGGAAGGGACTAATTGGTCATTTTTTCTAAGGAGTTAAAATGAAAAAGCAAATATGTATTGTATATGAGACATGTAATGAAATAAAACAGGGGAAATCAGTTATCACAGGTGATGGTTCAATGATTTACGTTCCGTCACCATCAATATGTCCTTTTTCGGTTTATCCGTACCATTGGTCGTTTGAAATTGTCACATCAGTTGTTACAGAGAACAAGTATAAACTAGAACACTTCTTGGGAAATCAGGTTTTTTTGAGCTGTGAAATTGCAAAACTTAAAAAACCTACTGCTTCCGCTGGATGCATATATGTGAAGATTGATTTTCCGCATGCAGATGGCGTATACTATTCTGATTATGAGCAGTTCTGCAAAAAGAAGTATTATGATCCGGATAATAAGATACTTGCTATTGGATACATTTATGGTGAGGGAAAGTGTATTGAGTTCGCAAAAGGACAATACGTAGTTATTGACGACTTTAACCGGCTTGTATCAGCATTTAGTTTAATTTCAGAGTGATTTAATACTGCAAGCATCGCCTTTTGGGACTGCTAGGATAATCCAAGTCCTTAAAGGTTTCAGGCAAAACGACATTATCCGTCTGATTGACGGTGAAAGCAATACCGTAGTAGAATACGCCTATGACAGTTGGGGCACACCGCTGTCCACCACCGGCACCTTGGCAAGTACATTAGGCGCGCAAAACCCGTTCCGCTACCGTGGGTATGTCTACGATGCCGAGACGGGGCTGTACTACGTAATCAGCCGTTATTACGATCCCGAGATCGGTCGGTGGATAAATGCAGATAATCAGCTCTCAACGGGTAGTGATTTAACAGGATTGAATTTGTTTGCATACTGTGGTAATAATCCGGTTAATCGTGTAGATCCTTCAGGACAATTTTGGATTTCTGCAATAATCAAAGCAGTAGTGGCTGTAGTAGCTGTTGCTGCAGTGGTTACAAAGGTTGTATGCACTGTAAAGGAAACCAAAAGAGTTCAAAAAGAGCTAGATTCTTTACCAGAACCAACAGCCGATATAACTGAAAGTTTTAGGGAAACACTTAAAACAAATGCGAATACGGTAAAAGAAACTACCAAAAACGAAGGGATAATTGAATCAGGAAAACAGTTCTATAACAAAGTACGAAATAAAGGTGAGTGGGATTTAAAGCAGTTACCAGAATATCAAGGAACATTCCAGTTTAATGATTTGGTGATTCAGGGGCAAGATATTGGAAATATCAATTTTGGTTACACTGGTAAAGCACTTGGATTGCCGGATTCAGTTTTACTGCTTGGTGCAGGTTTTGCACAAATCAAGGCAGGAACATCCAATTTTTCGTTTATTATGGCTTCAAATGGCGACGATCTTCGCGATCAAATATATATAATGTACAGAATTATGCTTTATAATGAAGATCATTAGTGGGGTTGTGATGATGAAAAGAATTATTGTGATCATTTTATCAACAATGGCATGTGTTGTTTTGATGGTATTACTCGCCTTGTTTATTCGGATTTATATTATTCCGGCTCTGAATATTGGAAACTCTCAAACAAACAATCCGGAAACTTTTTTAATTGCTTCGCAGTCGCCAGATGGTAAATATAATTTAGAAGCATATAGAACAGAACCCGGCGCAACTGTTGATTTTTCAATTAGAGTTTATTTGATAACAAACGATAAGAAAAGTCTTATTTATGATGCCTATCATGAATACGAAGCCAAAATCGTTTGGATTGACAACACAAAGGTCTCAATTAATGGAAAAACTCTTGATATATCGCAAGGCGAAAAATATAATTGGCGTATGCAATAGTTATGATACGAAATAACATAATAACATATACCGGCAAGCAATGCCTTTTGAGGGCAAAAGGCAGACTGCTGGGATAATCCCAAGCATTTAAAAGTTTAAGGAGTACACCTGACAAGTTTTTTGCCTTTGTGGTATCACAAAGGCGATGCTTGGTACATAGCTGATCACTTGTAAATGGAATCCGCATGCAGAAGACCGTAAATGGGACAGTAACCAATTACAACTACCACGGCTCCGTGCTGATTTCGCAGTAACGGGCAATGACCCCTGGCTGTTTAGCTAAGGAGACAATGAGAATATGAACAAAAATGAATTTATCGTACGTCTGCAGGAGAACGGAATACCACCAGAAATAGTTTCTTTTGATAGCAGCACTAACGATGGCTATAACATTCGAAAGAACAAACTCCGTTGGGAAACGTTCACAAGGGAGAGGGGAAAAGAGTATGATTGCATTGGTTTTTCCTCGGAAAGCGATGCGTTGCAGCATATGCTTGATGAACTCGTCACTATATATACAAACGATTATAAATCCGTATAGAAATATTTACGGCTTGAGTGATAAATACATAACACAGGGGGATCGGTCGTGAACGGAATTATATACAGGTTAATCAAGCATTCTTTCAGTTGGCTGCTTCTATGGATGTCCTTATTCTTCTTAGGAAGAGGGTTATATATAGAAAACCCGGAAAGGATGATAGGAGACCTCATTGTCCTTAGTCCATCAATTGCTTTTTGCACCGTATACATTGGTGGGATAATATTGAAAGGTGTATTAGCACTGTTTGATTTATGGAAAAAATGTCAAATAGAAGAGGAGCGGAGAATTATCGGCGTCTCATGTGAAGGATATTGCGGATCACAAGGTAAGTATGTGTTTGGTGAGGTCTATGCCGATATAAAGCAAAGTAACAGAAAGTGGAAACGGTATTTGCCTTTTGCCAATATTCATGCGTATATCCACGATGTTTCCTTTCTCGGTATGCCCAAGTACAAGAAAGGCCATATTTACCGATTGACCATATTGAAATATTTGAAAATCATAGTTAAAGTTCAAGATTGTACGCCCCGAATTGATAACGGGTATGTCCCTTGTAGCGTGTCGGATTATGCCGCCTCGATAATAAAAAAGAAGATTCAAAGGCAGGAACATTAGGGGGCGATCCTGCCTTTGAACTGTTTTTGCCCCTGAACTGAAAGGAGTGAAATTCAATCAATATTTCCCGCATAATACAGCAAAAGATGGTTAAAAAAATCAACCGCCTTTTGATAGAAAAGCGTTCTGCAAGTACTGTTTTTTCACAGCTTAATTCATTTTTGCTTTATCCGGATAGACATAAAGTCAAAATGCGTGTATGATAAACTTGTTGTATGTCTATATAAATGGAGGTAGAGAGCGTGAATAACGGAAAGAAAGACGTGTATTTACCTGCTTGGGTTTGCTGGACGGGATTGTTTTTTATTGCGATGGCAATCGGCTGGCTGATCGGTGCTATACTGTCATCAAATTTACTATTGGTTATAGGGATGATAGTTTGCTTTGGAATTGGCATATCCGCTGTTTTGTGCTGGAAAAATCAATGGATCCAAATGCTCGATACTGATTCCTTCGTCTACAGCACCATGTTTGGCAACGAAACACAATATGATTTTACACAAGTGCGGGAGTTGAGGCTTCATAGTGATTCTGCAACGCTTATTCTGGAAACGGGCAAAGTCCATATTGAGAAATGTGCGATCCTCTCTAAAAGATTTAAAGAGGCTATCGGCCGGGCATTAGCGAAAACAGAGACTGATTTATAAACTTTTTCTGTTTCTGCATGACTGCAGGATACTTGCTTCCGCTATGAAAAAAGAGAAAATACTTTCTGCAAAAAAAACATGCTGTCTGTTTTTAACCATTTGTCTGGGGCTGTCGGCGTTATGGCTTTCTGCCTGTGAGGGGAATAACAAGGCACCTTTCCGGGAAAGCCGGTTTTGTCTGGACACGTTGGTGACGCTTACCCTTTATGATGGCGGCGGAACAACTCTTTTACAGGAGGCCTTCGAGGAGTTGGAACGATTGGAGAGCCTGCTCAGTGCGCATAAGGAAGGCAGTGATGTGTGGAACATCAACCGGCAGGCGGGGGAGAGGGAGGCTGTTTCCATAGCGCCGGAAACTATGGAATTGCTGCTGGCTGCCCAAGAGTATTATATTCTTTCCGATGGATATCTGGATATGACCCTGGCTCCGCTTATTGATCTGTGGGATGTAAACGGACAGGGATATGTGCCTACGAAGGAGGAAAGAACGGTGGCTCTTTCTTTCAAAGGAGTGGAGGAACTGGAATTGGATGATAAAGCCGGTACGGCCCGTTTGCCCCGGTCAGGCATGGCGTTGGATCTGGGGGCGTTGGCAAAAGGATATATGGCGGATATGCTTAAAGCATTTTTGATGGAGAGAGGCTGTACTTCCGCTGTTTTAGATCTGGGCCACAACATCCTGCTGATCGGAGAAAAGCCCGGAAGAAATCCCTTTTCCATAGGCGTTCGAGACCCGGAAGGCGGGGAAGGGGATATCTCCGTTGTTCTGTATGCGCGGGATGTCAGCGTAGTTACCAGCGGTACTTATGAAAGATTCTTTGAGCGGGATGGGGTGCGTTATGCTCACATTCTGGACCCTTATACGGGTGCACCGGCCGATACGGGGGTTAGCAGTGTGACGATCATTTCCCAAAATTCACTGAGCGGAGATGCATTATCTACGACCTGTCTGCTATTGGGAAAGGAGCGCGGACTGGCACTGATCGAATCTCTGGAGAATGTGGAAGCGCTATTCCTGATGGAGGATGGCACCAGAACTATGAGCAGCGGGTTTGAAGCTTATTTGGAGAAGAAATAAACCAGCCTTTAGACCGCTAAGCGAGGAGACTTCATATGCGCAAGGTATTTTTTAACGGACAGATATTTACCCCAACCGGTTATGTGCATGGCGGCTTTGTCGTGAAAGATGGCCTGTTCGAAGAGATTTTCACCGGGAATATGCGGGGGGAAGTAGATCTGGGAGGGTGTAAAGTCCTCCCGGGGTTGATCGATATTCATATTCACGGGGCTGTAGGCGCAGACTTTTCTGACGGAGAGGAAACGGGTCTGATCAGCATGGCCAGGTATTTGGCAGCTCAGGGGATAACCGCTTTTTGCCCAACCTCTATGACTTTGCCTTATGAGACTCTGGAACGAGCCTATACCATGGCTGCTCGATTGGCAAAAAGTGTACAAACAGGCTGTGCCAGAATCGCCGGTATCCATATGGAAGGCCCTTTTTTCTCGCAGAAAAGGGTTGGAGCACAAAATCCATCCTATCTGCGACTGCCGGATTTTTGTGTGTTTGAAACATTGTATAAAGCGGCAGGCGGACTGCTTCGGCAGGCAGATGTAGCGGCGGAGCTTCCGGGTGGGGTAGAGTTTGCAAAAAAAGCAAGCAAACTGACTACGGTTTCACTGGCTCATACGGATTGTACCTATGAGCAAGCCGACGCATTTTTTGAGGCGGGCGCTACGCATGTAACGCATTTGTTCAATGCCATGCCCGGTATTCACCATCGGCATCCAGGACCCATTGGGGCTGCCAGCGAGCGGGAAAATGTGATGGCGGAACTGATTTGCGATGGCCTGCATGTTCACCCCAGTGCGGTGCGCCTGGCATTTAAGCTTTTTCCGTATCGGATCTGTCTGATCTCTGATGCGCTTCGGTGTTTGGGAATGGGGGATGGTGTATATACACTGGGAGGGCAGCAGGTTTATCTGCAAGGCCGGCTGGCCACTCTTTCTGACGGAACAATTGCCGGATCTGCTACCCATCTTTTTGACTGCATGAAAAAAGCTGTTTCCTTTGGTATCCCGGAGAATGAGGCTGTTTTGGCAGCCACGGCCCGACCGGCTGTTTCTTTGGGGCGTGAGAAAGAAATGGGATCTATCGCTCCGGGGCGTTATGCCGATTTTGTCCTTTGTACGGACGCTTTGGAACGCTTGGCGGTATATATGTCCGGGGAAAAACTTTAAGTGCATTATTCGTTCTGCACGAGGGATGGGACGAGGGAGCATGTGGTTTCCCGGTACTCGATGGGCGGGGCACATGGCAGCCAGCTGCCTCTGCGCGGCGTTTCGCACCGCAGGCGTGGCGCCCCCGAAGATACACATCATAGTGCTAAACACAGGCTTCTCCCATATGCTTCTTCTTTGGTAGCATCCATATTCCGGTTTGGCTGGACTGTTTTCTTTAAATCTGTGATGTGAAGCTGTATTTTGCATGGCGCAAATTACAGCCTCTGCTTATTTCCGTGCAAAAAGCGCCTCCTGGCTGGAGGCGCTTTGATATGCAAATATTAGAGCTTGTAGGCTTTATCTACCGGCAGAGAGCACAGCAGACCCTGCGCCGGGGAGCGCAGACCGAAGGAGGTGTTCACAGTCTCCATAATGGCATCCCGGTTTCGATCGGAAGTCAGGATGGTGATGATCTCCCGTTCTTCTCCTAACATAGCCCCATAGACCTTTTCGGCATCTTCAGTGCCTACCAGACGGGAACGGATCACCGTTCCTCCTGTAGCGCCGGCTTTTCGGGCTTCGTGCATGACTTCGTCGGCATAGCCCCGGTTTACGGTGATCAGCAGCAGGCTGTGAGCAAATTCGCTTTTTTCCATAGTCGTATCTCCTTGCGGGTAATCCCCGGTCTGTTTGTTAAGTATGGTGGCAAAAAGGTTGCTGATGGCATTGGGCTGCAATACCGCCAGAATGCCCCGGCTGCGTACTACGGCGCTGAATCCCTGGGAAAACTTTCCGACCATGGCATCTATAGCGCCTTGAGTGGAAAAGCTCAATATCACATCTTTATCAACGGATCCAAGACCAAGGATATCCAGCATATCAGAAGGAGCGGTGCCCGTCCCCACAAATTGGATGTGAAACCGAATATTCTGGCTGGTCAGCCATTGAGTCAAGGAACGGCCTGAACCGCGCTCTACAATGGAAAAGAGCATCTTAGGTCTTTCAATCATCAGGACAGGCCCTCCTTTTCTGGAATAGATGCGGCAAGAATCTCCTGCCGGTCAAAACAGAGAATGGTATCGGGGATCTCATTGATCTCGTGGGCTGCCTTAGCCAGCATCGCTTTGTGATGGATCCGACTGATGAGCCCCATGGACTGTATGGTGATCAGGGGCGCCATGGCTACCATGGCGACAAGGCCGAAAGCGTCGGTCATAATGTCTCCGCCTAAGGCTTCACAGGCGCCTATAGCAAAAGGAAGCATAAAGGCAGTGGTCATGGGACCGCTGGCTACGCCGCCGGAATCAAAGGCAATGCCGGTGTATACAGGGGGAACAAAGAAGCTGATGCCCAGAGAAAGAATATAGCCTACCAGCAGGATGGGGAAAAGAGGGATCCCGGTAAGTACCCGTGCCATGGATATCGCTACGGCTATCCCTACGCCGATGGATAGGCCAATGCCCATGGCTTTTTGCGAAATGGCTCCGGAGGTAACTTCTTCTACCTGCTTTTTCAGCACATGAACCGCAGGCTCTGCCGAAACTACAAACCAGCCCATAAGCAGGCCAACGGGGATCAACGCATATCTCAAAGAACTTTGGGCGATACCTGCTCCCAACAGTTTGCCGGCGGGCATAAAGCCTGCATTGGCCCCCGTCAGGAAGAGTACCAGACCGGCGTATGTATACAGCAGACCTACGGCAATGCGAAATACTTCGTGCCGGTGGAATCGACGGAAAACAAGTTCAAAGAGAATGAATACAAGGGCAATTGGCCCCATAGCAATAAACACTTCCCAGGCATATTCCGGAAGCGCATGCCACAAAACCTGAAAAGCGTCTTTGGTAGTAAACAACTCGCCAATAACGATCTCGCTGGAAGTCGTATCCGGGGTGTAAAATAGACTCAGCAGCAGCACGGAAAGAATAGGACCGATACTGCACAGGGCGACGAGACCAAAAGAACCTTCTTCGTTCTTTTGACTGGCAGTGGTGGCAAGACCCGCACCGAGGGCCATGATAAATGGCACAGTGATGGGCCCGGTGGTGACGCCGCCGGAATCAAAGGCAGCGGGAATGAAATCCTCTGGAGCAAAGAAGGCAAGAAGAAACAGTACCCCATAAAAAATCAGCAGCAGCAAATTCAGGGGCAAACGCCGTTTGGCGCGCACCATGGCCACCATCAGAAAGATGCCTACGCCAATGGCTACGGCCAAAATAAGCACCAGATTGGGGATGGAGGGGATTTGCCGGGCTAATACCTGCAGATCCGGTTCTGCAATGGTGATGATAACACCCAGCAGGAAACAGGCCAACAGGGGCAGCAGACTTTTCTTGGATTTATGCAGCTGCACACCAATGCCCACACCCAAAGGATGCATGGACGTATTGGAACCAATGGTGAATAGGGCCATACCAAAGATCAGCAATATGGTGCCGAAAAGAAAGAGAACCAGCACACCGCTTTGCATGGGAGAAAGGGTAATGCTCAATATCAGCACAATGGCAGAAATGGGAAGAACGGAACGGATGGATTCTATCAGAGTATCGGTCAATTGTTTCAATGGCACTTACCTCCTAAATAAGTATACCAGTAAATCAGATGGGGTGCAACCTTTTGGTTTTATATACTTTGTCGAAAATGTAATAATTCAGCAGTAGAGATAAAAAGAAATTACGATGTGTACGCAGTTTGTTCATCCTTTCTTTTTCTTTTTAGCCTTTCCGTCGGATGAGGGATGGAGTATAATCAGAAAAAAACGTTTGTGGAGGCTTTCCTTTGGCAAAGAAGAGGAAACGGAAGAAGAAACGCGTTGTCATTATAAATTGGGGAGTAGGTGCACCCTTGACATTGCTGCTCGTTGCCCTGATTCTGTTGGGTATGGGCATAGCAAAGGCCTGCTCCAACCGGGCGCAGGCAGCTCAGAGTGCCGTGATCCCGCAAACGGAGGCACCTGTGCCGACCCGCAGCCCCATACCGGTAACAATAGACTATGAAGCGGTGCATTCCACCTGGATCAAAGTCTGGTTTGACGATACAGGTGAGTTGCGGGATATGCAGCTGGAGGAGTATCTGATGGGCGTTGTAGCGGCGGAAGTACCTGCTTCCTATGCATTGGAGGCCATTAAGGCACAGGCAGTGGCCGCTCGAACCTACTCCCTGTATGCCATTTCTCATGGTGGTTGTGCCACCAACGCTGCTGCGGATATATGCACCAATTCAGGCTGCTGTCAGGCCTATCGCACGGAAGAGGCTCTGAAGGAGCGGTGGGGAGAGGAATATGCCTATTACCATTCCTGCATTGCCGCTGCTATCATGGATACCGCCGGGCAGGTACTGCTCTATGACGGCAAACCTATAGACGCCATGTATCACGCTTCTTCCGGCGGATACACAGAGAACAGCGAAAACGTATATGCAAATGCCATCCCTTATCTGCGGGGCGTGGAGAGCCCTAAGGAAGTGGGCAGCCGCCTTTCCGGGGAAAGAACCTATACGCGGGAGAATTTTGTGCAAGCGGCTAATGGTGCGAATCCGGATGCAAATCTGGAAGCAGATAAGCTGGAAGAACAGGTAAAGATTCTGTCTGCGTACCCCAGCGGCCGGGTAGAAAAACTGCAGCTGGGGGCTGTGGAGATCACCGGCAAACAGGCCAGAAAAATGTTTTCTCTTGACAGCGCCATGTTTACCGTGGAGATCACAGCGGATTCGGTGATCTTTCATACAAAAGGCTTTGGCCATGGTGTGGGCATGAGTCAGAGCGGTGCTAACGGCATGGCTTTGGAGGGAGCAAACTATAAGAGCATACTGACACATTACTATACCGGCGTGACCATCGGGATTATGGGGCAATACTGATGGAACGCTGGGAACTGCTGGAGGGTTCTTACGGGCTTTATCAGGATAAGGAATTAGGCTGCTTTACAGAGGATTCCATTCGACTGGTTCATTTTATGCGTCTGAAGTCCGGGGATCGATGTCTGGATCTCGGGACGGGAAACGGGATCATTCCCCTGTATGCCAGGTCGCGGGGCTTTGGAAAATGGTCCGGGGTGGATATCCGGGAGGAACAGCTGGTTCTGGCCCGACGTTCTGCACAAAAAAACGGATTTAGCATGGAGTTTATCTGCTGCCGTGCACAGGAGGCAACAAATTTTTTCTCACGGGGTTCCTTGGATATCGTTACCTGCAACCCGCCTTATTTTGATTGTTCCATGCCTGCAGAAGATCCGGGACGCAATCTTATGCGTCATGGGGAAGTGCTGGAAGAGTTTATTCAAACAGCATTTTTGCTTTTAAACAACGGAGGCAGATTGTATATCTGCTACAAAGCCACGTATTTGACCACACTGCTGACCATTTTGCGGCGGAATCGTTTGGAACCCAAAGCCATGGAGATCGTTTGCCGAAATGGAAAAGGGGAGCTGGTGCTGCTGGAAGCAAAAAAATTGGCAAAACCAGGAATGGATATTTTTCTGTCCAAACGGGAAAGATAGGGGCAGAACCTAAAAAAGGAGGTATGCCCCTTGAACACTCAAAAAGCCATGGCCCTTATACTGGGGCTGGCCCTTTGCATGGGGATCATCAGCGGATGCACATGCTCCGGGAGCGTAAAACCCGCTCCTACGGCAGCACCCACACAAAAGGCTACCGCAGCCCCTACGCAGCAGGCCACAGCTCCGGCACCGTCTATGACCCCGGAAGAAAGCCTGGTACCCAGTGCTGATCCCAGCGTGAGTCCAGGTGTAAGCATGAGCCCGGATGCAAGCGTAAGCCCCGGTACGGGTAATTGACAGGAAAAACGCCTTCGGGCGTTTTTTTGATGGAAAGAAGAAGTATATTCAATCGGGATAAAGTCACTTTTTTATTTTGGCTTTCATAATTCATACATAAAAAGCAGCCGCAGGGTGCAGCTGCTTTTTTAAGCGGTAAATCGGATAGAGACTGGGATCAGGAGAGCTCAAACATACCGGTGTAAAGCTGATAGTAACGACCTTTCTGGCGGAGCAGATCTTCATGGCTGCCCCGCTCAATGATCTCGCCGTTTTCCAGTACCATAATGGCATCGGCATTGCGAACGGTGGAGAGCCGGTGGGCAATGACAAAAACAGTCCGCCCTTCCATAAGCTCATCCATGCCCTTTTCAATGTGAGCTTCTGTGCGGGTATCGATAGAACTGGTGGCTTCATCCAATATCAACACCGGTGGATCCGCTACCGCTGCCCGGGCAATGGCAATGAGCTGCCGCTGTCCCTGGGAAAGATTGGCGCCATCCGCTGTCAGAACTGTGTCATATCCCTCGGGCAGATGTGAAATGAAGAAATGAGCGTTGGAGCGTTTGGCTGCTTCCAAACACTCTTCATCCGTAGCATCCAGACGGCCATAACGGATATTGTCCATGACTGTACCGGTGAACAGGTGGATATCCTGCAATACCATTCCCAGAGACTTGCGCAGATCTTCCTTGGCGATGTCCTTCACATTGATTCCGTCATAGGTGATAGCACCTTCCTGCACATCATAAAAACGATTTATCAGGTTGGTGATTGTGGTCTTGCCGGCACCGGTGGATCCTACAAAAGCGATCTTCTGTCCGGGCTTTGCAAACAGAGACAGATTCCGAAGCACTGTCTTTTTCCCGTCGTAAGAGAAGGTCACGTTTTCAAACCGTACGTCTCCTTTCAGGGGAATCTGTTGCCCGTCTTTTTCCCAGGCCCAGCCATGACGACCCGTGTGAACCAGCCGGTATTGACCTGCATCCACCTCCGGACGGGTGTCCATCAGTTCAAAGATCCGTTCGGCACCTGCCAGAGCGTTGAAGATATTGTTAGCCTGCATGGAGATCTGGGATACCGGGCCGTTCACCTGCTTGGCATATTGGAGAAAGGCCGCCAGTGTGCCGATATCCATGCGTCCCTGAATGATCATACCCGTCCCTGCCATGGCAGTCAAAGCAAAGAGAATATAACTGGTGTTGCCCATAATGGGCATGAGCACCATGGAACTGGTGGTGGCCCGGGTGGCGTTATCCCGCAAGTCAGCAGCCAGTTTGGCATATCGATCCTTGACCATGTTTTCCCGGCAGAAGACTTTAACTTCCCGCTGCCCCTCAAAAAGCTCTTCCACATAGCCGTTAGCAGCGGCCATGGCCTGCTGTTGGCCGCGAAAGTACTTGGCCGAGGCCTTTCCCAGTTTAGTGGAAGCAAAAGCCATGAGCACCAGTGCAGCCAGAATAATGAGTGTCATTTTCCAGCTCATAAGCAGCATCATGATCAAAATACCGCTCAAAGTCAGCAGATTGGTCAATACACTCAGCAGAGAGTTGCCAAGGAACTCGCGAAGGGTATCTGTATCGTTAGTAAAGCGGCTCATGATCTCTCCATGAGTATGGGTATCAAAATATTGGAGAGGGAGCTTTTCCATATGGGCAAACATATCCCGGCGGATCTGGTAGAGCACCTGCGTGTGTACGCCCAGCATCAATCGGCTGCTGCCGTAGTTGGCAAGAGCTGCCAGTGCATACACCGCTGCCAGCAGCAGTACCTGCCGCACCAGTGGAGTGAAATCGGTTGAACCCGTTTGAAACATGCTTGTGGCGGTGTTAAAAATCGGTTTAAGCAGGTAAGTGCCTGCAACACCGCCGGCAGAACTTAGCAGTACGCATACCATGGCCATAGCCAACATTGTATGAAAGGGTTTCAGGTATGTAAATAGACGCTTGAAAGTACCTTTGGCATCTTTGGGCTTGCTGTATCCTTTTGCACGGGGGGGCATCAGGCATCCGCCTCCTTTCTGTTTTGGGATTCATAGACTTCTTTGTAAATGGGGCTGCGGGCCAGCAATTCTTCGTGTGTACCCACATCCGCCACACGTCCTTCGTCCAGAACAATGATTTTGTCAGCGTTTTTAACGGACTGGATCCGCTGGGCGATAATGAATTTGGTAGTTTCCGGGAACATGGTCTTGAAGGAGCGGCGAATGCTCTCATCTGTCATGGTGTCCACGGCACTGGTGGAATCATCCAGGATCAGGATCTTCGGCTTTTTCAACAGAGCACGGGCAATGCAGATACGCTGTTTTTGACCGCCGGAGACATTAACGCCTCCCTGCCCCAGGTCCGTATCATATCCCTTGGGAAAACTCTTGATAAAATCATGGGCGCAGGCAGCCCTGCAGGCATATTCGATCTCCTCATCTGTGGCATGTTCATTGCCCCAGCGCAGGTTCTCCTTAATGGTGCCGGAGAAGAGCACGTTCTTTTGCAGCACCATACCCACAGAATCCCGAAGCGTAT
The DNA here is from genome assembly GCA_900545265.1 of uncultured Eubacteriales bacterium. Classification (GTDB taxonomy): domain Bacteria; phylum Bacillota; class Clostridia; order Christensenellales; family CAG-138; genus RUG472. The sequence continues at coordinate 58,485 of UQYI01000004.1, forward strand.
CGGTGGAATATTCCTTAACATTATGACCGCCTACCCGCACGGCACCCTGATCGACTTCGTAAAGCCGGGGGATCAGCTGCACCAATGAGGTTTTACCGCTGCCGGAACCGCCGATTATTCCCACGACCTGCCCGCTCTGTATATGCAGGTCAATATCAGAAAGAACAGGGTTTTCTCCGTCTCCTTTATAGGAGAAGTATACATGGTCAAAATCTACAGAGCCGTCCTGCAGCTGAAGCTTGCTTTCACGGATTTCGGGAATGGCGGGGATTTCATCCAGCACTTCTACAATACGGGTCATGGAAGCGGAACTCATGACCAGATTCACAAAATACATGCTGATCATCATCAGTGCCATGAGAATGGAGGAGATATAGGAGATAAAGCCGATCAGCTGACCGGATTCCATCTGCCCACGGGCAATAAACTGGCCGCCCAGCAGTACCACGGCAATTATGCAGCCATACATGGCCAAAGACATAAGAGGTCCATTCCAGATAAGGAGTTTTTCGGCCTTAAACTGTGCATCGCGAACTTCTGCCGCCTCTTTTTCATATTTGGCGGATTCATACGGTTCCCGAACAAATGACTTGATCACCCGGATGCCGATAAGGTTTTCCTGGGCTGCGGCGTTTAGATCATCATATTTATGGAGCATGACCCGAAAACGGGGATAAGTTTTAATTGCAATATATCCCAGAGACAGGCCCAATAAAGGCACGGCGCACAGCAATACCAAAGAAAGATCTCCGGAGATACGGGTAGCTTTCACTGCTGCCAGAATCAGCATGGCAGGGGAGCGCATAGCCATACGGATGGACATCATAAAAGCCTGCTGCACATAGGTGATATCCTGCGTAAGCCGGGTGACCAGAGAAGGAGTGGTGAACTTATCGGTATTTTTAAAGGAAAAATCCTCCACAGCGCCAAAAATAGCCGTGCGTAAATTGTAGGAAAGGCCATTGGCGGCTCTTGCACCGAAATAGGCGCCGCCAGCCCCAAGAATCATGGAAAGAACGGCGTACAATACCATCCAGCCTCCTTCCCGGAGCACATAAGCGCTGTTTCCGGTGCTGATACCCTCATCAATGAGATTGCCCATGGTGGTAGGGATCTGCATTTCCAAAATGACTTCCCCCAGCATACAAACAATGGTGATCAGGGCCAACCATTTGTTCTCTTTTACATAACTTAAAATGCGTTTGATATTGTGTTTCATCGTACCTTCTTTCTGTCCTTTTCTTCCAGCTGGGCAAAGATCTTCATGGGATCTGCCTGACATCCGCCCAAGTTTTCCATCATTTTCATAAGCAGTCCTTTCAAAGTATCCAGGTCCTGAGTGGAAAATCCCTGAAAGGTCTGCTTATCCACCTGTGCAAAGGTTTCACGGTGTTTTTGAGAGACCTGACGGCCTTTGTCTGTGGCAAAGAGAACCTTGCAGCGCCGATTATCCGGGACGACTGTGCGTTCTATAAGCGCTTCCTGCTCCAACCGTTTGCAAATATCGGCAACAGCGGCCGGAGAAATATATAACTGTTCGGCTACATCTTTCTGTCCGCAACCGGGGTGTTCCAGGATGCAGCGCAGCACACGCATCTGCCCCCGGCAGGGGCCGGTGCCTCCGTCTGCCTTCCAGATAGCTGTACGGCGCAGCGCATTGATATAGACCAGCAGTTGGCCTAACCGGCAAAAGTTCGAACCGGTTGTGTTGTCTGGATCCATAAAGTGCCTCCTTTCAAATAATAAACATTTTAACAATTAAGTTCTTGACTATTATACCGAAGGTGAAAGAAATGTCAAGACTGGGAAAAGGAGAAACTGTGAACATCCACCTTAAAACAGGGCATGGACTCCGGTAAAAGCCGGAAATCGTCTTCTGGCAGTTGAGATATGGCAGGAACAGGGAAGGTAGAAATTTGAAATGTATATTTTCTGTACAACATGCAGCAGTGATGGATCAGCTGCTGCATTAAAAACACATGTCAAATGATATTCATACAACGCAGCGAAAAATCATAGCATTACCCAAGAAGAAGCGGCATGGACGAATCCATACCGCTTCCCTTTGCTCATTGTTGATATGTGGGTAAATATAAAGTCGCTGCTTATTGCTTTCAGGCTCCGAAGAAAGCGCTGACCAACCGGTTGAGCGCCTGCTGATCCCGTACGCCCATAAGTTCCCGGCTGGAATGCATAGCCAGAATAGGCACGCCCACATCCACCGCCTGCATGGAGCAGGCACTGGCAACATATCCGCCGAGGGTGCCGCCGCCCTTGCTGTCCGCCTTATTCATGTACCGGCGATAGGGAATGTTGTTTTCCAGGCATAAAGCTTCTATGGCGCCGATGCCGCCGGCCTGGGTAGTGTAGCTCTGGGAATAGTTCATTTTAATTGTTACGCCGCTGTTCATGGGGGCATTGACCTGGGGATCGTAAAATTCCATCTTGTTGGGGTGCAGGGCATGGGCCACATCACAGCTGAGCAGGAAACCGGACAGCAGGGCGTTCAAGTATCCTTCCCGATCCAGCCCCATGGAGAGGGCAATCTTTTCCATAATAAAGCCCAAGGTGCCGCTGTTTGCACCGGATTTGGTACGGCTGCCGATCTCCTCATTATCAAAGAAAGCAGCAACGTTTACTCCGGTTTTCCGCTGAGGCGCGGTAATGCCTGCCAATCCTGCAAAGGCGCTGGTAAGATTGTCCAGCCGGGGACTGGAGAGCATATCCTGCTCAAATCCTACCAGAGAAGGCGATTCAGCGTTGTAAACTACCAGATCAAAAGAGAGGATATCCTCCGGCTGGCAGGGAATTGCTTTAGCCAGTTCACGAATGAAATATCCGTTTTTGTTGAATTCCTTTTCTATCGTGGCAGCCAGAGGCAGCATATCTTTGGCAGGATTCATGGCTACGCCCTTATTGACCTCCCGGTTCATATGGATAGCCAGGTTTGGTATGGTGCATACGGGCCTGCCAAAGTCAAAAAGCACTTCCCGGGGGCGCATAGAGCTTTCTCCCTTCAGAGTGACCAAACCGGCACAGGAGAGGGGTCTGTCCAGCCATGTGTTCAGGATCAACCCACCGTAAGGCTCTACAGAGAGCTTCAGGCAGCCGCCTGCTATCTGTTCGGGATCGGGCTTAATGTACAGGCAGGGCCAGTCCAAATGGCTGGCAGCAATGTGGAATCCATCTTCGGGAGCAAAACTTTCTCCAATGGTAAAGCCAACCGCCATGGTGCCATGGCAGGCAACACAGTAGCGTCCTCCGGGAGCAAGTTGCCAGGCTCCGTTCAAAGGCAGTTCCGTAAATCCTTCTTCCCGCAGGAGTTCCATGGTAACGGCAGCTCCATGATAGGGGGATACACATTTTTTCAGGTATTCCATAAGGGCGTTGGCATCCTGACGCATAAAAATCTTCCTTTCCTGTTTTTGCACAGTGCTCTCAAGTTCCCTGTGCGCCTTTTCGTTCTCATTATACCATTTTTCTTTCCGTATACAATCGCTTTTTTACCCTGACTATGGTATACTTTCTTTTATGGAACAGAAGATACATGGAAACACTGCAGGGATACGTGATTCCCTGCTCAAACAGATGCAGTCTCTATATGATATGGAACAGCCCACGGGGGTCTTTTTAAGCCGGGAGCTGTTGGAGAGTATGGCCTATTTTACCGGAGAGATCAGGCGGGAGATCTCCGTATACATTTCGCGGGGCGGAAAGATCGCCGATGTGAGCATCGGGGACGGAAGTACCGTTTCCATGCCCGATATGCGGCTGGTACGCAATATAGACCGGCTCTGCGGTGTCCGGTGCATCCACACCCATCCAAACGGCAGCGGATATCTCAGTGAGGTGGATCTGGGGACTCTCAACAGCATGCGCCTGGATGCCATGTGCGCTGTAGGTGTACGGGAGGGCAAGCCTACCAGCCTTTATGCTGCCTACGTGGGAGAAAAGGACGAAGCCGGGCAGCGGCAGCCTCTGATCTACGGTCCCATAGTCTGGTGCCGTCTTCCTCATAAAGCATTGCTGGCAGCTATTGCGGAGGCTGATGACCGCCTTAAAGGGCCTGCTTATGAAGTAACGGAAAGCCGCCCGGAGCGGGCGATACTGGTGGGCATCGAAGGAAACGAAGGATACGATACGCTTGAGGAATTAAATGAACTGGCCAAAACTGCCGGGGTAGAGGTGGTGGGCCGGGCTTCCCAGAAGAAACGTGCTTTAGACAGCGCCACCTATATCGGTTCCGGCAAGGCAGACGAATTGCGGCTTATGGGCAGTGCCATGGAATGCGAGCTGTTTATTTTTGATGATGAACTTACGGCCATTCAGATCCGCAATCTGGAGAACATATTGCAAACGCCGGTCATTGACCGCACCATGCTCATATTGGATATATTTGCTTCTCGGGCGGCTACTCGGGAAGGGCGTATTCAGGTGGAGCTGGCGCAGCAGAAATATAGACTTCCCCGTCTGCTGGGTACAGAAACCACCTTTACCCGGCAGGGCGCAGGGGTTGGCATGCGGGGCCCTGGTGAAAAGAAGTTGGAAATAGACCGGCGGCGGATCCGCAGGCGTATCTATGAATTGGAACAGGAACTGGCAGAGGTAGAAAAGCAGCGTTCCCTGCGGCGTACCGCACGGGACAAGCAGGGGGTGCCGCTGGTGGCGCTGGTAGGCTATACAAACGCCGGTAAGAGTACGCTGCTTAACGCATTGTCAGAGGCACAGGTGCTGGCGGAAGATAAACTTTTTGCCACGCTGGATCCTGTAGTAAGGCAAGTAACTTTGCCCAAAGGCACTCGGATCCTTCTTTCGGATACGGTAGGATTCATTAATAAACTGCCCACGGAGCTGGTGGAGGCATTCCGTTCCACACTGGAAGAAGTGCGGGAAGCGGATCTTATTCTGCATGTTATTGACAGCGCCTGTCCGCATTATGAGGTGCAGATGCAGGTGGTGGAACAAGTGCTTTCTTCCCTTGGAGCCGGAAATACACCACGGTTGGAGGTGTATAATAAAACGGATAAAGAGCAGGCCAATCCGGCGCACCGGGGAAACTATGTGCATATCAGCGCTAAAACGGGTGAGAACCTTTTACTCCTGCTGGAACGGATAGAGGAGACGCTTACCGCCGGCCGCCGGGAGGTAGAGCTGTGCATTCCCTATGACCGTTACGAAGCCATGCAGGTGCTGCGCGGAACGGGACATATTCTGGTGGAGCGCCATGAAGCGGAGGGGACTTATGTAACGGCTTCTTTGGAAGAGGAAGAACTCTGGAGAGTGAAACGAGCACTGGGAGAGAAGAACAGGTAAGTGCGGGGCAATAGGCACGGTGTGGCATAGAGGAGGAATTCAATACAATAAAAAAAGAGCCATGTGGGCTCTTTTTTGTTGTATTATCTCCACCAGCCGGAAAACAGGTTGCTGAAAAATTCTCCTGCCTGTTCAAAAAACGTTTTTACGCTTTCATAGACCCGCTGGACGGTCTTGACTGCCTGCCCGGCTTTCTGTGCTTTTTGAGAAAGGCTGGTAAGCTCTTTTTGCAGCTGTTCTTCATTGAGGCCTTCCAGCTTTCGGCAAAGAGACAGAACCTGCTTATACATGGCATCGGACAGATCCACATTGTAAGCGGCGGCGATCTTTTTTATCTCTTCCAGTACTTCTGCATCACTCATTTGGGCAGTGTTGTCCAGGATCTGCTTCAGTTCGGAAAGCAGACCGGCTGCCTGCTCGCTGCCTATATATTCGCTCAGCTCTCCGGTAAGCACCAGCTCCTCGGCGCCAAGCTTTTTAGCCAGATCATTCAGGCTGACACCAGTCATGTCCTCATAAGCCTTGTAGATACCGGTAAGCGCGCCAGTACCGGAGACGGGGAATGGGGCGCTGATAAGCACCTTGGCATCGGTAATACCGGCGGTGGCCAAGGCATTCTTATACATGGCCTCCGTACAGTAGTTAATGTTGTGCAGCGTTACATCCAGCCCGGATCCTTCCGGAAGAATGGTGATAAACGAACAGGACAGAGCTCGGCTGCCTATTTTTCTTTCAGATACCAATCCTTCCAGATAGGTGCGTTCCTCCTTGTTGGTCACGGTAAGTTCCCGAACCTCTCCCGGGGTCAGGGAAAAGTCTTTATAGATCTGATCACGCTGTTCCAACGTAAGATCTGCTCCCAGGGTCGCACGGCGATCTCCGCTGGGGGCGTCTGTAGCAGCTTCCGCCAGTACGGAAAAGGGAAGTGCGCATATAAGCAGCAATGCACACAGAATCCATGCGGCAGCTTTTTTCTTCATATGAGATTTACCTCCTGCTTTCATGGATCAATTTCCCATGAAAACATAAACAGTATACTACCGGAAGGCAACGAAAGCGTCGCAAAAGTGTGAACAGAGTATGAGTTTTTCATTATGAATTATTCAATCATAATCGGACTGCGACATAATGCAGCGGATATTTCTCCTTTGTTTTCCGATGGAAGCACTGCTGCTGCATATGTGGCTGTTACCGATTCAATAAGTGGTGGTCTGCCCAGATCCGCACGATCATGATGTGGCTTCCTGCATCGCCGGTAAGGAAAAAGTTTTCCGGCCTTGTCAGCAGCAATGCCTCTCTTACGGAGATCGTTTTATCCAATGTGTACACTTTTCCAAATACACAGTATAGCAGCAGCCAGTCCGCCTTCCGGGTATCCAGAAGAAGCGGTTCCTTTGAATTTGCAAGGGAGAGTGCTTCCATACTGCCCCGGCAATGCCCCTTTCGGAACATCAGATTAAAATCTTTGCATTGACCCCAGCTGTGGGTAGGAATACCACCATCAAAATGATGTATCTCATAGGGAGCAAGGAGCACCGGCGGCTTTTCTCCGTGCTGCAGCCGAATGGTTCCGGAAGTAGTACATAAAAGCCGTTCATAATCTGGCAGAGACGTATAATCGGATTCTTCCACGGTTGCTTCGGCGGCACTGATGCGCCAAAGAAAATTTCTGTCGGCATACTGTGCTTCCGGCGGCCATATGGCCAACTGGCAAGTACAGCCTCCGGCCCATGGAGCCATGTGTTGATCTTCTTGTCGAATGTGCCTGCATATCATGAGATTGCCTCCCTGGTGATTCTGCTGTATTGTGCATGGAGAAGTGTGGATACAAACATGGGTAAAAAAAGGAGCGGTTGATCCGCTCCTTTTTTAATTTGTCGGTTAGTTCTTTTTGGCCCGGATAGCAGCCTGTGCAGCGGCCAGACGGGCGATGGGCACCCGGTAGGGGCTGCAGGAAACGTAGTTAAGTCCAATCTCGTTGCAGAACTCAATGGAGGAAGGATCACCGCCATGCTCACCGCAGATACCGCAGTGAAGCTTGGGATTAGCCTTGCGCCCCAGCTCAACGGCCAGCCGCATGAGCTTGCCAACGCCCACGGTATCCAGACGGGCAAAGGGATCGCTCTCGTAGATCTTGTTCTGGTAATAGGCAGGAAGGAACTTGCCGGCATCGTCACGGCTGAAGCCAAAGGTCATCTGGGTCAGGTCGTTGGTGCCGAAGCAGAAAAAGTCAGCCTCTGCAGCGATCTCATCGGCAGTCAGGGCAGCACGGGGGATCTCAATCATGGTGCCCACTTCATATTCCAGAGCAATACTGGCTTCCTTGATGAGGGCATCAGCGGTTTCCACCACATACTTCTTAACGAACTTGTACTCCTTGAGCTCGCCTACCAGGGGGATCATGATTTCGGGCACGACCTTCCAGTCGGAATGACGCTTCTGGACATTGATAGCGGCCTTGATGATGGCACGGGTCTGCATAACTGCGATTTCGGGATAAGTGACGGTCAAACGGCAGCCACGGTGACCCATCATGGGGTTGAACTCATGGAGATCCGCAATGACCTGCTTGATGTAAGCCACAGTCTTACCCTGAGCCTTGGCCAGCGCTTCAATGTCGGCCTCGTCGGTGGGAACAAACTCATGGAGGGGGGGATCCAGGAAGCGGATGGTCACAGGATGGCCGTCCAGTGCTTCAAAGAGACCTTCAAAGTCAGCCTGCTGCATGGGCTCAATCTTGGCCAGAGCAGCTTCCCGCTCTTCCAGAGTTTCTGCGCAGATCATCTCGCGGAAAGCGCCGATACGGGCGGGGTCAAAGAACATATGCTCCGTGCGGCACAGGCCGATACCCTGTGCACCAAAGGCCGCAGCCTGACGGGCATCCTTGGGAGTATCCGCATTGGTGCGCACGCCCATGGTCTTGTACTTGTCAGCCAGATCCATGATGCGGCCGAAATAACCGGAGTTGGGGTCTGCGGGCACGGTGGGGATCAGGCAGTCATAGATATTGCCGGTGGAGCCGTCCAGAGAGATATCGTCTCCTTCGTGGTATTCCTTTCCGTGGAGGGTGAAGCGCTTGTTCTCTTCATCCATCTTGATGTCGCCGCAGCCGGAAACGCAGCAGGTACCCATGCCGCGGGCCACAACGGCAGCGTGAGAAGTCTGGCCGCCGCGGACGGTGAGGATACCCTGAGAGTACTTCATGCCCTCGATGTCTTCGGGGGAAGTCTCCAACCGTACCAGAACGACTTTTTCGCCCTTCTTTCCATGGGCAACGGCGTCTTCAGCGGTGAAAACAATATGACCGGCAGCAGCACCGGGGGAAGCGGCAATGCCCTTACCCACGGGATTGGCTTTCTTCAGCGCTTCGGCGTCGAACTGGGGATGCAGAAGCATATCCAGGCTCTTGGCGTCGATCTGCATGAGGGCTTCTTCTTCAGTGATCATGCCTTCGTCAATAAGATCACAGGCAATCTTGATAGCGGCGGAAGCGGTGCGCTTGCCGTTGCGGGTCTGGAGCATGAAAAGCTTGCCGTGCTCCACAGTGAACTCCATGTCCTGCATGTCGTGATAATGGTTCTCCAGAGTCTTGCATACATCTACAAACTGGGCAAAGGCTTCGGGGAATTTCTGCTCCATCTCGCTGATGGGCATGGGAGTACGGACGCCTGCGACCACGTCTTCGCCCTGGGCATTGGTCAGGAACTCGCCGAAGAGACCCTTGGCGCCGGTAGCGGGGGAGCGGGTGAAAGCAACGCCGGTGCCGCAGTCATCTCCCATGTTGCCGAAAGCCATCATCTGCACGTTAACGGCAGTACCCCAGGAATAGGGGATATCATGGTCCATACGGTAGATATTGGCGCGGGGGTTATCCCAGGAACGGAACACGGCCTTGATGGCCTCAAAAAGCTGCTCTTTGGGATCGGTGGGGAAGTCCTTGCCAAGCTGCTTTTTGTACTCGGCCTTGAACTGTTCTGCCAGCTCATGAAGATCCTCGGCGGAAAGTTCCACGTCAAAGGTGATGCCCTTGCGTGCCTTCATTTCGTCGATGAGCTTTTCAAAATATTTCTTGCCCACTTCCATGACCACGTCGGAGAACATCTGGATGAACCGCCGGTAGCAGTCCCAGGCCCAGCGGGGGTTGTTGGATTTTTCGGCAATGACCCGAACTACGTCTTCGTTAAGACCCAGATTCAAAATGGTATCCATCATGCCGGGCATGGATGCGCGGGCGCCGGAACGGACGGAAACCAGCAGGGGGTTCTCCTTATCGCCGAACTTCTTGCCGGTGATCTCTTCCATCTTGGAAATGTAGTCCATGATCTGACCCTGGATCTCTTCGTTGATCCGGCGGCCGTCCTCATAGTACTGGGTGCAGGCCTCGGTGGTGATAGTGAATCCCTGAGGAACAGGCAGCCCAATGTTGGTCATTTCGGCCAGGTTCGCACCTTTGCCGCCCAGAAGGTTGCGCATGTCTTTGGAACCTTCGGAGAACAGGTAAACATATTTGTGTGCCACAGTTCATACCTCCTAGAAAATGTGCTTGCGTATATTCTTTCAAACAACCAATTCATTATAGCAATGCACATGTTCCTTTGCAAGAGATAAACACCTTTCTCCTCGAAAAAATGCAGGAAAAATTTCGTGCCGAAGGACTGAACCGGCATGAACGAACGTTGCCGGGGGCAATATTCCTGCCGCAGCGAAGATGCTGTATCGACAAAATAAATTTGCACCGGATTTTCGTGTAAAAAACGATACCCGTAAAAAAGCAGGCGGATTTTTCAAAACAATAAGCCATGCCGGTCAGAGGTATTATATCTTTCTCGCCGGTTGCCTATTTTCATCTGCCGTGGTAATATAATGCATATGAATGAAACGGAATTCTATCAGGCTACGAAAAATCGCTCCCTGAAGGGTGCTTATCTGCTGTGCGGGGAGGAGGAACTCACCAAGCAGGAAGCTGCCGTACGAGTAGAAGAACTGCTGGACCCGGGCTTTCGGGAACTGAACCGGCAGAGCTTTACCCGGCCTGCTGCAGCGTCCGAAGTCTTTGCAGCCTGCGATCAGCTGCCTCTGTTTGACAGCTTTCGTCTGGTGGAGGTAAAGGAGTGGGACGAGAGCGTATCTCGCGGCCTGTTAGAAAAAGACAGACTTCTGTTTTTACCGGATACTACGGTGCTGCTGCTGCTTTGCAGGGGTGCCTGCAAAAAAACGGATCCTTTGTTTAAGCTCCTGGCGCAGAAGAACAGGGTAGCCGTGTTCGAACCCCTGACGAGGGATCGGACTGTGAATATGCTTTTGCGAGAGGCGGGACTGAAAAACGTGGGTCTTAGCCGCAGTGTGGCAGGACTTCTGGCAGACAAGGTAGGATATGATGCATACCGACTGCGAAACGAATTTTCCAAGGCTGCCGATTTTGTTGGCCCCTGCGGCGAGGTTACGGAGGCCGTTTTGGACAGCGTAGTGACTCCTACTGCGGAGTTTCAGGTTTTTGAGCTATTGGAAACACTTCTGGCGGGGCGCAGGGCGCAGGGCCTGACCATGCTTCGACAGGCTTTGCAGCAGGGGGAAAATGCTTTGGGTCTGGCTGCTTTTCTGTGCGGGCGGCTGAAGCTTATATTGACGGCCAGGGAGCATCTGGAAACGGGAAAGACTCCGGAAGCCGCAGCAAAATTGCTGGGAGGCAGCCCCTATGCTGCAAAAAAGGCTGTGCAGAGCGCCCAAAAACGTACGGCTGCTCAGTGGCGGCAAGTGCTGAAGGCTTTTGAACTGGTAGATATACAAACAAAGCAGGGCCTTGCAAAGGACAGTGATGCGTTGCTGCTTGCCGTCATATCTCAGTTTTGATTTTTCGGTTTAGACCGCTGATAATTTTTTACCCGCATTGGGAGAAAGGAAGCATCTGCATGAAATTCGCCATCGTTGGCTGTCAGTCTGAAGACTCCATCCATCTGCCTCACTATTCCGAGGTCATTACCACCCCTTACGGCAGTGTGAAGGTCTATCACGCCACCACGCCTGCCGGCAACGAGGTCATTCTGTTGACCAGGCACAGCCTTTCTCTGGTAGAGGATGCCTATGAGACAAATTACCGGGCTAACATTTATGCTTTGTATCTGTGCGGCGTGACCCACATCGTCAGTGCATCCATTGCCGGTACCTGTGATTATACGCATAAACTGGGCAGCTTCAGTCTGATTTCCGATTTTATTGATTTTACCCGTCTGCGGGAGAGCACTTTCCGCCGGGAACACCGGCTGGTGACCCATGTGGGTATGGATTCCGTATTTGACGAGGATATGAATGATGCACTGGAACACATCATCAAAGAGCGGGATATTCCTTACGAAGGACGGTGCGTGTATGCCTGTACCGACGGCCCCCGGTATGAAACAGCTGCAGAAGTGCGCATGATGCGGGAACTGGGGGCGCAGATACTGGGCGTTACGCTCGTGCCCGAAGCACCTCTGAGTCGGGAAATGGGCATGAAGTACGCTTCCATTGCCATTATTGCTCGTTATGGCACTGGCATGGACCATGACATCACGGACGAGGATCTGCTGCGCATCTCCGCCCAGCATAAGGGTAAGGCACTAGAGGTAGCGCTGACTCTGGTGGACAGCTATCGGGAGTAAAAACTCCCTTTCTGTTGGGACTGACAGGGAGCGCTTGAGGCGCTTCCTGTTTGTTCTTTTAATAAGAATGGAGGGCGTATATGCGTTTTATCTGCCTGCTGCTGGTTTTGCTTTTCCTATTTCCTGACAGTGCAATGGGAGAGGAAAAAACGGAAGGTCCGGAGGCTTCGGCTGCACCGAAGGCCTCTGTGCTGACGGATAGAATTCATTACTCGTCAGATATGCCGGGATATCCGCGGCAGGTGCGGGATCGGGATCTGGATACAAGTTTTTCTGTAAGCGCCGAATATCCATTGCACATCGATATTCGAGAATCCCAGCCCGCCTGGCTTTGCATTGCCTGGGAATATGCTGCTCCGAAGCGTTCCGTCCGGTTTCTGGATAAAAACAATATCCTGCTGGAAGAAGTAAATACTCCCTTTCCTTTTCATAACGAAGTTTTATCCGTTCCCCAGAATACGCAGTATATAGAACTGCAGGGTTTGGAAGATGCCGTAGTCAGCATCAGCGATCTGTATTTATATGGGGAGGGGGCTTTGCCGGAACCCTGGTGTTATGATTGGCAGCCTACTCCGGAAAAGCTGGATTTCCTGGTGGTGGCTACTCATTTTGATGATGACGCCATCTGGCTGGGAGCGGTTATGCCTTTGCTTGGGGCCGAGGACGGATATACCGGTGTCATTCTGTATATGACCTATCAGCAGCGGCTGCGCTTGAACGAAGCTCTGATGGGGGCCTGGACCATGGGAGAGCGAGGCTATCCATTGTTTTCCATGCTGCCGGACGTATATTTGGAAAAATACCTTTCCGCTGTCCAGTTTTCATATGACATCGTGCTGCAATATATGGTGCGCTGCTATCGACAGTATAAGCCGTTGGTGGTCTTTACACAGGATCTGGAGGGAGAGTATGGCCATTGGCAGCATAAACAAACGGCACGATGTGCCCTGGATGCCATTCCTCTTGCAGCGGATTCAACTTATGACAGGGAATCCGCGGAGAAATATGGGGTATGGCAGGTGCAGAAAGCATATACGCATCTTTACCCTGAAAATAAAATTCAGCTGGATACCAGGCGCGCCTTAACCGCTTTTGACGGGAAAACGGCAGTAGAAGTAGCCAATGACGCTTATAAAAAGCATGCCAGCCAGTTCTCTTATCATGCCTATAGGGTTGCGGATGACTATAAGTATTCCATAGCGGACTTTGGCCTTTCTTACAGTGCGGTACAGGATCCGGGGACACATCCGTTTGCAGGCATAGACGATAGCCTTTTGTGCAGAAAAAGTGCTAAGGCATCGGAAGAAAAAACAGTGCCTGCGGATACACCGGCACCGAAGCAAACCACTGCTCACACAGATGCACTGACGACACCGGCTGACCATACAGATACCCTGATGTCGACAGATGCGCCTGCGACTGAGGATACACCTTTGCCGGCTGACGGGGAAGAGGAAGAACCGGTGAGCCGCTCCATGGTGATCACAGGCTGTATAATATTAGCTGTCGGATTGTACTTTAAATGCCGGGATATTCAGAAAAAAGGGCCAGCAGGTACAAATGAAGAAGATGCGGAGGATGAAGAACTGGAAGAGGATCTGGATGCTATGGAGGAAGAAGAGGACGATTGATTCGTCCTGCCCGCAAATGTTCCACAAAAAAATATTTTTCCCCTTTACAAATCAGGGACCTTGTGTTAGTATACTGACAATGATTTTTAATCGGTACAGAGATGCCGGCAAGGTCACCATAGAAATGTTGGGCGCATTAGAGCCCGGCTAAAATGCATGGAACAAGCCTGCCGCATCGGCAGGCTTTTTTGTTGCCCTGTATCGAAAAGAAAGGAGCTTTCATGCAGTATAAGGCTGAGATCATGGATGAGGCGGCGGTGGGTCGTTCCCTCAAACGTATGACCCATGAGATCCTGGAGCGGAACAAGGGCACCGAAGGGTTGCTGCTGCTTGGGATCAAACGCCGGGGATTGCCTCTGGCCCGGGAGATCGCTGAAAACATCCGGCGGTTCGAGGGAGCAGAGGTGCCCGTGGGGTACATAGATATCACTCTGTACCGGGATGATCTGAGTGAGCTGACCCCTCTTCCGGATGCCGGAGATACCTGCATCCCCGTGGAGCTTGCAGGAAAGAACTGCGTGCTGGTAGATGATGTGCTCTATACAGGCCGCACGGCCCGGGCAGCCATCGAAGGTGTATTTCATTATGGGCGGCCGGCTTCCATCCAACTGGCGGTGCTGGTGGACAGGGGGCATCGGGAACTGCCGATCCGTGCCGATTTCGTGGGCAAGAACATACCTACTTCCAAAGAAGAAATGGTGGCCGTCACCGTTCCGGCTATCGATAACGAACCGTACGGCGTAAAGCTGTATGATCGATGAATAGATGTAAGTCGTCCCCTGCGGGGGTATAGCATACAGGAAACAGGACAAAACGGATCATGAAGGGAGTAAAAAACATGGATCTCATCTACAACATTAAAGACAAACCCAAATTCTCCGAACTAATTGCTTTCTCCTTCCAGCAGCTGCTGGCTATCATGGCTGCAACCATAGCTGTGCCTGCCGTAGTGGGAAATGGGATGACCGCTTCCGCTGCATTGTTCGGCGCAGGTGTCGGCACCATTGTCTATCAGCTGTTTACCAAGTTCCGCAGCCCTGTGTTTCTGGGCTCTTCCTTCGCTTTTCTGGGCTCCATGTTTGCGGCCTTTGCAGGGGCTACATCCATGACGCTGGGGTATCTGGGGCTGATCCTGGGCGCCGCTTTTGCCGGTTTGGTGTATGTGATCCTGGCCATCGCCGTAAAGGCGGCAGGTGTGCAGTGGATTAATAAGCTTATGCCCGCCGTAGTCATCGGACCCACCGTGGCTATCATTGGTCTCAGCCTGGCCGGCAATGCCGTAGGCGATATGCTTCGGGGCGATGTGACCATAGAAAATGTTGCCGCAGCTTCCCCCAACGTTGCGCTGCTGTGCGGTCTGGTCACTTTGTTTGTGGTTATTATCTGCTCCATTTTCGGCAGCAAGCGGGCTCGGCTGGTTCCCTTTATCATTGGCATCATGGCCGGGTATGCGGTAGCGCTGGCGTTTACGCTGATCGGCATGGCCACCGGAAATGATTCCCTTCTGATTATCGACTTTGCTCCCTTTAAGGCACTGGTAGCGGACGGTGTCACGCTCAAAACCTTCCTGACTCTTCCTGAATTTACCTTTGTAACGGCGCTCAAGGGGGTAGGCGAGCTGAATGGCGCATATGTAGGGGCTATCGCTGTGGCTTATGTACCCGTGGCCTTCGTGGTCTTTGCCGAGCATATTGCAGACCATAAGAACCTGTCCACCATCATTAATCAGGATCTGCTGACTGATCCCGGTCTGGCCCGCACCCTTCTGGGCGACGGCATCGGCTCCATGGCGGGTGCATTCTTTGGCGGCTGCCCCAATACGACTTACGGTGAAAGCGTTGGATGCGTGGCCATCACCCGGAATGCATCCGTAGTGAGCATCACCGGCGCAGCGGTTCTGGCCATGCTGGTGGCTTTCCTTTCTCCGGTAGTAGCCTTCCTGGATTCCATCCCTGCCTGCGTCATGGGCGGCGTGTGCCTGACTCTGTACGGCTTTATCGCAGTGTCCGGACTGAAAATGTGCCAGGATGTGGATCTTAACGATAATCGGAACCTGTTTGTGGTTTCTGCCATCCTCATTGCGGGTGTAGGCGGCCTGACTCTGACTTTCGGTAAAGTGACTATCACCTCCGTAGCCTGCGCACTGATTCTGGGCATTCTGGTGAATGTAGTGGTTCGCCGGAAGGATCATCCGGAAGGGCAGGAGCATGAACCCCAGCAGGTAATCAAGTAATCTCCTGGCAACAAGTTCATAGGATTCCCCTCTGTAGACCCCCGTATGCCCTTGAGCTACGGGGGATTTTTTATCATATCTAATCGGACGTGCGGATTCTACACGAAAGGGGATGGAAATGTGAAAAACTTGAGAAAAATAAGAATTATCCCCTGCACGGCACATTTTTCAAAACGTAAAATAGTATATCATTTTAAGGCTATTGACAACTTTTGCCCATGTGATATGATGAAGCTGCAAGAAATCCTGCACCACTTAGGCGCATCTGTGCGCTCGGCTTTGGCGCAGGAGGAAGCGAAATTTTTGGGAGGATAGTATGAACGCATACATCGAGAGAGTCATCGAGGACGTAAAGCGTCGGGATCCCGGCCAGACCGAGTTCATTCAGACCGTAGAAGAGGTTCTTCGTTCCCTGGAAAAGGTGATCGAAAAGCACCCCGAGTATGAAAAGGCAGCTCTGCTGGAGCGGCTGACTGAGCCGGAGCGTATCATCCAGTTCCGGGTACCCTGGGTCAACGATGCAGGTGAAGTGAAGGTGAACCGCGGTTTCCGGGTGCAGTTCAACAGCGCCATCGGGCCTTACAAAGGGGGTCTGCGTTTTGCTTCTCACGTCAATCAGTCCGTCATGAAGTTCCTCGGCTTTGAGCAGACCTTCAAAAACAGCCTGACCAGCCTGCCTATGGGCGGAGGCAAGGGCGGCGCCGACTTCGATCCCACTGGCAAGAGCGATATGGAAATCATGCGTTTCTGCCAGAGCTTTATCACCGAGCTCTATCGGCATATCGGTCAGAATGTGGACGTTCCCGCCGGCGATTTGGGCGTGGGCGGCCGTGAGATCGGCTATATGTTCGGTCAGTATAAGCGTATCGTCAACTCCTATGATAACGGTACCTTCACCGGTAAGGCCCGCTCCTTTGGCGGCAGCCTGATCCGTCCGGAAGCTACCGGCTTTGGCGCCATCTATTATGCTGAGGATGTTCTTAAGCATGATGGGACCACCATGGAAGGCAAAACCATTGCCGTTTCCGGTTTCGGCAACGTGGCATGGGGCGTTTGCACCAAGGCAGCCCAGCTGGGAGCCAAGGTGGTCACCCTTTCCGGTCCTGACGGCTATATCTACGATGAAGCCGGCGTTGTAACGCAGGAGAAGATCGATTACATGCTGGAGATGCGCGCAAGCAACCGCAACCGGGTGCAGGACTATGCCGACAAGTTTGGCGTTCCCTTCTTCCCCAAGCAGAAGCCCTGGGGTGTTAAGGTGGATATCTGCATGCCCTGCGCTTATCAGAATGAGATCGGCATGAAGGAAGCACAGCAGATGCTGGATAACGGCCTCAAATATTATATCGAGGTCGCCAACATGCCTACCACCAACGAAGCTCTGTACTTCCTCATGGACAAGGGCCTCACCGTTGCCCCCAGCAAGGCGGTTAATGCCGGCGGCGTATCCGTATCCGGTCTGGAGATGAGCCAGAACTCCGAGCGCCTGAGCTGGTCCGCCGAGGAAGTGGATAAGTGGCTGCATACCATCATGCACAATATTTACACTTCTTCCGTGGAAGCTGCCGAAGAGTACGGCCTGGGCTACAATCTGGTGGCCGGTGCCAACATTGCCGGTTTCAAGAAGGTGGCCGATGCCATGCTGGGTCAGGGTATCGTCTGATCTGACTGTTTCCAAAATACATAAAGCAATGGATCCCCCCGGTTCTGCCGGGGGATCTTTAATCTGCAGGCTGATATATACGGATGCGGTTAGGCTCTACCATCAAAAACGATTCAGGCGGTGTTCATACCTGTGGATTTCATATCCTTTCGGTCTGCAATGCTTCTATCATTTTTTTGGTGCGGTGCATAAAAATCCCCTGCACAGGTTTTCATGCAGGGGAAGTTGTTGTCTTGTTTGGTGCTTAAAAACTCAGCACGCCCAGATGCTCCAGCAGGATCTTTAGGCCGATCAGAATAAGGATCACGCCGCCGGCAATCTCTGCTTTACTCTTGTATTTCAGTCCGAATACGTTCCCTACCTTCAGGCCAACGGCTGAGAAAATAAAAGTAGTGCAGCCGATAAGCAAAGCCGAAGGCAAAATCCGCACATCTGGCAGTAAACCAAAGGTAATACCCACAGCCAAAGCGTCTATACTGGTGGCTATAGCCAGTACCAACATGGAGCGAAAAGTAAAGGATGCATCTTCTGCTTCGGTCTCTTCTTTAGAAAGACCCTCTCTGAGCATATTGAGCCCAATAAGGCTCAGCAGTGCAAAGGCGATCCAGTGGTCGAAACTGGTAATATATTTTTCAAAGCTGCTGCCTAAAAAATATCCAAGAGTGGGCATAAGTGCCTGAAAGCCGCCGAACCAAGCACCAATGCACACATAATGTTTCCAGTTCAGTTTTTTTGCGCTGAGGCCTTTGCAGATAGATACGGCAAAAGCATCCATAGACAGTCCAATGGCAATCAGCAGCAATTCAACAAAATCCATACAAGTGTCCTCCGGATCATAAAAAAATCAGGCGCATCCCGCACCTGCACTCCATGCTCAAGCACAGCACCGCCGCACTTGAGTCTCGCTGTTTAAGACAAGCCAGATGGTGTTGCCGTCAGTCTGTTGACTTGCCACTCACGTTTAGAGCCATCTACTCCCTCAAAGTTTGTTCACTATACCAAACTTTTGTGTTTATGTCAAGAAAAAACCGTTTTAACACAGGAAAAGTATTCACGAAGGAAGGGGAGTATGCTATACTTTTTATAAAGTGAAGGAGGCGGCAGAATGCTGGAAACTGGATATGTGATGCTGCAGATACGGTTACTGATCCAGGCACTGGCCAAACTGCTTACAGGACAGACAGGGGAACAAATGGATTCCACACTGATAGAAGTCGAAGCGGTCGGGAAAAGTATGGGCCTTATGGATCTGGCGGCTCAGGGAAGGATCAACGAAGGAGAAAACAAGTTCTTTGCGGCATTGGAACAGTCTCCGAAGGATGCCATGCTTCTCAAAGAGGGATTGGACTTTTACGGCTGGCTCAATGATAAGGAAGAGAGCTGGCTCCAACTTTTTGATTTTTCTCATGAAGAGATACGGGCCGGGATAAGAGACCTTGCAGTGCTTATGGGACAAAGCGTTATGGCAGATCTGGTGTTGGATGAATAAGGAGAGAAAGAAGCAAATGGATAAGATTTTTGAAACGGAAAGAGTGTACGCCCGGAACTGGTCACCGGATGATGCGTGGGAAGCCTTTGAAAGCTACATGAGCGATCCGGAAGTAGGCCCTCGGGCCGGATGGCTGCCCCATAGGAGTCCGGAAGAGAGCCGGGAGTATTTGACCGATGTGGTCAGACCCGGGGTGGAGATGTGCCTGGTTTATAAACCTACGGGCAAGATCATCGGTGCCATAGGACTGCATCCGGATAAGCTGCGCAATGCCGAAAGAGTAAACAGCCGGGAGATCGGCTATGTGCTGGCCAAACCGTATTGGGGCATGGGGCTTATGCCGGAAGCGGTCCGGGGTGTGCTGGACTATGCTTTCGGCACCCTGGGTTTGGATATGGTCATGGTACGCCATGCAAAAGACAATGAGGGATCCCGGCGAGTATGCGAAAAATGCGGATTCATCCGGGAAGGCATTCTGCGGCAGGCTGACTATTTTTACCCGGATGAAAAGGTAGAGGATCAATGGCTGTATTCCATGACACGGGCGGAATGGGAAAAAGGACGTTCCCATAAAGAAACGCCTCCTGCCTGGAAGTTCGTGCAGAATCGTGCGTGCCCCTATTTTCCCTGTCATAAAGGAGTGGATGAGGCAAGATTTTCCTGTCAATTCTGTTACTGTCCCCTGTATCTGAAGAAGGATTGCGGCGGGGCCTTTGTGATACTGCCTAACGGCATCAAGGATTGCAGCAATTGTCTGCTGCCCCACCTGAATTATGATCATATCATGGATCGGCTCATAGCTGACAGCATACCGCAATGAGACCGTTGGATCCGGCTATCTATGAGTTGCCTGCGCCAATGGCAGCGCCTGCTTTAATAGGGAAGCTCTTGCGGGTAGGGGATATAACGCTGCGCATTACGGAAACGGAAGCGTATTTCGGGGAGGAAGATACGGCCTGCCATGCTCACAAGGGTAAAACGCCGCGGACTCAAATGCTGTATCGCCGGGGCGGATATGTGTATGTATACCTGTGCTACGGCATACACTGCCTGTTGAATATCATCACCGGGCCGGAGGAGCATCCGGAGGGAGTGCTTATTCGCTGTTGCCAGGGAGCGGAGGGACCAGGTCGCCTTACCAAAGCATTGGGGATCGACAGGAGTTTCAACGGGGAAGATCTGCTTACATTTTCCCGTTTGTCCTTATGGGATGACGGAAAGAACTTTTCCATTACCACTGCTCCGCGAGTCGGCATAGGCTATGCCTCTGCGGAAGATCAGGTTCGTCCATGGCGGTTCATTTTGGAGTCTCCTAAATGCTGACAGAAATTTTGCTGTTGCTTGCACTTCAGACTGTATTATTTGTATGGAGCTGGGGATTGGAGGAGAATCATCGTCTAACGCTGGTGGAACGGGATATATATCTTTCAGATCTGCCTGATGAACTGGAAGGGCTTACCATTCTTCAGGTCAGTGATCTCCATGACTGTGCATATGGAAAAGATGGTTGTGAACTTATGGCCTTGGCATCCACTTTGCCCTATGATTTTATGGCAGTCACCGGGGACTTGTTCGACCGGCATCATCCAGCCAGATGCAAAAATGCTCTGAACTTTGCCGCCTGGGCAGTCCAGCGGGGGCCGGTATATTTCTGTGAAGGCAATCATGAGCAGAATTTGCCGCTATATGAGCGGCAGTACAGGGAAAAACTGAAGAAACTGGGAGTGATCCTGCTGGAAAATACCCATGTGATCATGCAAACGGGAGGATGCCAGTGGACGCTGGCGGGAGTGCAGGACCGGGTAGGGACGGATGTATTAAAGCATGCTCTTTCCGGGACGGGTTTTCGTCTGCTGCTGGCTCACCGGCCGGAGGATCTGCCTCGCTATGCTGCTGCCGGGGCAAGTCTAGTGCTTAGCGGTCATGGCCATGGCGGTCAGTGGTGTCTGCTGGGACGGGGCATCTATGCGCCGGGACAAGGATTTTTTCCACGGTACACCAAGGGCGTGTACTGCATGGGGAGGACTGCCATGCATGTTTCTTCCGGTGCCGGAAGCCATAAGCAGTGGATTCCGCGGTTTTTCAATCCGCCCTGCATAGAGCTGCTGACATTACATCGGGGATAATTTATCACAACTATTGCAAGCTGGGACGGAAGATAAACGCTTGCAAGGCACGGGTGGAGAAAGTTGTAAAAGAGGAAGTCCGGGCAGAAAGCTGTTCGGACTTTTCGCATATCTTTCCAAATTGCGGTTGAATTGTTCACGCATTTTATGATACGATTCATATAAATGAAGTAAACGTAAATTAGAATTTGGAGAAGCGATTTTATGGCGAGTGATCAGGGGAAAACAGCGATTTTGTTTATACATGGAATTCTCGGAACCACAAAACATTTTGAAACTTTTTTATCGCTTGTTCCTCCAAACTGGTCAATATGTAATCTGTCGTTAAAAGGTCATGGAGGAAGTGTAAAGGACTTTTCGCAAGCCTCTATGGCGGAATGGAAGCAGCAAGTAAAGAATGCTCTTGAAGAACTATCAGAAACCAATAATAAAATCATTATTGTTGCTCATTCCATGGGGACGATGTTTGCTATACAAGAAGCGATAGAAAGACCGGTAGATGAATTATTTCTCCTAAATGTTCCGTTAAAAGTGCGAGTTACTTTTCGTTTGTTTAGAACCGCATGGAGAGTTTTTACAGGAAATATCAAGCCTGATGATAAGTGGTCTCTTGCAGCACAAAATGCGTATAGCATAGAAAGAGATAGCCATATCCTAAGATACCTTGGTTGGATTCCAAGATACCTTGAGCTGTTTTTTGAAATACGAAAAACGAGAAAAATAATAGGCAAATTACGAACACCGTCGCATGTATATCTATCCATGTTAGATGAAATGATTTCTCCTAAATGCAGCGAAATATTTAAGGACAACACTTATATATGTGTCAAGTCTTTGCAAACTTCTGGGCATTTTTATTATTCTCCGGAGGACCAGTGTTTATTGAAGGAGGATTTTAACGAAATGATTCAGAATGTTCAAAATGAAATTTCAAATTAAGGAGCTTATATGAAGAAGATTATATGAAGATGATTATATATTGGCTGGCAATATTGCCTTCCAGTATGGTTATTTTACCATAGATCGATGTTTTGTTAGTGCCAAATAACGCAGGAATGATAATTACAATAGTTTTACTTTTTGTAGTTAATTCTCTTTATTCCATAGCTGCTGGCAGATCTACAGGTAAGAATATCAAAACTCTATGGCGATTTATGTTTTTTTCTGGCGGCGGCAAACGGTAATCGCAACAATCAGTTGCTTTTAATAGATTAAAACCTGTGTTATAGCAAAAGAAAAGGAGGCGATCCAATAAATATGGAACAGGAAAATATTTTTCTGGCCCTGCGCACGGCTAAGGGACTTTCTCAGGAAGAATTGGCAGAAAAGGTATTTGTGACCCGTCAGGCGGTATCCCGATGGGAAAGGGAAGAGACACTCCCCGGGGCGGAAACATTGAAGCAGTTGTCCCGGCTTTATGATGTATCCATCAATACGCTGCTGGGGTCACCCCGGCATCTGGTTTGTCAGTGCTGTGGTATGCCGCTGGAGGATGCTGTTTTGAGCCGGGAACCGGATGGCACCCTTAATGAGGAGTATTGCAAATGGTGTTACACGGGCGGCCAATTTACCTATACAGATCCGGAAAGCCTGATCGCTTATTGTGAAGTGCATATGGCCACGGAGACGTGGCCGCGGGAGCAGGTGCGCGCCTATATGGAGCAGCTGCTGACTACTCTGCGTTACTGGCAGAAAAACAACAGATAAAGTGCATTCCGCACTGCCTGTGGAGGGAAGAATCTCTCTCATGATCGAAATGAGAGCAGACAGGGCTTTGTAGAAAACAGCTTTTGCTAAATTAACAGGAACCTGATATCAGGTTCGTTTCATATACAAAAGCGGGTACGGATTCCCTTCTTCATCCAGGTCCGACCTTTTGTATATTTCAAATCCCATGTGAAGGTAAAAGCCGGTCGCCTGGAGGTTCTGCTCGTTGACGGTAACTTCCCGTATATCGTAATGGTGGATCCCATATTTCAGAAGCTATCGGCCCAGTCCATTACCTCGTTCAGCGGAAGAGAGGAAAAGCATTTCCAGACGATTTCCGGTTATCCCCATAAAGGCGATGGGCTGCCCGGATTTTCTTTCGGCAACGATGAGATGTTCTACATCGTGCAGTGCTGACGGAACGTACGTTTGGATCTTTTCTGTTTTAGCATCCGACAGAAACAGGTGCGTCGTCCGTACCGAATCTTTCCAGACACTTACAAGCTGATGCAGCTGCTTGGGTTCTCTTTTTTGCATCTCATATACATTCATTTTCGCGTGGACCGGCCCTTTCTTTGTATGGAATCAAGCAAAGCTGCTGGCAAATGTTGTGATATATGCAAAGAACCCTCTTCAAAGATGAAGCGGGTTCTTATATTTGTGAAACGGTATCAAATGTCTCAGCCTTCTATGATTTTTTTGGATGAGCTTGCACCGATACGGGTGGCACCGGCGGCGATCATAGCTTCGGCAGCTTCTCTGGAACGGATGCCTCCGGCAGCTTTAACGCCCATATCCGGGCCAACGGTCTTGCGCATAAGGGCAACATCTTCTACGGTAGCTCCTGCAGTGGAGAAACCGGTGGATGTTTTCACATAGTCTGCCCCAGCGGCTTTGGCAGCCAGACAGGCTTTGACTTTTTGCTCATTAGTGAGCAGGCAGGTTTCGATAATGACCTTCAGCAAGGCTTTTCCCTTGCAGGCTTCTGCAACGGCAGCAATGTCGGCCTGCACATAGTTCCAATCTCCTTCACGGGCAGCGCCGATGGAAATGACCATGTCGATCTCCGTTGCGCCGTCACGAATGGCGGCTTCGGCCTCAGCGGCTTTGCAGACGGACAGGGTAGCACCCAGTGGGAATCCAACCACGCAGCAGGTTTTGATGCCCGTGCCTGCCAACTGTTCCGTTACAAACCGGGCATAGATGGGGTTTACACAAACGCTGGCGGTATCATACTGAATGGCCTCTGCGCAAACCTTGCGAATGTCTTCGTGGGTAGCCTCCGGTTTCAGGAGGGTGTGGTCGATATACTTATTGAGCTTCATGTTTGGAATCTTCCTCCACAGAATATAAAATTACGTTGTCTCCACTGTCCCAAAGGCGCTCCAGATTATAATAAGTGCGCTCTTCCGGATGAAATACATGTACCAGAACATCTCCAAAGTCCAGAACGACCCAACGGCCCTCCTGATACCCTTCCTTGCGGCGTACAAAATAGCCGGTTTCAGCCATTTTTTCTTCCAGATCATCGCAAAGCGTTTTGACCTGAGGTACGCTGCGGCCGCTGCACAGGATGAACCAGTCGGCTACTACCGTTTTGTCCTGTACATACATGGCCCGGATATCCTGCGCCTTTTTATCATACAGGGCTTTGCAGATGGCCATGGCTTCTGCTTGTGCATATCTTTCTTCCATTTATGTGTTCTCCTGTTCTTTTGGTTGATGGGATTGCTTTTCCAGCGTTTCCATGGCCCGCAGGCTGGCGGGATGCAGGGGCTGATGGTTTGTATCAATATAGCAGAGATTGTGCCGAAATGCAAGCATCATGGCCATATCCAGCTCTTCCAGGTTTCTGGCGTTTAGTGCGGCCTGACGGATCTGCTGAACGCCTTCAAAGTGCCGCCCGGGTTCTACCATATCCGCCAGAAAGAGGATCTTGTCCAAAAGGGACATAACGGATTCTCCTGTGGTATGCAGGCGAATGGCTTCCAGTACCTGATCATCCTCAATACCATACTTTTCCCGGGCCAGCACGCTTCCGGCCGGAGCATGCACAATGGGATCTATGTCCGTGGGCAGCAACGATCCTTTTGCCCGTTGAGCCAGTGCATACTGCTCCTGCATAGGAAGTTCCTTGGCACAGTCATGGAGCAAAGCACAGAGCCGGGCTTGTTCCGGGGCACAATGCAGATGTTCCGCCATGCGTTCCGCAGTCATCACTACGCCAATGGTATGGGTAAAGCGTTTAGGGGAAAGTTCCTTTTTAAGTCTGTGCGTCAGAGACGGGATGGGAGCCGGGGCATAAAGTCCATGGGCGCAGATATACTGCTCCACCGTCGGTTCCACAAGATTTTCCAGGGGCAGACCCAGCCTGGCTCGGGTCCGTATCTCTGTGGAAGAAACTTCACGGACAGGCGGAAGCAGCGTGACTTTGGCACCATACGTCTGCGCAAGCTTTTTTGCCGATTCTTCTTCACCGCCAATATTTCCCTGACGGCGGACACATACCAGTCGGGCCAGTGCGCATACCTGTTCCGGCTTGTACCAGTTGGGAAGAGAACGAAGCATATCGCTGCCCATAATGAAATATAACTGGGCGTTGGGCAGCCGGTCTGCAAGCAATGCCAGCGTATCGGCCGTATAGCTTTTTCCGGGACGCATCAGCTCCATATCACTGACGGTAAGCCCATTATATTTCTGCGCAGAAAGGCGGATCATCTCCAGCCGCTGTGCATCGGTGGCGCCTTCGGGCAGATCTTTGTGAGGCGGGATGCGGTCGGGCATAAGCAGCACTTCATCCAGATTCAATACGGAAAGGGCAGAAAGAGCCATATCCATGTGGCCCAGATGGATAGGCTGAAAGGTACCGCCCAGAATGCCGATCTGGCGGGGTACGGAAAAAGTATTGTCGTTCATGCACATATTATAGTATAGTCTCCGGTTGCCGGGCAATACTGTATTTATGCGTGTAAGGGAAAAACTGGTCTACAAAAGGCAATGCTTTGGGGGCAAGGGGGTGTTGGCACGAGGGGCAGACAGATTGTTTCTGGGCACCTTGGGTGCGGCGGGACTGGCAATACTGCCGGGAAACAGTAACTTCAAATGGATATTGGCTATTTTGGGCGGAACTGCATTGCTGGCGCTGTTGACGATACTGGATGCCAGGCGTTTTGAACGTTACTGGAAGAAACTTATTGTGCAAACAGAAACGAGGCTTCGGCGACTGGCGTTTTTGCGCCAGGGAGGGGAAGGACAGCCGCCTCCCGGAGAAATACCGATACTGTCGCTGGAGCCTTTGTCGGCTGAAGAACTGTCGGCCAGATGCCTGTCGACGGGGGCAGGGGTCGTGCTGCGGCTGTATCAACAGGAAGACCCTTCCCTGACGCTTGCGGCAGCGGAACTGGGCTGCAGGCTGCATTTCTGCCCGGAGATCGTGGACGCCATTCCTCTTGCACCCGGAGCGGCAGAGACATACCTGTCGGCGCGGGTTCCGCAGAAAAGAACTGACGGGTGGAAAAAGCGGATAAAGGAGATCCGTCCGATTCGGTTTCTGCTGGCGGGAGCGCTTATGCTTTTTTGCTCCTATTTTCTTCCCCGAGGGATGCTGTATCGGTTGCTGGCGGTGGCCGCCACAGCCTATGGTTCCGTTTCCATGATGCTGGAATTGCTGAGACGGCAACCGGAAAAACAGTAATGCCTGCATATATGCCGGATGGTTGGTACTATAATAAAAGCTCCCGGACATGGGAGCTCCAATACGTTTTTGACTTTTGCATGCAGCGCACCGGCAACAAAAACGGCGCACTGCATGTTTTTAATATGAAAACTGTTTTTAATTGGCCAGGATCTTCTTCAATCGTGCAAAACGGGGAAGTCCCTGCTCATAGTGCAGCTGAGGCTCGCCCTGGATCAGCGGCAGTACATAGTCGATAAAGGGCTGTTCCACGTTGTTTCCGGTGGAATTGATCCATTCCCGGGGAACCTTCTTTTCGGCATTGGCAGCCAGAGAAAGATTCTCCATCTTCAGTCCGCAGCGATAGTTGCCGTTTTCATCCTTTTCCCGCACAAAACAAACCATCTGATCCGTTGCTCCGCTGACGGCAGCCTCTACAGCTTTCTGCCCGGCGGCAAAAGATTCTTCAATGTCTCTCTCGGAGGCACAATGGCTGGCACAGCGCTGCAAAAGGGAAAGTTCTATACCGCGGATCTTCTGGATGCCCAATTTATTCTTTACAAAGGCTACCAGCGTGGCGGCACAACCGCCTAATTGCTTATGTCCAAAGGAATCCAGAGAAGCCAGACCCGGACCGTATTCGGCGATAAAGGTACCGTTTTCATCGTGGATGCCTTCGCTGACGGCCACGATGCAGCTGCCTTTCTCTTTATATACCTTGTTCAGATCATGCAGAAAACGCTCCATGTTAAAATCGGCTTCCGGGAGATAAACAAGATCCGGACCTTCTCCCAATACATTCCCCAAAGCGGCAGAACCCGCCAACCATCCGGCATGGCGCCCCATGATTTCCACAATGACCACAGTGGGATAATTGTATACAGTAGCGTCCCGGCGGATCTCCATACAGCTGGTAATCACATATTTGGCGGCAGAAGCAAAGCCCGGGCAATGGTCTGTACCATACAGGTCGTTGTCTATGGTCTTGGGAACCCCGATGACCCGGCATTCATAGCCGCTGGATTGCATGTATTTGCTGATTTTGTTGCAGGTATCCATGGAATCGTTGCCGCCGATATAGAAGAAGTAGCGGATATCCCACTTTTTGAAAATTTCCAGCAGTCGTTCATAATCCGTAGCATCCACTTCAGGATCCTTGAGCTTATATCGACAGGAACCCAAAGCACAGGAAGGCGTATGGGGCAGCAAAGCCAGCTCCTGCGGATCTTCCAGGTTCAGATCATAAAGCCGGTCTTCCAAAATGCCTTTAATGCCGTTGGCTGCGCCAAAGACTCGCGTGATCTGCGGGTTTCTCATAGCTGCTTCGATAATGCCGTAAGCGCTGGCATTAATGACCGAAGTCGGGCCGCCGGATTGCCCCAACAGGCAGGCACCTTTCAGTTCACTCATAGTATGTAATCCTCCAAATTCGTAAAAATACCTGTATACAGTATATAAAATGATTTTGCGGATTGCAAGGCCGATGTGTTTTTTTCGGCCTGGATCTGTCACATTTTTTCGGCTTTACCCGTAGTATGAGGTATGCGGGGCGACCCGTAAAACACAAAGGAGGGTATATACCGGTATGCTGGGTAACTTTGGCTCCAATAATCTCATGTGGGTGCTGGTGCTGCTGCTGGTCCTGGGGAATGGCGAAGACGGCACTTGCGGCTGCGGCTGCAACACTCTGATCTGGCTGCTGCTGCTTTCCCGCTATTGCGGCGGCAGCGACAATAGCTCTTCCTGCGGCTGCGGCTGCGGAAGCTCCACCGTGCGGTCCTCTTGCGGCTGCTGAAAATAGGTACGGGAAGGCGGCAGGGCCGCTTTCCCGGCTTTCTTTATGCGGACAAGCAGGGTTTGCTTTTGCCTCCGGTCTGTGGTATGCTAACATATGGTAAATATGCAAAATGATCGGCAATGCTTTGCGGTGCGCACATTACCGGTGAGAGAGACGAGCCGCAATGGGGTAGAAGCTGCCGACAAAAGAAGAAAGCTTTTTCCTTAAAAATGCAGAACGAAAAGGGGCGTATGCATCGCTCCGGAACAGGATCAAACCGCGTATGAGTAACAACTTTTTTCCTCCCGGTCGGGGGCGGCCTGTGGTAGTGGGTATGTCAGGCGGAGTAGACAGCGCCGCTGCCGCTGTGCTTCTGCAGCGGCAGGGGTACGATGTCACCGCCGTGTTTATGAAAAACTGGGAGGAACAGGACGGCCCTTGCCCCGCAGAACAGGATTATGAGGATGTCCGCAAGGTTTGCGAGCAGTTGAACATCCCCTATTATTCCGTGAACTTTGCCGAAGAATACAGGCAAAGAGTATTTTCTTATTTTCTGGAGGAATATCGCTGCGGCCGTACGCCCAACCCCGATGTGCTGTGCAACTGTGAGATCAAGTTCCGTGCTTTTCTGGAGTTTGCTCTTTCTTCCGGTGCAGATTATATGGCCACCGGTCATTATGCCCGTCTGGACAAGTCTGCGGGGCGGCCTCGGCTTTTGCGTGCCCTGGATGCAGGAAAGGATCAAACGTATTTTCTGGCAGGGCTCACCTGTACTCAGCTGGAAAAAGTGCTCTTTCCCATTGGCGAACTGCAAAAAAAGGATGTTCGGGCTCTGTGCCGGGAAAAAGGGCTTTCCGTAGCAGGTAAAAAAGATTCCACAGGGGTCTGTTTTATAGGCGAGCGTAATTTCAAAAAGTTTCTGATGGAATTTCTTCCTGCCCGGCCCGGAGATATGGTGGATGAAACCGGGAAGAAGATCGGCCGTCATGATGGACTCATGTATTATACTCTGGGGCAGCGCCGGGGGCTTAGCATTGGCGGTACCCGGGGCGGCAATGGAGAAAGCTGGTTCGTCATCGGAAAAGATCTTAAGCGAAACCTTCTTATCGTGCAGCAGGGGGAACAGGATGAACTGTACTCTCTTTCCCTTCGGGCAGACCATATGCATTTTATTGCCGGAGAGGCTCCGGCCAAAGAGTTTGTATGCACGGCCAAATTCCGCTACCGTCAGGAGGATCAGGCTGTTCGTGTGTGTATGGAAGGGGAGAGCGCACAAGTGCTCTTTGAACGGCCTCAACGGGCGGTAACACCCGGCCAGTGGTGCGTATTGTATCAGGGAGAAGAATGCCTGGGAGGCGGCCCCATCGATTATGTGCAGCCAAAGAAATCCATATGCTTATTAAACTGACCCCTCGTCTGCAAACCGCTCTGGAAATGCTGCGGGGGCTTCGGGCACCGGTGGATATAGGCTGCGATCACGGGTATCTGACGGCAGCCTTATTGGCGGATGGCTGCGAACGGGCGGCGGCCTGTGATATCAGCGCTCCTTCACTGGAAAAGGCCAGATGTCTTATGGAACGCAGAGGTGATGCCTCCCGTGTGACCTTTTGCCTGGGCAGCGGCTTTTCCTGCCTGCCCTCCGGGCCTTGGGATGGAGCGGCCCTGCTGGGAATGGGCGGAGAGCTTATTGCACGTTTGCTGGAAGAGAGAGAAACTTTAGTCCATTCCATGGATCGAGTGGTGCTTCAGCCTATGGGGGGAGAAAAGGAACTGCGTGCCTGGTTGTATGTTTGGGGCTGGCATATTCATAAAGATGTGTTGGTGCGTGAGGATCGGAGATACTATCAGGTGATTTGCGCTTCCTGGGCCGGGAAACCGGATTCGTGGCCGGAAGAGTTTCCACAGGAGTGTTTCCTGCTGGGATATAAGACTTTTGCAGACGGCGACCCCTTGTTGAAACCTTATTGTCAGAAATTATTGGAACAGCGGCAGAGACGGTTGGCAATGGCCCGGGGCACATCCGGAGAAGAGAAATTGGAAAAAGAAAGACAGACTCTGGCACAGATACTGTGTGCTATGATGCGAAAAGGAGACTGCGCTTTATGAAGCTAAAAGACTTTTGCACTCTGATGGAGGACATTGCCCCTCGGGAACTGGCTTGCTCCTGGGATAATGTAGGATTGCTGGTAGAACCGGATCATGAGGATATCCATAAAGTGCTTCTGGCACTGGATAACCGGGAGGAAGTGGCCATGGAAGCTGCTCAAATGGGCGTCGATCTGGTGCTGACCCATCATCCCGGTTTCTTTCACGGAACAAAAAAGGTGACCTATACCGATCCGGATACCCGGGCAGAGGCGATTCTTCTGCGCCACGGTATCGGGCACTTTGCAGCGCATACAAATCTGGACAGTGCGCCCGGCGGGGTCAATGATACTCTGGGGGCATTGCTGGGGCTGCAGAACATTCGCCCCATGGAGCCGGATGATATGGGTCGTGTAGGAGAACTGCCCCATGCCATGACATTGGAAGAACTATGCCGGCTTTGCAAAGAAAAACTATGCTGTCACCCAATGGCTACAGAGCCGGGACCAGAGAAGATATCCACGCTGGCAATCTTGGGCGGAGGCGGCGGGGGAGACATAGCCGCAGCGGCCGCAAGCGGCGCACAGGCCTATCTTACAGGGGAGGCCGCCCATCATAATCTTTTGTATGCCAGAGCCCGTGGGATTCATCTGATCCTCTGCGGCCATTACGAAACGGAAAAAGTCGTACTTTATTCCCTGCTGGAGCGTTTACAAAGCGCTTCAAATGATGTACAATATACTGTAGCTCTCAGCGAGGCTGCACCTTTGCGGACTTTCTGAGATATCCCCTTAAAGTAACGGCCGCCCGGTACGGCGGTAAAGAAGGAGCAGCACATGACGAAATTGGAATATTTACTCTCCTACCAGCAGGCTGATCTGAAAATGCAGGAGCTGGAGGATTCCGTCAAGAATACGCAGAGCCGTCAGAAAATGATGAAGCTCCATAAGCTCCTGAAGGAGCAGCAGGGCACCATCCAGAAGCTTACTGATGAAGTGGAAACGCTGCAGCTTTCCCTTATGCGGCTTATCGCCCAGCAGGACAAGCTTCGCCATGACCTGGAGCTGAATGCCTCCGAAATGGAGACCATGGCCAAAGACGAAGAAGTCACCGCAGAGGAAATGACCGAGTTCCGTAAGGACATGGATCGCCTGAACCGGGAGTTTGCCAAGGTCGATAAGGAGGTGCAGGCTCTCTCTGAACAGCTGGAAAAGGCGGTCGAGAATTTCTTGCGCACCCGTTCTCTGGCGGGGCGTGCCAAGAAGGAATATGATCAGGTCCGCTCCGTCTGTGAAGTGGAAAAGAATGATGCGGCTGCTGCGCTAAATATGGCAGGTAAAGAACTGGCCTGTATTGAACGGCAGGTGGATCCGGCTTTCTTAACCAAATACAAACGGGCCAGACTACATCACCGGGAGCCTGTGGTGCCTGTAGTCAACGATAAGTGCTCCGGCTGCAATATGTCGTTGCCCATGGCCATGCTCAAAAAGCTCAGCGGCCAGGATACGGTGATAGAGTGTGAAAACTGCGGTCGTATTCTCTATGCTCGTTAAAAACGGGTATAAAAGATAAAAGTCAATAAAGTTTACGGCGAGTAAGCAAGACGATCGCGGCCCTTTTGCAGGGCTGAGGAAAGTCCGGGCACCGCAGGGCAAGGGTGCCGGGTAACGCCCGGCGATGGCGACATCAGGGAAAGTGCAACAGAAATAAACCGCCCTTCGTTTTTTGAAGAGCAAGGATGGAAAGGCGAGGTAAGAGCTCACCGGCTGTCTGGCAACAGACAGGCCCTGTAAACCCCACCCGGTGCAAGATTGAATTGGGAGCATTCAACAGCGGCCCGCTGTGCTCCTTGTAATCGCTTGAGCCGTCTGGCAACAGGCGGCCTTAGATAGATGATCGTCCGGCAGGAAACTGCACGACAGAACCCGGCTTACTGCTTGCTCGCCGTTTTTTTAAAATACCGTATACGCAGGAAAGAGGAGATACTATGGAGCAGACCCCCACCCCGGCCAAAAAGAAAATATTTTCGGCCATTCAGCCTTCCGGCAGCCTGACTTTGGGCAATTATTTGGGAGCATTGAAAAACTGGGTGGCCATGCAGCAGGAGTTTGATACCTGCTACTGTGTGGCGGATATGCATGCCATCACCGTCCGACAGGAACCGGCTCAGCTGCGCCGCCGGAGCATAGAGACCATGGCGCTGCTTCTTGCCTGCGGTGTGGATCCGGAAAAATCACCACTGTTCATTCAAAGTCATGTTCCCGAGCATGCCATGCTCAATTGGGTGCTGTGCTGCAGCACTTATATGGGGGAACTGAACCGTATGACCCAATATAAAGACAAGTCCGCCCGCCATAAGGACAATATCAATGCCGGTCTGTTTACTTACCCGGTGCTTATGGCCGGAGACATTTTGCTGTATCAGGCAGACCTGGTGCCCGTAGGGGCTGACCAGAAGCAGCATGTGGAACTGGCCAGGGACGTGGCCATGCGCTTTAACAGCGTTTATGGAGAAACCTTCCGTATTCCGGAACCCTATATTCCAAAAGTAGGGGCCAGGATCATGAGTCTTCAGGAGCCGGATAAAAAAATGAGCAAGTCCGACCCCAATCCTAACGGCTATATTCTGCTGCTGGATGATCCGGATACTATTCGGCGCAAGCTGCGCCGGGCAGTGACGGATTGCGAAAGCACGATCACTTTCGATCCGGAAAAACAACCGGGGGTCAGCAATCTGCTTTCCGTTTACTGCGCCTGTAACGGTGCTTCCATGGAGGATGCGCTTGCACATTTTGAAGGCTCAAATTACGGCGTGCTGAAAAACGATACGGCTGAGGCAGCGGTGGCTTTGCTTACCCCTGTACAGCAGGAGTACAAACGGATCCTGGGAGACAAAGCGTATCTGAATGATATTCTTAAGAATGGTGCGGACAGAGCGCAAGCCATAGCCGGGCGCACATTAAGGAAAGTCTATCACAAGGTGGGCTTTGACAGCATAAAAGCATGATTATCGGGCGCACCGGTCTACGGCGCGCCCTTTTTACAGAAAGGGAATTTCTATGGAACTGGGCATTTCCACCGCCAGCATATTTACCAATGCAGAGCCAATGGCGGTGCCGGCCATTCTGGGGCGAATGGGCGTAAAGAAGATCGAGGTGTTTTTGAATACCTTTTCCGAATACGAACCAGACTTTGCCCGGGCATTGAAAGCACATATAGACGATGCGGGGCTTTCGGCTTATTCCGTCCATCCCATGAGTGTACAGTTCGAGGCTCAGCTTTTTTCGTCTCATCCGGGGCAAAAGAAGGATGCCTTTGCATTGTATGAAAAAGTGTTGACTGCAGCGAGTATTTTAGGCGCTACTCATTACACCATGCACGGGGCATTACATCTGCTGGGAGGTGCCGGAGCCGTGCGGAACCACAGGCTGGAAAAACTGGCCAAAGTGTTTAAGGAGCTGTTGGACATTGCGGAGGACAACGGTATCCGTCTCTGCCTGGAAAATGTAAGCTGGTGTTTTTATAATTGTCCGGAAACGGCTCTTGCATTGCGGCAGATGCTGGGAGACAGGCGCCTGCAGTTCGTGCTGGATATCAAGCAGGCTGCCCGCTGTGGTCAGGATCCTTTCGGCTTTATAGAGGCCGTTGGAGAAGATATGGGCAATATTCACCTGTGTGACTATATTCCAGGTCCACAGGGGCTTCAACTGAAACTGCCAGGTGAAGGAACTTTTCCATTTGCCGCTATGAAAGAGGCTTTGGAGAAAAAAAGATATACCGGCCCGGCTTTTATAGAAGTGTACAGCGATATGTACGAGAGTTTTGATCGTCTGCAGGCGAGCTATCAGTGGCTCAAAGAGCAGTTGGCCTGATTTTATTCATATGAAGGAGATTGAATTATGAACCGGTATGAGAACGATCCATGGAAAAAGAGCATGGAATTGAAACTGGATTACAACAACATGATGGAACACCGGCTTGGCAGCAGAGGAATGACCGCTGCCGAATTGGAGGCTATGCCTTTGCAGAAAGCTTTCGCCGCCATGACGGCCAAACGGCCACAGATGAAATGGCGGGAATTGCCGCATAATCAGGAAGATGTGGTGCAGCAGATCGAACAGACTGCTGTCTGGATCAGAGAAGAAGCGGAAGCCTTTGTGGTGCTGGGCATTGGCGGCAGCGCACTTGGCCCCATTGCCGTCCATCAGGCTCTGCGGCATCTGCGTTATAATGAGCTGCCCAAGGAGAAACGGGGCGGTCCGCGGCTTTATGTGTTGGACAATGTGGATCCGGAAACCATGGCGGCGCTGCTGGATGTGATCGATATTAAAAAGATCGTTTTCAACGTAATCACCAAGTCCGGCTCCACGTCCGAAACCATGTCGCAGCTGCTTATTGCAGTGGATCTGCTGAAAAAGCATGTGGGTGAGGATATTTCCCGGCATTTGATCGCTACCACGGATAAAGAAAAGGGCAATCTTATCAAGATCGCCCGGCAGGAGCATCTGACTACATTTATCGTTCCGGACGGCGTAGGCGGCCGGTTTTCCGAGCTTTGCCCGGTAGGGCTGGTAGCGGCGGCAGTCTGCGGTATTGATATCCGGGAGCTGCTGGCAGGGGCAGCCCATATGGATGCGCTTTGTCAAAACGAAAACGTTCTGGCTAACCCTGCCTGCGTTCTGGGTGCTTTGCAGGTGCGGGCCATGGAGCGGGGGCAGAACATTCATGTGATGATGCCCTATGCCGATTCGCTGAAGTATATTTCCGACTGGTATGCGCAGCTTTGGGCCGAGTCCCTGGGCAAGCGGGTAAATCTGAATGGGGAAGAGGTGCACACCGGACAAACCCCCGTGAAGGCACTGGGGGTTACCGACCAGCATTCTCAGGTACAGCTGTATGCCGAGGGTCCCTTTGATAAAGTCGTCACCTTCCTTGCTGTGGAGAAATACAGGGCAGAAACTTTCATTCCTCAGGGCTATGCGGATATTCCAGATGTGCATTTTCTAAGCGGCCATACTCATAGTGAACTGATCCATGCCGAGCAGGAAGCCACAGCCTATGCGCTGACTAAGAGCGGACATGGAAACTACACTATCACCCTGCCGGAGGTAAATCCTTTCACTATTGGGGAACTGCTGTATATGTTTGAGATGCAGACGGCTTTTGCTGGAGAACTGCTGGGTATAGATGCCTTTGATCAGCCCGGCGTGGAAGAGGGTAAGAAGGCGACTTATGCTCTGCTGGGAAAGCCAGGTTATGACGAAAAGCGGGCGGAACTCAACGCACGGCCTGAGAGTGACCCCAGATATGTTATCTGAAAACGGGTAAATACAAGGGGAGTCGGCGGCCCCGGCTCTCCCTTTTTATCTTGAAGAAAGGAGTCCCGTTCCATCTCATGAAAAAAAGCCCTGTGGAAAGAAAAAAGGGCATAGACTATATCCTTATAGCTGCGGTGGCGGCTTTGCTGGTCTTTGGTCTGATCACACTGCTGCAAGTGCTATCCGATTCCTTTAACGGCACGGAGAATACATTTGAAGCCGTGTGGGAGCGGCTGAATTTATCTTTTTTTAACCGACAGCTTGGAAATATCTTTCTTTCTCTGGCAGTTGCGGTACCCGTAGCCATGCTGGATTACGAAAAATACAAGCCTTTTTTAAAGGCTGCGTATGCCCTCAATGTGCTGCTGCTGCTGGTGCTGCTTGTTGCCGGTAAGACTACCCGAGGGATTCTGGGTTGGTACACTCTGGGCTCCGGCAGCAGTGCCAGAGGCTTTCAACCTTCTGAAATATGTAAGATCACACTGATCCTTATTCTTTCCAAGGTAGGTGCGCAGGCATACGATACGCATGGAAAGCTGCGTTTTGTGGATATTTGCAAGCTTTTCGGCCTGTTTGCAGCTCCCTTTGCACTGGTGTTGATGCAGCCGGATTTCGGCACGGCGATGGTCATGCTGGTGGTGTTTGTTTGCATTGTGTTTTCCCTTCGGATTCATTTTGTATACATATTGGGCGGCGCTGCCGGAGCAGGCATCAGCCTGCCTTTGGTGTACAGATTCTTACTGAATCGGGATCAGAAAGCTCGTATTCGGGTGTTCCTGGATCCGTCGTTGGATCCAGCAGGAGATGGTTATAATGTGCTTCATGCAAAGGAGCTTATCGGCTCCGGAGGCTTGTGGGGCAAAGGGTATTTTGCTCCCGGCACCTTGACACAGCGGGGATATGTACCCGAAAGACACACGGACTTTATCTTCTCGGG
Source organism: uncultured Eubacteriales bacterium (assembly GCA_900545265.1). Classification (GTDB taxonomy): domain Bacteria; phylum Bacillota; class Clostridia; order Christensenellales; family CAG-138; genus RUG472. The sequence goes on from UQYI01000004.1 coordinate 95,075, forward strand.
AATCGTAGAGGGACTGGGATTTATGGGGGGACTGGGTGTGGTGCTCCTGTATGGTGTGGTGCTCTGGCGGTTTCTGGCCGCTGCCCGGCGGGCCAGGGATACCTTTGGCCGATGCCTGTGCATAGGCTGCGCAGGTATGCTGGCCTGTCATGTTTTTGAAAATATAGGCATGAATCTGGGCCTGATGCCCGTAACCGGTATTCCTCTTCCTTTTATCAGCTACGGTGGCTCCAATATGCTGGCCAGTATGCTTACTGTAGCCATTGTGCTGTCTGTTCGATACCGTACCTCTCATAGGGGGCAAATATGATGCAGAGAAGGCTCCTGACCTGTGAGGATAAGGGGCAGGCTCAACTCCTGTGGCATATCGCATTTCCGGAGGACAGCGAACGCTTTGTTCGCTGGTTCTTTGATAAGAGATTTCTGCCGGGATGGTCTGCGGGTACTTTTTGCGGAGATACCCTGATATCCGTGATCCATGGAACGCCAATGATGCTGCGCGGGCAGGCAAAGAGCTTTCCGGCACTGATGACTTCAGGCGTAGCTACCCTGCCGGGATATGAAGGCAGAGGGATTATGCACGATACCATGCTGTTCCTGCGGGAGAAAGCGGCAAAGCAGGGGATAGATGCTTTGTTTAACCACCCCCAGCGGAAAGGCGCCTATGCGCATCTGGGGTTTCGCCCATGTACCGATACGCTTTACTATAAGGGAAACGGAGGCGAGCTTCTTCCAAGGGGATATACGTGGGCTTCCTTTGATCTGGAGGCAGCATTCACTCTGTATAAGCAGGTTATGAGCATCTACAGGGGCAGCAGAGTGCGTACAAAGTCAGATTTTGTATTGCTGCTGGAGGATATTGCCTGTGATGGGGGAATCGCCCGGTTGCTGCTGAAAAACGGCAGTCCGGAAGGATACTGTCTGTTTGGCATAAATGAGACTGGTCTCTATGCACAGGAGGTGCTTTGTCTGGATAAAGAAGTGTATGCGCCTTTGCTTCGGGCCTTGCCGGGCAAACATATTACGGCCAAATTGCCTCCGGATATCCCTTTGCCGGGAGAACGGCTGCCTCAAAATGTGCTGCTGGCTTCTGAAAGGCTGTGGGCAGCGTTAGCGTATATTCCGGGTCAGTGCTATTGTCTGGAAGAATATTAAAGCTTTGTTGGGATAAGCTTGAGTGGGGAAGAAGATGTGTTGTGATTTGCAGACTTCTTCAGTTTATAGCCGCAATAACGCCTTTGAAATGTTCTCAGCCCGAAAATAATTGAAAAAAGCACTTCATTCGAAGTGCTTTTTTCTGGCGCGGAAGGAGAGATTCGAACTCTCGCACCGGTACACCCAGTCTACTCCCTTAGCAGGGGAGCCCCTTATAGCCACTTGGGTACTTCCGCAAAGCTATAAATAAAATGGCGGAGATGGTAGGATTTGAACCCACGGATGCTTTCACATCAACGGTTTTCAAGACCGCCTCCTTAAACCACTCGGACACATCTCCCAGTTCAGGAGGCATTCACCCTCCATCCAAGAAAATAGTTTAGCATACCTTGTTCGTCTTGTCAACGGTCTTTTCCTCTTTTTATGCTTCTTTGGCCCAATCACTGAGCTTATTCAGCGCCTCCTTACTGCCGGAGAGGAAAAGAATATCCCCTTTCCGGAAAACTTGCTCCGGCAGAATGGTCTCCTGCACTTGGCCCCCATTTTCTATGGCAATTATGTTTGCACCGAAACGCTTGCGCAAATCGGCCTCCAATACGGTTTTGCCTGCCAGAGAATCCGGCAGCATCAGCTTTGTAATACTCACACGTTCGCTGAGCTGCACAAAATCCAGGTTATGCGCCGTTTCCAATCGATGCGCCAGGCGTATGGCCATATCCCGTTCCGGATACACCACCTCGGCTCCCAGCTTTTCCAGAATCTCTCCATACTCCAGACTGGCCGCCTTGGCAATGACTCGCGGCACCCCTAATCCTTTCAGATGCAGGGTCGTAAGAATGGAACTGTCCATTTCTTCTCCAATGCATACTACAACAATGTCGCAGTTTTGCACCCCCATTTCCGAAAGCGTGGATTTGTCCAGATTTTTAACTACATAGGCATTTTCGGTATAGTCCCGCAGCAGGCGCACTTTTTCTTCTTCCCGATCCATGACCAGGATCTCCTCATTGGCAGCGGCCAGCTCCAGAGCCAGAGCCTGCCCAAAGCGCCCCAGACCAATAATACCGTAAGTGACGGAATCCCCCTTGCGTTTCTTTGTAAACATGTATACCTCCCGCATGAATAAGGTCTGAACAGTTTTCAGCCGATAGAAATATTTCCCTGAGGATAGCGAACGCCTTCCCCCTTATTGAAGTACCACAGAGTGGCGATGGTCATGGGCCCCAAACGCCCTATATACATGATCATGATGGAAAGGAGCTTGCTGGCAGTCCCCAAACTGGGGGTAATGCCTGTAGAAAGCCCCACGGTGCCAAAGGCACTGACCGCTTCAAACAGAATATCCAGAAAAGGAATATTCGGTTCCAATATGCACAGTAAATATGTACCAACGCCTATGATCCCCAATCCCATCAGGGCAATGATCACCGCTTTGCGGAAAGCTTCCGGTGGGAGGGAATAGTGAAAAGCTTTTTCGCTCCGATTGGTGGCGGCAGATTTGATCCCCTGAAGAATGGCAAAGAATGTAGTGGTTTTGATTCCGCCGCCGGTTGAACCGGGAGAAGCGCCGATGAACATAAGCATCATGACCACAAATAGTCCGCTCTTAGTGAATCCTCCCAACGGATAGGTGGAAAAACCGGCTGTCCGTGCGGAAAAACTGAAAAAAACAGCACCGAGCCAGGAAATATCCTCTGTCAGTTTGATAAGCAAAGCGCCTGCAGCCAGCAGAATACTGCTGACGCTGAGCACTACTCTTGTGTGCATGGAAAGTTTTTTCCAGCGAAATCGTTTTTCGGCCAGTTCACTCATGACAGGGAACCCTATGCCGCCAAAGAAAATCAATCCGCAGGTGACAAGGTTCAAAAGCAAGCTGTGCTGATAGGGGATAAGGTTGCGCATGCCGCCCAGAATATCAAATCCGGAGTTATTAAAGGCTGCAATGGAATGAAAAAGACTGACTCCAACCGCTTTCAAAACAGGATAGTTCTGTGCAAATATAGGGAAACTGAGTATAGCGCCCGTCAATTCAAAAGCAGCGGTGATGGTGAGAACTTTTTTCAGCAGCCGTACCACGCCGCCATCGCCGCTCAGGTTCATGGCCTCCCGAAGTACGGTACGTCCCTTCAGATCCACTCGCCTGCCCATGGCCAGCATGATCCCCGCCCCGACTGTAGCTACTCCCAACCCGCCGGCCTGAATCAGAAGACCAACAACGGCCTGCCCCAAAGGGGTGAAGGTATCGGCGGTATCTACTACCGTAAGTCCTGTAACACATACGGCGCTGGCGGAGGTATACAAAGCATCTATGTACCGGAGAGAAACATCGTTCCGGAGACACCAGGGCAGCATCAATATCACAGAACCCAGAAGGATCAGCAGCGCAAAACCAATGGCAATAAGGCGCCCTGAAGATTGCCTGCGAAATAATGCAAACAATTTTGTTCCTCCTCTCCAAATGAATTGCTTTTCGGAGAGTATATGTCTTTGAATGGCCGTTTGTCAATACATCTACGCACCGGTACTATAAGTGCAAAAAGAAAAAGCGCTCCATGAACGGAGCGCTTAATGCAATACTGCTTTATGCCAGTGCAGCAAGTATCCGCCGTGCCGCTTCCTCTATGCGCTCCCGGCTGGTAGCCAGATTAAAGCGGGCAAAGGTATTGGCCTCTCCCTTGAACCAGTCGCCGTAATCAATGGCGATCCGGCAGCGGTTTTCAAAGAAGTTCTGCATTTCTTCTGGTTTTACATAGGCGCCAAAATCGATCCACATAAGATAGGTGCCTTCCAAAGGTGCAACCTGCAGTCTGGGCAGGACTTTCAGCAGGGTATCCCGCAGACAGAGGTAATTGCCGTAAATCTGTTCTTTGAGCGCTTCCAGCCAGGGCGCTCCCTCCCGGTAGGCGGCAGTTCCTGCGGCGTAACCAAGGCTGCTGCCGTTGGTCACAGAAATACGCTGGGTATAGGCGTCCCATTTGGCACGCAGCTCTTCATCCGGCAGTACAGCCGCAGCATTTTGCAGTCCGGCCAGATTAAAGGTCTTGCTGGGGGAAGTCAACGTCACCACCCGGCCGGAAGCTACTGTACCCAGCGGGATCTGTACGTTATCTGCATACACAAAGTCCTGGTGGATCTCATCGGCAATGAGGATCACGTTATACCGGGCGCATAATTCGGCCACGGCCTTCAGTTCTTTACGGGTCCATACCCGGCCTACAGGGTTATGCGGAGAACAGAAGATAAGCATCTTCACATGCTCGTTCAGGATCTTTTCTTCCATGTCCTTCAGATCCGGGGTATAGCGGCCATCTGCTTTTTGTGTAAGCGGGCTTAAAACAAGCTTGCGGCCTGTTTCTTCAATGGCGTGGAAGAAGGGATAGTATACTGGGGGCAGGGCCATTACGGCGTCTCCTGCATCTGTCATGGAACTGACACACCAGTACAGGGCAGAAACTACTCCGGGAGCATAGCGAACCCATTCCTTCTGCACGGTATATCCGTGATGATGCTGCTCCCAGTCAACAAATGCATCTGTAAAATCTGCTCCCAGAATGGAATAGCCATAGGCCCCGCAGTCGATCTGCCTCTGTAAAGCTTCCTGTACACAGCGGGGGCTCTTGAAGTCCATATCGGCCACCCACAAACAGAGCAGGTCATCCCTGCCGTATTTTTCCTTCATTCCGTCCCATTTGACACTGCCGGTGTTTTGCCGGTCCACATACACAAGCTGTTCTTTCATGTTTTCTCCTTACTAAAATCATTTATCCAGTTCCATAAATCCCTCTCCATAGACTTCATCGTTGGAGCCTATCATAAGCAGGGCGTTTTTATCGATCTCATAGCAGAGCTTTTTTATGCGGTAAACCTCAGGCCGGCTGCAGGCGCACAAGACCAGCCGGTGTTTTTTTCCGGAATAAGCTCCGGTAGCATCCAGAAGGGTTACGCCCCGGCCGATCTGAGCCATAATGGCGTCTGCCATCTCCTGACCAAGATCGGTAATGATTAAAAGCCGCTTACCGCTCTGGGAACCATAGAGCAGCTTGTCCGTAACAGTGGTGCATACAATGGTCATAAGTATGCCGCGCAGCACGGCATCAATATTTCCGTATACGAACCCGCCAAGGAGGATCACCGTACCGTCTACAATCAGGTTCACACTGCCAACGGACATATGAGGAAACTTCTTTTTCAGGGGCATAACGATGAAATCCGTACCTCCTGTACAAAAGCCCCGCATATAAACAAGACTCAGGGCAATGCCCATGCATACTCCCGCAAACAGACAGGATACCAGCGGATCTCCGGTATATGCGGGAATAACGGGAGTGAGCAGATCCAGCACAATGGCCATCAGTGCCATGACCGATATAGATTTAATAATGTATCTTTTTCCGAAAAAGCGGTAGCAGAGGATTATGACCGGTACGTTCAGCGAAAGACTGGCTATACCTATTGGCAGTTGCGGGATAAAAAAATTGGCTAAAATGCTCAAACCTGTGATCCCACCCGGGGCAAAGTTGGCGCTGACGGTAAACATGGCTACAGCCAGAGTATAAAACAAAGCCGAAAGTACGGAATAACCGGCATCGACCAGCAGTTTTTTCCAGTCCAGAGTTTTCAGATACGGTACAATTTTGTGCATGACAGAGCCTCCTGTATATGTTTTGGAACCTGCCGGGGATCTGCCGCACTCCCCGGCGGGTTCATAAAAGTTATTGTTACTCTTCTTCGTCTCTATCCAGCGTTGCTTCATACAGGGTGGCATAGAGACCCCCCTTATCCAAAAGCTGCTGGTGAGTGCCGCGTTCCCGAATGCCGTGTTCATCAATAACCACGATCTCTCCGGCTCGCCGAACGGTAGAGAGACGATGGGCAATGACCAGTGTGGTACGACCACGGCTCAACTCGTCAAAGCTGTGCTGGATATCCGCTTCCGTTACCGTATCCAGGGCGGAGGTAGCTTCATCCAGAATCAGCACGGGCGGGTTTTTCAAAAACAGCCGGGCAATAGAGATTCGCTGCTTTTGTCCTCCGGAAAGGAGCATGCCCCGCTCGCCTACATTGGTGTCATATCCTTCGGGGAAGGTGAGGATTTCTTCGTGAATCCTGGCCCGCCGGGCGGCTTCCATGACTTCCTCATCCGTGGCATCCAGCCGTCCATATCGAATATTCTCCCGTATGGAACCGGCAAAAAGGAATACATCCTGCTGTACGATCCCCACGTTTTCCCGGAGTGATTTCATGGTCACATCCCGGATGTCATGGCCGTCTATGGTGATGGAGCCCTCTTTTATTTCATAGAAACGCAGCAGCAGATGACACAGCGTGGTTTTGCCGCCGCCGGAAGGACCTACCAGTGCCAATGTTTCACCGGCGGGAATATTCAGGTTTACATGGTTCAGCACCTGCCGTCCGTTTCCATAGGCAAAGGATACGTTTTCAAAGGCAATATCTCCTTTTACCCGGGACAGGGCCAGAGCGCCGGGCTTATCCTCAATATCCGGCTTTGTATCCATGATCTCCAGAAAACGGGTAAAGCCCGCCATGCCCAGCACATACTGCTCAGCAAAGTTGGCCAGCTTTTTGATGGGGCTGGTGAAGCTGGAAACATAAAGCATAAAGGTAATAAGCACGATGGGATCCAGTTCGCCGTGATAGATGAGCAGGCCGCCGGTAAGCAGCACCACAATGTTGAACAGGGCAATGCCGAAATCCATCCCGCTCATAAATACGCCCATGGCTTTATGGTGCTCTTTTTTTGCATCCAGAAAGCGCATATTGCCCCTGTTGAACTTGCTGACCTCATAGTCTTCATTGGCAAAAGCTTTGGCGGTTCTGGCGCCGGAGATACTGCTTTCCACATCGGCGTTGATCTCTGCTACACGTTCCTTAACGTGCTTGCTTGCGGTTTTCATAGCCACGCGGGTACGCATGATAAAAATCAGAATGGGGGGCAGCAGTATAAGCATAGCCAGGGCAATGCGCCATTCGATGCAGAACATCACCGCAAAGGATCCCGCCAGCGTGACGCAGGAAATCACCACGTCTTCCGGACCGTGGTGGGCCAGTTCCGTTACCTCAAACAGATCATTGGTCACCCGGGAGAGGAGCTTTCCGGTGCGGATGTTGTCATAAAAACTGAAGGGGAGGGTTTGAATGTGGGCAAAGATATCCCGGCGCATATCCGTTTCAATGTGCGCGCCCAGACGGTGTCCCCAATAGGTGACGATATACTGGAGGCCGGCCCGAATCAGATATGCCAGCACGGCAAGCCCCAGCAGCAGCAGGAATTTGGGCATGAGACTGTGATCGGCTTCCATGGCAGGGATAAGCTGCCGGAGCAGATACTGGGTGAAAAGAGGAAAGGCTACATCCACCCCGGACATGCCGAAAGCACATATCATATCCAGGGCAAAGAGCTTCTTGTGGGGCCCAAAATAGGCCATAAATCGTTTGATCTTATTCATACTTCTATTATATCCGAGTTCATTTTCTTTGTCTATGGGGGGCCGGGGTCAAAATGCGTCTTTCATATACCGGTTAAACAGCGGCAGCAGCGTATCGGCTTCTTTGGGGGAATAGCGGGGGGAAATAGCCACAGATATAAAGTCATAGGGGGCAGAAGCCCGAAAATCCTTATGATCCGCATATACCCGGAAGGGAATTTCCGGCTCGGGTCCGTTGTTCTTTTCAAACAGGCCGGGAAAAGCCTGGGGCAAACAAATAGCCCTGCAGGTACCCTGCATATCCCGCAACACGATCCTTTCCGGTATATCCGGCCGTGATTTGGGATTGCGTACATTATCAAGAATTCCGATGCAGCGGGTGGCCAGGGCAAAAAGAAGATAGTTAGCTTCATCCAACTGCCCGGCGGTATAAAATTCTTCCAGATTCCACCGCTTGGCTGGAGGCTTGGCCAGCACATTGTACAGCACATACCCGGGTCCCGGTTTACCGATGCCCAGATCGCTGTGTGCATCTATGTGCGTCACATGAAAGGGAGGAATCAGCTTGCCGGCATTTATAAGCTGCCGCCACCATTGTAAAGCTTCGTCATGCGTCGTAAAAATTTTCCCCGGAAGGGGGATATCTTCATTTAAACGACATTGGGACTCCAAAAAGGACTTTGTTTCTTCTGGTGTCCATGGTTCATGTCCGCAAAGGGCCGGACGCTCTCCCGGGGCGGCCAGTGGACAACAGTCCGCCAGAAAGAAATCCAGATCTATATCCAATATCCGCTGCATAGCATCCTCCTGTATACTCCCTACCAGTATATCCGGAGATGACTTTTTTTGCAACGGGAAAGCCGCTTTGCATATGCAGAGGAAAAGCGCATACATTCTAACAAAGTGCGAGAGTGCGGAGGGTAATATGACGGATATTTACAAAGATATTTTGGAGCGTACCGGCGGAGACATTTACATCGCCGTGGCAGGGCCCGTGCGCACGGGAAAATCCACCTTTATCAAACGTTTTGCGGAGGTGATGATGCTCCCGGGCATCGAGGATGCATTCGTCTATCAGCGGGTGGTGGATGAGCTGCCTCAAAGCGGGGCAGGACGCACCATCATGACCACACAGCCCAGGTTTGTACCGCCGCAGGCAGTGGAGATTCGGCTGGGAGAAAAGGCATCCTGCCGGATGAAACTGGTAGACTGTGTAGGATATCTTATTCCCGGGGCGGAAGGGGCTACCGAGGACGGCACACCCCGTATGGTCACTACGCCCTGGTTTGAAGAGGATGTTCCCTTTGAGCAGGCGGCACAGGTAGGTACCGACCGTGTAATACGGGAGCACAGTACCATTTGCCTGCTCATGACCACCGATGGTTCCATTACCGATATTCCCCGGGAAAATTATCTGGAAGGGGAAAAGCGGGCCATTGAAACGGCAAAAGCTACGGGCAAACCCCTGCTGGTAGCTGTCAATTCCAGAAACCCGGCAGGAGAGGAAGCTCTGACGGTGGCCCGAGAGATAGAAAAGGCCTATGATGTGCCGGCTATGACGCTGGATGCCAAAACAATGGGGGCAGGAGAGATACAGTCTCTGCTGACGGGGATCCTGTATGCTTTCCCAATGCGTCTGTGCCAGGTGGAACTGCCCAGTTTTCTGCGGGCTATGGACAGAAGTGAACCTCTCTGGCAGGCATTGCTGGATGCCGTGCGGAAGGAACCTGTGCGTACCGTAGGAGAATATATCCGCCTGAAAGAGTCTTTGGCCGCCGTGGAAAAGGTCAAGTCTGTAGAAAACGGAGCCATCGATCTTGGCCGCGGGGAGGTGCGTCTGCATCTTACGCTGGAGGATGGAGTGTTCTACGAACTGCTTTCCAGAGAAGCGGGAACCACTATTGCCGATGATTTTGCGCTGGTCTCTCTTCTTAAAGACTGCCTGGAAGCAAAAAAACGGTGGGATCGCCTTTCCGGCGCTTTGGAGCAGGCAGAGGCTACGGGATATGGGGTAGTCACGCCGGATTTCAAGGAAATGGAACTGCTGGAACCGGAGATATTTCGTCAGGGTCCCCGGTATGGGGTGACACTACGCACCAGGAGCAAAGGGCTTCATTGCATCCGCGTGGATATCCGGTCGGAAGTCAGTCCCATGGTGGGTACGCAGGAACAGGCGGAAAACCTTATTGCACAGCTGAAAGAGGCGGCACAGAAAGACCCGGCTTCCGTATGGGATATAAGCTTCTTTGGCAAGACGCTTCTCGAACTGGTACAGGAGAAAATGGAATTGCAAAAAGGAGGCCTTTCGCAGCAAGCACAGATGCGCATGCAAAGCACCATAGAGCGCATGGCAAATCAGGGATGCAGTGGACTTATCTGTATCATGCTATAAATCCAGGGGCATACTGTACCCGGCTGCTTTTGTAAGGGCGGCCGGGAATTTTATTTTTGGAGGCACATGTGGCATACAGGACAGATCTTGCTTTGGAAGCTAAAAGCCGCTGCCCCGATATACCGGGGGTTCAGGAACAGTGCGAACACTTTGCAGGTATAGACATTTCCCGCATTCGCGTGGAAACGCAGGAGGCCGCACAAAAACTGGGGAAACCCGTTGGAAACTATGTAACATTTACGCTGCCAAAGGAATTTATAGCCGATCCCCGGTGCCGTGAGGCAGGTGCCAAACGTCTTGCAGGGGAACTGGATGCGCTGCTGCCTCCCGGTCCGGTGCTCCTGGCAGGATTGGGAAATCGGAAGATCACCCCGGATGCCTTGGGCCCACGGACGGCGGAGGGGATCGTGGTGACCCGTCACCTGCAGAATCATTGTAAGGAAGTTTTGGGACATGAGGTGCGTTCTGTAGCCGCTTTCCCAACAGGCGTTATGGGCGTTACCGGTATAGAAACGGTGGAAGCGGTTGGTGCCATGGTCAAGGCGCTGTCTCCGGCGGCACTGATCGCTGTAGACGCTCTGGCAGCTTTAGACAGCAGTCACATTGGAGCTATGGTGCAGCTCAACGATACTGGAATCTCTCCCGGAGCCGGGGTCGGAAACTTCCAGAAAGGATTGAATCGGGAAACCCTTGGCGTTCCGGTACTGGCGCTGGGAATCCCGCTGGTGCTCTCTGCCGAATCTATACTGGAAAGCGGCTTGCGGCGCACAGGCAACGGATATTTGGCGCAAAATCTCCAAACTTTGCTGGAAGAGGATTTTCTTTCCATGGTGGTTACGCCAAAGGATATAGATGCAATGGTCAAAGACGGAGCCAGACTTCTAAGCCAGGGATTGAATCTTGCCTTTTTTGGAGAGAATTACGGGCCGTTATGCGCCATGCTGCCATAATTCAGCGACCTTGGGCATAGGCTCTATTCAAGGAGGTGCCTATGAGACGTACAAACATAAAAAAGAATCGCCCCCCGGTGAATCCGTGGATATTTGGTTTGTGTATGCTGCTTCTGGGAATGAGCATCCATCGGGTGGAGAGCTGGATATACCCGCAGACTTCCCATACCATGGCGCAAATGCCTGCAAATGAGGTCGAAAAAGCGGATCCTTTACCTTTAACGGCAGTGGACGCAGCCGTGTTGCCTGAAGGAGGAGAAAATTTGTTCGCGGCCGCTTTCCGAGGCAGAGAAGAGAGCCCTCGGAAACAGCAGCTGCCAGACAGACAGGCAGAAAAAGAGCCCCAGATACTTATCTATCATACACATACGACAGAAGCTTATACACAGACTGCGGACAGCCCTTACAAACAGACTTCTGCTTTTCGCACAAATGATGCGGATAAAAGCGTGCTGGCTGTGGGAGAGGCATTGAAAGAAGTTTTGGAGAAAGAATACGGCTATATTGTGCTTCATGATACTACCGACCATGAACCACCGAAACTTTCCACCGCTTACACCCGTTCAGAAAAGACAATGGCGGCTTATCGGGCGAAATATCCTTCACTGGAGGTGTTTATCGATCTGCATCGGGACGCCGGTTCCAACGAAAAAGACTATGTGGCTGCTCCCGGGGGACCTGCCGCCCGGGTTATGTGTGTGGTGGGAAAGGGAGAAAAGTATGAGCAGAAGCCGGACTTTGATTCCAATTATTCGCTGGCCAGTCGCTTTGCCGAGACATTGAATCAACTTGTGCTCGGGATGGGCCGTCCTGTGCGTGTAAAACCCGGGCGGTATAATCAGCATATTTCCTCTCATTGTCTGCTGCTGGAAGTAGGGCATAATGCAAACACATTAGAACAGGCTCTCAACGCAGTGCCCCTTATAGCCAGGGCTCTGGCAGCGGCACTGGGGGAAGAGAAGGCAGAAACATTGCCGGTGCAGGCGGCTCTGTACGCTGGAGAGAAAAATGCAGCCGCCGGTTGGCTGGTACCCCGGGATTAGTGGCTTTGTTGACAAAAAGCCGAAGGAACGATAAGATATTTGTGTCTGAATAGACATATCTTTCTTAGGAAAGGCGCAATATACATGGAATCGCTGAAAATCGCCATAGTAGGCGCTACAGGCATGGTCGGCCGCATGTTTTTAAACGTACTGGAAGAAAAAGGGATCCAGGCTCGGTATACTCTTTTTGCATCATCCCGTTCCGCCGGGCAGAAGCTTTCCTTTATGGGGGAATCGTATACCGTAGAACCTTTGGAGGAAAACAGCTTTGCCGGCAGAGGATTTCAGGCGGCTCTGTTTTCTGCGGGCGGCGAGGTGTCCAGAAAATTTGCCCCTCTGGCCGCTGAGGCCGGAGCCGTTGTCATAGATAATTCTTCCTGTTGGCGCATGGATCCTCTTGTACCGCTTATCGTTCCGCAGGTGAATCCGGAGTCGTTGCCCGGATATATGCAAAAGGGGATCATTGCCAACCCCAACTGTTCTACCATTCAGGCGGTGGTAGCGCTTAAGCCTTTGGCCGATGCTTTCGGGCTTAAGCGAGTGGTGTATTCCACCTATCAAAGTGTCTCCGGAGCCGGAAAGCGGGGATGGGAAGACCTGGAGAATGGCCTGCGGGGGTTGCCGCCCAAAAAGTTTCCCCATTCCATTGCTAACAACTGTTTGCCACATATAGATGTGTTTACAGACAACGGCTACACCAAAGAAGAAATTAAAATGATAGAGGAGACTCGCAAGATTCTTTCCTTGCCGGGACTTCCGGTTACGGCTACCTGTGTGCGGGTGCCGGTGTTCTGCTCCCATAGCGAAAGCATCAATGTGGAGCTGAATCGTCCTTTTACCATGGAAGAAGTTTTTTCCGCCTTGCAAAATCAGCCGGGCCTGGTCATTGAGGATGAGCCTTCTCAAAATATCTATCCGCTGGCCACCGAAGCTGCCGGAAAGGATCAGGTATTTGTGGGCCGTATCCGCCGGGACTTTTCCGTAGAAAACGGCCTGAACCTCTGGTGCGTGGCAGATAACCTGCGCAAAGGAGCCGCTTCCAACGCTGTGGAGATATTGGAACTGCTGTTGAAAAAATAGGAGGCGCAAGCATGAGCACATTGTTCAAAGGCTCCGGTGTGGCCATCGTCACACCTTTTAAAGACGGATCTGTAGACTACACTGCTTTTACCAGGCTGATAGAACTGCAGATCATCAGCGGTACTGATGCTATCATTGTCTGCGGCACTACCGGCGAGGCGGCCACCCTGACCCCTGAGGAGCGCACGGAGGTGATTCGTTTCTGTGTGGAACGGGTAGACGGGCGGGTTCCTGTCATCGCCGGTTCCGGCAGCAACAATACTGCCAAGGCTATCGAACTTTCCAGAGAGGCAGAGGCTTTGGGAGTGGACGGGCTATTGATAGTGACTCCTTATTATAACAAAACTTCTCAGGCGGGACTGGTGGCACATTACGGAGCTGTTTGCGAACAGGTGCACCTGCCTATTTTGGTGTATAACGTGCCTTCCCGTACTGGACTTAACGTATTGCCGGCCACCATGCAGAAGATCATGGGAGAGTGTGAAAATGTGGTGGGGATCAAGGAGGCCAGCGGGAATATCGAGCAGATCGTGAATCTGGCGGCCTTGTGTCCGGGTTTGGATATTTATTCCGGAAACGACGACCATATTCTTCCCGTGCTGTCGGTGGGGGGAAAAGGCGTTATCTCCACAATTGCCAATGTAGTACCTTCGGAAGTGCATAATCTGTGCATGGCTTTTTTTGCAGGGAAGCTGGATATTGCCAGGAAACTTCAGTTCATGCTTTTGCCTGTTTGGCGGGCCGCTTTCTGCGAGACAAATCCTATCCCCATTAAAACCATGATGCATATGATGGATCTCTGTGGAGACGAACTGCGTTTGCCCCTGGTACCGGCGCAGCCGGAAAACCGGGAGCTTATGAAAAAGGCGCTTAAAGACTTTGGACTTATTTAAGTGAGACGTATTATGGAAGAACGGAATGTAAAGATTCTTATCAACGGTGCTCTGGGTCATATGGGTCGCGCGCTGCAGCATGCGTTGGAAAGCGGGAGCTGGCCCCTTACACTGACAGGCGGCATAGATCGAACGGTGGGAGAGTATCCGGTTCCCCTGTATGCAAATGTGGAAGCAGCCGAAAAGGCAGACTTTGATGTGCTTATAGACTTTTCTGTTCCTCAAGGAGCCATGGAAGCCCTGTCTCTGTGTCTGCTGCGGCGCAAAGCCATTGTGCTGGCGACTACGGGCCTTTCTTTGGCACAGCAGCAGCGGGTAAAGGAAGCCGCCGCGTCTATCCCGGTGTTCTATACGGGTAATATGTCTCTGGGAGTGAACCTTCAACTGGCGTTGGTGAAGCAGGCTGCGCGGATACTGGAAGAAGCATTTGATGCGGAGATTATAGAGACGCACCATAATCTCAAATATGATGCACCCAGCGGCACGGCCAAAATGCTTATTGCCGCCGTAGAAGCCGGACGAGAAAAGGAAGAGCCACTGGTTTATGGAAGACAGGAGACGCATAAGCGCCGGGAGAAGGGGGAGATCGGTATTCATTCCCTGAGAGGCGGCACTGTCCCAGGAGAACATATTGTACGCTTTTTCGGCCCGGATGAAGAACTGACCATTACCCATCGTGCATACAGCAAAGCTTTGTTTGCTTCCGGTGCATTGAAGGCCGCCGTCTATATGGCGGATAAGGCTCCCGGACTTTATGATATGGCAGGTCTGTTGGGTCTGTAGCTTTTATAAAAATATACGGAGGGCGGCGCTATGCGCTGTCCTTTTTCTTTTCATTAAAAGAGGCTGCGGCTTTGGCTGTTTCTTTTTCTTTTCTTTTTCACACCGGCATGGTATACTTTTTTCATCATTATGGGGAGGTTTGCTGTATGGATTGTCCCTTTGTGCATCTGCATGTGCATACCCAGTACAGCCTGCTGGATGGAGCCAGCCGCATTAAAGAACTGGTGCGCCGGGCCAAGGAACTGGGACAGACAGCTATGGCCATTACAGATCACGGGGTCATGTATGGGGTCATTGATTTTTACCGGGCTTGTCTGGCTGAAGGTATAAAGCCTATCCTGGGGATTGAGACTTATGTGGCCCCCAGAGGATATACGGTTAAAGAAGGCAGGGAAGACAGGGAATATGGGCATCTGATCCTGCTGGCCAAGAACCAGAAGGGGTATGAAAACCTCATGTTTCTGTCCAGTGAGGCCTTTATTCACGGCTACTATTATAAACCGCGTATTGATTATGACCTGCTGAGTCATCATTGCGAAGGCGTCATATGCCTGTCGGCCTGTCTGGCGGGAGATATTCCGCAGCGCCTGCTCCATAATCGGGATCAGGAAGCTTATGCGCTGGCCAAAAGGCTCAAAGACATGTTTGGAGAGGACTTTTATATTGAGCTCCAGAACCATGGCCTACGGGAACAGCTGTATGTGCTGCCTAAACTTCGGCAGCTTGCAAAAGAACTGGACATTAAAACGGTGGCCACCAATGATATCCACTATGTAAACAAAGAGGATGCGGAAGCCCAGGACGTACTGCTGTGCATTCAGACGCAGCGGTTCGTAGATGAAGAAAACCGCATGAAGATGGAAGCGGAGGAGTTTTACTGTAAATCCTACGAAGAGATGTGTCAGGCTCTTCCGCAGGATGAAGAAGCCGTTCACAATACGCTTGAGGTAGCTGAAAAGTGCAACGTTACCATTGAGTTTGGAAAACGGCGGCTGCCCAAATTTACCAGCCCGGATGGATCGGAAAACAAAGTGTTTCTTCGGCGGCTTTGTGAAGAAGGCATGGCTCAGAAAATGCCGGGGGCCGGACAGGAGGCATGGGACAGGCTCAATTATGAACTCAATGTAGTGGAAAGCATGGGCTTTGTGGATTATTATCTCATCGTATGGGATTTTATTCACTATGCCAAATCCCATGGTATTATGGTGGGCCCCGGCCGAGGCAGCGGCGCAGCCAGCCTGGCGGCCTATTGTATGGATATCACCGATGTGGATCCGCTGAAATACAAACTGATTTTTGAGCGTTTTCTGAATCCGGAGCGGGTGAGTATGCCGGATTTTGATGTGGACTTCTGCTACGAACGGCGGCAGGAGGTCATCGATTATGTGGGCCGCAAGTACGGAGAAGGACATGTTTCACAGATCATCACTTTCGGCACCATGGCTGCCCGGGCGGTGATCCGGGATGTGGCCCGAGTGCTGCGTATGCCCTATGGAGATGCGGATAAACTGGCCAAACTGGTCCCAAACATGCTCAAAATCACTTTGCAGGATGCCCTGCATATGCAGCCGGAACTGAAAAAACTCTATGACGAAGATCCGGCCATGCGCAAAGTACTGGATCTGTCCATGAAGCTGGAAGGTTTGCCCCGGCATTGCTCCACTCATGCGGCCGGCGTAGTGATCTCCGGTGTACCGTTGAATGAAGTGGTGCCACTGCAAAGCAACGATGGAGTACTTATCACTCAGTTCCCCATGACTACGCTGGAAGAACTGGGCCTTTTGAAAATGGATTTTCTGGGGCTGCGTACCCTGACGGTGATCCGGGATGCACTGTCTTTTATCGGTGAACAGGGAAAACCTGTACCGGACTTTTCCAAAAACGATTTTACGGATAAAAAAGTCTATGATATGATCTCCCGCGGAGATACAGACGGAGTGTTCCAGCTGGAATCGGCGGGGATGCGGCAGTTCCTTATGCAGCTCAAACCGGACTGCTTCGAAGATATCATTGCAGGTATTGCACTGTATCGTCCCGGCCCCATGGAGAGCATCCCACGATATGTGGAGGGAAAGCATAACCCCGCTTCCATCCATTATGAATATCCGGCTCTGGAACCTATCCTTTCCAACACATATGGCTGTATGGTCTATCAGGAACAGGTACAGGAAATCGTTCGTACGCTGGCAGGCTATTCCATGGGACGCGCTGATCTTGTACGCCGTGCCATGAGCAAAAAGAAACATGATGTTATGGCCAGGGAGCGGGAATACTTTATTCATGGTACAGACGGGGTAGAGGGGGCCGTAAAACGGGGAGTTCCGGAAGCGGTAGCCAGCCATATCTTTGATGAGATGATGGACTTTGCGTCCTATGCATTCAACAAAGCTCACGCCGCCTGCTATGCGGTGCTTACCTATCGCACTGGATACTTGAAATGCTACTACCCTGTGGAGTATCTGGCGGCCATCATCAATGGATATATGGCCTCTTCCGATGCTGTTGCCGAATATGTATACGCCGCCCGCCGTATGGGCATAAAGGTGCTGCAGCCGGACGTAAACCGATCCGTGGCAAAGTTCTCTGTGGAAGGAGATTGCATCCGCTTTGGACTGGCAGCGGTAAAAAACGTTGGAGCTGCCGTTATGGACAACATGGTCAAAGAGCGGAAAGAAAACGGTCCCTTCCGGGATTTTGCAGACTTCTGCCGGCGAACAGAGGGACTCAACAAACGCATGCTGGAAAATATGATCCTGTCCGGCTGCTTCGATTCAATGGGGGTGCGCCGCAGTCAGTTGCTTGGGGTGTATGAACAGGTGTTTGAAGATGGGCAGCGTCAGCGGAAAGTAAGGGAAACCGGGCAGATGAGTCTTTTCGACTTCGGGGATGCAGAAACAAAACCGCTGGAACCCTCGCCGATACGGTATCCCAACGTAAAGGAAATGGAGCATGGGCTGCTGCTGCAGAAAGAGCGGGAGGCTACTGGTTTATATCTCAGCGGACATCCTCTGGATGCATATGGCGCACTTTTGAGTACTCTGCCCCAGCAGGTACAGGAACTCAGTCAGGCGGATGGGCTTTCTGGCATTGCAGATAATGCATCCGTCACCGTGGGCGGATTGCTGAGCCAATGTAAAAGCCGGCCTACCAAGTCCGGCACAGGGATGATGGGATATGGCGTGTTGGAAGGCGTTACCGGTTCTGTGGAGGTGGTAGCTTTTCCGAGAGTACTGCAGAGCACCGGCGGCCTTTTTCATGATGATGCGGCGGTGCTTATCAAGGGAAAATTGAATATTCGGGAAGAACGTGCCAACTCCCTTCTTATAGAAGAGATAAGCCCTCTTTCACAGGCAGTCGAAGAAAATCGACGTTTGTATATTCGTATTGCCTCTTTTTCTCAGGCGGAGCAGGTACATGCGTTGCTGACTGCTTATCCGGGCAATACGCCGGTGATCTTGGTAGATGCCAAGCGGGTAGCCAAAGGAGCGCCTAAAAGCTGGAATGTTCAGATATGTCAGGGGCTTCTGGACAGTCTGCATGCATCTTTGGGACAGGAAAACATTATTGTAAAATAGCAAAGAGGAAAACGTATGAACACCATTCCCATAAAAAAGAATCAACTCTTAGAGATGGAAATAGATGCGCTTACCGGTGAAGGGGCCGGAGTCGGCAGATTGGACGGATATGTACTGCTGGTATCAGGGGCTTTGCCGGGAGAGCGGATCAGAACATTGATTCTGCGTGTTACCCCCGGCTATGGGATAGGTAAGCTTGTGGAGGTGCTGCGGCCCTCCCCAAACAGAGTAGAGCCAAATTGTCCTGCTTATCCTCGGTGCGGCGGATGCACATTGCGGCATCTTTCTTATGCCATGCAGCTGGAAGAAAAACGGAAGCAGGTAGGGGATGCACTTGTACGCATCGGCGGTCTTTCAGATGCAAAGGTGCAGCCGGTGCTGGGAATGGCGGAACCGGATCGTTACCGAAACAAAGGCGCATTTCCTTACGGATATGGGCCAGATGGCCGCCTGACCTTTGGCTTTTTTGCATCCCGCAGTCATCGCCTGATTCCGGCCGAAAATTGCGCAATAGAAAGACCGGAAGTCATGGAATGTATTCGTGCCATGGGGGATTGGGCACGAAAGTATGCCATTGAGCCGTATGATGAACGGACGCATCAGGGCTGCCTGCGTCATGGTGTGGTGCGGGTCACCGGGGAAGGGAAAACCATGGCCGTATTGGTCACTACTGGTTCGCTGCCCCATAAAAAGGAGTTGTTAGCGTCTCTTCCCATGGCGGATACGGTCTATCATAACGTGAATGAGCGGGATACCAATGTGATCATGGGAGAGAAACTGACCCTTTTGAAGGGAGAACCGGCTTTGACAGACAATATCTGCGGTTTGAATTTTCGGGTAAGCCCTCATTCTTTTTTGCAGGTGAATGCACAGCAAACGAGAGTGCTTTATGAAACCGCCTTGTCTTTTTTAGACCCTCAGTCTCAGGAAACCATAGCGGATCTATACTGCGGTATGGGGGCTATTTCGTTGCTGTTGGCAAAACGGTGTAAAAAAGTCCTGGGGATAGAAAATGTCCCCGCTGCTGTGGAGGATGCCAAAGAAAATGCGAGGCTCAATGGTATCACAAATACAGATTTTTTGTGTGCGCCTGCAGAAGAAGCGCTTCCAGTGCTTATGGCTCAGGGCCTTGTGCCAGATGCCATAACTTTGGATCCTCCCAGAAAAGGGTGCGATAAACGGGTGCTGGAGGCTATTCTTGCATCTTCCGTTCGCCGGCTGGTACACGTATCCTGCAACCCCGCTACATTGGCTCGTGATTTGCAGGTGCTTACGGCAGGCGGCTTTCACCTTTTGCGCGTGCAACCCGTGGATATGTTCCCACATACGGGACATGTGGAGACGGTAGTATTGATGTCAAGGGTTAAGGAATAAAGTGTGAAAAACCGCTTATTTCCGGTGTTTTGGGCTATATTGGCTGACATTCAAATCACTAACTCACCTGTTTGGAAGTGTGCGAGAGAACATATCTGCGGAAACGGAAAACGAGCAGAAAAGCTGAGTTAGTGGATTAGATGTCACAGATTGACAGCAGTTCAGCACACCCAACTGTTTGTAAAATTGAGTGTGCGGAAAGGATATTGCCAGTTATAGATAGACTTCAACTACCAATTTCCAAAGATAAGGGGGTAATAATATGATGCTCGAAACTATTCTTTCAAAGTGCGATGCTCGTTACGAGAGGCCGGATTGTGAGCAGTGTGTAGATTGTTCGTATGGAGGCTGTTGCCCACGTGATTGCGAAAAGTGCCTAGATTATATTCACGACCCAAGCCACGCACCGGATGGAGCTCCAGAGCGGAAATATGATTGTATTCACATGGCTGATGTCTACACCTGTAAATACTCTTGCCGTTACACATCTGAAATAATGTACGCTCTTGAAAGATGTATAAGCTTACACGATTTGAGGGATTTTAAGGTTCTCTCATTTGGCTGTGGCCCGTGTACAGACTTGTTTGCAATTGACGCTTTGCGAGAGAATAAAACTCTTATTTATGATAGAATAGAATATCGAGGCGTTGATTATAGTGAGGATGTTTGGCATTGGGTTCATGGAGATATAAAATCCATGCAAACCCTAAAGAGTCACTTCAAATTCTTTTATAAAGATGCGTGCGAGTTGATTCATGAAATTGCAGAAGGAACTTGGACACCAAATCTCATTGTATTTCAGTATGTATTTTCTGATATGCAGAAACATTCGTCTCGTACAGATATATACGATTTCATAAATACATTTGCCGAGTATTTCAATTCGAAAGTTGCACCCAATACGTACATTGTTCTCAATGATGTCAACTTAGGGCGTGATTATGGTGGTGGAAGAGAGTACTTTGATTTGCTGCTTAATAAATTAGAAAATGTTATTTATGATAAAGGGCGTTTTCATAATGATCATGGAAAAGGGTATTATGCCAGCGGATATCCCTATGGAAGGGAATTTCCAGAAAACGCTAATCGATTTGATTTGTCTCCTTGGAGAAGCTATTCTCCATTTGATACCTGCGCAAGCGCGCAAATGATAATAAAGAAGGTGGTAAAAGAATGATAATAAGTGCCAGTCGAAGAACGGATATTCCAACATATTATTCTGACTGGCTTTTTAACAGGCTTAAAGAAGAATATGTATTGGTCAGAAACCCGATGAATATCCATCAAATAGGTAGGATTAATCTGTCACCCGACGTTGTTGATGGAATTGTCTTTTGGACAAAAAATCCAGTACCTATGCTGAACCGTTTGTCGGAACTTGAAAGATATAATTATTACTTTCAGTTCACGTTAACAGCTTATGATAAGGATGTGGAGCCAAATATTCCATCCAAAAACAATATAATAATTCCTGCATTCCAACAATTATCTAAATCACTAGGAAGAGAAAAGGTCATCTGGCGATATGACCCAATCTTCTTCAATGATAGATATACAATGGAATACCACTGCAAATATTTCAAGGTTCTGGCAGCAAAATTGGGAGATTATACGGAAAAATGCACCGTGAGTTTTCTCGACTTCTATCGCAATACGGCAAGAAATACTCAGCCGCTAAAAATCCATCCAGAGTCAAAAGAGCAACAAATAGAACTGATGCAAAGGTTTTCTGAAATCGCAAAAGAGTACGGTTTCTATATAGATACCTGTTCTGAAGCAATCGAACTTGATAGATTTGGAATAACACATGCTCACTGCATTGATAGAGAACGTTTTGAACGGATAGGAAAATGCAAACTAGCTGTAGGAAAAGATCAGAATCAGCGGCCAGAATGTGGTTGTATCGCTAGCATTGATATTGGAACATATAACACATGCAAAAATGGTTGCCTTTATTGTTATGCCAATTATAGCCATAATACAGTCATGCGAAATACTCAAGTGCATAATCCTTTATCCCCTCTTCTTTTCGGAGAGGTTGGCCCTGACGATGTAATAAAGGAACGTAAGATGGTATCACTCAAGGAATGTCAGCTTACATTGTTTGATTCAATGGAATAAGCAATAGCCCTCCCAGCCATCAATCATGGTGGTCAGGAGGGCTTTGCTGTTCTCATACTATTCCGCATCTATATCCACTTTGAGTCCAGACTTCAACTCGACCGTATAATGGTCCTCAAAAATCGTAATCTGCTTGAACCAACGCCGGACTAGGGTATCGTCGAATTCCGTCAGTTCGGCAGGCTGGCTTCGGATAAAATCCTGAAGCTCCGTAAGGCGCTTAATCTGCTCGTCTCTTGCTACCGTGTCAACGGTGGTCTGCTGTTTCAGTTCCCGGAGCCGGAAGATTTCATCGGCAATCTCATCGTAGGCTTCCTTGCTGTGGGCCTTTTTGAGCAGTTCCTGCTGCAGGGCCAGTAGCTTCTCATCAATGGCATCCGTGGATGCGGTGGCTGATGCGTGAATAACCGCTGCGATGTTCTGCTGGAGCTGGCACTGGTATCCTTCCCGGTCGCCCAGCAGCTCGTTCAGGGCGGCAACTACAACCCTCTGCAACTCCAGCTCATTGACGGTCCGCGCATGGCATTCATGCCCGGTCGGCTCCAGTCTGCTGACGCACCGCCAGACAATGGATTTGCAGCCGCGATTGTTCCAATGGATTCGCCGGAACTGTTCGCTACACTCGCCGCAGATTATCATTTGGGAAAAGCAATGATTGCAGCTATATGTGTGCTTCTTTCCGTTCGGGCCGGGCTTTACAGAGCTTCTCCGAACCAGTTCTTCCTGCACTCGCATGAAAATGTCTCGCGGAATGATGGCCTCATGGTCATTCTCCACGTAGTACTGCGGAACAATGCCGTTGTTCTTTACCCTGGTCTTGTTCAGAAAATCTGTGGTATAGGTTTTCTGCAGGAGTGCGTCGCCAATGTATTTCTCATTGCGGAGGATTTTATTGATGGTGCTGGTGTGCCATATGCCGCCCAGTACCCCAAAGAAAATTCTACGGCGAATCTGGAGCCCAAGGCCGGACTGAATCTGAAAAAGACTGCCGCAAGCCCGGTCCGCAATGAGGACGGAAGTTACACCATCGCCTATACGGTGGTGGCTCAGGCGAATAAGGGCAATCTGTTTACGCTGAAAAATGTACGGGTTGATGACTGCCTGAATGACCCGGAAAAACCGACGAACGAGGCGTATCTACCCTACATGAATTATGTGGATGGCTCTTTCCTATACTTTATTGGAACCAGTGCCAGCGGGACAGGCACCGCCCTTACGCCCACTATGCACGAGGACGGCAAAGGGTTCTCGGCGGTTCTTGGCGATCTTGCTCCCGGAGAAGCCCTCACCATCCAGTATCAGGTCCATGTCGGGCTGGAAGCGCTGACGGCGGCGGGTGGTAAGGAGCTGTACATCAATAACAGCGTCAAAGCTTTTTCCGACAACGCGAAGAAGGATGACTTTGACTATCTCGCAACCAGTCAGCAATCCAAATTCCTGCAGTATTCCCATTGGGCAAAAAAACTTGTGGGGGAAGCGCTGACAGAGGACATTGATATTTCCATCAGTGGCCGGGTTTTTGACACCACCGGAACAGAGCCCGTTGAGGAAATCAATCCGCCGGAAAACTTCACCGCCCCTGCCGGAAGCTACCTATATACGGTTCTGGTCAACGAACTGGGCGACTGGAACGTGACCTCCGCCAGCATGACAGACAAACTCGACGGCACCTATATGCAGTTTGTGGGCTATGTGAAGGTGGAAGCGCTGGATATCAAAAATGGAAACAGCGTTGTCGATACCCTGTGGGTCAAGGTAGACGGCAATACCAGCTTCAACTTCACCATGGCACAGCTTGGGTTGACCGGGAACAACTATTCCTACCGGCTCAGCTATTACGCTCAGCCGAAAACCGTTGAGGGAACTGCCGCGGTAATTGTCAAAAACAGCTTTACTCTCTCCGGCGAGATCATTCCCGGAACCGGAGACCCCTTTACGCTGACCGGAGTAACGGCTTCCAAGGACGTAATTCTGAAAGGTGGAAATACCATCGAGGCAAAGAAGCTCTCCTGGTATTACGAGGGTCCCACAAGCAGTTCGGGAAACTATTCAAAGGGAACCCTATATTGGGCGATCAAGGTGGATGGGGATTCTGTCCGTGCAGGAACTTATATACAGGACTATCTGCAACCTGGTACTGCCTATTCCTATATCCGTGCGGATTCTCTGGTTGGTCTCTATACCAGTCCCTTGTCGGAAAGTGATTTGACGGGATTCACCGATTTGAACGCGGCTCTGAACAGCGGCCAGTTGACTGAAGTTGAAAACGATTTTTATTCTGTAGAGTATGTTATTGGCGAGACAAACCAGGATCGCTCTTCTGTCACAATAAAGATGGAAAAGACATTGCCTTTGGATGGGAAATCTCTGTATATCTTTATTAAAACTGCTCCTGCGTTCCTTCCACCCCACTTTTTTGGTAATACACTCTATTATTACAATTTTCTCAGGACGAGCGATAATGGCCAAAACTGGACTGAGCGGGGCAGGGCGAACGATGTCCTGTATGAGGGAACCAATCTATGGAAAAAAGTCGGTGCCGTATTCAAGTTTAACGGTGAATCAATTCAGGAAACCACGAGTGGAAGCGTGGGAACCATTCTGACCCAGGAGCTTGGACAACCGGGTATGTTTGTTTCATGGGAGATAACCGTGAACTATACCGGCGAACTGTCCGGCAGGTACCGGTTGGAAGATACCATACCCGACGGTATGGAGCTTGCTTATCTTCGGGTTCTGTCACGTGGCAGCCAGGCTCAGAATACAACTGTTCCCCGGCTCACCGATCTCGGTGCGGATTACACCGAACATATGACAACGGCCAATTCCGTTACAGCGTACTACTACACCAATGGAAACTCCCTTGTATGGGATGTGGACAATCTGGTGGCGGGAAGGGTTGTAAATAACTGTGCGGTTACTTTCCAGATCGTCTGCCGTGTCACAGACCCCGCTGTCCTGCTGGGCGGCGAGGAAAAGCAGTTTAACAATCAGGTTATCCTTTACGGGGAGGACGGCCGCCAGCGGGACATTGATTCTCAGTCTGTTAATGTTTCCACCTCCACGCTGAAAAAGACGGTGGAAACAGGGGCCAGAACACTCCCGTTCACGATTCAGGTAAACAGCCTTGGGGAAGATCTGCTGGCGGGTACGGACTATCTGACAGTGGTGGACACGCTTAGTGAGACCTTACAGCTGGACCCCACATCCATTACGGTAACGAATACCAATACCGGAGCCTCCGTCCCCTATACCGCTTCGGTAGAGGGAAGCACCCTTCGTATCACTATTCCTGACGGCGTCCCCATCACCATAAGCTACAAAGCAAGAGTGCAGGTAAAGCCGGGGGTAAAAGTAGCGATCCGCAATGATGCCCACTGGGAGGGGTATGCCTCCACCTCGTCCGGAACCATAATTGACGATGATTACGCCTATGCTGCCGGTGGAACCGCCGTTGGCTCCCCGACACCGACTGTGGAGATCATCAAGTATGACAGCGGTTCGGTCACCACCCGGCTGCCCGGTGCAGAATTCGAAATGGCAGAGGGGACCATGGACAATGGCACCTTTACGCCAACAGAGGGCAAAACATGGACCGGAACAACGGATGCCAATGGCGTGCTTGCGTTCGGAGCTGATCCGCTTATGGCGTACAACACAGTCTACCGAATTGTCGAAACGAAGGCACCGGATGGCTATGTGCTGGACGCAGCTCCCCATTACTTCCTTGTTGCCAAAGCGAATGCTGACGGCAGTTACCCCGAATACCCGGACGGTGTGGATGTGTGGTACGAAAGTGATACATACGAATTTCGCATGGGCAACGGACGGGGCGAGGCCAGTGTCACAAAGTGCTTTGCCGGACTGGAGGGCGAAGCGTCCCCGGTAAGCGGAACCTACCGCTTTGGCCTCTATGATACGCCCAATCCTATGGGAGACCCCATGCAGACCGTCTCGATTTCCTTTGCAGATGGTGACAGCGGTTCCAAAACGGCAAAGTTTACCAATTTGGTACTGGGGGAAACCTATTATCTCTTCGAGCTGGATGATGCCGGGAAACCGATCCTGAACGAACGGGTCGGAACTGTGAATGGAAATCAGTTCAAGGTCTCTTATTCGGATAGTGCCATGGTGACAATTGGTACCGCACAGAACAATGTGACTGTGACCAACAACATTTCCTATCCTGTGCTTCCCGAAACCGGAGGCAGAGGGATCGGAATGTTTACCATCGGAGGACTGACACTGATGCTCGCAGCGGCGATCTTGTTGTATACCCATAGCAAGCGCAGGAAGGGGGAATCCACATTCTCCTGAGCGCAAAAATATATACCACATATACCACCCAGAAATTCAAAAGCAGAAAGGAAACAAAACAATGAAGCACATCAAAAAACTTGCCAGCCTCCTGCTGGCACTGGTCATGGTGCTGAGCCTCGCTGTCACCGCCTTCGCGGACGAGCCCACCACCTATTCCATTACCATCAATAACTCCACTGCAGGCCACACCTACGAGGCCTATCAGATCTTCACCGGCGACCTGGCCACCAATGAAGCCGGGAACAAGGTCCTGTCCAACATCGTCTGGGGTTCCGGCGTCAGCGAAGCGGGCCAGACCGCGCTGGGTGACGCTGCCGCAAAGGCGGAAACGCTGAAAACCGAGGCCGATGCCAAAGCGTTTGCCAAGGCGGTCGCTCCCTATCTGACCACCGCTGCCGGTTCCGCCAACACCGTCACCGATGGCAAGTATGTCATCTCCGGCCTGGCCGCCGGTTACTATCTGGTCAAGGATCAGGACGGTTCCTTGACCGGCGACAACGATTCTTACACCGAATACATCATACAGGTTGTGGGCAATGTAACCGCTACGCCTAAGTCCGATGTCCCCAAAGTGCAGAAAAAGGTTAAAGATATCAACGACTCCACCGACACCACCGAGACCGACTGGCAGGATTCCGCCGACTATGACATCGGCGATTCCATTCCCTTCCAGCTCAAGGCCACTCTGGCGAATAATGTCTCCTCCTACACCACCTACAAGGTCGTGTTCCACGATACCCTGTCCAAGGGCCTGACCTACAACAATGATGCCAAGGTCTATATTGGTGACACCGAGACCAATGGATTTACCGTCACTGCCACCGTCAACGCCGACGGCGGCACCACCACGCTGACCGTCTCCTGCGATGATGTCAAGGCTCTGGGGGCGGGCAACAGCTCTGTGATCACCGTGGAGTACACCGTAAAGCTGAATGAAAATGCCGTTCTCGGCTCCGCCGGCAACCCCAACGAGGTCTATCTTGAATACTCCAACAACCCCAACAAGTCTGAAAATGGCAACAACGAGACCGGCGAAACCCCGAAGGATGTCGTCATCGTGTTTACCTACAAGACCATCATCAACAAGGTGGACAGCGAGAACGCGCCTCTGACCGGCGCTGCCTTTAAGTTGGAGAAGTTGATCAAGGGCAAAGATGGTGCTGCAGGCACCTGGACAACGGTCAAGGAATTCACTGTCGATGAGACTACCACCTCTTTTACCTTCTCCGGCCTGGACGATGGCCAGTACAAACTGACCGAGACCAAGACCCCCGCCGGCTACAATACCATTGACCCCATCTACTTCGTCATCGAGGCTACCCATGATGTAACTGCCGATGCCCCTACTCTGAAAACTCTGAATGCCTATCTGACCGATGCGAACGGCAACAAGCAGACCGAAATGAAGGATGGCGAGAGCGTCAACATCGACCTGGGCGCCGTTGATCTGACGGCCGGTTCCATCACCACCACCGTGGTCAACAAGTCCGGCTCCGAGCTGCCCAGCACCGGCGGCATCGGCACCACCATCTTCTATGTGCTGGGCGGCGTTCTGGTTCTGGCTGCAGTCGTGCTGTTGGTAACCAAGAAGCGCATGAGCGATGCAGAGAAGTAAGCACAATCCTAAGATTTTGAAGTATTGATCTGTTGTTAACCGGGGAGGTCCCCGCCTCCCCGGCATACAACAGCAAGGAGATCCCTGCATGAAGAAACGAACAAGTAATCTCATTACATTATTCCTGATTTTCATCCTTCTTGCAGGGCTGTCCTTGCTGCTGTATCCCACAGTCAGCGACTATTGGAATTCTTTGCACCAATCTCACGCCATCGCTTCTTACGCGGAGCAGGTGGCAGAAATCGACTCTGACACCTATGAACAGCTTTGGGCAGATGCACAAGCGTACAATCAATCTCTGATCGATAAAGCCGACCGGTATGATATGACAGACGAGGAACGGGCGCAATACGAAAGCCTGCTGAATGTCTCCGGCAATGGCATCATCGGATACATTGAAATCCCCTCCATTAACTGTTCCCTGCCAATCTATCACGGCACGGATGAAGCGATTCTACAAATCGCGGTAGGCCATATCGAGGGTACCTCTCTGCCGGTTGGCGGCAGTGGGACCCACTGTGTCCTGTCCGGGCACCGTGGCTTGCCGTCCGCACGGCTCTTTACGGATCTGGACAAGATGGTGATAGGCGATACCTTCCTGATGCGGGTTCTGGATGAAACCCTGACTTATGAAGTGGATCAGATCCGTATTGTGCTTCCGTATGAGATGGACGATCTGGAAATCGAAGAAGGAAAAGATTACTGTACCCTGGTAACCTGTACACCCTACGGAATCAATTCACACCGGCTGCTGGTCCGGGGCCACCGGATCGAAAACCAGGAGGAGGCACAGGCCATCCGTGTCACGGCGGATGCCATGCAAATCGAGCCGCTGCTGGTGGCACCCATTGTGGCGATTCCCATGCTCTTGATTCTGCTGGTGATTTTACTGCTGCCGAAAAAATCAAAGAAAGAAACCGAAGGTGACTCTGATGAAAATGAATAAACGGCTGATTTCCATTTGCCTGAGTTTATTGCTGGTTTTCATGCTTTTGCCTGTTTCCGCGCTTGCTGCGGGGCGTATTGACCTGGATCAGGATGTTGGTCTCACAATTACGTATCAGGATCACGGAACGCCGCTGTCCGGTGCAGTTTTCAACATCTATCTTGTTGCGACAGTGAATGCATACGGTGAACTGGAGACAACAGAGCAATTTAAGATTTTCAACGTGGATATCCCCGGGAAAGCCGACGATACCTGGAGGGCATTGGCTTCTACGCTGGAAGGATATGTCCTGCGGGATAACATCGCGGCTACCGACAGCGGCAAAACAGATCGGAACGGCCAAATAGCATTTCCAACAGGCGGAAAGCGGCTGACAGCAGGTTTATATTTGGTGCTTGGAGAACGCCATACACAAGACGGTTACCGCTATGATGCTACGCCGTTTATGGTGATGCTGCCCAGTCTGGACAAGGAGAACAATGTCTGGAGCTATGATGTGGCGGTCAGCCCGAAGTTTGACCGCTCCAAGATCCCGGGCAGCTCCGGCGACGATACCATCACCCGGAAGGTGCTGAAGGTCTGGGAGGATAAGGGGCAAGAAAAAGACCGCCCGGAGGAAGTCATTGTCCAACTTCTCCGCGACGGAAAGGTCTTTGATACGGTTACCCTGAACGCGGCAAATAACTGGCGATATACGTGGACAGCATTGGATAATGGATATAGCTGGACTGTTGTAGAGAAGGAAACTGACAACTACACTGTGGAGGTCACACAAGAAGACATCACTTTTGTGGTGAAGAACACCCACAATGAAGATATTCCAGACGAACCAACTACTCCAACAAAGCCGACGCTTTCCCAGACCGGCCAGCTTTGGTGGCCAGTGCCGGTGCTGATTGCTGCTGGTTTACTCTTTGTCGTGATCGGTCTTTTACGCCGTCGAGGTGCCGCAGATGAAAAATGAGAAGGAAAATAGCCGGAAACAAGAGGGGTTCCTCTGGATCGCACTTGGGCTGCTGCTGATTGCAGCAGCCCTTTTTATAACAGCTTTCAACCTGTACGATGAACTGCGGGCAGAGAAAGCATCCAGTCAGGCACTAAATTGTATTGAGGAGTACCTTGTGACCGAACCACCCGTAGAAATCCCCACAACCGCAACAGAAGAACCGGACCCTTTGTTGCGTGACGAGCGGACAGTTAT
This sequence comes from uncultured Eubacteriales bacterium, assembly GCA_900545265.1. Taxonomy (GTDB): domain Bacteria; phylum Bacillota; class Clostridia; order Christensenellales; family CAG-138; genus RUG472. Next base: position 124,969 of record UQYI01000004.1, read on the forward strand.
CCCTGACTATGTTTTAGCTCCAAACATGGAAATGCCGGTGGAAAACATTAACGGGATTGATTTTATTGGTATTTTAAGAATCCCAGCCTTGGAGCTGGAATTGCCGGTTGTCAGCCAATGGAGCTATCCCAACCTGAAAACAGCTCCCTGCCGGTACAGCGGGTCGGCTTATCTGAACAATCTGATTATCTGCGGACATAACTACACTTCCCACTTCGGCAACCTAAAAAATCTGAATGAGGGCGATCTTGCCACCTTCACGGATATGGACGGAAATGTATTCACTTACAAAATGGTGGAACGGGAGACGTTGCTGCCAACCTCTATTGAAGCGATGGAAAGCGGAGATTGGGATTTGACCTTGTTCACTTGTACCGTGGGCGGGCAAAGCCGTGTGACGATCCGGTTTGAACGGGAGGAAGAATGAGTGAAGCCCAAAATTGGGATCGGCTTCCGTATTGGAAAGCTGACAGTATCGGAACCGACCGGGGAACGGAAAAACGGCTATATGGTCTGGAACTGCACTTGTGATTGCGGCGGGGCCGTCCAGTTGGACACCCGCACTCTGCAGCGGGGTACGGTTCGGGACTGCGGCTGTGAGACGAAGGTGAAGCCCGGTCAAAAGGACTTGACCGGGCAGAGATTTGGACGCCTGGTATGTTTGGAGCCAAGTCCCCATCGAAACAAACAGGGCGGAACACAATTGTAAGCCCTCCTTATTTCACAACCAAGAAGCAGATCAGCTCGAAATCATCCAGTCCAGACACCGCACTGAGCAGGGCGGTTGTTCCTCCGCTCTTGAACAGGCTGTCAATATCGTTTTCTTCTTTCACGTCGATAATAGAATTGATCGCCTCACTCAGCAGCTCAGAGACTTCGCCCATTTTGCGCCCATCATCGGTTTCGTCATTGAACCGCTTGCAAAGCTCCATGCACGGCTCGCTCTTGCCACGACAGAGCAAACGCATGGTGTCGAGCAGTTTTTTCGGATTGAGGTAATCGCAGACGATTTCGCCTTCTTCACTGATATAGACCATGTAAAATGGATGAATCCGGTTCCGGTTGTCAATGTTCACGCTGTCGTTGATGTTGCGGAGGACAAAGATCACACCGGCAGGAGAATCCTCTGTCTGCCCGACAACGGTATGCAGACCCTTTGGCGCGGTTTCGATGTCCTCGTGCTGCTTCATGTATTCCAGCAGATCGAGTCGGAACTCGTTTAATCCCAAATCCATAATGGAGATGCCGCTGGTCATGTCTTCAATGTCCACGACTTCTTCTTGCAGCCGTTTGAGCTGCGCACGGCGGTATTCAAGGTCGCCCTTTTCCTCAGCATTGATCAGGTCATCGTCACCGGTGGAGGTCATAACCGAAATCTTCATGCGGGTCTCCACGCGGCTTTTCAGGTTGATATATTCGTCGAGATCCATATCCGGCCAGAAGTTTACAAGCTGGATATGGTCGTTCTTGCTGCCGATACGGTCAATTCTCCCGAAACGCTGGATGATGCGCACAGGATTCCAGTGAATGTCGTAGTTAATGAGGTAGTCACAGTCCTGCAAGTTCTGACCTTCGGAAATACAGTCAGTCGCAATCAGAATGTCAAGCTCATCCTTGCTTCCGGGCAGTAATACAGACTTTCCTTTGGAAACGGGGGAGAAACAGGTCAGCACCGTGTTGAGGTCTGCTCGCAGCTTCGGTATGGTTGTCTTTCCGTCAACCGTGCCGGTGATCTCGGCTGTTTCCAAACCGTAATGTAGTCCGGTCTTGCCGACACATTTCCAACGCCTCGAACAGTAATTGTCCTCATCATTTTCTTCGCCCATCCTTTCTTGCGTTGTAGTCTTCGTCAATGCGCTTTTTCCAATCGGCACCGAGAGGTGCGCTGCACCGGACAGCACAGATAGCCTCGCTGACAACTTCGTAATTGAGCTGTGTGCCTTCGCTGTCAGAGTGATAGTTCACAGCGCGGTCTTCGCTGATACCAATGTGTTAGGCGCTGCCATTCTGATGCCCCAAAAGGAAATCGACATTGCCATGAGGCAATTTGCCTGTGGTCGTGTCCTCAAGAACTTCGAGGGGAGGTTTAATTATATTGATCGTTTATCCCTGACTCTGCTGTGCCAGGCTCTTGGTGTCTCCAAGTCCGCAGCCATTATCCGGCTGAGACAACTTGGCTACATTGAGGACCGCCCCCTTGCGGAGTATGACGATCCGTTGGAGGTGTGGTTGTGAGCAGAAGCATCCGGGTTTCCGAGCCTTCGCCGGAAATGCAGATAAAGATACAGAGGGCGCGACGCGCCATAACAAGTCAAAAGGTTGAGCGTCCGAAGAAAGACCGTTATGTCGGTAGCTTTTATGATGCCGATGAGGTC
>UQYI01000005.1 GCA_900545265.1 uncultured Eubacteriales bacterium
CCCTGCAAATGTCCGCGCCGTATGCGACCGACAGGCCGGAGCCGTTGTCCCATGCGACCATGATGGAGCCTATGTCATCCACGCCGATAACCGTGCCTTTCGTTCCGATCGGAGGAGCCTGAATATCGTCCATCTCAACGAGCTCCACCCGTGTGCCGGGCGTGTAGCGCCGACGTAAGCCTTCGAGGGCCGCTTTGCTGATCATTCGCATGTTTCCACCTCCGTTTTCTTCGCGCCGTTCTTGAAGGCCGAGGACCCGGTGAGGTTCCGAAGCAGGACCTTGCGTTCGGCCTTATACTCGTTTCCAATGAACCCGAGCCGAAGCAGGAAGCAGCGGAATGCGTACTTGTCGTTGTCGACCGGCTTCTCCTTGGCGGTGATCCGCTTCTGGTTCCGGGCCATGTCGCAGAGCGCTGTCACAAAGTGCATGTAGGCCTTGACCTCGTCCGGCGACTCGTACTTTGGGAACCATGGGAAGTCCAGCTTCTTGCCTTCGATGTTGATGGGAAGCTCACTAACACCGAGTGCCTTTTTGATTAGGCTACCCTTGGCGGCGACCAGGTCATAAAGGTTCTGAAGCTGGCTTTCGGTAAAGATCGAAAGCGGCATCTGGATCGCAACCCCGGCGGGGCCTTCTTCTTTGTCGTTTCCCGTCTCAGCTTGAAAGCCTGCTGCGGCAAGGGCGATGATGACTGCTTCGATCGTATCCTGATCCGTGCGCTCGTCGTAGACCACCGTGCCATCCTTCTCGATGAGGATGTTGTTGACCGCGTAGGTGCAGGTGGGCATGCCCTTGTAGACTGGCTTCATGCCGATCGTCTTGGAGATGACTGCGACCAGTTCTTTGCGATCCGGTCCTGTGGCGTTGTAGTGTAGTTTCATTGGGTTACCTCCTTGTTTTTTGTACTGTATACATCACTCTAAAGCCACAGAATAGCAAGTTATTTTTGAGCGATTTCTGTACTTTTTTCAGGAGATAAGGCCCTGTTCGTCTACGGTCGATACTTCATCGAAACGGAGTGTGACCCCGTCTCTGAATACCGTCACACTCTCTGCGGAACCGGCCTGTTCGATGTACCGCTTAATAATGACGTCGCAGTATTTCTCGTCCAGTTCCACGGTGTAACAGGTGCGCTCCGACTGTTCACAGGCGATGAGCGTGCTGCCGGAACCGCCGAACGGGTCCAGTACCAGTGCGTTCGTCATGGAGGAGTTCATGATCGGGTAGGCCAGCAGCGCGATCGGCTTCATGGTCGGATGGTCCGCGTTCTTCTTGGGCTTGTCGTACTCCCAGACCGTGGTCTCCTTCCGACCGGCATACCAGGCGTGCTTCCCGGATTTCTTCCAACCGAACAGCACCGGTTCATGAATCCACTGATAGGGGCTGCGGCCCAGCACAAGCGAGTTCTTTTTCCAGATGCAACACCCGGATAGGTAGAACCCTGCATCGGCAAACGCTCTGCGGAAGTTCAGCCCTTCGGTGTCCGCATGGAACACATAGATGGAAGCATCGTCCGCCATGACCGCTTTCATGTTGGTGAAGGCATCGAGCAGGAACTGGTAGAAAGCATCGTTTGCCATGTGATCGTTCTTGATCTTCCCGGCGGTGCCTTCGTAGTTCACGTTGTACGGCGGGTCGGTCAGCACATCTTTACCTACGTCAAGAACAAGGATACGGAGTTTGGAGAAAAGCCTCACACCGTTTCTGGTATGCTCCTCTATGCTGCAACAGACGAAGCTATCCAGCCGAACAACAGTTACCAGATGAGCGGCAATAAGATCAGTGTAAAGACACTTGATTTGAACCGTGACTTTTCAGAAATTGCAGCCCAGCTAAATGCAATTGTCGAAGATCACTTTGGTAAAAACTATGCCAATGCAAAGTAAATTCAACCCCGGCGACATTGCTTATATCGTTGAAAGCAATCTGTACATCCGGGAAGTGGAGGTTGTCAAAGCTGCAGCCGGATTCTGCACTATCCGTTTTACGGATCATAGCAGTGGGATCAAAGTAAGAGAAAGCAGACTGTTTCCTTCTGAAGAAGCCGCAGAAGCCAGCTTGCCAAAGAAGGAAGTACCAAAGAAATCACACTGGTCGTATTAGAAAACGAGGAGGATCGGATGATTAACGCAAAAGAAGTCCTACAGGCGCAGCTTGCTCGAGGCCTTGGCCTTGACAGATACGCCGATATCATTCACAGAGATCCTGCCTCCTCATGATCGGATCGTAAGGTGGTATGAAGATTATCTGAACACCGACGAAGCCCGGGAGAACACCAGCGAATTTGACCGGTTGCTTCCGGATTATTCATGGGTCAATGACACAAAGAAGATAGATTGCCTGCTTTGGAGCAAGAGATAACACTGGGATGAATAATATGAGCGGTACATTTGAAAATGTGATTACTGGATTTATTACGGGCATGAGTGACAAGGAAGAAGGAGCGATTTCGACTACAGGGACGCTTAAAATTCGAGAAAATCAGTTAATACACTACAGGACCCCTATTGCTGAAAGAACAGACGACAAAATCATCGTTAATGTCACCAGATATTCTTTGGCAACAGGAAGACTGCAAAAGCAGCTCAAAGAGCTTGTGCCAGAGAATAAGTATATTGCCGTAAAAGGGGTCCATGAAGGATATAGAGGTTCATTGGCCGATTTCCTCCAAGAGAAGTAAAATACCCTATCTCGCACACGATTACCCCCATCTCGCATACGATTTCAAGGTCGATAGGGATGGGGTTTTTACTGTAAATGCTCGAAAATTGACTGGATGAGCATGAATGAAGAGAACTCTCGAGCAAGTATTCGTGCGCGAGAAGCCGAAAAAGCCCATAGTATAAGGACTTTTTCGCCTGGGTGGGGTGCAAAAAAGAAGGGCCCTAATTGTATCCAAATTAGAGTCCTTCTCTGGTGCCGAAAGTGGGACTCGAACCCACACGGGGTATTAGCCCAGCGGATTTTGAGTCCGCCACGTCTGCCAATTCCATCATTTCGGCTTAACACAAAATGTATTGTAGCATATTCCTTTCCAAAAGGCAAGGATTTTCCGCTTGAAAACCGAGAAATACCCTCGGTGCCGTCTTATGGATCACGCCTGTTTCTTCTGGTAGGATCGGGACGGGTATGGCTGCTGCGGGTGTTCCGCAGAGAGAATAGCAGCATCACCAGCCCCGGGTGATAGGGTACAAAAGTCCCTTCCTCCAGCATGGCCAGTACCTTTGCCTCTCCTGCCCATTGGACGGCCTCCACCTCCTCCGGCTGCAAGCGCAAAGCGGCCAGTTCCAGCTCCTGCTCCCGGGTAAAGATATCGTCAAATCCTTTCCCAAAGGGCAGACTCAAGGCCGGACGGATACCGGCAAAAGAAATATCCACTCCCAGTTCTTCCAGCAGCTCCCGGCCAGCAGCCTCCTGGCTGCTTTTCCCCGCCAGAGCGCTGCCACCGGCGGTAAAATCCCACAGGCCTGGCCATCCTTTCATAAAAGGCTGCCGCCGCTGTATAAGCATTTCCCCGGCTTTATTAAACAGGCATACATGTACGGTCTGGCGAAAACGGCCTTCCGGCTGCCGCTGCCCCCGGGTCATGGTCTCGCCTGTTTTTCTGCGGTCAAAGGTGTACAGATCCCAAAGCTCCACAAAATACCCCCTTTGCACCATATATCTGCATGGATGCGTCGCCCGTTCTGCCTCCCGGAACTCCGCACCCTGTGCGGTTGCTTTACAGATCCGTTTTGACCTGTTCCCGTGATCTTTCGGCGGAAAACCCTTCCGGATATCGGGCTTTGAGCTTATCCAGATTTCCCTGCAGGATCTGTTCCAAAGGCATATCCAGGGCAGCCGCCGCCTCTGCCAAATACCAGGCCACGTCCCCCAGCTCCCGGGCCAGACGTTCTTTATCCAGTTCATGCCCCTGGCCCAACCATTTCTTGACGATGTCAATGGCCTCCCCCGCTTCTCCGCACAGACCCATAACGCTGTTGATCAGCACGTCCTTCTTGTCCAGAGCCGGATTCAAGGTAGCCATTGCCTGCCGTTGATACTCATTTACAGTCATGTGCATATTTCTCCGTTTATGGTTTCCAGTCCGTGACCTGCATTTTAGCCGCGAGAATGCGCAACACGCTTTCGTTAATTCTTTCTTCCGTAAGAACGCCATTCTCCACCGCCTCGGCAAGGCCGGACAGTATCTCCCGTTGGTAGCTGTGGTTGGCACCGCAGAGGATTATATCTCCACCCGCCAGAATAAACTGCACGGCCGCCTCCCGATGAGAGACCTGATTCCGCAAGCCCTTCATTCGGAAATCATCGCTCATGACCACGCCGGTAAAGCCCATCTGTCCCCGGAGCAATTCCGTAATGAACAGGCTGGATTGGGATGCAATATGCTCTCCGTCAATATTGGGATAGTAAATATGTCCCACCATGACTCCGTCCACCCCGGCATCCACTGCCGCCTGAAAGGGCAGCAGCTCATACTCCCAAAGCTCCTCCAGCGTCTTTTTCACCTTGGGGGTACTCTCATGAGAATCTGCATTTGTGGCTCCGTGGCCAGGAAAATGCTTGATGACGGACAGGCACCCACCCTCATGCAATCCCTCAATGCAGGCGGTGCCTATGGCTGCGACGGTTTCTGCATTGCTGGAAATGATGCGCTTGCCCAGAAAGGTGGCAGAAGGGTTTCTTGCCACATCCATGACCGGTGCAAGATCCGTATTGATGCCCCGTTCCTTCAAATGCTCCCCGATATAGGCAAACTGCTCCTGCGCCTGCTGCGTATCCTCCCGGTTCCCCAGCGTACGGGCTGCCAGTGTAGTTCGCCCCCATTGGAAGCGGGTAACGCTGCCCCCTTCCACATCGGTACTGATAAGCAGGGGTATCCCGGAGGACGCATGCTCGTTTATGCTTGCCGTCAGCTTTGCGCAGCGGCCGAAGCCTCCATCGCTGTCTGCGCGCCGGATATTATCCCCATAGAGGATCACATTGCCGACAGCATATTCCTCCATCAGGGAAGCAAACTCCTTTGATACGGCATTGGTGCCGGAAAAGCCGAACATGACCAGCTGGCCGATCTTCTCCTGCACAGACATGCCCTGTACATACCGTTCCAGCCGAAAGGACAAAGACTCCGTTGTAGGGGCAGGCGTTTGTGTGGGCACAGGGGTATCCGCAGGCAGGGGGATGGCAGAAGGAACAGGCGTTTGCACCTCCATCTCCGGAGAAACGATGGGCAATGGCGCAATCACATCTCCGGCAGGAGGCTTTTTTATGCAGCCGCTCCATGTCAGTGATACCAACACACACAGCATCATGAGCAGAACAGGAAAAGTACAGCGTTTCATGGTATACAGTGTACCATCTTTTCCCGGTGCTTACCACCGCCAATAAGGAAACTATCTGAAAACTCCCACCAACCGGTCTGTTTCTTTCCTGACATATACCTCAGAGGGTACCGGAATTCCGTTCATATGGATGCACATATGCGTAATACGGGTAATCCGCTTTCACAAGCGGCCCTACGATATTCGTGCCCCGCGGCGGACGGTGATCCGCGATCAAAGGCAGATTCCCCATCGAACGAAATAACCGGCATATGAAAAGCGCCGGTGCCATAAAGACTCCGACGCTTATATTGCTCTTTGGACGATTTAGTTGTTCCGGGCGGCCATAGCGGTCTCTACCAAGGCCTTGAAAGCGCCCATGTCGTTGACAGCCAGATCAGCCAGAACCTTGCGGTTCACATCCACACCAGCCAGCTTGAGGCCGTTGATGAGATTGGAGTAGTTGGTACCGCAGATACGGGCACCGGCATTGATACGGGCGATCCACAGACGGCGATATTCCCGCTTCTTGTTCTTGCGGCCCACGAAAGCATATGCCATGGAACGCATGACCTGCTGGGAGGCGGCACGATACTGCTTGGACTTTGCGCCATAGTAGCCCTTGGCCAGGCGCAGCACCTTACGGCGCTTTTTATTGGAATTGACAGCTCTCTTAATTCTTGCCATGGTTCACTTCTCCTTACTTATAGGGAATCAGCTCGCGTACTTTCTTCTGCTCTTCTTCGGCAATATAACCGATCTGCCGGAGACCGCGAAGCCGCTTGGTGGACTTTTTGGTGAGGATGTGGCTCTTGTAAGCCTTGCCGCGCTTGATTTTGCCGGACTTCGTCACGTCAAAACGCTTTGCTGCGCCGCGATGGGTCTTGATCTTTGGCATAAGTGTTCCTCCTAAATAGTGTCTTAGTTCTTGGGGGAGAGTACCATGAACATGTTCCTGCCCTCCTGCTTGGGCGCACGCTCCTTTTGCGCACTGGCCTCTACCATTTTGTAGAAAGCTTCCATTACATCAGCGCCGATATCGCCGCGAGTGATCTGACGCCCGCGGAAGCGGATGGTCACCTTGACCTTATTGCCGTCCTGCAGAAACTTGTTGCAGGCCTTGGCCTTGACTTCCATGTCATGCTGGTCGATGGTGGCAGAAAGACGGATCTCTTTGATCTCAATGGTCTTTTGATTCTTTTTCTGCTCCTTTTCCCGCTTCATCATGTCGTAGCGGTGCTTGCTGTAATCCATAAGCTTGCAGGTAGGGGGGGTACCGCTGCTGACCTTTACCAGATCCAGCTCCCTCTCATCTGCCAGTCTTTGGGCACTGCGCACGTCCATGATGCCCAGCTGTGCGCCGGTTTCGTCGATCAAGCGGACTTCCGGATCCCGGATCTCCTCATTGATGGGCAGTTCCTGTGTAGCGATGGCACAACACCTCCATAAAAAAATAGCGGACGCATACGCGCCCACCCTTATCGTTGTCCCATCAGACCATGCCTGGCACTTGAGCCGGCAGGTGAGAGGCGGGCGCCTCTGCTTAGCTTTATTATTATAGGGGCCTTTCGCCCCTCTGTCAAGGCTTTTATCAAAAAATCCCCGGGTTTAATGAAAAAAACGCACCCACAAAGCCCCCAATATGGCCAGATGCACCAGCAACGCTGCCGGCAGGCCAATATAAAACCTGGGATGCCGGGTCTTATGCCGCAGCAGATCCATGCCCAGCAACCCACCCAGACTTCCTCCAGCCCAAACCCAGAGAAGAAGCGTCCGTTCCCGTATCCGCCGTCGTCCCTGCCGGGCCCGGCTCTTATCCACCGCAAACAAAGCCAGCGTTATCACGTTCACGATCCCCAGATACACAAACAGCAAGGTTTTCCACCCCATGGTGCAATGCCCCTCCCTTTCCAAATGCACCATACCAGTTTTAGGCCCTATTGTCAAGGCAGCGTATAGAAAAGACTCCTGCGGCGTATACTTTTCCCATGGAAAAGGTTGAAAAAGCAAAAAAGGGCCGCATTCTGCCCTATATTCTCTTTTGTCTGCTCCCTCTGGCAGGCGGCGCTCTCAGCGGACTTATATCCAGGAGCGGTATGGATCGTTATGAGCAACTGGCGCAGCCACCCCTTTCTCCCCCCAGGATCCTGTTTCCCATCGTCTGGAGCATTCTGTATATTCTCATGGGCATAGGCGCCGCCCGGGTATATCTGGCCCCGGAGCGGGGTTGGAAGCCCGCTTTGACCCTGTTTGCAGCTCAACTGCTGGTGAATCTTTTATGGACGCCCCTGTTCTTTGCGCTGGAGCTGCGGTTTGCGGCGTTCATCTGGCTGCTGGTGCTGCTGGTACTGGCCGTATATATGACCGGAGAGTTCAAACGGATCGTCCCCTGGACCGGCTATATGCAGATCCCTTACCTGCTGTGGTTGTCTTTTGCCGCTTATCTGAACTTTGCCACCTGGCAGCTCAACGGATAGGTAAAAGCTGCATGCGCCGCCCTTGCGCAAAAGGATGGTGCATGCGGTGCCCGTATTTTAATCCTGTTCCCAGTCAATAACCTTCCACAGCAGCCCCATTCGCACCATGGTCACCGTATAGGAAAATCGCTTACTGTCTTCTTCCCCCGCTATCTTCATTTTTACGGTCACTTCTCTGGCTTCCCGTACATCATCCAGATCCAGGCATCTATCAAGCAACACCGCTGTCATTAGTAACATAGGCAACCGTATCCACACTTTGGTAAAAATAATGAATTTCCTGCCGGTTCTTTTTTCTATTTCAGCTTCAGGTCAATTTCACCCCAAAGTCAATAGGTCAGAACAACCATAATAAAAATGGAGGTGAGTACATGAGCAGACTAAAAGACCTGCGCCGGGCCCGTGGGCTGACGCAGGTGCAGATGCAATTATTAACGGGGATCGATCAAAGCGATTATTCCAAAATAGAAAGCGGGAAACGGTATTACCTTTGAACAGTGCCGGCGCATCGCTTTGGCGCTGCACACCAGCATGGACTATCTGGCCGGGTTGACGGATGACGACCGCCCTTATGCCCGGGCAGAGAAATGAATTACAGTTCCAGTTTTTCTCCGCAGAAGGGACAAAAGCTGGCCTTGGCATCCAGCCGGCCCAGGAATCTGCCGCAATGCGGACATCGCCAATAAGTCCGTTCAAAAAGGAGCATTCCCAGCAGCACCGCCGCCAGGCTTATAATAGAGGCCACGCTTTTGATAAGCATATATAGCAGCATAAGCAATATGGCAAGAGCGCACAGACCCCACAACACCCTTTTTACGGTTTGCAACTTCATATTCGTTCTCCCCGGCAGCTGATAATTAGAAAGGGGCCCGGCATCTCCGGGCCCCGCTTTCTGCTTACAGAAGTGCTTCAAATTCCTTGACGGTATTGGCAAATACTTCCAATGCGCTCTTGACGGTATCGGGCTTTGTCAGATCGATACCGGCGATCTTCAGTTCGTTGAGGGGATAATCGCTGCCTCCGGTAGAAAGGAAGCGCAGATACTCAGAGGCATCCCCCGTCTCCAGAATATGCCTTGCAATGGCTACGGCAGAGGAGAAGCCCGTGGCATACTGATATACATAGAAGGGCGTATAGAAATGAGGAATGAAGGACCATTCGGTGTCGATCTCCTCGTCTATCTCTGCGCCTTCATAATACAGAGCCACCAGATCATGATAGATCTTGTTCAGGGTCTGGGAGGTCAGGGGCGTACCGGCGGCATGCAGCTCATGAGCCTTGCGTTCGAATTCCGCAAAGAGAGTCTGACGGAACAGCGTTGTACGGAAGCCCTCCAGAAAATGATTGAGGATATAAGCCCTGCGCTTCTTGTCCGTTTCGGTTTTCAGCAGATACATGGTCATCAGTACTTCGTTGACCGTAGAGGCTACCTCTGCCACCATGATGCGATAGCTGTGATTGACGAACTCCTGCGCCCGGCTGGAGAAGAAGGAATGCATGGAATGCCCCAGTTCATGGGCTACGGTGAAGGCATCATCCAGCGTATCGGTGTAGTTCAGCAGCACATAGGGATGCACGCCATATACCCCACAGGAGAAGGCGCCGCCCCGCTTGCCCTGATTTTCGTACACATCCATCCAGTTTTCTGCAAAGGCCCGGTCCAGCAACTGCTGGTACTCCTCTCCCAGGGGCTTGGTGGCGTTTTTGACCAGTTCCTTCACATTTTCAAAAGGCACAGGATAGTCTACGTCCTCTACCATGGGCACATACAAGTCAAAGATATCCAGTTTATCCAGCTTCAATGCCTTCTTGCGCAGGGCCAGATATTCCTTCATGGCCGGCAGGCTTTCGTGAACGGCTTCGATCAGACTGTCATATACGGATACGGGTACGTTTCCTCCATCCAGATAGGCTTCGATGGAAGAACCATACCCCCGGACATTGGCAAAGAAAGTATCAAACTTGATCTGCCCGCCGTACAGTGCGGCAAAAGTATCGCCGTACTTGCGGTAGGTACCGAACATGGCCCGGAAAGCCTCTTCCCGAACGGCCCGGCTGCGGCTTTCCCGATATACGCCGAAGTTCCCGCTGGTAAGCTGGACTTCTTCCCCCGCTTCATTATGGATCTTGGGGAACACCATGTTCACGTTGGTCAGCATTTCATAAGCGGAAGAGGGGGTATCGGCAGCCTCGCCCAGCATGGCCAGCATCTTTTCCTTATCGGCAGAAAGCGTATGGGCCCGGCCCCGGGAAATATCCTCTACCATGTGGCGGTATACGGCCATATCCTCCTGCGCCATCCATGCATCCAGCTGTTCCTTTGGAATGGCCAGAATCTCCGGATCCAAAAAGCTGGTGGCGGCGTTTGCCTTTACGGCCAGGCTCATGCCCCTGGCTTCCATCTCCTGATAGGCGGGCTCTGAGCCGTCTGCCGCCCGGTGCAGCATGGCATAGATATAGGGGATCTCTACCTTCTGGGAGGCATCCGCCAACTGCTCCAGTCCTTTTTTCAGGGCATCCTTAGACTGCCCCAATGTGCCGGGCAAAGCGGAAAGAGCTTCCACAGCCTTTTCGGCTTCGGTCATGGCGGCTTCCCAATGGGCCTTGTCGGGGTAAATGTGGGTAAAGTCCCACTGGAATCGGGGATCCATTTCACTGCGTTTCATATTTCGGTTCCTTTCTGTTGTAATTTATGCAAATATATTGTCTATGACTGTTTCAGAGCATCCAGAGCCTCTTCCAGGCTATCACAGCGCTGCCAGAAGCCGAATACACCCTCTTTGAGCAGAGCGCCCACATACCAGAAGCCCGGCTCATCCTCATCGGAAAGCAGAACATAGCTTTTCAGTCCCAGCATGAGCCGGGGCGCATACCCCTCCGGCAGCATATCCATATTCACCGTACAGAAAAACACGGCTTCGGCCTGCTGCTGCTGGCACCATTGCCCCAGGATGCGGGCTTCCTCCCGGGTAAGAGAAACGCTGAGCTTCTTTTCCATGGTTGTCTCCTTTTTAAACAGTATAGCGCATTTTTATCCCTCAGGCAAGGACATAAAAAGCCGCTTCCACAGGAAGCGGCTTCAGCTTTACGTTTATTTATGATACAGCCGGTTGCTCTGGTATACCGGTTCGCAGGTCAGCTGAATGCCCAGCTTGCCCAGCAAGTTCTTATCCACTTGAGAAAGGATCACGGTGGAATGCATCTCGCAGCCCTGAAGATTGCTCAGCTGTTCCATAGCCATCTCCGCCACCGGATTGGTTGCTGCACAGATAGACAGGGCCAGCAACAGTTCGTCGGTATGGAGCTGGGGGTTCCGATTTCCCAAATGCGCCACTTTCAAATGCTGGATGGGTTCCAGGATCACCGGAGAAATGAGCTTCAGGCTGTGACGGATGCCGCCCAATACCTTCAGGGCATTCATAAGGGTAGCGGAAGCCGCCCCCAGAAGTTCCGAAGATTTTCCCGTAACGATGGTACCGTCAGGCAGTTCGATAGCCGCTGCCGGCCCCCCGGTCTCCTCCGCCCGCCGCAATGCAGGCGCTACCACGGGCCGATCCTCCGGCCTGAGCCCGGCCTGTTTGAGCAGGATGCGCATTTTGTCTACCTCGGCAGGGGCTACCAGTCCCTGTTTCTGCCCTACCATGGCCCGGTAATACCGGCGAATGATCTCCTGTCCTGCCTCATAGCGCACGGCTTCATCATCGCTGATGCAGCAGCCGATCATGTTCACGCCCATATCCGTTGGAGACTTATAGGGAGATTCCCCATAGATGGATTCGAACATGGCATCCAGCACCGGGAAGATCTCCACATCCCGGTTATAATTCACGGCGATTTTATTATAAGCCTTCAGATGGAAAGGATCCACGATATTGGCATCGTCCAGATCTGTGGTCGCCGCCTCATAAGCCAGATTTACCGGGTGATCCAGCGGAAGGTTCCACACGGGGAAGGTTTCGAACTTGGCATATCCGGCCTGAACGCCGCGAAGATTTTCGTGATACAGCTGGCTCAGGCAGGTAGCCATCTTTCCGGACCCGGGGCCAGGAGCCGTGACCACCACCAGCGGCCGCGTGGTAGGAACATAATCGTTTTTGCCGCAGCCTTCGCTGCTCATGATCTTCTGCACATCCGCCGGGTATCCGGGGATAGGGTAATGATAATAGCAGGGAACGCCCAGATCCCGCAGGTGGTTGGCAAAGCTCACGGCCGCGGGCTGTCTTTCATACCGGGTAATGACCACGCTGCCCACATACAGTCCCTTCTCGCGAAAGGCATCGATGAGCCGCAGCACATCCATATCATAGGGGATGCCCAGATCCCCCCGGATCTTGTTTTTCTCTATATCGGATGCATTGATGACCAGCAGGATCTCTGCCTGATCCCGAAGCTCCATGAGCATACGGATCTTCGTATCCGGGGCAAAGCCCGGCACTACCCGGGAAGCATGGTAATCATCGAACAGTTTACCGCCGAACTCCAGATACAGCTTGCCGCCGAAGGCCTGGATCCTTTCCCGAATGTGCTGTGATTGAAGAAGCACGTATTTCTGTTGGTCAAAGCCTGTTTTTCTCATCTGGATCCCCTCCCGTATCCTGCCGGATTGAAAATGTACAGTATATTATACCATGGCCCTGACCCATTGCAAGGACGGATTTTATGGGCATGTGCCCCGAACCGCTTCCTCGCCTCATGAGGCATTCTTTTGCCGCCGATGCCGCTGTAACACATAGAACTTCGGATATATTCCCCGGGAGGGTATACAAGCAGGGGTATTCCCGTGTATAATAAGAAAAAACCCACAAGGAGGTACACGCATATGAAGTTTTCTGAAATGCCTTACGTCCGCCCGGATCTTGAGCAGGTCAGGGAGGAAGGCACTGCCTATGTGCAGGCCCTTATCAACGCCACCGATTTCGCCCAGGCGGACGCTGCTTTCCACCAGTACAGCGACATGGGAGACAGGGTCTCCACGGCTGTGACCCTGGTCTCCATTCGTCACTCCATCAACACAGAAGATGCCTTTTATGCCAAGGAACAGGAAGTGCTGGATGAAATGATGCCCCTGCTCCAGCAGCTGGATGCAGAGTTCAACAAGGCCCTGTACAACAGTAAGTTCCGGCCTCAGTTCACCGAAAAATACGGTGAACTGCTGTTCACCAACCTGGGTATCCAGCTGCGGGCCTTTGACGAAAAGCTCATTCCCGACATGCAGGAGGAGAACAAGCTGGTCACCGCCTATAACAAGCTCATCGCCTCCGCCCAGATCCCCTTTGAGGGGCAAGTGCTGACTTTGAGCCAGCTTTCTCCTTATATGCAGTCTGCCGATGATGCACTGCGCCACAAAGCCTGGGAAGCCAACAACGCCTTCTTTGATGCCCACAAGCAGGAACTGGACGATATCTATGATAAGCTCACCGCTTTGCGCACCGGCATGGGCAGGAAGCTGGGATACGACAACTATATCCCCCTGGGATATGACCGCATGAACCGTAACTGCTACTGCGAAAAGGATGTTGACAGCTTCCGTCAGGCCGTTGTCAAATATGTGGTGCCTGTAGCAGATAAGCTTTACCGCCAGCAGGCAGAGCGCACCAGCCTCCCCTATCCGCTGAGCTACAAAGATGCCAGCCTCATGTTCCGCAGCGGCAACCCCGTTCCCCAGGGGGATGCGGAGGACATCCTGCGGGAAGGCCGGGCTTTCTATCACTGGCTGAGCCCGGAAGCCGGAGAGTTTATCGACTGCATGTTTGATAACGAACTCATGGACGTGCTCTCCCGCAAGGGCAAGGAAAGCGGCGGTTACTGCACCAGCCTGCCCGTATACAAGTGCCCCTTCATCTTTGCCAACTTCAACGGCACCCAGCATGACGTAGAGGTCATGACCCACGAAGCCGGTCACGCCTTTGCCGCTTATGAAGCCCGGAACATCTTCCCCTCCAGCTATCACTGGCCCACGCTGGAAAGCTGCGAGATCCACTCCATGAGCATGGAATTCTTTGGCTGGGCCTGGGCGGAGAAGTTCTTCGGCCCCCAGGCGGAAAAGTTCCGCTATTCTCACCTGGCAGGGGCATTGACCTTCCTGCCCTACGGCACCATGGTGGATCACTTCCAGCATATTGTGTATGCGCACCCCGAGCTGACTCCCGCCCAGCGTAATGCCGAGTGGGCACGTCTCACCAAGACCTACCTGCCCTGGATCTCTCTGGGAGATCTGTCCTTCTATGCCGAGGGCCGCTACTGGCAGCGTCAGGGACATATTTACGGCCGCCCCTTCTATTACATCGATTACTGCCTGGCGCAGAGCGTGGCTTTGCAGTTCTGGGCCCTGATGCAGCAGGATCGGGAAGCCGCCTGGAAACGGTATTACGCACTGGTAAAACTGGCGGGCACCAAAACCTATACGGAACTGGTAGCCTCTGCCGGGCTAATGAATCCCTTTGGGGAAGAGTCTTTGCAGGCCATCTGCGAAGCCGCTTCCAAGTGGCTGGATGCGCAGGATCTGTCTGCCATCCGCTGAGGAGGATACACCATGCGCGCGTATGAACGGCTGATCCAGTATGCCAGGATCCACACCGCCAGCAGTGAGGAGGGGCCCTATCGGGTTCCCTCCACAGAGCGTCAGTTTGACCTGGGCCGTCTGCTGGTGCAGCAGATGCAGGAGCTGGGGGTCACGGATGCCCGGATAGATGAGCATTGCTATGTATACGGCTCCCTGCCCGCCACCCCCGGGTATGAACAGGCAAAAAAACTGGGCTTTATCGCCCATATGGATACCATCCCCGATTTTTCCGGTGAAAACGTCCAGCCCACCCTGGTGGAAAAGTACGCCGGCGGAGACATTCCCCTGGGCAGCAGCGGCCGGGTACTTTCTCCCAAGGACTTTCCTTCTCTGGATCGGATGATCGGCCGTACTCTGATCGTTACCGATGGCACCACCGTGCTGGGGGGCGATGACAAAGCAGGCGTGGCGGAGATCATGACCCTGATCGAACGGCTGCAAAAGGAAAACCTCCCCCACGGACCTCTCGGCTTTGCCTTTACCCCCGATGAAGAGATCGGCCAGGGAACGGATTTCTTTGACGTTCATGCATTCGGCTGTGACTTTGCCTATACGCTGGATGGAGGAGAAGAAGGCGAGATCGAGTTTGAGAACTTCAATGCCGCCTCTGCTTCCTTTGAGATAAAGGGGTTCAATGTGCACCCCGGCAGCGCCAAGAACATTATGATCAACGCCCAGCTGGTGGCCATGGAGATCAACGGCATGCTCCCGGCAGCGGAAACACCCGCTCATACGGAAGGCTATGAAGGGTTCTTCCACCTGACGGATATGGAAGGGAACGTGGAAAAGGCTTCCCTCCATTATATCGTCCGGGATCATAATGCCCAAAGGTTGGAAGGCCGGAAGGCGACCATGGAGCTCATCGAAAAGACCATCAATGAAAAGTACGGCCCCGGCACCTGCCTCCTTACCTGGAAGGACGGCTACCGGAACATGGCGGAGAAGATCTGCGGGGAAAACTATCACCTGATCGAGAATGCCGTAAAAGCCTGCCGGCTTGCCGGTGTGGAGCCCCTGATCCAGCCCATCCGGGGCGGTACCGACGGCGCGCAGCTGAGCTTTATGGGGCTGCCCTGCCCCAATCTGGGGGTAGGCGGCTTCGGCTGCCATGGTCCTTATGAGCACGTAAGTGTGGAGGGCATGGATAAGGCCCTGGAGATCGCCCTGCACCTGGTGGAGCTGTACCGGGATTTCTGATCCACTGAAACGCAAAAAGCTTCCGGAACCTGACCGGAAGCTTTTTTATTGCGCCGCGCAGCAGATCTGCCGCCGTATCCTCTGCCTGTATCCGTCGCTTATATATCCCCTCTGCAAAGGGGTTGGGGGGTCGCAAAGCATGGCGCAAGGCAGCTGCAGATCTCCTTCCCTATTACCGTTCTACCAGCAGGACTTTTCTGGATGCCGTTCGGTTCATAAACGCCAGTATGCGAGCTTTTTCCTCCGGCATACAGCCCAGCAGGAGCTTGATCTCCACATCCCGCTTAAGCAGGTCCACCGAGACCAGCAGGCCATCCAGCTTCTGCACGGGCGCCGTGCCGCGCCACAGATCCACGCCTTCCCCGTCCATAGCGGAGGTGCCGGCCACATAGCCGTAATCCAGTGGGTACACCGAATCCAGCCATTGAGGGTGCCGGGAACCCGCAGGCCGATCGATGACTATCTTCCCGCCTGCCAAAAGAGCATCCGCTGCCTGCCAGAATTCCTGCTCCATACTACCTCCGGGTAAGTTCATACAACATAATGGCCGCAAACACCGCTGCATTCAGGCTTTCTGCCCGGCCCGCCATGGGCAGGCGATACAAAGTGCACAGTTCTGCCGTCTCCCGGCTGACGCCCTGTCCTTCGTTGCCCACCACCAGCGCCATCTTTTCCTGTATGGGCGGCATGTTCTCGCTGCCCCGCAGATGGCCGCACAGACAGGTATACCCCTGTTCCTTCATACGCTTAAGTTCTGCGGGCACATCCCCGATATAGACCGGCAAATGATATGCTGAACCCATGGAAGCCCGAAGGGTCTTGGGGGCAAAGGGATCCGCCGAATCCGCAGAAAGCAGCACACCTGCCCCCCCCAGAGCATCTGCTGTGCGTAGAATGGTGCCCACATTTCCGGGGTCCTGCAGCTGCTCCAGCACCACTATAAGGCCCCGGTATTCCTCCGGAGGCGCCGTAACAGGCGTGCGCACCAGTGCGCACAGGTTCTGGGGCGTACCGGTGCAAAGGGCTTCCATGACCCCCTCCGTCACCTCCAGCAGCTCAAACCCTCCCCGTGGGGCAGGCGTTCCTTCCCGGCAGAAAACCGTTGTAACCTCTGCTCCAGAGGTCAGCGCCTCCCCTACCAACTTATCCCCTTCTATGAAATGCAGCCCCGTTGCCCGGCGGAACTTGCTCTCCCGAAGAGAACGGGCTTCCTTGACCCGCTCATTGCTGCGGCTGGAAATCAACATAGACCTTTCCTTTCTTTGCGGAACTTGACAGACAAAAAAAGCCACTCCCAAAAGAGTGGCTCATTTGCCAATAAACTCAGATGCTGCGAACGACCTTGCCGGAACGGAGGCACCGCGTGCACACATTCATGGCCTGCGTTCTGCCATCGATGATGACATGTACCCGCTGTACGTTGGGCGCCCAGCTGCGCTTGGTCCTACGCTTAGAGTGGCTTACCAGATTACCGGACATGACACCCTTGTTGCAGACTTCACAAAACTTACCCATCCAAGTCCACCTCCTTTGCAGAAATCGAACGGAACTATCTTACCACAGACTTTCGCTAAATGCAAGGATTTTTTAGGATAAATCAAAAAAAGAATTTTGCCGCAGGGCTTCATAAAGTACAATGGCCGCCGCATTGCTCAGGTTCAGGGAGCGCTGCTCTTTTCCCATAGGGATGCGGATGGCAGAATCCGCATGGGCTTCCAGGATCTTTGGCCCCAGCCCTGCCGTCTCTTTGCCAAAGACCAGAAAGTCTCCGTCTCTGTATGCCACATCGCTGTAGCGCCGCTCTGCATGGGTGGAGGTATAAAAGAATCGCCCCTGAGGATACTGAACCCATAGTTCCTCTATACTGTCGTGATAAAAAAGGGTCAGGCTGTGCCAGTAATCCAGACCGGCCCGCTTGAGCTGCCTGTCCTCCACGGAAAACCCAAGAGGACGCACCAAATGCAGCGCCGAACCCGTAACGGCACAGGTACGGGAAATATTGCCGGTATTCTGGGGGATCTCCGGCTCTACCAACACAATATGAAACATATCCGGCTCCTCTGCCCTGCCGGTATCCCCTGCAGAGCACTAAAAGTTTACATTAGAATTATACCACCATTTTGGGTCCCATGGTTGAATAAATCAAAAAAACCGTGTACAATGCTGGTATGTATACGAAAAATGATTCTCAGCAAAAGCAGCAGGAGCTGCAATATACCAAAATGCAGTCCCGCAGCGCTCAAAAAGAGACCTCCTCAAAAAGCGCTTCCCCCAAAGCGCCCCTCAGCGAGGAAGAAAAAGCCCGCAGGGCAGCCAAACGCCGGGCAGCGGCTAAAAAACGGGCCCGGCAGCGGCAGCGCCGGGTGCTGCTGTCTTCTGTTCTTTTTTTCCTTATAGCAGTATCTGCACTGGTATGGTCTATCAGCCTACTGGTCAAAAAACGGGCGCAGGAGGCGGTTCTGCTTCCCTCCGCTGCCTCCTCCGTCAGTCCTTCCATCCATGCTGACGGCAGTACCCCGGCCCCAGGTTCTCAGGTGAAGGATACGGATGTTCTCCCCGCCGGAACCCGGATCAACGGTGTGGCGGTAGGCGGGCAGGCAGCCGCGCAGGTTCGTTCGCTTCTTGCCCAGGAGCTGAACAAGACCCTGGACGGCATTGCCATTACATTGCAAAATGATTCCTTTAATTACACCCTGACCAAGGAAGATCTTCAGGCCGCCTATGATATAGAAAGCGCACTGATCTCCGCCATGAAGGGCGGCAGTGTGCAGGCGCCCCTGTCTTATGACGAGACCGCCCTGCGGGAAGTTTTGTATACGCTTAACGACCAGGTGCCCGGCCATGCCACCAACGCTTCCTTTACCATTGAAAAGGAAACCTACTCCGTAGGCGACAAGACCTCCGGGTATAAGGAGTACCAGAAGCCCAGTTTCAAATATACGGAGGGCACTGACGGTATGCAGCTGGACTACGACGGCGTTGTGGATCAGGTAGCCGCCGCCCTGAATGCCGGGACGCTGCAGACTACCATCTCTCCGGATGTGACCGTATCCAAGCCCACCGTTACCGTGGCGGATGTGCAGAAGCAAACCACCAAGCTGGCCAGTTTTTCTACGGATTATTACTTTACTACGTCCGGCAGCTCCACCACCGCCGAAGAACTGACCCGCCGCCAGAATCGGGATCACAACATCAGCAAGGCGACCGGGCTTATGAACGTTATCCAGCTGGAACCCGGCGAATCCTTCAGTTTCAACAAGACAACCGGCGAACGCAGCGAAAAGAAAGGCTGGGCTCTGGCGCCCGCCGTATATCGGGGGAGCCACCGTGCAGAACCCGGCGGCGGCGTATGTCAGGTGAGCACCACCATATTCAATGCACTGCTCCGCAGCGGTGTAGATGTCACCAACCACAAGGAGCACTCCCTTCCTTCGGATTATGTAGACAACGGCATGGACGCCACGGTGAATTACGGTTCCATTGACTTCCGGTTCAAAAACAATAAGAGCGGCACTCTGTATGTCTTTGTGTACATTACCAAGTGCAAGAGCTCCAGTCACAAAAAGACCATTAACGTAGAGGTCTACGGTCCGGAAGAACCCGGCGTTACCTATCAGGTGATCTCCACCTGCGTAGAAGAGAATCCGGCGGTAAACCCCACCACCAAGCCTAACAGAAATCAGTACACGGATTATGCTGAGGTCATTCAAAAGGCTTATGATGGTTCCTCCTGGGAGGTAAAGGTCTATAAAGTGCAGAACGGGCAAAAAACCATGGTCTATGATTATGTGGCCACGTACCCCAAGATCGAACAGGTGACCGAAGTAGGTACCAAACCCATCCCCACCGAGAAGCCTACCCCCACGCCCTTTACGCCTACTCCCGCCCCCGACCCGGGCGAAGGCGAACATGACGGCGAATAAATACGGTTCATATGCATCCGGCTCAGGCAGCTGCCTGAGCCGGATCTTTATGTCGCAAAACAAATACGCCTCCGTACGCTGCACATATACGAAGGTGCATTTACAGGGAATTCTATTTACTTTGGCTTCGCCGGCCGAAACTTACAGCAGCGCTATTTTTATCCCTACCACGCCGTACTTTTCCTGCTCGGCTTTTGAATAATATGCATCCATATCGTCTGGCGAGGCAGTATCAATGTCTTTTTCCATATACCCACATTCCAAAAGGGGAAGGTTTTCATACAGGGTCATAAACGAATCAAAAACAAACAGATCCACTACTTTTACCAGAAGCGTTTTGCTGCTGTTTTCGGTATGGATAAATTCAATGACGTCCCCCACATGAAGGTTCCTTCTTTTTTCATCAAACAATCGCAGCTCTATTGTCTTTGTTCCGGCTTCAATCATTTCAAAAGGGGAAGGGGCCAGCCGCATTACATGATTCACTTTATTTTCCTCTGCATGGTCCGATTTGTTCAACAACGCCGGTTTGCCGATAGCCCGCAGGCGTTCATCCTCCATACCGGGCTCCGCTATGCTTCCGCATCAAACAGCACCCTGTAGGCGCCCAGAACCTGCCGGCAGGGGATCCTGGCGGCATTTTCCGGTGTAAAAGTCTCCTTTTCATATACATGGATGACTTCAGCAGGGTATGCGATACTTGCCCCATGAGCATCCTTTTCCGCATATTTCCAGGCAAAGCGACAATCGCAAAACTCTTTTCGATTGAGAATGATCGGGGCCTTTTGCAGCCGAATGGGATTTTCCAGAAAAAAGCAGCCGGCGTCGTCCTTTTCTGCCGGGCAACCTCCTTCTATGCCTGTACCGGTAAACTGTATTTTCAGAAAATCCGTCTGAAATACTGTTATGCTCCCCTGTTTTGCAAAAGGAACTCCTTTCCAGAAACCTATATTCAACCAGCCTCTTACTCCGTCCCGTTCCACCGGTGTATTAAACTCCACATACCCCTCATTTCCGTTCCGGATCTCGGCGTTGATGCGCAAAACGGGCCGCAGGGATACAAATCCTTCCGGCAGCAAAGCCCGGAGCCTGTCCTGCTCCGCTTCATATGCCATTACAAACTGTTCTATCTGCATTGCTTCTCTCCGGTTATTGCGGCAGGCCGCTCATTCCATATGAAAAAGCCGCTTCCCGTTTTCAAAAAGGATGCAGCTCAGAGCCTCCTCCTCCATGTTCAGGAGCTTGGCCAGAGCGGCCCGGACATATATCAGGTTTCCGGGATAGTTTCGGGTACCCCGTAAAGGTTCCGGCGCCATATAGGGGCAGTCCGTTTCCAGAACCAGGCGGTTCAGCGGTACTTTTTGCACCACTTCTTTCAACTTCCGAGCATTTTTGAAGGTCAGTACCCCTCCCACGCCTATATACAGGCCCAAATCCAGACACTCCCTGGCTGTTTCGTAACTGCCGGAGAAGCAGTGCATGACCCCTTCCAGTCCCTGCCGATGAGCCCGTAAAATATCCATGCAATCCCCGTGGGCATCCCGCACATGAAGGATCACAGGCTTTTTATACGCTGCCGCCATGGAAAGCTGGCCGTCCAGATACTGTTTCTGCATCTCCCGGGGCGGATTGGTCTCCCAGTGATAATCCAGCCCTATCTCTCCTACCGCCAGTATTCCGGGCTGCATCAGGTTCTTTTCCACCTGTTCCAGCGCATCCGGGACCACATGATACAGTTCCTCCGGGTGCAGACCCAGCGCTCCGTAAGCAAAATCGTTTTCCCGGGTAAAAGCCAGGATACCGGGAATATCCTTCTCCGTACAGCAGGCCTCCATGACCAGTGAAACGCCCTTCTCCTGCATCTCCCGAAGCACCTGAGGCCGGTCAGCATCAAATTCCCGGGAAAGCAGATGGGCATGGGTATCGAAAATCTGCATAAATCTACCGCCTTTATCGTCAAAGTGGATGGCTCATCGCCACCCACTTTTCTGCAAATGATTTTCAGCGCACGGTGCAACCGTCCGGCAGTTCCGTATAAGGCCCGATAACGCTCAGGTGTTCATCCCCGGCATCGGAAGCCGCCAGAATCATGCCCTTGCTTTCCACCCCGCACATGGTCACCGGCTTCAGATTGGCCACGATGACCACGGTCTTGCCCAAAAGATCCTCCGGCTTATACCACTTTTTAATGCCGGAAGCAATGGTACGCTCCTCATTTCCTACCCGCACGGTGAGCTTCAGGAGCTTTTTGGATTTTTTCACTTCTTCGCAGGCCACGATCCTGGCCAGACGCAGATCCAGCTTCTCAAAATCCTCATAGAGGATCTCGGGCTTGACGGGCGCCTGAGGCTTCTCCTCTGCCGCAGGGGCTTCCGGAGCTTTTTCTTCCGGTGCGGGCTGCACCTGGGGCAGGATCACTTTGGGATCCAGTCTGGCAAAAAGGATCTCTGGCTTGTCGCTGACCTTATTGCCGGAAGGATACAGGCCAAAGGTATTCAGGCTCTCAAAGCTGCGGCTCTGTGCATGCAGCTGCTCCAGGATCTTATCGGCCGTATCCGGCAGGAAAGGTTTCAGCAGGCTTGCGCCCATAGTGATCCCTTCCGTCAAGTTATACAGAACTTCTTTCAGGCGGCTCTGCTTTTCCGGATCCTTGGCCAGGGCCCAGGGAGCGGTCTCGTCCACATACTTGTTGCAGCGCTTGAAGAGGTTGAACAGCTCCGTTAAGGCATCGGCCACACGAAGCTTGTCCATCTTCTCGGTGACCTTTTGGCACTGGGTCAGGATAGTGCTCTTAAGCTCCCCATCCACCGGCTCCTCTGCTCCGGTCTTTTCCACCAGTCCGCCAAAGTATTTGTTGCTCATGGCCACGGTACGGTTCACCAGATTTCCCAGCGTGTTGGCCAGATCCCCGTTGGTGCGTTCAATAAGCAGCTCCCAGGTGATGGAACCGTCGTTTTCAAAGGGCATCTCGTGAAGAAGAAAATAGCGCACGGCGTCTACGCCTACCACCTTTACCAGCTCATCGGCATACAGCACGTTGCCCTTGCTCTTGCTCATCTTTCCATCGCCCATAAGCAGCCAGGGGTGGCCGAAAATCTGCTTGGGAAGGGGCAGATCCAGCGCCATAAGGAAGATGGGCCAGTAAAGGGTATGGAAGCGAATGATATCCTTTCCGATCAGATGCAGATCGGCAGGCCAGTAACGCTTGAACTCCTCCGTGCTCTCGCCGCAGGGCTCATAGCCGATGTTGGTGATGTAGTTGGTCAAAGCATCCAGCCACACATAGATCACATGTTTGGGATCGAAGTCCACAGGCACACCCCAGCTGAACGTAGAGCGGGACACACACAGATCCTGCAACCCGGGCAGGAGGAAGTTGTTCATCATCTCGTTTTTTCGGCTTTCGGGCTGGATAAAATCGGGATGCATACGAATGTATTCAATAAGCCGGGGGGCATACTTGCTCATCTTAAAGAAGTATGCTTCCTCTTTGGCAGGTTCCACCACGCTGCCGCAATCGGGGCAGCGCCCGTTGACCAGCTGAGAGGAGGTGAAAAAGGATTCGCAGGGCTTGCAATACATCCCCTCATATGCGCCCTTATAGATATCTCCCTGCTCATACAGCCGGCGGAAGATCTCCTGCACCTTGCGCTCATGCTCCTTATCCGTGGTGCGGACAAACTTATCGTAGGAAGTATGCATCAGATCCCAGTTGCTGCGGATAACTCCGGCGATCCTGTCTACATACTGCTGGGGTGTTTCCCCTGCTTTCTGCGCCTTTTCTTCGATTTTCTGGCCATGCTCGTCTGTGCCGGTCTGAAAGACCACATCGTAGCCCTCATATCGCTTATAGCGGGCAATGGCATCCGCCAGAACGATCTCATAGGTATTGCCGATGTGCGGCTTGGCGGAAGCATAGGCGATGGCCGTGGTAATAAAGTACGGTTTCTTTTCCATGATATGTATCCTCTCCATTCCCTGTAAATGCCCGGATAAGGGGCCTGTTTTTACTTGTACTGCAATATATAATTGTAGCAACGGCCAATTTCTTTGTCAATGAAAATCGCCCGGCTCCCGGTCAATAACAAACACCCAGGGCAGCAGGCCTCCGGCCTCCGTGCGGCGAACCTCCCGCAGTTTCAGGCCACGGACATTTTTCAGGCAGGCTTCCAGCAGGCGGTACTCCATAGTATACAGCACCGCAGTGCCCTTTTCCGTCAACAGCAGGGGCAGCCGCCGGACAAAGCGCTGATACAGCTCCTTATTGCTCTGATGATTTCCCACCCGGTTGCCGAAGGGCATGTTGCTCAGGATCAGATCAAACCCTTCCCTGCATTCAAAGCGCAGAATGTCCTTGGTAACGAAGGAAGCTTTTGATCCTCCCGCCCGGGCATTTTCCCGGGCCGCTTCCACCGCACTGCCGCTTTTGTCTACCCCAATAAGGGCCTTGCAGTTCCCCCATTTTTCCCGTTCAAAAAGCAGGGATCCGCTGCCGCAGAAAGGATCCAGCACCCGCGGCTTCCCTACCCGGCCCAACCCCATGACATACCGGGACAAGCAGGCTGCCAGTGCCGGATGCATGGAAGCCGGCAGGGAACGCACCCGCCAGGGATAGCGGGCATCCACACCGTTGCACAGCTTCCAGTAAAGGTCTGCTGTATCCATATGACAGTCCACCCGCAGTTCCCAGTCGTAGTCCGAGGGGTTGTTCTCTCCCTCCAGGGCATCCGACAGCAGGCGAATGAGTTTGCGCCTGTCCCGGGTAAAGCCCCGCAGCTCTATGCGGTAAGGTGTGGAGGGCATGGGGCCTGCAGCAGCGGCCAGTCTGTCCACCTCCAGAGACACCTCCCGGGCAATGGGCAGCAGCGCTTCCGTCAGGCAGTCTGCCTGATAGAGTATATCCATCCGATCTGTTGTCACCAGAGCGGCCTCTCCCCTTTCCTCCGGGGCAAAGCCAAGAGCCCTGAGCTCGCTGATCAGGCAGAACAAAAAGCCCTGAGGGGCAAAACACAGCACCTCCCGAGGCTGATCCAGTCGGTCAATGGGCTTCCGTTCCCGCTTTTCAAAGGTTTGCAGTGCCTTCTGACGGGCCAGAGCTATTTCGGCCACATGCTTGTCCATAGCCTCTCCCGTAGAAACAGGCGGCACATAGGCTCGCAAAGCCGCCTCCTGCCCCAGGCTTCCCAGGGCCAGCAGCAGGCTGGGAATGGCAAAGAAGGTCTCTTCCTGCCGGAGGGCCTCCGCCAGACAGGGGCCATCGGTAATATCTCCCAGGGCTCCCAAAAGCCGGTACGCGTTCTTACGCACTTTGGGCTCCCGGGAACAGGTGCATTCCCGCAGCAGGGTATGCCCTCCCAGGGCCGCCTCTATTTCCCGGCGGCCCTCCTTGCTTTTGGCCAGTGTGCACAGGGCCGACAGAGCCTGTGCAGCTTCCGGGCCCGTTAATTCTTTTACATAGGCAGCGGCCGTCACTTCTCCACCGCCTTAAAGATCAGCTTGAGCACGTTCTCCGTACCGTTGGCATTGGGGTAGGCCTTCATGGCTTCGGCAAAATCCTCCCGTTCCCGGTACAGCTTTTCCAGCAGTTCCTGCAGACGCTTCGGCGTCATCTTCTCCTGATCCAGATACAGCGCAAAGCCCCGTTTTTCAAAATACTGGGCGTTCAGGATCTGATCCCCACGGCTGGCACTTAGAGGAAGGGGTACCAGCAATGCGGGCTTTTGCAGGGCCAGAAACTCAAAAACGGCATTGGCCCCCGCCCGGGACAGCAGAATATCCGCCGCCGCAAACAGATCCGGCAGTTCCTTATCTATATATTCAAACTGTACATAGCCCGGCTGAGCGGCTTTGGGATCCAGTTTTCCTTTGCCGCACAGGTGGATCACATCAAATTCCGGCAGCAGCAAAGGCAGCGCCGCCCGAAGCCCTTCGTTAAGAGCCTGCGCCCCGGAGGACCCGCCCATGACCAGCAGTACGGGCTTTTTCCCTTCCAGCCCGGCAAAAGACAAGCCTTTTTGCTTATCCCCCTGCAAAAGAGAATCCCGCACGGGGGTACCGGTGCAAACACCCTTGCCCCGCGGCACATACTCCAATGTATCCTCAAAGGTCACGCAGATCCTGTCGGCATACCGGGCAGCCAGCTTATTAGCCAGCCCCGGGGTATAGTCGCTCTCATGGCACAGCACAGGGCAAAGCCCTCTGGCCGCTGCCGCTACGGGAACGCTCACATAGCCCCCCTTGCTGAAAAGCACATCGGGATGGGTCTCCTTCAGGATCCGGCGGGCCTGACAATAGCCCTTAAGCACCCGAAAGGGATCGGTAAAGTTTTTCCAGGAGAAATATCGCCGCAGCTTTCCCCAGGCTATGGCGTGATACGTCACATAGGGCAGCGGCTCGATGAGCTGCCGCTCTATGCCCTCCTTGGTGCCGATATAGTGGATGTTCCATTCCTTTTTGTCCAGCTTATCCATCAGCGCCAGGTTGGGGGTCACATGGCCCGCCGTGCCGCCGCCGGTAAAGACTATGGTCTTCATTTTCCCTCTCCTCATTCACAGGGGGCTCCCGATGCCGGAGGCCCCCGCTTTTATGTTTTTTGTATCTTATGCGCCAACGTTCCCCAGGGTGATGCCGGCGGTCATAATATCCTCTGTCACCGGCTCCTCCGTAAGGGTGTCATCCTTGAGCAGTGCCTGGGCAATCTGGAACTTCATCTGCGTCCACTCGCTGACCTGTTTGGTCATATCCACTTCCAGCATGACCAGCACCAAACGCTCTTCACTGTCTTTCAGCTCCGTTCCATCCAGTTTGGCGCTGCGGTAGGCCACGAACCATGCGATCTCTTTGTTGGCTTCCTTGGCGTTTTGGGCCTTGTCCAACTCGGCCGTTCCGGTCTTGCCCGCACACAGATAGGTACGCCGCACCCCCAGGAAGCGGCCGGTTCCAAAGCCGTCATATCCCTTTCCCATGGAGCGGGGCAGGGCTACCACGCCTTCCAGCATATCGTTGATGGTGGCGGCAGTAGAAGGTGCGCAGATGGTCTTCCATACCTCCGTTTCGTGCTGAGAAACCAGGTTGTATTCCGTATTCTCCTGCTGCCAGGTGCTCTCTATCACATAAGGCCTGCAGGTCTGCCCCTGATTATGGAAGGCCCCGATGTAGGCCGCCAGCTGCAGGGGCGTCAGCAGCAGCTCGCCCTGGCCATACCCCGTCATGGCCAGCAGATCATAGGATTCATCGCTGCTTTCGTTTTTGATCTGGGATTTCTGGGTGGGCAGGTCAAAGGGAACGCTCTCCCCCATACCCATGACCGTCAGGTATTTCTTGAAGGTATCCCAGCCGATCTTCATGGCACAGTAGGCAAAGTAGATATTGTCCGACTGGATCATGCAGTTTTTCATGTTCATGGGGCCCCGCCGGTTGGTGCTGTAAGTACGGGTAACCTTGGTGACCCCCGTATAGGCCATGGTGGGGCTTTTGGAAGGATTCCAGATCACATCGTCTCCCCGCAGATGTTCTTCATCCTCCGGGAAAGCATCCTCCGTAGTCATGGTGCCGGATTCCAGCGTGGTAATGGCCGTCAGGGGCTTGAAAGTGGATCCCGGAGGATACAGGCCCTGAATGATCCGGTTGAACAGCGGCTCCTGCGGGTCTTTGGACATGGCCGACCAGTCATCATCCGTCAGATCGCCCCGGGAGAAGGCATTAGGATCATATCCCGGGAAGGAGACCATGGCCTGTACGGCGCCGGTCTTGGGATTCATCACCAGCACGGCGCCGGTATAATCGTCCGTATACACAATGTTGTTGATGACCTGCTCCGTCCGCTGCTGCAGATTGATGTCTATGGACAGGTGCAGATCCTGGCCGTTTTTGGCCGGGATGTTATAAAGAACCTGCTTGGCGCTTCCTCTGGCCCCCTGGATGTAGGCAAAGCTGCCCTTTTCTCCCCGAAGGATATTCTCATAATGCTTTTCCAAACCCGCATAGCCCAGCCAGCTGTCACCATCGTAAAAAGGATCGTTGAGCCATTCTTCGTTCTTTTCCCCGGTTTTATCGTCATATTCATACAGATACTCCTTCTGAATGACGCCGGCATAGCCCAACAGGTGGCACAGGCTTTTCCCATAGGGATAAGAACGGACGGTACCGTAGTTTTTGGTATCCACGCCGATACCCTCTATGGCTGTGAGCTTTGCTTCCAGTTCATCGGTGAGCTCATCGGGATACAGGGTGGCGATCTTACAAAAGTCCTGATAGGTGCGGGCAAAGGCATTACGCACATCCGCTTCCGTCAGCCCCAGTTCCGGGATGGAGGCAAGCTGCTGCTCAAAGGGCAGATACCAGCTTTTTTCTTCCAGCTGGGCAGAAGTCAGATCTTCATCGTTGGCTTTAAACAGCGTTTTCACATCCGTGACCGCTTTATTGTCTCCCGCCAGCTGGATGCGGCTGGGCAGGCAGTAAACGGTAACGCAGTTGATATTGCTGGCCAGCAGATTGCCGTTGCAGTCAAAGATCTCACCCCGGCGGGGATAATTGATGCCGGAAAGCATCTTATCGCCCCATTCCATGGTGGGGAAGATCAGTGCCGGGCTCCACTGCACATACCATCCCTCCCGGTATTCGGAGGTAATGGTAAAGCGGTAAGTCAGGTTTCCCGCCAGCTCCGTATAATAGGTCATGTCATAATCGGCCGAAGCAGTGATGGTGCCCCCGGCTGTGCTGACCACGTTGTAAGCCACATCCGTCAGACCCATGGCATCAAAGATACTGGTGTACTTCTCTTTGAATTCCGCCAGAGAGACCTTGTTGGTTCCGGAAGGGGTCTTTTCCCCGGTATTGTTTTGGATCTCCGGGTCAATGAGCGCATACGCCCCCTCAAAGTCCTTCATGGCCAGCAGCTGCACAAATTGCAGGCAGACCACGGTACCGTCCCCCCTGCTGCCGGAACAGCCGGGAAGAACGCCGGAAAGCAGCAGCACCAAAGCCAGAAGCACAATGCCCTTCCGCTTCCATGCGCCAATATGTGGGGAGCGCCCGGCCCCCTCTGTTTGCTTATACGTATACATACTGTCATTATAGCAGAATCCCCCGGTTTTGCACCCCCATAGAAAATAATTTGCAAAAAGTATGCTTTTTTGCTTCTGTTCGAGCATACCCATGGGTATGGATATTCTGTTTGTGGGACTGCTGCTGGCAGGTATTTTGTGGACGCTGCTTACCCAGGGCGGAGAAGCAGCCATGGCTGCCCTTTTGCAGGGAGGCAGCGAAGCCGTAACTCTTTGCTTGAAAATGTGGGGCGGTTATATGTTCTGGCTGGGGCTTATGGAGGTAGGCAGCCGGGCGGGACTTATGGAAGGTCTTTCCCGGCTTCTGGCCCCCGTCATTAAAAAGCTTTTTCCTCGGGCAGGGAAGGCCGCCCCCGCCATCACCATGAATCTGGCCGCCAATATTTTGGGCATGGGCAATGCCGCTACCCCCTTTGGTCTGGAAGCCATGGAGCTGATGGAGCAGGAAAACCCCGTTCCCGGCACCGCTACTCATGAAATGTGCGCCCTGCTGATCCTTAACGCCGCCTGTCTGGAGCTGCTGCCCACCGGTCAGCTGGCCATGCGTCAGGCCTACGGCAGCCTGCACCCTGCCTCCGTATGGCTGCCTACGCTCCTTTCCTCTGCCTGCGCCACGGGAGCGGCCATACTTCTGTGCCTGTTGTTGGGGAGGAAAAAAGCATGAGTTCTGCCCTGTTGCCGCTGCTTATTATGGCGCTGCTTTTGTGGGCGCTGTATAAAAAGGTTCCTGTATTCTCTGCCTTTTTGGAAGGCGCCGCCAAAAGCCTTCCTCTGTTGGGCCGCATCCTACCCTCTATGGCCGCCATGCTTACGGCCATCTCTCTTATTTGCAGCTGCGGAGCCTTAGATGCTTTTTGCACCTGGGTTGCACCCCTGTGCGGCAAAGTGGGGCTGGACAGCCGTCTGCTGCCCCTGTTGCTGCTGCGGCCTCTCTCCGGCAGTGCGGCGGCGGGCATGACGGCGGAGCTGTATGAAGCTTTTGGGCCGGATTCGCTGGTGGGGCATCTGGCGGGAGTGCTCATGGGCTCTACGGAAACCATCTTTTACACGCTGGGACTGTACTTCGGCGCAGCGGGCATAAGACGCTCCCGGTATACTCTGCCGGCCGCCCTGCTCTGCACGCTCATTGCGGCTTTATCCGGTTTGTTTTTCGGCACGCTCCTGTACTGAATGTTTCATTCTTGTTTCATTCTGAACTATTCCCTTATAAAAATGAACATATTTCAGATTGACAGTCTGCATTTCTCATGGTATCATGGGCAATAAATAATATATTATCTGCATTTTGAACTGTTTTTTCTTTATGGGAGGTTAAAAATGAACGCAAAAGTCTTTTCGGATAAACTTCGGCAGGCCATGGAACAGCGGGGACTCACACAGGCGGAGCTGATCCGCCTGGCTGACAGCCGGGGGCTGAAGTTAGGCAAAAGCCAGGTAAGCCAGTACCTTTCCGGAAAGACACTTCCCCGCAAAGGCGTGCTGGAAGGTCTGGCGGGAGTACTGGGCACCCATCCCGCCTATTTTCTGGGACAGGTGGAGCTGGATCCACCCGCTCCGGCAGTTCCCCTTTCCCGCGAACAAAAGGAAGAGGAGCCGTCTTATTCCTTCAGCAAATCCCGCAAGCTGGAGCATGTGCTCTATGACGTCCGGGGACCCGTGCTGGACGAAGCCACCCGCATGGAGCAGGCAGGCACCCATATTCTCAAACTGAACATCGGCAATCCCGCTCCCTTCGGGTTCCGTGCGCCGGATGAAGTGATCTATGACATGGGGCAGCAGCTTACCCAATGCGAAGGCTATTCCGATTCCCGCGGGCTGTTTTCTGCCCGGAAGGCCATTATGCAGTACGCCCAGCTTAAAGGGATCCCAGGGGTAGAGATACAGGATATCTATACGGGCAACGGCGTCAGCGAACTGATCAACCTGAGTCTGTCTGCCCTGCTGGACGCCGGAGACGAAGTGCTGATCCCCGCTCCGGACTATCCCCTGTGGACAGCCTGTGTAACTTTGGCGGGGGGCACTGCCGTACACTATATCTGCGATGAAAGCGCCGACTGGTACCCGGATATAGAGGATATCCGCCGGAAGATCACTAACCGGACCAAAGCCATCGTTGTCATTAACCCCAACAATCCCACAGGCGCCCTGTATCCCAGGGAACTGCTGGAGCAGATCGCCGAACTGGCCCGGCTGCATCACCTGATCCTCTTTTCTGACGAGATCTATGATCGTTTGGTCATGGACGGGGAAAAGCATGTATCCATCGCTTCCCTGGCTCCGGATGTGTTCTGCGTGACCTTCAGCGGGCTTTCCAAGTCCCATATGATAGCGGGTTTCCGCATTGGCTGGATGATCCTCAGCGGCCGCAAAAGTGTGGCCAAAGATTATATAGAGGGAATCAACATGCTCTCCAATATGCGGCTGTGCTCCAACGTACCGGCTCAGTCCATCGTTCAAACGGCGTTGGGCGGGTATCAAAGCGTGGAGCGGTATCTGGAAACGGGCGGACGCATCTATGAACAGCGGGAATATATATACCGGGCGCTGAACGATATCCCCGGGCTCAGTGCCGTGAAACCCAAGGCCGCCTTTTATATCTTCCCCAAGCTGGATGCAAAGAAGTTCAATATAATGGACGATGAGCGCTTTGCCTTGGATCTGCTGCGGGAAAAGAAGATCCTTATCGTGCATGGCAGCGGCTTCAACTGGATCCACCCGGACCATTTTCGTGTGGTCTACCTGCCCCGCATGGAAGTGCTGGAAGAAGCGGCCGTTTCCCTGCGTGACTTTTTAAGCACCTACCGTCAGTAACCCCGCAGATCACCCCTGTCAATTTTATCCCTATATGCTCAAAACGCCTTAAAAGACGAACCGGTGCAGCTATACAAAAAGCCTTCTGCCCGAAATCGCCTCTTTAAGGCGTTTTTATGCTGCGGCGGCACCCACTTATTGTGCCCGTGTGCACATCAGGATCGGTTCTGCCCGCACAGTTTCCTGGAAAGCAACTCTGCTGCCCAGCGATACAGCAACAGCAACCCTGCGCCGAGGAATATGCCGCCCACAATATCCGTGAGCCAGTGAACACCTGAAAAAAGTCTGCCCGTTACCATAAAGCCGGTAAACAGATCCACCGCCCACAACAGATTTTTCTGCAGCCGGGGTCTGCGGATGCGTCGTTTCAGCTGCATACGGGCCGTACCCATAACGCACAGGGTCAGCAACGTGGTGGAAGAAGGATAGGATGCCTCTAAAATCCCCTGGATGTGTACGGGCCGGTAGTTGAGAGCCAGCTTTTCAAACAGCAGATACATCCCGATAACGAGCAGATAAAAGGCCCCCAGCGCCAGTATGTCCGGATCTACCAGCTGCAAACGCTTCCGCTGCAGCAGCTGTTTCAGGCCCAGCAGCCCAAAGGCAAAGCTAACGGCTACAGGGAACAGCCCCAGCCAGTCCGTAATGACATACAGCTCCATATGTACCCCTGTAAATCGGTGAAAGGCGCTGTTCAGCGCCGCAGGACCCTTCCGGCCCTATGGGCCGCACGTCCACATAGCAGATCGCCGCCGTCCACAGTATAAAAGCAGCCAATGCACCCAGCGCCTGAAAAAAGTTGTTTGTTCCGTGTGACGATTCATGTTTCTTTCCTCCTCCATGTATGGCAGATGTCTCCTACAGTCTGCCAGCCGGGAATGAAAAAGAAAAGAAACCTGTCGTCACGACAGGGATACGAAACGTATCAGGAGCGTTTCAGCAGCAAAAGCATCTTGATCAGCAGAAAAACCAGAGTAAGAGCGCCTGCATAAGGCTGGCGGCCTACCATAAACAGCAGCGTCCCGGCGGCACTCAAGGCAAGAGACCCCCTGTCCTTCCATCGCTGCCAGAAAGAGAAGGCACTGTTTTGCAGGGTCAGAAGCAATATTCCCCAAAGCAGTGAGACGGCGATCAGCGCAAAAAAGGCGGCCCGCATATAAAGAGATGTTCCCTGCAGGACAAGCAGCGAAACGCTCCTCACTGCGTCTTCCGTCCTTTCTCCAAAGACAGGGAGAAAGAGCAGCAGCACTCCGCTTATATCCAATAAGCCAAAAACCAGACTGCAGGTGCGGCTCTGCGCCTGCCTGCCGTCTTCCTCTGCAATGGCCAGCACCGTATCGCAGGAAAGCAGAGAATCCAGGGATACGGAAAAGTATTTGGCAATGGCTTTAAGCGAATCGATCCCCGGATATCCCCGGCCGGATTCCCACTTGAAAACAGCCGCCCGGGAAACAAACAGCTGTTCCGCCAGTTCTGCCTGCGTGAGTCCCCGTTCTTTTCTGAGCAGCTGCATTTTTTCCCCGAATTCCATAAGCGCCTCTCCTTCCTTTTGATGTATCATGGTAGCATAAAACCGTAAAAAATGTCACTCTTGCCTTTGCAGGCAAGTAAAGGCAGGAGTTTTGTATGCCGGCCGCGCAGCCAAAATTCCGTTCATGTCTATTTATTTGTACGGAATTTCGTTTTTGTGCCTCTGTTCAAGCTGAATACCCATATTTTATACACCTGCAGCAAAACAAACGGAATATTGGTATACAACGCTGTATCCTGAAAAAACGGCAGCATGGACTATCTGTATAGTCCATGCTGCCCCATGCAATTCGATTTGCGGATACCCCTTTTCCGTCTTTATTGCGCCACGGTAAACAGGGCATAAAAGTATCCCTTCTTTTCCATCAGTTCGTCAAAGGTTCCGGTTTCGGCAATACGGCCGTCCTTCAAAACCAGTATCCCGTCATACCGGCGCAAAAGAGATTCCTCCAGTCCGTGAGTCACAATGATCCTGGTCACTCCGGTAAGATCCAGCAGATCGGATGTGACCTGGTGGGCCGTCTGGGCATCCAGCGCCGCAGTGGCTTCGTCCGCCAGCAGGACGGAGGATCTTTTCAGCAGGCTCCGGGCAATGGATATACGCTGTTTCTCTCCGCCGGAAAGATTTTTTCCGTTCTCCCCGCAAAGGTAGTTTTCTCCCCGCTCCTGCAGCAGTTCCGTCAGGTGCGCATGGCCCATGGCCTGCTCCAATTCCTCCTGTGGAAAACTGCGGAACATGGTCACATTATCCCGAACGGAAGCATTGAACACAAATACATTCTGCTGTATCACCGACATGAGCCCATACAAAGACTCCGGCGACAGGTCCCTTACCTCCCGCCCGTCCATAAGGATCTTCCCTTCATAGGCCGCTCCCGCACCCATGAGCAGGTTCAGCAGGGTGGATTTCCCGCTGCCGCTGCCTCCCACAAGCGCATAGGCTTTTCCGGCTTCAAACCGGGCGGACAGGGAATGGAGCACCTGCTTCTGCCCGTCATAGCTGAAGGAAACGCCCTCCAGCCGTATCTCCCGTTCCAATACAGGCAGATTCTCGCCGCCCTTTGGCGCCGGATCCTTTTCCAACGCCTCCGCCAGCTTTTCTATCAGTCCCATGGCCGCCTTACGGCCTGCCAGCAGGGCGGGCAGTTCCGCCACCGGATCGATCATAAAATTCATCAGGTTTACAAACAGGATCACCGTACCCGCCGTAAGCCCGCTTCCCGTAAGCGCCAGATAAGCGCCTGCCAGAAATACCCCCAACTGGGCCACGATCCCTGTAACACCGCCAATCATGCCCACCAGGATCTTGAGCCGCCGCTTACTGAACTTTTCTTCCTCCAGCGCCCGGTTGTTCTGCGCAAACAGCCGAAAGATCTCCCGCTCCGCTTTGAATGTTTTGACCACCGCAAAGCCGCTGAGGCAATCCGTCAGAGCGGCGGTAAAGTTCCGGTTCTGATCCGAAACACGCCGTTCCGCTCCCTGCAGGCGGCTCCCTGTCAATAGGGATGCCAGTAGCGGCAGCACCGTCACTCCTACGGCAATGGCCGTCATCAGGGGCGAATACCAGAGCATCATGCCCAACGCACCTGCAAAGGTCACTGTCTTGGTAATGATGGACAGCTGCTGGGAAAGATACTCTGCCTCTATGCTCCCTGCATCGTTGGTCAGGGCCGAAAGATAGGCTGCCGTACTCTCCTCCCGAAAGGAAGAGATGCTCTTCTGCGTAAGCCGTTCAAAAGCGAACTCTTTATACTGCCGCAGTGCCCGCTCTATAAACCGGGGCTCCGAAGCATATTTCAGCAAAAACAGCAGGATGCAAAGCAGCACAAAGGCTCCGCTTATCTTTGCCAGTGTTTCTACTGACATGGCCCCCGGCACCCCGGACGCCGTATCTATAAGCTGCTGCATGATCCAGGAAACGATCAGATTCAAGGATCCTCCCGCCAGGGCTGCAAATACGGCCAGCGCAAAGGCGGGCAGATTCCCCCTGTAAAACTGTGCCGTTAACTGCTTTTTCAAAGATCTATGCTTCATATGCGCATACCTCCTGCCACAAAGCTGCAAATGTCGGATCCTCCATGGAGGCTACTGCATTTTCCGCACCGTCTTGGGCCGTAAGTCCCAAATCGTCATAGACTCCGGCCTGTTCTCCCGGCATGATGAACCGCAGCGCATCCGGCCGGTATTCCGGGGCTGCATCAAAGATACGCGCCGAAGTTCTGGCCTGGATAAGTGTGCTTCCGGCTTTCTCCTCCGCCCCGGTTTTCCACTGTGCAAAGGCCAGGCAGATCAACAGCACCGCATTGAGTTTATCCAGAAAGCTGATCTTTTCCCCATCCTTCAATCCGGAAAACAGGCTGATGCCCCAGGTGAGCACCAGTTGTGCAGAGGCATAGTCCTTTCGCTTGAGATACAGATTGGTGTATCTCATAACAATACGAACCAGACTGGCAATACTTCGAAGCAGTCCTTCAGAAAGATAAGGCAGCGCCTCCTCCGGGCGATGGCAGTCCCCCGCCAGAATATCCCCTATAAGATCACTGTAAATACCGTTGGCATTGTGTTTTTGCAGCAGCTCTACCGCATCCTGAGGCCGCTTCTGACAAAAGAGGATCCCCGCCATATCTCCGCAAAGGGTGCTGTCGTTAATACGCGGATCCTTATTCTGGGGCAAAAGTTTTCTGGTTCCTTCCAGCAGCTCCATGGCCCGGTGCAGCAGTTGCTTTTCGCCGCTTTCCGTGCCGAAGCACTGGTATATGGCAGCCGCCTGATAAGCTATTTCAAAGGAGTTTGGGTACTTCTTGAGAGCCTTTTCCGCTTCGCCCAGACCTTCCCGGTTCTTTTGGATCCGGAAGTTCTTCAGTCGTTCCACTGTGGCTTCCAGGCGGTTATCCTGCAGTTCATACCCCAGCAGCACATCCACAGAAGTATCGAAGAAAACGGCCAGTTCCATAAGCATGGTCAGCTCCGGCAGGGAAAGCCCCGCTTCCCACTTATATACCGCACCCACCGTGACCCCCAGCACCTCGGCCAGCTGCTCCTGGGTCAGAGCCCGCTGCTTGCGGAAAGTACGGATATTCTGTGCCAGTTGGATAGTCATATGACCGCCCCCTTTTCTTTTACTGCTTTTATTATAACGGATGACAGTCCGAATGAAAACACACTGCTCATACCATCAGGACAATTATTTGTAATACTGGCAGTACTGTTTTTTAAGTACAGACGTCCCCATATCCTTTGCTCTGATGACCTTCAACCCCAGGTTGAAGGTCTTTGCCTGATATTGGAAGCAAAGGTAACCAATGGTATCCTCCTGCGTGCCCTGTCCAACGGCCGGTTGCTTGTATAAACCGCTTCCTTTCCGTATGCTGAAATCATCAAAGCAGGAAAGGATCCGTTTTATGAAAAAGAAATCTTCCGCAATTCAAAACACCGCTTCCTCTTCTTTAAAAAATGAACTGTTTCGCAAGAACCTTGGGAATCTGGCCGGGAGTATTTTGGGTTTGCTGCTGGATCTTGCGCTGACGCTCTTCCTATCCGTGCTGCTGCAGCTGATCGTAGATTCCATGCTGGACGGCGGGAGCGCTCTCCCCTTTGGGACGCTGTTATGGCTGACGGCAGCGTTATTGGGGCTGCTGCTGCTCTATGGCGGCGTGTGGGGATTTTTTCGTCCCCGGTTCCAGGCCCGGGCCATGGGGCAATATAAGGAAGCCGCCTTTTCCCGGCTGCTGCAAAAGAGTATAGCCGCTTTCTCCCGGGAAGGCACAGCTACATATCTCTCTGCCCTGAGCAACGATGCTGCCATCATTGAAGAAAAATATGTGCGGGGCCTTACCCTGCTGTTCTCCTATATCCTGTATGGAGTAGGGATGTTGGCCACCATGCTGCTGTACAGCCCCCTGCTGACGGCGGCTGCCCTAGTCTTCTCCCTGCTGCCCCTGGCGGCGGCCTTTGCCACCGGCGCTCGCATGGCTCCTGCCGAAAAGGCCGTTTCCGATAAAAATGCCGGCTATATGGAAACGCTTCGTGATGCTTTGGCGGGTTTTTCCATAATAAAAAGTTTTAAGGCGGAAAAGCAGATCCTGCGGCAGTACGAAATCAGCAGCCGGGAAGCGGAAGCCGCTAAAGCCCGGCGTATGCGCCTGTCCATCCTTATTTACTGTATCAGTTCCATGGCCAGTATCACCGCCCAGCTGGGTGTATTTATCTTTGGCGCCTGGCTGGCCCATACCGGCAATGCCGTGACCCCCGGTATGGTTATTGCCTTTGGGAACCTGATGGGGCAGATGATGTCCACCATAACCGACTTTCCTGAAACGCTGTCCAACCTCAGAGCCGCCAGAGGCCTGATGCGGAAGCTGGATACCGCTTTAAGTGCGAATCTCCGGGACGAAGGGACGGATATCCCCAAAGTCCTGAACTCCGGGATCACGCTGCGGCAGGTGACCTTTGGCTATGAAGCGGATACCCCTGTTCTTCAAAATATAGATGCAGCCTTTGCATCCGGGAAAAGCTACGCTCTGGTAGGGGCTTCCGGCTCCGGCAAGAGCACCCTGCTGAACCTGCTTATGGGGGCCAGCAGCGATTACACCGGGGATATTCTTTACGATGGCCGGGAACTGCGCACCGTAAGCACCGCCTCCCTTTATGAGCTTGTTTCTCAGGTCCAGCAAAATGTGTTCCTTTTCAACAGCTCCATCCGCAGCAATATCACCATGTTCCGGGAATTCCCTCAAGAGGAGGTAGAGCGTGCCATAGAGCTTTCCGGTTTAAGGCCTCTTCTGGAGCAACGGGGCGAGGACTACCATTGTGGAGAGAATGGCTGCGGCCTTTCCGGCGGAGAAAAGCAGCGGATCTCCATTGCCCGCTGCCTGCTGCGCCATTCCCCTGTGCTGCTGATGGATGAAGGCACCGCCGCCCTGGATGCGGAAACAGCCCGCA
Organism: uncultured Eubacteriales bacterium; assembly: GCA_900545265.1. GTDB lineage: Bacteria > Bacillota > Clostridia > Christensenellales > CAG-138 > RUG472. The sequence continues at coordinate 37,829 of UQYI01000005.1, forward strand.
CCGTTACGGAATCCATTTTGGAGCTGGAAGGGATGACCCGCATTTTAGTCACTCACAATATGGATGGCGGTATGCTCCGCCGCTGCGATTCCATTCTCTGCCTGAAGAACGGCCGCATTGCTGAGCAGGGTGATTTTGAAACGCTGATGGCCCGGAAGGGGTATTTCTATTCGCTGTTCACCGTCAATCAGTAATGCAATATCCATTTTCCGGAAATACAGGGAAAACTCGGCGCAAATATGCGTACAAACTGTTTCGGAAGTGATAACTTTCCCCCGTTTCCATTGCTTTTTATACGCTTTATGATACCATGAACCCATGAAACGATTGCTTACATCCATAAAACGGCTTTGGGCTGCCAGCTGCATATGCCTGCTGCTGTGTCTGCCCCTTCGTATTTCCTATGGTGAGACTGGCCTAACCCTTTCTTTGCCGCAGGGAGACGGCAGCGTCTATATGCAGCTGCTGGAAGGGCAGGATGTGTTGGCCCTGCCCCTGCGGCTTGCGGGGGATGGGTTGAATGAGACCCTGTTTCTTTGCAGTGCACAGCTGGACATTGGCTATGACGCCGCCCGGCTGACCTACCTGGGAACGGGGGAAACACTTGCGCAAACTTACGGCTGCCGGTACACAGATCCTGCTTCCGGGCAGGAGGAACCCCAGACCTGGGTGGTAAACGGGCAGGAACCGGGAACGGTGCGGCTGGCCTTTGCCAGTGGTTTTCCCTGCCGGACGGAAGAGGCTGTGCTGACCCTGTATTTTGCCCTTCAGGAGTCTGCCCTCCCGGGAGATGCTCTGATCTTTTCTATCCAGAATGCAGCTCTTACCTTTGCCGATGCAAAGGGACAGGTTATTTCCAATACGATGCTTTCCACGGCCTCGGGGCCCCTGCTTCTGCCTTCCTCTCCTTCAGCCGTCCCCAGCGTTCAAACGCTTCAAACGGTAGCGGATCCCCTTCCAGCTGCCCGCCCAGCGCCCTTGCGCATTGCTCTGTATGTACTTCTGGGGTTGACATTGGTAGGTCTTGCCTGCCTGCTGGCGGCCTTGCTGCTGCACCGCAAACGCTGACCTTGGTTCTTTCCCTGCCTCCGGCACTTCCGGAGGCTTTTTTGTGCTTTTACACTTTACCTGAGCGAACTGAACGTACAAAGCTCCATTTAAGCGGCAAGCCCCGCTTTTGTGTCTTTTCCCGGTTGGCTTAGCCGCGCCTTACTTTTCCGTTTGAGTGAACATGTGCCAAAGTGCTGCAAAAGTCTTTGAAATGCCGCTTTCTCGCGTAACTGCGGTTCTTGCATGCCGTTGACCGTTATATAAACATTTTTCCACACAGCGCCATCCCGAACCCCTTCCCGGGCATGAAAAAAGAGCCGGAATGACCCGGCTCCCGTGTATGTACTGTGCAGACTAACGCTCCTCCCGGAAATAAGGCATACCCAGGCTCTGAGGAGGCTGATCCTCCCGGCGGCGGCGCAGGGATACGGCCACCAGCACGATAACGGTGGCAATATAAGGCAGCATTTTATACAGCTCCTTTACCGCAAAGTTGGCGCCGGTAGGCAGATACAGATACAGAATGTACAATCCCCCGAACAGAATGGAGGACAGCACCCCCACATTGGGCCGCCAGATGGTGAAGATGACCAATGCAATGGCCAGCCAGCCCCTGTCGCCAAAGGCATCGTTGCTCCACACGCCGCAGGCATAGTCCATGATATAATATAAGCCGCCCAGACCGGCGATCATGCTGCCCACGCAGGTGGCAACGTATTTATACCTGGTCACGTTGATGCCCGCTGCATCCGCCGTTTTGGGGCTTTCGCCTACAGCCCGCAGGTTCAGTCCGATACGGGTGCGCTTGAGTATGTAGGAAGTGATCAGCGCAACGATCACCGCCAGATATGCCAGGAATCCGTAGCTGAAGAACAGCTTGCCCACCACGCCCAATTTATCGGCAAAAGGCAGGGAACGGCTGAAATACAGACTGGTAGCGGAAAGAGCAATGGAAGGTACCTCGCTGCCGGTAAGCTTGATAAGAGATCCTCCAAAGAAGTTTCCAAAGCCCACGCCAAAAGTGGTCAGGGCCAGACCCATAACGTTCTGGTTGGCTCGCAGCGTTACGGTCAGGAAGCAGTACAGCAATCCCATGAGAAAGGATCCCAGCAGGGAGCACAGCATCGGAATGCCGATAGCCAGAAAAGCGTTCATATTGGCGGCTCCCGCAGAGTGCTCATAGAAGAAGGCGCCGATAACGCCGCTGATGGCTCCTACATACATGATGCCGGGAATACCCAGATTCAGGTTGCCGGATTTCTCTGTCAGGGTCTCACCGGTGCTGCCGAACAGCAGCGGGATGGACTGGGCTACTGCCCGGGGAAAGAAAGCAAAGAAATCAAACATTGGCTGCGCCCTCCTTCTTTGCGGATTTGCGGAAGTGAATCTGATAGCTGATAAAGAACTCGCTGCCGATGATGAAGAACAGGATGATGCCCGTCAGTATATCGGCAAAGGAGTGGTTCAGGCCAAATTTGGTGGAGATCTCCGAAGCGCCCCTGCCCAGCAGCACCAGCAGGAAACTGGTGAAGATCATCAAAAACGGGTTGAACTTGGCCAGCCAGCTGACCATTACGGCGGTAAAGCCTCTTCCATCGGCAATGGTGGTGGTCAGAGTATGATCCGTGCCGCCCACCAGCAGCAGACCCGTAATGCCGCAAATGGCTCCGGAAAGAAGCATGGTGCGGACAATTACCTTTTCCACGTGGATGCCCACATACCGGGCGGTGCGCTCGCTTTCGCCCACCACGCTGAGCTCATAGCCGTGCTTGCTGTAGCGCAGATAGATGAACATGAACACGGTGATAGCCGCCACCACCAGCACGTTCAGCAGATATTTGTAGCTCCCGATCTGGGGCAGCCACCCCAGCTGGGTACCCTGATTGATGATCCCGATCTTACCGGCGCCCTTGGGCACTTCCCACACGATGACAAAAAATGCCACCAGCTGGGTCGCAATATAGTTCATCATCAGGGTAAACAGAGTTTCGTTTGTATTCCATTTGGCCTTGAAGAAGCCGGGAATTCCCGCCCATATGGCTCCGGCGGCAATGCTGGAAACCACCATGCACACAATGATCAGCCAGTTGGGAAAGATATCCCGCAGGCAGATCATGCAGGCAGCGCTGGCCAGACCGCCCATAAGGATCTGACCTTCTGCGCCGATATTCCAGAAGCGCATCTTAAAGGCAGGCGTCACCGCCAGAGAAGCACACAGCAGAATGGCCAGGTTCTGAAACAGTACCCATGCTTTCCGGGGGGTACCGAAACTCCCCTGCAGGATTGCCTTGTATACGGCAATGGGATTTTCACCGGTGAACACCGTGGTGATCAGGGCGCATAATATCAGCGCCAGTATCAGGGCAATACCACGAATGGCCCAGGCTTTGGGCCAGGGAAGAGCCGCCCGCTTGGTGATATGGATCAGGGGCTCCCGGTTCTTTTTCTTCAGGTTGTTACTCATGGGTCTGTTCACCTCCCAGGCGGGTCATCATCATGCCTACGGTGCGCTTATCTGCCCCGCGGCCCGGCACAATGCCGCTGACTTTTCCGTCGCAAAGCACCAGAATACGGTCTGCCAGCTCCAGCAGCACGTCCAGGTCCTCGCCGACAAAGACTACGGCCACGCCCTTCTGCTTCTGCTTATTTACCAGATCGTAGATCACATAGGAGGAGTTGATATCCAGTCCCCGCACCGCATAAGCTGTCAACAGCACCTTGGGGGCCAGCGAGATCTCCCGCCCTACCAATACCTTCTGTACGTTGCCTCCGGAAAGCCGCCGCACGGGTGTGGAGATGCCGGGGGTCACTACTTCCAGCTCCTTTACCACCTGATCCGCCAGGTTGTAAGGTGTCTTGCGGTCGGTAAAAGCGGTCTTTCCCTTACGGAAAGAGCGGAGCATCATGTTGTCTGCCAGGTCCATATTGCCTACCAGCCCCATTCCCAGCCGGTCCTCCGGCACAAAGGAAAGGGTCACGCCCTTTTCTTCTATCTTCAGGGGATCCAGCCCCAGCAGTTCGCTGCTCCGGCCTGCATCATCCACAAACCTGACGCTGCCCTTTTCTGCCGGTTGGAGCCCCGCAATGGCTTCGAGGAGCTCTTTCTGGCCGCTGCCGGAGATGCCGGCGATGCCCAGTATCTCCCCGCTGTTGATGGTGAAGGAAACATCCTTAAGCTTCAGCACTCCGTCCTCACTGCGGACGGTAAGATTTTCCACCTGAATACGAGGCTTGGGATCCACAGGCTCCGGCCGGTCGATATTCAGCGTTACCTGCCGGCCCACCATCATGTTTGTCATCTCCTGGGCGTTGGTGTTTCGTGTGATCAGATCTCCGATAAACTTCCCGTGGCGCAGAACTACCACACGATCGCTGATCTCCTCCACCTCGTTGAGTTTGTGAGTGATGATGACCACGGCTTTGCCAGCCTTTTTCATGTTCTTCAGGACGGCAAACAGTTTTTCCGTCTCCTGAAGGGTCAGCACGGCGGTAGGCTCATCCAGAATCAGGATGTCTGCCCCCCGGTAGAGTACCTTGACGATCTCTACGGTCTGCTTCTGGGAAACGGACATGTTATAGATCTTCTGGTTGGGGTCTACCTCAAAGCCATACTGGCTGCAAATCTTTTTGATTTCCTCCGCCACGGCCTTCATGTCCAGCCGCTGCTTTCCGGGAAGGCCCAAAATGATGTTTTCCGCCGCCGTCAGCACGTCTACCAGCTTGAAGTGCTGGTGGATCATGCCTATGCCCAGGTCGAAAGCATCCTTGGGACTGCCGATGGTAACAGGCTTTCCGTCTACCTCGATCTCCCCGTCGTCAGGAAAATAAATGCCGGAGAGCATATTCATCAGCGTAGTCTTGCCGCTGCCGTTTTCTCCCAGCAGCGCCAGGATCTCTCCCCGGCGGATGTCCAGGTCCACCTTGTCGTTTGCCACGATGGAGCCAAAGACTTTGGTAATGCCCCGCATTTTGACCGCTATGTTCGTTTCCAAGTGCGTCCCCCTGTTTTTCTCCGGATAGCCGGAGGGATTTGGATATGAAAAGGAGTCCCGTCCCATAAGGGCGGGACTCCCCGTCAACTTAAGATGCTATGCGATTAATACTTCTCGTCCAGCAGGTTGATGCCGTCGATGCGCAGATCGAAGTAAGGTGCGCTGCGGTAGTTGGACTCATCGAAGTAACCGTCATGAATGACCTCGGTGTCCTTTTCATAGGCAGGATCGGTGTCCACGTCGGCCAGGTAGCTGTCCAGCTGCTTGCCGTCTACGGTGAAGGTGGTCACATCGTATACATGGATGGTACCGTCTTCCAGACCCTTCTTAACTTCTTCCAGCTTTTCTGCGGTGCCCTCAGCGGCTACATTGGTGTTGATGTCGGTAAGGACAACGGAGCCTTCCTTCAGGCCGCCGCACCAGTCATAGGGGATCTCTTCGCCGTTCATGGCTGCCTTGATGGCAAACACGAAGTAGGGAGTCCAATCGATCCGGGAGGATACGATATAAGTGTTGGGGCAGGCAGCTTCGGTAGAGCCGTTATAGGAGACGTTGGGGATACCGGCGGTCTCACAGGCAGTGGGAGCGCCCATGGAGTCGGCATGCTGAGAGATCAGCTTGCAGTCGCGGCCGATCAGAGCCTGAGCGCCTTCCTTCTCGGCGGTCTCGTCATACCAGGAACCGGTGAAGGTTACATCCATGGTGACCGTGGGGCACACGGAGCGGGCGCCCAGGAAGAAAGAGGTGTAGCCGGAAACCACTTCGGCATAGGTGAAGGCACCGATGTAGCCGATCTTGGCTTCTTCTGCGGTGAACTTACCGGCGGCGATCATCTCATTCATCTTGAGACCGGCGGCCACGCCTGCCAGGTAACGGCCCTGATAAATGTGGGCAAAGGCATTGTGGTAGTTGGCGATCTTCTCGGTATGTGCTTTGGTACCGGTGGCATGGCAGAACTGCACGTTGGGGAATTCCTTGGCGGCCTGAATCATGAAGTCCTCATGACCAAAGCTGTCGGCAAAGATGATGTCGCAGCCTTCATCCACCAGCTCGGCGGCGGCGTTGTAGCACTCCTGTCCCTCGGGGACGTTCTTGCGGATAATGACCTGGTCATCGGTAAGCCCCAATTCGGCCTTGGCAGCGTTGGCGGCGTTGATGAAGTTCAGGTCATAGGTGGAGTTTTCGTCATGCAGGAAGATAAAGCCGACTTTAAAATCAGACTTTGCCTCTTCGCCTTTCTTTGCTTCCCCGCCGGCGCAGGCAGCCAGGGCGCATACCATGACCAGGCACAGGAGCAGGGCAATCAGTTTCTTCATGAAAATGGTTCCTCCTTATTGTTTTTGTTGCTATCTTTTCATCCTCTTGGATGCTGCAACCGGAAAAGGGGGCCAATCCGAGTATCAATGCTACTTTATTTTAGCATGGCCCCTGGGGTAATTCAACCGGAAAATCAACGTTTTACTTAAAAAATAGGTTTTTATTGTATCATGGTCTTAAGGCGAGATGCAACCTATATTAAATTTTGTTGTGCTAAAGATGTTTTTTGTGGGTGTCTCCTCCGTTGCGTTTCTGAAGAAGCGCAGATATACTGTATATACGCACTTTAAGGAGACGCCCATGGATACGCTTTCCCTTCATGCATTATTGAATCTGACGCCCGGGCAGGGGCCTGTGGCCCTTTGCGGCAGCGGTGGAAAAACCTCTTTATGCTATGCTCTGGCTCGGGAAGCTCTGGCCGCCGGCAGCAGGACCGCCGTGACCACCACCACCCACATGTTCCGCCCGGATAAATCCTGGCAGGCCTTGTGGCAGGGGACAAAAGCCGAAGAAATACTTGCCATCCTTGAAAGCGGACGTCTGCCTGTCTGCGGCCGTCTGGAAGGGGGCAAATTTACCTTTGGCGGTCAAGCGCAATGGCAGACGCTGGTCAGCACCGTCCCCTGCCTGTATGTGGAGGCTGACGGCTCCAGACGGCTGCCGCTGAAATTTCCAAACGATACGGAACCCGTGCTCCTGCCGGAGATCTGTCACATTTTTGTGGTAGCCGGGCTAAGCGGGCTGTACCGCCCCGCAGAGCAGGTCTGTCATCGCTGGGCTTTGGCCCGGGAGCGTCTCCCCAAACTGCCGGAAAACATAGATGAGGCCGCCGTTGCCGAATTGCTTTGGGCAGGCTATGGCTCATATCATCCCCAATTTATCCTGAATCAGGCGGATACGCCGGCGCTCCGGCAGGCAGGCGAGCACATTGCCGCACTTCTGCAGGAAAGGGGCGCTGAAGCTGTGTACATCCTTTCTCTGAAGGAGATGGGCCTGCATTATGTTTGAGCAGGAAAGGCGGGATGTTTTTGCCATGAGGGGGACGAGCAGTCATGACAAAACATCCCGCAACAGAAGGGGTAAGTAAGTTAGCAGTTTTCAGTCATTATATCCAGGATTTCCCGGTCGGTTTCCCGCATTCCCAGGCGTGCCATACGGCCCACGGTAACAATGGTGTTATCCACGCCTTTTTTAATAATGCCTTCCCCATCCAGGAACTGATTTTTTCCGTTCAAATACATTTCATAGCCCAGCAGGCCTGCTTCCACAGCCATGGCGATCTTAGCCGCACAGGAGGGTTTAGCTCCATCGCACACCATGCCGGAAAGAATAGCCAGCGTGTTGACCACCGTGTGGGCAATTACTTCCAGCCGGTAACCGTGCATATAGGCAATGCCCGCTGCGGCCCCGCAGCCTGCACTGACAGCTCCGCAAAAAGCAGACAGACGGCCGATGCTGGTCTTTTGGTGAATGGTGATCAGGTCGGACACCAGCAAGGATCTGTACAGCAGATCCTTGTCCGCCTTGAGCTCCTCCGCGTAGGCGATCACAGGCAGGCTGGCCGTCATGCCCTGATTGCCGGAGCCGGAAACGATGACCACAGGCAGCTCACAGCCGCTCATACGGGCATCAGAGCCTGCTGCCGCCATGGCACGAGCCCGAACCCGAATATCGTCTCCCCGCTCCTTCAGCAGCGTACGACCGATCTGGGCACCCCAGGGGTTCTTCAGGCCTTCCTGCGAGATGGCGCTGTTGTAGGCAATCTGCCTGGACAGCACTTCTTCCACATCCTTGAGATCCACAGAGTCTGCAAACTCCAGGATCTTTTCCACAGATAGCCATTCATAGTGAGGCGCTTCCGCATTGGGCTGCTCTGCCTGCGCCCCGGTGCTCTCCTGGGAGAAGAGGCAAACGCCGTCCTTTTCAATCCGAGTGATGTTGGTATGAAACTCTTCAATGACCACACGGACGCTGGAATCCCCGGCCTTTACCGTGATGGCAATGTAAAAAACTTTTCCGTTATGAGCGGGCACCACCTGAATGGTGTGTGTATCGCAGTAAACTTTTATCTGCTCTCTGGCCTCAGGGCTCACCCTGGAGATCACCTGAAGCTGTGCATCCGCATCCCCGGCCACAATACCGGCAGAAGCAGCGGCAGGGATACCCCGCATATGCCCCGTATTAGGCACCACCACGCTCTTTACGTTTTTGATAATGTTCCCGCTGGCCTCCACCAGACAGGACTCGGGCAGCGTCCCCAAAACAGCGCGGGCCTTAGCCGCTGCATAGGCAATGGCAATGGGCTCAGTGCAGCCCGTGGCGGGGATCAGCTCTGCTTCCAGAATGCGGATATAGGCAGCGTACAGCGGATCATGCTTTTCCATGGACATATTGGGAGATGCTCCTTTTAAAAATTTTCTCTCTAAAAAATACACAGCAGGAGAGGCAGGCAGGGCCTCTCCTGCTGGTATCAAATGAATTTGGCTACTACTGAATGGACTTACTCGATGCCCAGTACCTTGAAGTTGGCGGCTTCGGCGGTCTGCTTGAGAACGTCGTCAGCAACAGCTTCCTTGAGGGTCACGATGCAGGTGCCGTCCACATGGTTGGCAACGGCTTCTTCTACCTGGGGCAGGGCTTCCATAGCTCTCTTCAAACGGCCTTCGCAACCGCCGCAGTGGATACCTTCGATCTTCATGAGCTTCTTCATAGTGATGATTCTCCTCTCAAAAAATTCTGTTGGTTGAATGCAAGTACTTTGTTACTCGATGCCCAGTACCTTGAAGTTGGCGGCTTCGGCGGTCTGCTTGAGAACGTCGTCAGCAACAGCTTCCTTGAGGGTCACGATGCAGGTGCCGTCCACATGGTTGGCAACGGCTTCTTCTACCTGGGGCAGGGCTTCCATAGCTCTCTTCAAACGGCCTTCGCAACCGCCGCAGTGGATACCTTCGATCTTCATGAGCTTCTTCATAGTTCTTGAATCTCCCTTCTCAGTTCTCTTTTTTGGTTTATATCACAGCGTCAGCTTGTTAGTTGATGCTGTTTACCACGTAACCGCAGGTCTCAATGGCCTTCTTGAGGGTGTCATTGGGAACGTCTTTGCTCAGGGTGACGATAGCGTTGGCCTTCTCGTGGCTGGCTACGCACTCTTCCACACCGGGGATAGCTTCCAGAGCGTTCTTTACGGTGTTCTCGCAGTGACCGCACATAAGTCCGGTGATGCTGATGGTCTTGGTGATGGTCTGGCCAGCGGGAGCGGCCTTGACAGCCTTGTGCTTGCGCTTCTTGTCGTGGCTGGCGTCATTCATCTTGAAGAAGTTAAGACGCAGAGCGTTGGAAACCACGCAGAAGCTGCTCAGACTCATGGCGGCAGCGCCCAGCATGGGGTTCAGCTCGATGCCGGCCCAAATGAAGCATCCGGCGGCCACGGGGATACCGATGGTGTTGTAGAAGAAGGCCCAGAACAGGTTCTCATGGATGTTGCGCAGCGTGGCGCGGCTCAAACGGATGGCAGCGGGTACGTCGGAGAGACGGCTCTTCATGAGCACAACGTCCGCGGCATCGATGGCTACGTCAGTACCGGCGCCGATGGCGATACCGATGTCGGCTCTGGTCAGGGCGGGAGCATCGTTGATACCATCGCCTACCATGGCAACCTTGCCCTTCTTCTTCAGCTCACGCACAACGGCTTCCTTACCGTCGGGCAGAACGCCTGCGATGACTTCGTCCACACCGGCCTGGGCGCCGATGGCTTTGGCGGTACGCTCGTTGTCGCCGGTGAGCATAACAACGTGGATACCCATATTCTGCATTTCCTTAACGGCCTGGGCGCTGTCGCTCTTGATAACGTCGGCAACGGCGATGATACCGATAAGGTCATTGTCCTTGGCAAAGAACAAGGGGGTCTTGCCCTGTTCGGCCAGCTTCTCGGATTTCTCCTTCAGGGTGTTGGAAATAGTGCTCTGGGTGCTGATGAACTTGTAGTTGCCGCCGGTGAGCTTGGCGCCCTTCCAGGTGGCGGTCAGGCCGTTGCCGGGGAGAGCCGCAAAGTCGGAAACTTCGTCGGCAACCAGCTTGTCTTCTTCAGCCTTCTGCAGGATAGCACGGGCCAGAGGATGCTCGCTCTTTCTTTCCAGAGCATAGGCCATGGTCAGCAGATCCTTCTCGGAAACGCCGGCAGCAGGGATAATATCGGTGACCTTGGGTTCGCCGGTGGTGATGGTACCGGTCTTATCCAGTGCAACGATATCCATCTTGCCGGTTTCTTCCAGAGATACGGCAGTCTTGAAGAGGATGCCCTTCTTGGCGCCCATGCCGTTGCCTACCATGATGGCCACGGGGGTAGCAAGACCCAGTGCGCAGGGGCAGCTGATGACCAGCACGGAAATACCGCGGGCCAGGGCGAAACCAACGTCCATTTTGCCTTCGTGACCAATGATCAGCCACACGATGGTGGTGACGATGGCGATGCTGATAACGGCAGGTACGAACACGCCGGAAACCTTATCGGCAACCTTGGCGATAGGAGCTTTGGTGGCGGCTGCGTCGCTGACCATCTGGATGATCTGGGAGAGGGTGGTATCCTCGCCGACGCGGGTGGCCTGGCACTTAATGAAGCCGGACTGGTTCAGGGTAGCGGCGGAAACGGTGTCGCCTTCGGCCTTATCCACAGGGATACTTTCGCCGGTAAGAGCGGCTTCGTTTACGGCGCTGTGGCCTTCCAGAACGATACCGTCTACGGGGATATTCTCGCCGGGACGAACCACAAAGATGTCGCCCTTCTGCACCTGATCAATGGAGATCTCCTGCTCCTGACCGTCGCGGATGACCACTGCGGTCTTGGGGGCCAGTTTCATCAGGCTCTTGAGAGCATCGGTGGTCTTGCCCTTGGAGCGTGCTTCCAGCATCTTGCCTACGGTGATGAGGGTCAGGATCATGGCGGCGGACTCGAAGTACAGGCCGTGACCGATCATGTGTGCATGATGGACCATGCCCTTTGCCAGAACCATGGTCATCTCAAAGACCTGCTCGGTGCTGTAAACAAAAGCGGCGGTGGAACCCAGAGCGATCAGGGTATCCATGTTGGGGGAACGATGCCAGAGGCTCTTGAAGCCGTTGATAAAGAACTTCTTGTTGATGACCATGACGATGATGGTGAACAGCATCTCAATGAGAGCGACCATCATGGGGTTGAAAATGACCTCGCCATCCTCTGCGGTGACAGCCATGAAGGAGGGGTAGGGCCAGTTCCACATCTTGACGCCCATGGAGAAGTACATGAGGATGGTCAGGAAGATGACGGACCAGATGAGGCGCTTCTTAAGGAGTGGCGTTTCTTTATCTTTGAGGGCCTCTTCGGCAGCAGCCTGAGAGCTGCTCTGAGACGTGGCGGCGCCCTTTTCGGTGCAGCCATAACCGGCGGCGGTGACCGCGGCGATAACGTCGGCGGGGTTGGCGGTGCCTTCCACACCCATGGAGTTGGTGAGCAAGCTCACGGAGCAGCCGGTGACGCCCTTCACCTTGGTGACGGCCTTCTCAACCCTGGCGCTGCATGCTGCGCAGCTCATTCCGGTTACGTTGTATTGCTTCATGATACCTCCATAATCCGGCATCGGTTTTGAACCGTATGCCAATATTTTTTCCTGTATACCCTCTAGGAGCATCTTGATTATATACCCCGCACGGGTATAGCGTCAACTGGTTTGTAAAACTTTTTTACTTATTTTTTTACAATTTTTTTGAAATGGGTTTGTGTGGGGGACATACCCCCACACAGTATCTTTTCTTTGCTTATTTGAGTGCGATAAGTACCAGCAACCCCAGCAGCAGTCCCAATGCGCCTATACATATGAGGGAAGCCAGTGCTCCCTTTCTGCATACCTTGTAATTACGCATATAGTTATGCTTACGGAACAGATAAGCGGCCAGCAGACCCGGAATGGGCAGCAGGAAGCTCAGCAAGCCGTAGAAGAAGCTGCCTCTGTCGCCAGCAGGCCTGTCCAGAATAACTTCTCTGGAAGTGGTGTCTGCGGTAGGGCCTTCTTCCGGTGCTTCTGCATTCACGCCCACGATGAACAGGGTGTGCAGGGGCACGTTCTTTTCCCGCAGGGCTTTGTATGCCTCCAGCTCTTCGGTATTGCCATACACATAATGGTCGTGACCGATAAGGGTGAGCTTGGGAGGATCCGCTTCCGTATAATTGTGCTGAGAGGGATCATAGGTGTTGAGCACCTTGTTCCGCTCCAACCGGGGATCCGGCAGGGGAATGGCGGAGATCAGAGATCGGGTATAGGGGTGCAGCGGGTAGTTGAACAGTTCCTCGCTGGTAGCGATCTCCACGATCTGCCCCTTGTAAATAACGCCGATACGGTCGGAAATATACCGAACGATGGAAAGGTCGTGAGCAATGAACAGGCAGGTAGTGTTTCTTTCCCGTTTGAACTTGTTCAGCAGATTGAGGATCTGAGCGCGGATGGATACATCCAGTGCGGAGATGGGCTCGTCTGCTATGACCAGCTCCGGTTCCATGACCATGGCACGGGCCAGACCTACACGCTGGCGCTGACCGCCGGAGAACTCATGAGGATACCGTGTCAGATGCTCGGGAAGCAGACCCACCTCCTCAATGATCTCTTCCACCTTGCGGACACGATCCGCTTCGTTTTCATACAGATGGAAGTTGTGCAGACCCTCGGAGATGATCTGATCCACGGTGGCCCGCTCGTTCAGGGAAGTGGCGGGATCCTGGAACACCATCTGGATGTTTCGGATGACCTGCCGGTCCAAAGCCTTGGGGATCTTGCCGGAGATGCGCACGCCTTTATAGTAGATAGCGCCCTTTGCACAGGGGTTGGCCCGGATCACAGCCCGGCCAACAGTGGTCTTACCGGAGCCGGATTCCCCTACAAAGGAGAAGGTCTCCCCTTTGTAAATATCAAAGGTCACATCTTTGGCTGCCCGAACCAGGTTGTCGCCCTTACCGAAGTTGATATCCACATGCTGGACGGAAAGGAGGATCTCCTTGCCGTTTTCGGCAATGGGACCGCGCTCGGGGAAGCTATGCGCATGAGTTTTTTTCTTGTTTTCGTTAGCCATAGCGGTTCGTCCTTTATATGTTGAATACTTTTCTCAGGGTTCCGTTGATGCAGCAGATAATCTCCGGCTTCTCCACCTTGGGGGCGCGGGGATCCAGCAGCCAAGTCTTGGCGTAATGGGTCTCCGTGACCTTGAACATGGGGGGCTCCTTGAGGGTATCTATCTTCAGGCAGTACGGATTCCGGGGTGCAAAGGCGTCTCCGATGATCCTGTTGTACAGGGAAGGCGGCGTTCCGGCAATGGAATACAGCTCTGCCTGAGGATCGCTGAGCTGCGGCAGAGAGGAAAGCAGCACCCAGGTGTATGGATGGCGGGGATCATAGAATATCTCCTCCACGGTGCCGATCTCTACGATCTGCCCGGCATACAGCACGGCCACCCGGTCTGCCACGTTGGCCACCACGCCCAAATCGTGCGTAATGAACACGGTGGTGTAGTGAAATTCCTTCTGCAGATCCTTGATCAGCTGCAGGATCTGTGCCTGAATGGTCACGTCCAGCGCTGTCGTAGGCTCATCGCAGATGAGGATCTTGGGCTGGCAGGACAATGCGATGGCAATAACGATGCGCTGCCGCATACCGCCGGAATACTGGAAGGGATAATCGTCAAACCGGTTTTCGGCATTGGGGATACCTACCTTCTTCATCAGCACGATAGCCCTGCGCCGGGCTTCCGATTCGGAAACGTGCTGGTGCTTGATGATAACGGAGGTGATCTGGTTGCCGATGGTCAAAATCGGGTTCAGGGAGGTCATGGGATCCTGGAAAATGGTGGCGATACGTTCGCCGCGGATATTTGTCCAGTCGCACACGCAGTTATTCTTGGCCAGGTTCAGGTTGGCCGTGCCGCGAATATACTTCCCGTCCTCTTCCAGATACTTGACCCGGAAGATGGCATTTTCAAAGATCTGATTCAGCTGCACATCATTGTTCAGGTCAGCGCCGATCTCCATGGCCTTCTTCAGAGACTTATAGAGCTTATTCAGCAGCTGAGGCCGCTTGTGAGCCGGATAGCGGTTGATGGAAAGATACACCTCTTTAGCCAAGCGCTTGTTTCTTTCCTTGGTCTGCTGAGAGATCTCCCCTGCGCAGTCCTTTTCGTACCGGGCCTTAAGTCCCTGCATCCTCTCGTTGTAGCCGCGGTTATAGGATTCATCGTGAGTGGTCTTTTTCCGGTGATTCTCAATGGTGGCCTTTTTCTTTTCGTCCAGAGCCTTGATCTGCTTATCCAGCGCATCGATCTTCTTGTTCAGTTCCCGGATTTCCGCCCGCTCCCTGCTGCTGTCCAGTGTCAGCTTCAGATTGTGGGCTTCGGTACGGTTGAACACCAACTCCCGCCGCTGCAGTTCAAAGGCCGCAGACTCTTCTTCGCTGAGCGTCAGGCGATCCTGCCGCTCCTTCTCCAGCTGGCGCATTGCCCGGTACATCGGTGCGCCCAGCTCCAGTTTGGAGTACTCATCCAGCTTTCTGCGAGCCTGACGGATGATCACCTCCGCCGCCTTGTTCATGGGGGCACAGATGTTGGTGAGGGAATCGTCATTGAATACGATCTCGCCCTTATCGATAAAGCCGTTGCCGTCAAGCATACCCGCAAAGGTCTTGGTCAACACGGATTTGCCGCAGCCGGATTCGCCTACGATGGCGATGGTTTCATTTTCATAGATATCCAGGGATACGTTGCGGATAGCCGTGAGGATACGGCCGCGCACCCGGAACTTTACGGACAGGTCCTTAATGGACAACAGAACATTTTTTTCTTCCATAGCCGGTTCTCCTTACAGCATGTGGGTCCGGGGATCCGCCGCATCGCCCAGGCTCTGCCCCACCAGGAACAGAACGATGGAAATGAAGGCGGACAGCATGACCGGGCACCAGAATTCCCAGCCCCAGCCGGGGGTAACCATGGCTGCCTGAGAGTTGAAGAGGATCTTACCAAGGGTCATCTCGGAAATACCCAAGCCGATGTAGCTCAGGAAGGCTTCAGAGCCGATGTAACCCGGCAGAGAAGTGGCCGCCATAGTCACGATGAATGAGATCATGAACGGCAGGATGTTCTTGGTAGCGATCCGCAGTGTAGAGGAACCCAGGCACTTGGAAGCCAGGTTGTAGTCACGGTCCCGGATGATAATGACCTGGGTACGGATGGAATAGGCAATACCGATCCAGCCGGTGATGCACATGGAGAAGATCAAAGTCCAGAAGCTGGGAGAGAACACCATCATCAGCACGGAGGTGACGAAGGTGCCGGGCACCACCACGATAACGTTGCGGATCTCGTTGAGCACCATATCCACTTTCTTGGAAAAGCCCCACACGGCGCCCAGCAGAATACCTATGGTAAAGTTGATCAGGGCGCAGATCAGTGCAATGGAAATAGAGATCCGGGCGCCGTACCACAGGCCGTCAAAGGTGGACTGGCCGGATTCGCCGGTACCAAACAGCCAATGGATGCTGAAGCCGAACTTCTGGAAGGCCTGACCGGGTGTCAGATGCTTGGCCGAAGGATCCATGATGTTGGCATATTTATCGAATCCTGCAAAAGAAGGATAGATAAAGGTGAACACCAGGATGATAGCCAGCATCAGCAGTACCACGATGTTGGACTTTTTATGGAAGAATACCCGACCCACAGATTTCCAGTAGGAATACCTGGGTGCGGTGATCTTTTCCACAGCGGAAGCATCCTGAGGACAGCTGGCAAAGAGCTCTGCGTCCGAAAGACCCGTGTCGCTCAGGTCGATCAGTTTTTCTTTGGTGTCGATCATATGCGCTTACCTCGCTTTGGATGTATAGGAGATACGGGGGTCGATAACGGACATCAGGATATCGCCCAGGATCGAGCCGATAATGGACAGCGTGCCATAGAAGAACGCTACGCCCAGAATAACGGCATTGTCATAGGCGCCGATGGCCTGGATGAGCAGGCCGCCCACGCCGGGGATAGCGTAAATACGCTCCATCATGATGGAACCGGACAGGGCCATGATGATGGTATTGGGAATACCATGAACCGTGGGGATGGCGGCATTCTTGAAGATATGCTTGGTGAAGATCTCTCCCTCCGTAAGACCGCCTGCACGGGCGAACTTAACATAGTCGGAGTTCATCTGATCCACCATGTATCGGCGCATCCACTTCATGGTACCTGCTACGGAAGCGGCCAGGCTGGCCAGTACCGGCGTAACATACATAAGTGCCGACGGGTTATCCAGAGAGAAGATGACCGGCAGGCCGATATTGATGGCAAAGGCCTTGAACATGAAGTAATAGGCCAAAGACGGCACTGCGATCATGAAGATCACATATGCGTTGCCCAGATTATCCACCCAGGTATCCTTCTTTTTGGCCATGAGAATGCCCAGAGGAAGACCGATCAGGTAGGTGAACAAAGATCCCAGAATGCTGATGATAAAGGAGTAGTAGATCTTGGATCTGCTGTCCTTGACCAGATTGGTATTGGTGTAATCGTCGTCAAACTGATCGGCATACACCAGGTTCAGTTCTCTGGATCCGGCCATATAGGTAGCGGTGTGCAGATCGTCTGCGCTTTCCGCCACCAACCCGGTGGGATAATAGTTGGTGTGTACCACATAGGTGCCCTGGGACTGGGTCATGGTTTCAAAGGCATCGATGCCCTTGTTTACCGTGAAGGATGTCCCCAGGCGGAGCTTAACGAAGTTCTGGTGTATATACGGGAACTGATCGTTGCAGTACAGCAGGTATTTATGATATGTACCGTTTCCGATGATGGCGGGGGAGAATTTTTCACCGCCGTAAACCGGGTCATAGAAGGTGAAGGTCAGCTTCCTCTCCCCAATATCCTCCTGTACATAGTGAATATTGTCAAAGGTGAGCAGACCGGAGAAGAAGCTTCCCAGCCTTTTAAGAACGGGAGTATTCAAATAAGCAAAAAGTGTCTGTCCGCCGCCGGTAGCGATTCGGCTCTTGTTGGCCATGACCGCATCCAGCCGGCAGATGGTATATCCCTTGGATTCGTAGAGCTTGGTGAACTGATCCACATACTTGCGGACCTCATCGGAATCCTTCTCAGCGGTTCTTCCGATGGTGGCCACGGCGGATTTCTCCTCCTCAGTAATCTCTCCTGCATCTACCAGACCGTTGAGATAGTCATTGTAGGTCACGCGGGTCAGATACCCGTACTTCTCCCACATGGTATACATGTAGGTGATCTTCTGGTTGTTGGAGAGCTTTACATACTGCTCGTCCTCGGCAAAGATAAGGGTCTTATCCAGCACGAAGAACAGCAGGATGATGATGATACACATGGCGACTACTACCGAGAACAGGCCCCGGAGCAGTCGTTTGAAAAAATACTTCATAGCGCGAACCCCTTTTTGTATGACCGAATGGAGGGAGCGCTCCCTCCATTCGGCTTGTGCGGCTTACGTTGCCGTAAGCTGGAGACCGGTAATTCTTACCAAAGACCCATCCGGGGAGTCAGCCAACCATCGCCGTAAGGCTGGATGCCGTTGAGGTAGCAGATGGGATCGCCGTGATCGGAACCGATGCAGCCCAAACCGCCCATATCGGCATTGTGCTCGGAACCGTTGTTGGTGTTATTGAACACATTCTGGAACTCGGTAACGTTGTTGAGCACCAGCGTATCAAAGCGCACGAGACCGTCGAAAGCGGATTCGATGCAGGTCTTGAGCACGTAAGCCTGGTTCTGGCCCACTTCATTGTAGGCGGGATAGGGGTAGTCCATGACGATGGGGTTCTCCTTGGAGACCTCGATACCCAGGGTCTTGAGCTCCTCAATGGCCAGCTGCAGTTCAGCCTTGGCCATATCCACATTGTACCAGGCATCCCAGCCATCGGTGGACAGGTTCTTCTCATCCCATACCTTAACGCCTACGTTGTCGGCGTCCAGCTGAGCCTGTACGATAGCGCCGTACCAGGTGCCGGCAGGGAAGGTGGTGGCAGTGCCGTTGATGTCGATGGTCACATCCTCATCCAGCTTTACATAGGTGCCGGGGGTGAGGGTGTTACGCACACTCATCATGGCCAGATCCTCGCCCACGTTCTGGGCCAGGTAAGCGCCGCGGCTGATGGCATGGCCGATAGCACGGCGAAAATGTGCATTCTGCAGAGCAGCGCAGCTGACGGCCTTTTCGGCGTCAGTCTTCTGAGAGGGAGCAGCGCCATCCGCCATGTTGGCGTAGGTCTGGCGATGCAGGTTGAACCAGAACAGGAAGGTAATCCGGCCTACGTCGCCAACATAAGCGTACTTGTCAAAGTCACCCTTCTGCTTGGCCAGCTCCAAACGCTGGGTGTTCAGACCCAGTGTCATGGTGACGCCGTTGATGAAGTCATCATAGGTACGGCTCACGTCGCTGCTGTCGCTGAAAACATACTTAACGCCCTTGAGAGTAGCGTTGGCAGCGTTCCAGTAATTTTCGTTGAGCACGTAGGTGATGGAGTTCTTCTCCGTCATGTTGGTGCAGAGGAACTGGCCGCTGATGGCAATATGGTTCTGATCGGTACCGTAGAGATAGGTGGGCTGGGCCTGAGCCTCAGCAAACTCGGCCTGGCCGAATGCTCCGCCCTGGGAGAGGAAGTAGCTCCGGCACAAAGGCAGGAATGCATGCTTCTGGAGCAGGCTGATAAAGTAGGTGGCAGGCTCCTTCAGGGTGTACTGGAGGGTCAGATCATCCACGGCCTTTACACCAACGGTGCTGAAATCGGTGGTCTCACCGGTGAGGTACTCGGTCATACCGGCAATGAAGTTGTTCAGGTCGTAGCAATCCTGCAGGTCGGCCTGATGCTGTGCGGCAGCCACCCAGTCATCGGCGGTGACATCCGCTATCTTGCGGCCCTGAGAATCGACCCAGATCTGGCCGGGGCGGATCTTGATGGTGTAAACGGTGCCATCCTCGGAGATCTCATAGCTTTCGGCCATACGGGGTTGCATGACGCCCTCTGCATCATAAGCAAAGAGGTAGTCGAAGGTGGGCCCGATAATGCCGGCATCGGTGTTGGTGGATGCAGCAAAGATATCCCAGGTAGTAGGGTTATCCACGAAGGTAGAGGTGTAGGTATCCTGGAAAGTGTAACCCTTCTCGGTGAGATACTCCACGGCCTTCTGGATGTAGGTGCCGGTGCCCATGAGCTCATTTCTCAGATCACGGAGGTGATTCTGATCCTCACCGAGAATGATCTCGTTGGTGATGATCATCTGAGACATATCGCTCATATCGCCGCGCCAGGGAGCGTAACCGCCGGAGCAGTATACGATACGGCTCATCTGATAGCCTGCAATGCCGCCATACATGGGGGTGGCAACGCCGCTCTCCAGTACCTTTGCTTCTGCTACTGCCAGCAGCGCATAGCGCTCGGAAACGCTGGAAGCTTCGGTAGCCTTCTGATAATCGGCGTAGAACTCGCCCAGGTTGGCCATATAGATATCCTCGTCGTTGTCATAAACGGCAAAGGTCTTCTCTTCCTCGGCGGGGATGTCGGTTCCGGCGGGCTCATCTGCGGTGGCGGGAGTGTCGGTTCCGGTTGCGGGGGTCTTGTCGTTTTCGCTGGTTCCGTTGGCCGCAGTGTTTTCTGCGCCCTTGGAGCAAGCTGCAGTTCCGAGAATCATCATCACTGCCAGCAGCAGCGCCACGATTCCCTTGGTCCATCTTACCTTCATGTGTGAGTCCCTTTCTTTTTTCTCTATTTCAGCCCACCGGGGATGGCTCCCCGGTGAGCATGAAAACTGCTTTAGCTTTTAGCGCCAAAAGCCTGCGCTGTTTCTTACCACAGCCCCAGCTTCTGGGTCAGCCTGCCGTCGCCGTAGGGCAGGAGGCCATCCAGATAGCAGATGGGATCGCCGTGGTCGGAACCGATGCAGCCCAGACCGCCCATGTCGGTGTTGTGCTCGGAACCGTTGTTGGTGTTGTTCTGTACGTTGAGGAACTCGGTCACGTTGTTCAGGGGCAGGGCATCAAACCGCACAAGGCCGTCAAAGGCGGATTCGATGCAGGTCTTGAGCACGTAGCACTGGTTCTGGCCTACCTCGTTGTAGGAGGGGTAGGGGTAATCCATAACGATGGGGTTCTCCTTGGAAACCTCATAGCCGGCTGCCTTTAACTCTTCAATGGCGATCTGCAGCTCTTCCATGGCCTTCGCGGGATTGTACCAGGCATCCCAACCGTCGTTGGTCAGGTTCTCGGCATCCCAGATCTGCAGGCCGAAGTTGTCGGCGTCCAGCTGGGCCTGTACGATAGCGCCGTACCAGGTCCCCTTGGGGAAGGTGGTGGCGGTGCCGTTGATATCGATGGTCACATCCTCCTCCAGGCTCACATAGGTACCGGGAGTGATGGAGTTACGCACACTCTGGAGAGACAAATCCTCACCCACATTCTGGCTTACATATGCACCCCGGTCAATAGCATGGCCGATGGCCAGGCGGAAGTGCTTGTTCTGCAAAGCAGCGCAGCTGAGCGCCTTTTCCGCATCGGTCTTCCGAGAGGGAGCAGCGCCATCCGCCATGTTGGCGTAGGTCTGGCGGTGAATATTGAACCAGAACAGGAAGGTGATCCGGCCTACATCGTTGACAAAGGCATACTTTTCAAAATCGCCCTTCTTCTTGGCCAGTTCCAAACGCTGACTGTTCAGATACATGGAGACTACAGTGCCGTTCATGAAATCGTCATAGGAACGGGATACATCACTGCTATCACTGAAGGTCAGCTTTACAGCCTTCAGATTGGCATTGGAAGCATTCCAGTAGTTCTCGTTAAGCACATAGGTAACGGAATTCTTTTCCGTCATGTTGATGCAGAGGAACTGACCGCAGACAGCAACATGGTTCTGGTCGATACCGTACTGGTAGGAGGGTTTGGACTGAGCTTCGGAGAAGGCATCCAGACCGAAAGCGCCGCCCTGAGAAACAAAGTAACTCCGGCACAGAGGCAGGAACCCAGTCTTCTGGAGCAGACTCATAAAGTAAGTGGCCGGCTCCTTCAGGGTGTACTGGAGAGTCAGATCATCCAGTGCCTTTACGCCTACGGTGGAGAAATCGGTGGTCTCGCCGGTAACATAGGCGGTCATCCCTTCGATGTAATTGTTCAGGTCGTAGCAATCCTGCAGGTCGGCCTGGTGCTGGGCGGCCGCCACCCAGTCGTCGGCGGTAACATCTGCAACCTTGCGACCCTGAGAATCCACCCAGATCTGGCCGGGGCGGATCTTCAAGGTGTAAACCTTGCCGTCCTCGGAGATCTCGCAGCTTTCAGCCAGATGGGGCTGAAGCACACCTTCTGCATCATAGGCATACAGATAATCCAGTGTGGGGCTGATTATGCCGGAATCATTAGAGGTGGAAGCGGCAAAGATATCCCAGGTGGTAGGGTTATCTACAAAAGTAGAGGTGTAGGTGTCCCGGAAGGTATATCCCTTCTCGGTAAGGTATTCTACAGCCTTGGTCATGTAAGTGCCAGTACCCACCAGCTCGGTGCGGAGCTCTTTCAGGTGTTTATAATCTTCCGCAGTGATGATCTCATTGGTGATTACATACTGGGTCAAATCCGACATGGTGCCGCGCCAGCCGGCATATCCGCCGGAGCAGTATACGATACGGCTCATGTTATAACCGGCCGTGCCGCCATACATGGGGGTGCCTACGCCGCTTTCGATGGCCTTGGCTTCTGCCACGGCCAGCAGGGCATAGCGCTGGGAAACATTCTCCGCAGTGGTGGTGGCCGCCTGGAAGGCTTCATAGAATTCGCCCAGGTTGGCCATGTAGATGTCCTCGTCGTTGTCATACACGGCGAAGGGCTTCTCCTCTGCGGGAGCATCGGTGGTTTCGGGGGTAGTTCCGTCGGGGGTGGTCTTGTTGGCTTCGGTGGTGGTCTGCTTGTCGTTGTCAGCCTTTACCGTGGGTTCAGCGCCCTTGATGCAGGCTGCGGTTCCGAGAATCATTATCACGGCCAGAAGCAGTGCAGCAATTCTCTTGGTCCATCTTTCCTTCATGTTTGTTCCCCTTTCTTTGTGTTACTTGAACGGCTTACGAGCCGTACGAACCGGAGGAGGCCCTGTTCAGGCTTCCGCCCGGCAATCCCTTGTTCTTACCACAGCCCCAGGTAGGGAGTCAGCCAGCCGTCCCCGTGGGGAAGCAGCCCTTCCATATAGCAGATGGGGTCACCGTGGTCGGAGCCAAGCGCCCCGGCGCCGCCCATATCCGTGTTCACCTCTGCGCCGCACTTGGTGTTCAGCGCCACGTTCATCATCTCCGTAACGTTGTTCAGGGGGATCAAATCGCAGCGTACCAGGCCGTCAAAAGCGTTTTCGATGTTCGTTTTCATCACATACGCTTTATTCTTGCCGATTTCATTGTACTCCGTGTAGGGGTAGTCGATTATGACGGGCGTCTCCTTGGTGACTTCATAGCCCAGGGTTTTAAGCTCCTCAACAGCCAGCCGGAGCTCCTCCTTGGCCTTCTCCACATTGAGCCAGGCGTCCCAGCCGTCCGTAGTCTTCTTTTCGGCATCCCAGACCTGTATGTCCATGCCATCGGCATCCAGCTGGGCCTGTACGATGGCGCCGTACCAGGTATCCTTGGGGAAGGTGGTGGGGGTGCCGTTGATATCCATGGTGATATCCTCCAGGAGCTTTACATAGGTGCCGGGAGTCAGCGTGTTACGGATGCTCAGGGGAGCAAGCTCCTCGCCTGCGCTCTGGGCAATATTTCTTTCCCGGTCTATGGCATGGCCAATGGCCAGACGGAAGTGCCGGTTCTGCATGGCGGCGCAGCTAAGGGCCTTCTCGGCGTCGGTCTTCCGGGAGGGGGCGGCACCATCCGCCATGTTGGCGTAGGTCTGCCGGTGCAGGTTGAACCAGAGAAGGGAGCTGATCTGCCCCACATCCCCGATATAGGCGTACTTTTGAAAATCTCCCTTCTGCTTGGCCAGCTCCATGCGCTGTTCGTTCATGCCAAAGCTCATTACGTTCCCCTGCATGAAGTCGTAATAGGCCCGGCTTACGTCAAAGTCATCGTTGTAAAGGAAGCTGACCTTCTTCAAATTGGCGTTGGCGGCGTTCCAGTAGTTCTCGTTCAGCACATAGGTAACGGAGTTCTTTTCCGTCATGTTGGTGCAGAGGAACTGTCCGCAGATGGCGATGTGGTTCTGGTCGATGCCGTACTGATAGGTCTCCTTGGCCCGTGCATCTGCAAACTCCGTCAGCCCGAAGGCGCCGCCCTGGGAGAGGAAGTAGCTCCGGCACAGGGGCACGAAGGCGTTGGTCTGGAACAGGCTCATAAAGTAGGGAGCTTTCTCCTTCAGGGTATACTGGAGGGTCAGCTCGTCCAGGGCCTTTACGCCTACCTGGCCAAAATCGGTGATCTCGCCGGAAGCATAATCGACCATGCCCAGAATGTAGTTGTTCATGGTGTAGCTGTTCTGCATATCGGCCTGGTGCTGGGCGGCGGCCACCCAGTCGTCGGCGGTGACGTCCGCTACCTTGCGGCCCTGAGAATCGACCCAGATCTGGCCGGGGCGGATCTTCAGGGTGAATACCCTGCCGCCCTCGCTCATCTGGCAGCTTTCCGCCAGATGGGGCTGCATGGTGCCTTCTGCATCGTAGGCAAAGGGATAATCATAGGTAGGATCGATGATCCGCACCTCGTTGGCGCTGGAAACGGCAAAAATATCCCAGGAGGTTGGCGTAACGGAGAAGGTGTTCTGGAAGGTATCCCGGAAGGTGTAGCCCTTCTCGGTAAGATACTCTATGGCCGTGGCCATATAGGTGCCGGTGCCGGCCAGCTCCTTCTGCAGCTCCACCAGGTGGTTATAATCCTCCGTCAGGATAATCTCGTTGGTGATCACGTACTGGCTCAGATCCGACATGGTGCCTCTCCAGGGAGCGTATCCGCCGGAGCCGTACACGATACGGCTCATGTAATAGATGGCGTTGCCGCCGGAGAAGGGCATCCCTACGCCTGACTCAAGCATCTTTGCTTCTGCTACGGCCAGCAGGGCGTAGCGCTGGGAAACGTTCTCCGCAGCCAGGGCCTGCTGGAGGAATTCATAGAATTCGCCCAGGTTGGCCATGTAGATGTCCTCGTCGTTGTCATACACGGCGAAGGGCTTCTCCTCTGCGGGAGCATCGGTGGTTTCGGGGGTAGTTCCGTCGGGGGTGGTCTTGTTGGCTTCGGTGGTGGTCTGCTTGTCGTTGTCAGCCTTTACCGTGGGTTCAGCGCCCTTGATGCAGGCTGCGGTTCCGAGAATCATTATCACGGCCAGAAGCAGTGCAGCAATTCTCTTGATCCATCTTTCCTTCATACTTGCTCCCCTTTCATTGTGTTACTTGAACGGCTTACGGGCCGTTCGAACCAAATCATCATTCCATGAGGGACTTGCCTTTGGTGACCCCGATGCGTCCGGTTCCTCCCTCCAGGCGCTCGCTTGCTCTGTGTATATTTGCTTATATAAAAAATCCGGGGCAATCGCTGCCATAGTATCGGCGTGTCAGCACATGCCGCTGCTATTGTTGAGGCGGTTACCCCGGCTCTTTATGCCGTAGGAACAGCTGTTCCCGTCTAAGTGCATACTCTGCTTCAGGCCGCAGAAGGGCATACAGATACCGGAAATGTAAGGGATCCATATCCGTTGTCTTTTCATGCCGTAGCCTCCTGCTTTGGATGGGAGCCGCCAGGGCCGCCCGTACCTGTGGAAAAGGTCTTGCCGAGAATGCGTTTATCAGCGAACAATAATTCCGCCGGCTGTGAGTCAGCCGAACGGACTGTATACTTTTGCGAAATAAGATGTAAAAGATGGTATTTCTTATATAAATACCCTTCTTTTGTATACCCTCACTCCGTATACTTGAGATTTATATTATACCGTAGGCGGGTATTTGTCAACAAGAATCAACGTTTTTGTGAAAAAAATGTAGATGGTTCTTACAAAGAATTAGTTTTCAGCGGTTTTTGCTTTTCGTCCATAAATCCTACCAAAACAGTATGCTTTTAAGAAAAGGCTCGGAATGTCACGGTAAAAAAGTGGCAAAATTATGTTATTTCTAATTTTGCATTTTTTCGAGCAAACGTGTTTGTCTATACCGGCCTTGTATAAAGATTCACTGATAGGGCCATTGTTTCTGCACATACCATTGCTCAGACCGATAAAACCGTGCAGCGATGGCTGAGGGGTACCCCCAAGCCGGTCCGCCTGCCTGCGGAGATATACAAAAAAATCCGAAGTCATTCGGCTTCGGATTTCTGGCTCCCCAGGTAGGACTCGAACCTACAACAACCCGGTTAACAGCCGGGTGCTCTGCCATTGAGCTACTGAGGATCACTTGCTGCATAGAGTATTATAGCTACATGGAAGCCAAAATGCAATAGGCAATTTGAAAAATATCCAACTTTTTTTGCGCTGTTTTTTCGGATCGCAAAAACAGCCGCCCTGCTGCAGAGCGGCTGTCTGATCTGTGCTGTTTTAATCAAAGATATGGTATCCCATCAAAAAGTGGGTCTTCCAGTATGTGCTGGTCAGGATGTTGGAACTGGTGATACGCACCTGCCCTGCGCCGGAGCTGGCATCCACCATCTTCCCGCCGCCCAGATAGATACCTACATGGCCGGTAGACATACTGCTGCCCTTGAACACCAGCACATCTCCCTTCTGGGCCTGGCTCATGCTGTCAAAGCGAGTGTATTTGGTGCAGCTGCGCCAGGTGATGGAGGTCATATACCCCTGCTTCACACCTGCCTGATTCAGGCACCAGTATACAAAGCCGGAGCAGTCGAACTTATTGGGTCCCTTGGCGCCCCGGACATAGGGGCTGCCCACCTTGGACTTTGCGATCTGTATGAATTTATCCAGCTTGGAAGTGCTGGCAGAGGTCGGTTTGGGCGTTTTGGTGGGCTTGGGCGTCTTGGTACCAGGCTTGGGCGTTGCCGTAGCCTTGCCGGGCTTTGCCGTAGCCTTTTTGGTGGGCTTGGGCGTTGCCGTAGCTTTGGGCTTCTTGGCCGAATCGCTCTCCAGGACCTTCAGGGTCTTGGCCCCCACCGTTCCGTCTGCGGTAAGCCCGTTACGCTTCTGGAAGGCTTCTACGGCGTCTTCCGTTTCAGCGCTGAAATACCCTGTGATCTGGGAAGAATGCTTCAGATACCCCAGCTTGTACAGCCGTTTCTGCACATCCTTTACATCGGAACCCTTCATGCCCAGGCTCAGAGAATAGGCCACGGCATTCTTGGAATCCAGCAGTTCCATGGTCACAACACCCAGACAACCGTCGGCAATGATGCCGTTTACATTCTGAAAGCTCTTGAGAGCCGCTACGGTCTCATTATCCATCTTCCCTTTTGGGGAATAGGTGGAAGAAAGATACCCCAGCTTGACCAGTTTCTGCTGATATGTCTTGATAGAGTCATTCACATCGCCCTTGCGATAGAAATTGCCCACCACGTCTTCATCATACAGCTTCTCCAGAGTCTTGACCCCGGCCTTGCCATCGCCCTTGAGACCGTTGCTGCTCTGAAAATCCTTCAGCGCTTCCAGAGTCTTATCCCCAAAGGTGCCCGTAATACAGTTTTTAGCCAGATAGCCCAGCTCATACAGCCGCTGCTGCACGTCCCGGACATCGTCGCCCTCGTCTCCGTCCTGCATGACGTATTCCTTGGCTGTCTCGCTCATGAGCGCCAGATAGGTGGCTTCCCGCAGCACTCCGTCTGCAGGCAGATCGTTATGCTTCTGGAAGGATGTCAGGGCTTCTTCCGTAATGGAACCGAAATGCTCCGTAGGTTCATCGCTGTCCATATACCCCAGCTCCATAAGCCGAAGCTGCACATCGGCGATGATCGCTCCGTCATCTCCCTTTTTATACGTCTCAGAGAAGGCAGCGGGGGTATCCTGCACGGTGCCTGCAACTGCCGCCTGCACCACCGGCTCCTGGCTGGGCAGTGCAGTGGTCTCCGGCACGGGGGTGGGAGAAGGAGACCCCTGAACCTCTATGGGCAGATCGGTCTGGGCAGTCTTCTGACTTCCGCCTGAAAGAGCGGCAGACAGCACCAGCCCCACCACCAACAACAGGGAAGCGGCACTGATCCCCAGCCGCAAGGGTTTGCCCAGAGTTTTGAATCTGGCGTTCAAGGCTTTGCAACCCCGCCCCATAGCGGCAAAAAATCGAACTATGGCGTTGCATACCGGAGCAGCCTTGGTGCCCTGTATCTTTTCATGGAGCCTGCGGCCCCCGGCGCACAGGCCGTCTCCCAGCTTTTTCCAAAAGGGAACGGTCCTTTTTGCCAGTTGCCCCAGCTTCTTTCCGCAGAAAACGACGCCCATTCCAAGAGCTCCCAAAAATTTGCGGCTCTTCTTCTTAAAACGGCGGCGTACCTTTTTCCAGTTGATGGATCCGGATGTATGCTTGCTTTTATCGTCGGAACGATTGGTTTCTGCCATGCTCTCCTTTGTCGCTTTCCCGCAGCATGTGCGTATTGATTTCTTATATTTTACTGAATCCCCCCCTTTTTTTCAAGGCGACAAGGCGCCGTGTATGCAAAATCTTCATGACCTAAGTGTTAATATTCTCCGCTTATGCGGGAATTTATGGCAGAATATGGGGAAAGAGGCAGAGGCACTCCCGTCTTTCTCTATAAAAAACAGGTATTTCTTCTCAAATGAAGAAACACCTGTTGCATGCTGTATACCCCTGCTCTCAGCGCTTGTTGGAACGGCGCCAGATCCGCTGGGCTTCCGCATTGCGGATAAGCTCCTCCCGGAAATCCGGATGGGCCAGTTCCACCATGCTTTCCGCCCGCTCCCAGGTGGTTCTGCCCACCAGATTGGCAATGCCGTACTCCGTAACGATATAATAGGCCTGGCTCCGGGGCGTAGTAACGATGTCCCCCCCCAGATGCGGTACGATCCGGGAACGCAGATTCCCCTGCCGGTCCGTATAGGTGGCAGTCATGGCGATAAAGCCCTTACCGCCTTTGCTCCGGGCTGCTCCATCCATAAAGTCCAGCTGGCCGCCTGTGCCGCTGATATGCCGGGTACCGGAGCTTTCCGAAGATACCTGGCCATACAGATCCACGCAGATGCAGTTGTTGATGGCCACCACGTTATCGATACTGCCGATGATGGCCGGATCGTTTACATATTGCAGCGGGCAGGCCATAAGGCCGGGATTGTGATCCAGCCAGTCATACAGCCGTTTACTGCCGAAGGCCATGCCGAACATACCCTTGTCCCTGTGCAGAGTATTGCATCGATTGGTGAGCTTCCCTGCCTCAAACAGATCCAGATAGGCGTCAGAGCACAGCTCCGTATGCATGCTCAGGTCTTTTATGCCGCTTTCGCAGAGCATGGTGCCTACGGAATTGGGCAAGCCGCCGATCCCCAGCTGCAGGCAGGCCCCGTCCTGGATGTAAGGCACGATACTGGCGGCGATCTTTTTCTCCACTTCCGTGGGCTTGGGGATGGGCAGTTCATAAATGGGCGGGTGTTCCCCTTCCACAATATAGTCTGCATCGGAGATATGGATCACCTCGTCAAACCCGCCGCAGACCCAGGGCAGATGCTCGTTTACCTCCAGGATCACAATATCCGCCTTGCGCAGGATCCCCCGTGCCACCCCGGTGGCGCAGGAAAGATTGAAATATCCGTTCTTATCCATGGGCGTAACGCTGACCATAGCCACGTTCACTGTTAGAAAATGGGTATAGTAAGGCACTACGTTGCGAAACACCATGGGGATAAAGTTGCACATATCCTTATCACACAGGGAGCGCTCATAAGCGGAGCAATGCCAGGAGTTATAGATAAAATGCTCCCGGGCAGGGTCGCACTCCACGATCTCCAGCCGCTGAAACATCAGGTTTCCCCGAACCTTTACGTCCCGCAGCTCGTCCCTGCGGCCTGCCAGAGCCTTATCCAGCAGATAGGGGAAGCCCAGCTGACTGGTATAGTCTACCCAATCCCCGCTTTTTACGCACCGGACGGCTTCCTCCGGGGTGCGCAGTTTGCTCTTGTAAAGTGCAGAATATTCCATACTTTCCCTCCTGTTTTTGTGTGTTTCCAGTATACCATCCCCCCTGCCGCCTTGACAATTCCTCCTGCTATATATATTAAATGCCCTGCCTGTTCATACATGCTCCACAAAAACAGTCCTCCTTTCAGAGCTCCTGTTCGGAATATGAACGCATGCCACAATAAAGAGCGGCAGACATTCATACAGGATTCTTGCAGGGCCAAAGGAGCCTCTATTGCAAAAATCAGATGAACGCCTGCCGGTTTATGCACTTTTCTTTTCTATCCTTGCTGCATGGTATTCCCCAGTTGCAGCATCTGCCCCCCGAAGAACACAGCCTCCGCAGGATCATGGGTAATGAGCAAAAGCGTCCTTGCCCGGCAGCAACGCTGTACCAATGCCATGACCCGCTCCCGTGTTTCAGTGTCCAACCCTTTAAATGGTTCATCCATAAGCACCAGTTCTGCCGGATGCAGCAGCGCCCGGGCAATGGCCACGCGCCGCCCCATGCCGCCGCTGAGCTCTTTTACGGGCTTATGGGCCCAGTCTCCCAGTCCCAGAGACCTCAGCAGGGAAAGGATATCTTCCTCTCCCACCCGGTTTCCGGTGACCAGCCGAATATTGGTCAGAGCGGAAAATTCCGGCAGGAGCCGGTTTTCCTGAAATACGGCGCTTATATTTTCGGGCACACCGGATATGCTCCCTGCGGTTGGCCTTTCCAGCCCCATGAGCAGGCGGAAAAGCGTGGTCTTGCCGCAGCCGGACGGGCCCAGAAGCACCGTTGTCTCTTCGGCCGGAAAGCGGGCTGTTACCGGCGGCAGAGCCGTTATGTCTCCATAGCGCTTAGTCAGAGCTTTCAAACGGATATCTTCCATTATCTTCCCTCCAGCAGGGCATAAGCCCCTTTCAACAGGCGCAGAAACAGCTTTTCAAAGGTTACGCTTATAAGCACGATAAGCACTGTCCAGGCCAGCAGATCCGCCGTCATAAAGTATACCTTGGCATCATAAAGATGTCCTCCGATGGAATCTGCCGTAACGGCAATAACTTCTGCCGCCACGCCCGCCTTCCAGCACAGCCCCAGCGCCGTGCTGCACCCGGAAAGCACAAAGGGCTTTAAGTGAGGCAGATGGATATACAGCAGCCGCCGTCCGTAGGGCACTCTGTATACCCGCGCCATCTCCAGCAGGGCTTTGTCTGTAGACTTTACTCCCTGAAGCACATTGGAATAAAGTACCGGCAGCACCATAAGGAACGAAATGAATACGGAAAGCTGCCGGGCTTTTAGAAATACCAGGCTCAATATTATAAAGGAAGCTACGGGCACCGTTTTGATGGTGAGCATATATGGCCACAAAAAGAGTTCTGCTCCTTTCCATCGCCCGGCCAGCAGACCCAGCCCTGTACCCAGCACAAAGGCCAGCAAGAATCCCAGCACAATCCGAGAAAAGGTGAACCATACGGCACTCCAGAAGCCGGGTTCCCGCCACAGGGTGGTCAGCCGTACCAGCACTTCCCAGGGAGATGCCAGCAGCAGACCGGAATCAAGTGCCGTAGCCCCGGCCTGCCAAAGGAGCAGCGCCAGGGCTACGGATATAGCTTTATAAATTTTTTGTTTTTTTTCAGGGAGCATAATAGAAATCATCTCCGGGCAGTGCACCGCCTATGGCCTGCGGCTTCTGCGACAGCAGGATGGAAAGATACGCTTCTGCCGTCTGCCGCATCTCCTCGCCGGTGATGCATACCACATGGCAATAGGGCAGCGCCTTTTGGGCGACGAGGGCCTTGACATTGATGTACTTTTCTACCAGTACGGCGGCTTTTTCCACATTGGCGTTCACATACTCTACGGAAGCTGCCAGCTCCCGCAAAAAGGTCGCTACAGCCTCGGGATTTGCCTGTGCAAAGGCCTTGCGCACAAACACGCCGGAGGTGATCAGCCGGGTACCTTTGCCCAGCTTATCCCACTGCTCCGTAAGATCCAGCGCAATATGCAGATCCTCTATCTTGCTCATGGCCACGGTCACGTAAGGCTGAGGAAGCATGCACATGGCGTTTTCCATAGAAGCAAGCTGCGCCACAATCTCTGCAGGTTCGCTTTTCCATTCCACCTGCACATCCTGCTCCATGTTCAGACCGTTCTCTGCCAGCAGGTAGGAAAGCACATACTCCGGAGTGGAGCCCTTGCCGGTGGCATAGATCGTCTTGCCCCGAAGGCTGGCCATATCCGTTACGGTTTCGCCGCCTTTTTCCAAAATATACAGCACACCCAGGGTATTTACGCAGAGCATTTCCACATCCCCCTCCATTTTGCTGTAAAGCACGGATCCCAGGTTGACCGGCACGGAGAGAATATCCAGCTCGCCCTTAACAAACAGCGGCGTCAGTTCATCGGCAGAACCGGCCAGGGTGAACGCATAGTCGTTCTCTGTTTCTCCGGCTTCGTTATCCTCCAGCAGCTTGACCATGCCCATGGTGGTTGGTCCCGTAAGGCCGCCCAGGCGAACGGTGGTTTTAGATTCAGGTGCAGACGTTTCTGCCGGCTCTTCCGCGGGAGCAGTGGTAGGCACTTCCGTCGGTACAGCGGTGGCTTGCGCCTCTTGGGATGCCGGTGGCGTGCAGGCTGTCAGACTCAAAGTCAGAAGCAGGCACAAAAGCAGGGTGATGGTTTTCTTCATAACGCTATAACACAGACCTTTCTTGTATTCTTTTCCCGGTCTCATTATAGATCATTCTTTCTTTCATTTTTGTTGCCATGGCAACGCCGGCTACTTGCAAAAAAGAGAGACAGAGGATCCTTACGCTTTTCTTTTTGCGTTGACCTCTGCTGCTTTTCCGCAGGTTGCCGCTTCCGCTCGCTCCTGTTTTTACGAGGAAGCGGTGTGGGGGGCGCTGGGCGGCGGAACGCCGCCGCCCGTCCGCGCAGCGGCCGGGCCTTTGGCGCCTGCGGCGCCAAAGCCAGCGCCCCGCCTTCCGTATACGCACTGCCTCCGTATCACGGCGGCCCATACCTGTGTACAGACCAAGTCCCTTTTGCGCAGAAAAGAGGCTCATCACAGCCTCTTTCCTTCACGCTTGTACCTTGTCAAAGAAACACACCACCCGGGACTGCCCGCCCTTGGTGCAGGTATACAGCACCATGGCATGGCCGCTGCTGCTCACGTCCTCTTCGGATACCGGGTCGTTGGGATCCAGTATGCGGATCTCTGCCAGCACAAACTCCATCCGGTTCCCCGCCATATCCGTAAAGCTGGCCGCTGCGCCCGGCTCCAGTTCCTTCAAATGCCCAAAATGCCGGTCATAATTATGGGCGGCAATGACCAGATCCTCCGTATACAGGCTGCCGAACTGCCTGCACGGGGCAATGCGCAGCTTTTCATAGTCCCAGTCACTGAGCACCGGCAGCTCCAGCTCCAAAGACGGGATGCGCACATAGCCAATATAGGCATAGCCATCCACCATCACCTCGGGCATGTTTTCCGGCAGTGCCGTGGGAGCCGGGGTGGAGCCATCTTCCGCAGGCAGCGTTTCCGGGGCCGGGGTGCGGGCCGCTTCTGCCTGACGAATAGCCTCCTGCACCTGCGCAAGACCTTCTTCCGAGGCCTCTCCGGCCGCCTGATCCTCCCTCTGGTTATAGAAAAGCAGGAGCAGTGCCGCACCCAGCAGCGCCGCTCCCACCAATACCAGCAAGATGCCGGCTTTACGCTTTTTCATGCTCGTTCTTCCGCTTCAGCAGCAGCACAACGCCCACTGCCAGGATGCACAGGCCCAGACCGCCGCTCACATACACGGGCCAGTTCAGCTGACCGGTCTGGATCAGCCCCCGGCGGGTGTTGGTTACGGTCACGGTGTTTTCATCCACCTGATACTTGGTCTTGTAACGGGCCAGCGCCTTTTCCTTGACCTCATACTTATAGACCTTATTGGCGGCTTCGTCCTCATAGGGCAGGTCGGTGAACTCATGCTGCCAGTTGTTGGCGGCAGAAAGCTCCACGGTCTCATAGACTTCGCCGTCCCGGTACAGGATGATGGTCACGCTGTGGGGGCGATCTTTCTCATAGCCCTTGTCGTTCCAGACCTTCTTGACCAGAATGGTTCTGGGATCCATCTTCCCTTCCAGCGTGAAGAGCCAGTCCACTTCTCCGGCCCGGCCTGCATACTCGTTGCCCAGATCAATGGGCATCTCGATGGTCACCCGCAGCTCCCCGACTTCGCCCTTGCGGTAGGAGCCCAGCTTCACGTTTTCGGTGAGGCCGTCGGTTTCGGCTGCGTGGCCGTCAAAGATGCGGGTCTGTGCCCCGTCCTTCACGTTATCTACGGTCATGTGCAGGTGGCTGAGGAACTCATTCATCTCTGCCACGCTGGGTTCTACAGAAGTCACATCCTCCTGCACGGGCTGGTTGCTCTGCTCATCGTGGAGAATGGCCCGCATATACACGTCCACATAATCATACTCGGTAAGGGTGTTGGCGGCCTGAATGACCACCTCCCGTTTGTCCCCGGGCATAAGGTTGCGGAAGTTCATGCTTTCGCTCTGGGTAAACAGATCCATCTTCTCCGGCAGGGAGCAGCCCAGCAGGGCAGTTCCCAGGAGGAGCAGCAGGGCCGCCAGGGCCAGCTTGGAAAGTCTTTTCTTCATCTTCTTGCCCCTCCTTATTTAGTTACCTGGAATCTCAGGCCTGACACCCGGCGCCGTAAGAAGATTGATTGTAGAATCCCCCTCTGTCACCGTTTGAACTGTTGCCCCCCAGGCCTCCTCTACCGCATTTGTGGGCATGGCTTGGACAGCCGATGCCAGAATTTCTACGTACGTTTTCGCGTAAGTTCTTTCATTGATCTTTATTTTCGCGTAGTCAATTATTTCTCCTAATCCGAACAGATTATGGGTTTCTCCGTCTGGCGGCACCGGCAGCCTGTAATACAAGTAGCCATCTTCACCCTTCTGCCAATATGGATCTGTAGAAATCTTACCTTCCAAATCTTTCATATATTTTTGGAATGTTTCGGTCTCATAGGCATCGTAGAGAATGTTGCCATTATAATCTCTGATCGTTACCACATAAGTAGCCCGGATATAGGCATCAGTATTGCCGGTGTTTTTGATCCTGACATCGCTTTTCGTCGTTTGAGTTACAGTTTCCAACACCTCGCAGGAGACTTTGGCATACTCAAAGGTATTGGTCAGATCTTTGGTTTTATCCGTCAGCCAGGCCAGGGTGGTGCCCACAATGCCCAGCACCAGCACCAGCAGAGCGGCCAGCACCACAAAGGAGCGGTTCCAGCGGATCACTTTTTTAGAGGGCTTTAGGCCCCTGTTCTCTTTAGCCATAATTCATGCCCCCCTTTCTTACGCCTTCCGCGGGTAGAGTGTATTACACTCATACGCATCCCCGCCCAGCCACTTGCCTTTGCTGCGGGTGTTTACGAAAGTGACTGTGTTAGTCACTGCGGGATTCAACGTGATGCTCTGTGTACGGTTCTGCGGCGCATACCGCCAGCTCCAGTCGGTATCTTCGGTAACGGTGTATGTACCTACCTTCAAGCCCTTGATGGTAACGGAGCCGTTGCCCTGAATGACCACCTTGGCATTGAAGCCATCGGGGCCGGTGACGGTGAAGATAAAGGACTGATTCTCGTCAATATCCTCTGCGCCGGACTTGGTGATGGTCAGGTCGGCCACGTCGTACTCAAACTTGGCGTAGTAGGTGGCGGCCTCATAGCCCATGACAGGCTTCTCGGCTGTACCGTAATTCTTGGTCTTGCCGGGGGTCAGCTTGTTGGCTGCAACCCAAGCAGCATTCACAGGCCGCGTGCAGGCTTCGTCCTCATACCAGCCGACAAACTTGAATCCGTCCGCGGCGGTAGGCGTGGAACCCTTCACCTCACCGGTCGTGACCTTGAGCTGGCTTTCCTGATAGTTATCCAGCGTACCACAGCTTGCAGTCGGGCCGACGACCTCGTACTTGATCTCTACCGTCTGCTCGGTGTAGTAGAAGGTCTTTACGTTCTTGCTGGCAACATTGGCGGGATCCTCAATGGCGATATTGATAGCCTGATTCTCCGCATTCACCAGCGTGTAGCCGGGGATGTCCTTTGCTTTCTGCGTCACCTGCGCCTGATAGCGGGCATTTCCGGTAACGGCATCTGCCAGTTCCTTATCCGTGCCCTGTTCAAGGAACTTGAACGCATAGGGATACTCGATGCGGTCATAGTACAGGTTCAGCACCAGACCTGCTGCGGTCAGCTTACCGGAGGCGTTGCTCTTGGTTCCGTTGTAGGTAAACCCGGGAATGGTCAGCGGCGTTTCGGAACATTCCGTTCCGATCACGACGTTCAGGTTCGTACTGCTCTGGTACTCGGTGTAGCCGTCGCCCGCTATGTTCTGCGTCCAGTGGATGATCTGCACGGGGGCGTGCGCCTCGTCCTTTACATACCAGAAGATGATCTCGTTCCCCTCGGCGGCCAGCACAAGCTGCTTCTGGTAAGCGTCCGGGGCGTAGCCCGTGATCTGCTTGAAGGTCTCGGTCACGACCGCAGCGCTGGTGGTCATAGTCTTGGGTTCGGCCAGCTCGTTTCCTGTACCCTTTTCCAGATACCTGACGGTGTACTCCACCTTCTCCTTTGCCACATAGATGAAGGTGAATTCGTTTCCGCCCTCAATGTTTATGGTGAGGGAGTGGCTGCTGACCTTGGGGAAATAGCCGGACTGATAGCCCTCGTTCAGCTCCGTACCCGTCTTGGCATTGAAGGTTTTGGTAGTCCCTGCCAACGCACTGCCGGTGGTATCTTCCGCAATATAGGTCAGGGTGCCATCCGCATTTTCAACGGCGTACCGGATGGTGTATTCCATCGGTGTGTTGGAACTCCACTTGGCGTAGAGGTTCAAATCCCGGTCCACGGGCATGGAGAAGTCAAAGGCTTTTTCCTCCCCGGTGTCGCTGATATAGAACCAGTTGATGAACTTATACGGATCCCGTTTAGGATTTGCGGGCGGATTCTTTATCACCGTGCCATGGGGAACTTTATCCCAGGTACCCAACGGTGTGCCGTTAGCATCTAGCACCTCTTTGGTCAGGTAGGTCTTGACCGTGTGCGTCTTGGGCGTCCACTTGGCGTAGAGGATCACGTCGGAGGCGGGCATGGTCATAGTGTTCAGGTCAGCCTTGGAACCCTCATAGCAGCCAGCCGTGGTGTACCATCCGTCGAACACATAGGCGTTCTTTTCCAAGCCTGCGGGGTATTCCGGTTCGAAAGAGTAGTTGCTCAGCGGTGCTTCGTACTGTACACTGCCGCCCTTGCCATCTACATACGCATTGTAGTTGTAGAATTTCAGGTTGTAGCTGTTGCGGGTGTAGTAGAATTTTGCTCCGTTGAAATCATCACCAACCTTGGAACTTCTGTCCGGATTAAAGGTAAATCCGGAAATTTCAATAAACTCTTCTACTGTAACCGTGTATCCGGTGCCTGTAGACTTGTTTTCGTAGAAAAGCTTGTCTTTTCCATCAAGCCCTTCCACATAGTAGTAAGCGGTAGAAGTTCCATAGCCATACGTATTTGCATAATATATCCTGTTCTCTGTGGGCATAATATCCAGATACGATGTCCACGGGCCGCCTGCACTTTCTTTTTCACTCCAGTTGGATGTACCAGCATCATTGCATTTCTGGTTGAAGGCTTCACGAATATTTGCGCCCCACTTCTTCGTGATAGTTCCGTAGTCGTCGTTCTGACTATACGCATCTCTGAAATGCAGTGTGAACTCTACACGATCGTAGTACACATTGATGATAGACGTGCCATCGGCAGCAACCGTTACTTCATCGGACTT
This sequence comes from uncultured Eubacteriales bacterium, assembly GCA_900545265.1. Classification (GTDB taxonomy): domain Bacteria; phylum Bacillota; class Clostridia; order Christensenellales; family CAG-138; genus RUG472. The sequence goes on from UQYI01000005.1 coordinate 75,091, forward strand.
TACGAGTTTCCAGAGTGTCGCATCCATATCCAGCGGAGAAGTATAGCAGTTTGCATTATGCTTGTGAGCTGCTTTGCCGCAGATATAGCAGGAAACGGTATGTGTGTGCGTGCATGATAACTTGGAATTGTAGACCCAGAATTGGTCTTTATTGTTACCAGAAATAATATTTCCTCTATGCTTATGCGCATTTACTTTCTTACTGGATGCAACGGCACTTCCAGAAATATTACTCGAACTCACAAGATACCAGGTATTATCGTAATATAAGTAGTACTTGTCATATCCCTCGGTAGTTGTTGCGCCGTCGCACTTCACACGGTAAACCATCCCGTTCTTGAGCGTCCCGCCGGTAAGCGCCTTAAACTGGTTGATATTTTCCGTTGCTGAGTTTGTCTTTCCGTCAACCGGTTGTTCCTGCTTGATTGCGCCATAACAAGCTGCCGTGTGTGTATGCGCACAGTTCATGCAGCTGTTAGTATGCTGATGCTCCTCCTTGTCACAGGTCAGAATATGGGTCAAATCGTCCTTTGTCAGGGTCGTTCCGGGTTTTGCCTGTATTTCGGAACTCTTGATGTAGCTATATTTTTCATCATCCGCGTTTTCACCCCAGACAACAATGGTGACCTTGGCTTGACCGTCTACTGTCCAGCTCGCCTTGTAGCTGGTGTTATCCGCGGGCATGGTGGAAGGAATCGACGGAGTCCAACTCACAAAGGTATAACCGGGCTTGGTGGGGGTATCCACGCTGATGGGCGCACCGAACCGGGCGTAGATGGGTTCTACGCCGTAGCCACCGTCCAGATCAAAGTTCATCAGATAGTAGTAGCGGTCATAGTACACTTCGACCACTGTGCTGCCGTCAGCGGCGATCGTGGTCGTGGTATCGTAGAGCAGGGAGTAGAAGCCGGTATAGTCCGTCTTAGCAAGTCCATCACCGACCACATGCTCGGTATAGCCCTTCTTCGTCTCGGTGTCTGCCAGCGTGTATTCATCCTTGGAGACGTTCTGCTGGTAGTGCTTGACTGTAAACTCCACCTCTGCGGGCCGATATGTAACGGTGTAGATCTTGGCCTCGGAGGTATTCACATGAACCACCGTTTCGCTGGGCGTATAGCCAACCACCACAGGGCTCTGAACGTCCTGGGTATAGGTGCTGCCGGTGGCAACGGTGGCCGTCCACGGGTTGGCAGCCTGCTTGCCGTCTGCAAAGATGTAGTTGATGAGAATGGTATAGGTGCTGGGCGCCTCGCTGGGGGCGGGGGATTCGTCTGCCTGCCCTTCCTCGGCGGGGGCTACGGGGTTTTCGTCCCCTTCGGCGGGGTCGTTGGCAGGGGCCTCCTCCGCTTTGGGGGCGGCCTTAACGGCAGGCTCCACGATCTGGGGCTCGCCTACGGGCTGGGCTTCCTTCAGCACTTCCGGAGCCTTGGGGGCGGGGGCCTTGGCGGGCTGCCCCTCTACCAGAGTTACGGTAACGGTGTCGGAGGGGGTCTTATCCATCAGGCAGCGGAATTCTGCGCTGCTGCCCCGGCCGGAGACCATGCCGGAATGGACGGTGAGGGCCTTGCCGGTTTCCCCGTAGATGTTGGCCCACAGATCGCCCTCAATATGGATCTGCCACTGGTAAGCGGCAGCTTCGGCCTTCACCGCCAGGGTGAGGGTCTTGCCGGTATTCTTTTCAAGCTGCTGGGCGGTGACGGCTTCGTTCCCGTTGTAAACGGAAAGATCCTCCCCCTCCGCCAGAGCGGCGGGGACGAGGCTGAGCGCCATAACCAGGCACAGGAGCAGGGAAATTACTTTTGTTTTCATGCTTTACCTCCCTTATGCGCCGGGGTTGAGGGGCACGATGGTGGGTTCAGGCGGGGCGAAGGAGGGCCAGCCCGTGGCCTGCAGGGGATCCTCCCCGTTGTTGGCGGACTGCACAGCGCCTGCTTGCAAGTTTACATAGGTGGTGCCCTCCTGATAGGCATCGCCCATGAATACGTCAAAGCTGACGGTGGTGAACAGGGGCTCGGTGGTCTCGCCGGGATTCAGGATGCGGTTGTAGTAGTAGTACCCGTCGTAATAGGTCCAGTCCGTCTGGTTGAAATCCAGCTTGACGGGGGCGGAATCCAGCAGATTCCCTTCGGCGGAGTAAACGTCTACCATCACCTGCACGCGGATAAAGGCGGGGGCGGTGCCGGTGTTCTTTACCTCGGCGATCTTGGTGACCTCCATGCCGGGCATGATGCCGGTGAGGTTTTCGAAGGGCTGGGTGCGGTCAGCGTCGGCCCACTCCAGCAGGCGGATGTCTACCTTGCCGGTGGTGATGACGTTGTGCACCTGCTTCTGGGCGGTAAAGTAGGCCCAGGTGCCGGTAGCGGCCAGCCCCAGGCACAGGTCCAGCACAGCCAGAACGGTGAGTTTCTTCTTCATATTCCTTCTCCTTTTCGATGGATGTAGGGAAAACATTGCTTAGTTGTTTTTTACCTTGTCCCAGGCATCGGCGGCGGTGCCAATGCCGTCCTTCTGCACTGCGTAGGCCGTGAAGGTGAGCGTGGGCTGCGTGGCGGCGACGCTGTTGACCTCCGCCTTGGTCAGGTTTTCGCTGACGGTAACTACACCGTTGGGATAAGTCGCATCACCTGCGAGAACATTGAAGTTCGTATCGGCGGTAACAGCATCAACTTCGCGGTAGTAGACACCGGGATGATTTGTGGCATCCAGAGGCATCCAGCCGTTTGCGATGGAATAAGTTACCTTATCGGTAACAAACGTACCTTTTTCTGCGACCTTCACGAACAGCCAGCAGGCTTCGGAGTCGGCCTTAACGGTGACCTTGGGATCCTTGGAGATGTTTACCCCGGGGATGATCTTGTACTCGGTGCCTGTGGTTTCGGTAAGTTCGATCTTGATCTTCCCGTAGGTGAAGGTGTTCACCACAGGTTCCGTTGTGGCTGTCAGCCAGGCAATGGTGCCCCCTACGGCACAGCCCACCACCAGCACCAGTGCCAGCAGGGACAGGAATACCTTGGTGCTTACGCCCTTCTTTTTCCGCTTGCTCATGTTGAATCCTCCTTGTTTCCTTTCCGCTCCGGTTCTATGAATAGAGACGCCTTCCCACCTATGGAGACAGCATCCCTTGTATACATGCATAGAATACCGCAATGGCGGGGAAAAGTCAATAAGTTAAAGTTGGAAATCATATGATTTTCATAAATAAACCCAATTTTCGCACATATGAGCCGGAGTAACGGCCTATCGGTAACGGGGCGCAAAAAAGCCCCGGAACCGGGCGGTATCCGGGGCGTTGAGCGCGGGTGAATCAGGGCTTGAGCAGCGCTTCCAGACGGCGGGCGGCCTCCCGGGCCTCCTCCGGGCGGGCAAAGCAGGAAAGGCGCATATATCCCTCCCCGCAGGGGCCGAAGCCTACGCCGGGCGTGGCGGCGATGCGGGCGTGCTCCAGCAGATACTCAAAGAAAGTCCAGCTGTCCATCCCCTGCGGGCAGCGCAGGAAGATGTAAGGGGCGTTTTCCCCGCCGCAGTACCACAGACCGCAGCGATCCAGCGCCTCCATAAGTACCCTGGCGTTCTGCTTGTATACGGCAATGGCCGCCCGGGTCTGGGCTATGCCTTCGGGCGTAAAGGCGGCGGCGGCTCCCTTTTGCAGAATGTAGGAAACGCCGTTGGTCTTGGTAGCTCGGTTGCGCACCCACATGGCGTGGAGGGACATGCCCTCCCGTCCCAGCGCTTTGGGCACCACGGTGTAGCCGCAGCGGGTGCCGGTAAACCCGGCGGTTTTGGACAGGGAGCTGATCTCTATGGCGCAGGTACGGCTGCCGGGGATCTCGTAAATGCTCCGCGGCAGGGCAGGATCCCCCACAAAGGCTTCATAGGCGGCATCGAAGATCAGCACTGCCTGCCGGGCATTGGCGTAATCCACCCAGGCCTGTAGCTTTTCCCGGGTATACACGGCCCCGGTGGGATTGTTGGGAGAACACAGATACAGTATATCCGCCTGTACGGAAGGATCCGGCCAGGGGGCAAACCCGCATTCCGGCCCGGCAGGCAGGCGAATGACCTTGTGCCCGGCCATCAGATTGGTATCCACATAGGCAGGGTAGGCGGGTTCCGGCACCAGCGCCGTGTTTTCCGGGCCGAACAGATCCAGCACATCCCCCAGCTCATCTCCAGCGCCGCAGGAAGCAAAGATCTCCCCGGCATCCAGCTCTATCCCTCGAAGAAGATAATAGCCACGAACGGCCTCCCGGTAAAAACGGCTTCCGTTTTCCGCCACGTAGCCGTGAAAGGTTTCTCCGTGCGCCTGCTCCTCCACAGCCCGATGCAGGGCTTCTATAACGGCGGGGCACAGGGGCTGCGTTACATCCCCCACACCCAGACGCAGAATGGATTCCCCGGGATGCGCCTTCATAAAGGCCCGGGTGCGCTCACCCAACTGGGTAAAGAAGTAGGAATCCGGCAGATCCCCGTAGTGATGATTCATGCGGCTCATAGCTCAATCTCTCCTTTATATACGGTTACGGCGGGTCCGGTCATGACGACCTCTCCGGAGGGATACACCCGGATTTGCAGTTCTCCCCCATCCAGCCGGGCGGTTATCTCTTCTTCCGCCGGGCAGTATCCCGCCGCCGCCGCCGCCGCCGCGCTGGCGCAGGCTCCGGTGCCGCAGGCCAACGTAATGCCGCTGCCCCGCTCCCACACCCGCATGCGAAAGCAGCGGGAAGAAAGCACCTCCACAAACTCGGCGTTTACCCCGCCATGAAAGGCGGGATGCTTCTCTACCAGAGGCCCCCAGACTGCAAGAGGCACGGCGGAAACGTTTTTGACAAAGGTCACGGCATGGGGATTCCCTACGGAAACGGGTATACAGGACAGAGATGTTTCCGGAAGTGCCAGAGACAAAGGTTTTTCCACCCGAGCCATGCCCATTTCCACAGAAACGGATGCAATACGTCCATCACTGCCGGGATGCAGGGTCAGCCGCCGCAGGCCGGAAAGGGTTTCTACGGTCAGTTCCGTTTTATCCGTCAGACCGTTGTCGTATACATATTTGCCCAGGCAACGGATGCCGTTGCCGCACATTTTCGCTTCGCTGCCATCGGCATTGAAGATGCGCATACGGAAATCCGCCGATCGGGAGGGTAAGATCCAGATCATACCGTCGGCCCCCGGGCCAAAGTGCCTGTCCGACAGGCGGCGGGCCAGAGCCTCCGGCTGCCGGGGCTCCTCCGTGGTATATATATAAAGGTAGTCATTCCCCAATCCCTGCATCTTGGTAAAGTGCAAAGCGTGCCTCCTTCCCGGGCAGGTCTGTCCCAGCAGGACAATTCCGCCTTTCGTTTGAAATTATATATAATCATATCACAGCGCCGCCCAAAAGACTATCCCTTTCTTTCACGGCTTATCTCTGCGGTACGAAAACGACAAGTATGCTGCGAGACATTCCGAAGGTGAAGCTGTGAATAATCCGACGCTTGCCCGGTATGTGAAGCCGGGGACGCTACGAAGCAAGCCGGATCCATATACGCAGGGGGGCGCTGGCTTTGGCGCCGCAGGCGCCAAAGGCCGGACCGCTATGCGGTCCGGCAGCGGCATGCCGCCCCAGCGCCCCCACCCCGGATACACGCCTCCCCTGCTCCCACTCTTGAAATGACCTTATCCCTATGCTACACTGAATGCAGTTTACTCTGCCGGAGGACGCCACGTGAAGGAATATGGATCGCTCTTTACCCGTTTCGACCGGGAAATCCCCTCTCTTATAGAGATAAAAAATACCAGCCGGGGTGAATCTGATTTTCGGGAAACCCTGTTGGCCCGATGGGAAAACGGCGAAAAGCTTGTACTCAAGCTGGCATGCAATGATTTTACCACTGCCCACCGGCTGACGATCTGGCAGCGCTGTGCCGAAGCATACCGGCAGCTGGGCTATTATTGCCCCACAATCCTGCCGGATGCAGAGGGCCGCTTCCCTACCGTGCCATACAAGGGCCGCAGCTGCCTTCTTTGGGGTGAGACCTTCTCCCCTTACGCATCGGCAGAAAGTTTCCCGGAGGAAAGCATCACGGAAAACGGCTTTTATACTTACGGTGAGTACATGCTGACCATGACGGCCCAAGTAGCTGCCGCCCGTTTTGATTTCTGCGATTTTCCCTCCGGATATTGCCTGTTTGAAACCTTTTGCCCCAGCGATCCTGTGGATGAAGTGCTGGAAAATGCCCTGGAATGGCAAAAAACTGCCGCTGCCCTGCCAGAAGATTTTCAACCTCAAGTGCAGCGGATTTGGACTCGCTGGGAGAAGAACCGCCAGGAACTGAAAAAACTGTATCCCCAGCTGCCCCGTTCCGTTTTTCAGGCGGACACCAACCCTACCAATGTGCTTCTGGATGAATCGGGACGATTCCGGGGCGTATATGATTTCAACCTTTGCGGAAGAGATACTCTGCTGAACTATCTGTTCCGGGAAGTCCCCTGCGTCATGGCGCCCCGTGCCTTTGGAGAAGACTATAAGACGGACTGCATCCTCCGGGCCCTGAAAACGGTTTCCGCTCACTATGCCTTTTGCCCGGAAGAAAAACAGGCGGCACTCCTGCTGTATCGCTGTCTGCTTCCTTTGTGGTTCAGCGAAACGGAGCGTTTGAAAGGAGCCGGTGCCGACAGCGAGAAGATCCGACGGTGTCTGGATCAAACGGAATATATGCAGACCCGTGAGATAGACTTTGCTTCTGCCATGGAACGAAAATAAAAAGCCTGATTGTATCAGTATTGTTTTTGAAGCTTGCACAATATCAAGGAGTTACCGTATGAAGATTACATTGAAAAAGGAGCTTACCGGCTCCATTCTGGATATAGGCGGAGGCGGGGAAGGGATCATCGGCCGCCTGTACGGCTCCCGGGTCACCGCCATAGACAACCGGCAGGAGGAACTGGACGAAGCGCCGGATACCTGCACAAAGCTTTGCATGGACGCCACCACCCTTGCCTTTGCAGATGAAAGCTTTGATGCCGTCACTGCTTTTTATTCCCTTCTGTTCATGACTGCCGGGGAGCAGGAACGGGCCATTGCCGAAGGGATCCGGGTCCTCTGTCCTAACGGACGGCTGTGCCTTTGGGACTGCGCCGTAGAGAGCGCTTATCCGAATCCTTTTGTGACGGAACTGGATGTAGATCTGGAGGGCGAACTCCTGCACACCTCCTATGGGATATGCAAGCTGGATGTCCAATCCCGGGAAAGCATTCTGTCCTTTTGCCTGGCCAAGGGCCTTACGCTGCTGGCCTCCCGACAGGAGGGTATCCACTTTTACCTGGAATTGCAGAAATAATACGCTTGCTTACAATGTTAAAGGGAGCAAAGAACTCAGCAGGCGCTCATGTCTGAAGAATATGAATGCCCCTGTCAAAATGCCTCCCCGCCCTATTGGAAGGCAAAGAAAACAGCTCTGCCACAAGGGCTGCGGCTAAATATGCTACAACGTTTTGGGGCAGAGGATCATCCTGAATACCAGGGCACTCCCTATTTCCGTCTGCGGCACACGCCGGAATCTATCCCGGCTGTTACGGAGCCGCCTGCACTTCCCGCTGGCATATACCCACAGAAACGTATATGTGCCGAAGTTATGGATCGCACTGAAAGAGAGTGCCACAGGCAGGCGAACCGGATCGGAGGATCAATGAAGGCACGCCGGAATGGATCCAGGTATCCGAAAGCTGCCGCCGTTTGAGGCGGGGTCGGTACATGATGTGCGCGCTGTCTTGCAGGCAGGAAGGTATCGCCCGGTTCGTCACCATATCCGGGCAATGTCTTTCTCCGGGAAAGCCGAAAACCTTATACCGGAAATACGGCTTTATTGGCACGGATATCTGGCCGGTGCTGCATCCCGCCTCTCCAAATGGCTAAGCTCTCCAAAACGACATCTCTTTTCTTCGCCGGATCGGAGGCAGCGCATTTGCCCTTCGGAAGAAAACAGCTTATCCGTTCTTCCATGGGCGAGGCGAATCGTAAACAAAAGGAGGCATCATATGGATCTGCTGCAGGCAAAGGAAGCCCTGCTGGCCGCCCTTCCCCGGCTCCACACCACCCCGTTGGGGCTGACCCGGCTCCGCCATAACCTCTGCCTGAGCGAAGACACCGACCCGGTTGCATTCTGCCGGGATCTTCTTTCCCGGGAAGACTGCACCGTTCTGCACCTGGGAAAGAACCTGTACTGCCGGGCAGAAAATGTGCTGCTCACCATCCATGCCCGCAGCTATACGCTCATCACCGGCCGCCGTATTCCTGTCGGAGAAACACCGTTGGAAGAAATGGGCTCTTTCTTTGATGCTCGCCTGGATATTTACGATGCACACCAGCTTGACTGCATAGACTCCGCCCGGGATTTCTACCCCTTTACCGCCGCGCAGCTGCCCCGCACCCCAGAAGCCGTCATTCTGGATCTGGGCTGCGGCACGGGGTTGGAGCTGGAGTATTATTTTGCTTTGAATCCCACGGCCCGGATCACGGGCATAGATCTGGCTCCGGGGATGCTCCGTGCCCTGCAGCAAAAATTCCCGCATAAAGTCCTTACCCTGATACAGGGCTCCTATCTGAAGCTGCCTCTGGGAACGGACTGTTATGACGGGGCAGTCTCGGTAGAATCCCTGCACCACTTATCTCCGGAAGAAAAGCTCCCCCTATACAAAAAGCTTCACACCGCTTTGAAGGACGGCAGCGACTTTATTCTGTCAGACCATTTTGCCTCCGATGAGGAAACAGAAACCCGCTGCCGCCGGGAACTGCTGCACCAGCTCCGCACTCAGGGACTGCCGTCAAAGGGCTTATACCACTTTGATACGCCCCTTACCCGGGAGCATGAAACTACCCTGCTGCAGGAAGCCGGATTCTCTGCTGTAGAACTGCTGGGGCAATGGGCCCATACCTGCACCCTCCGGGCGAAAAAATAGTCGTCTCCTCCCCCCGCTGTAAAATCGGCCGGGCTTTCCCCATGCCGCACTATCCGCTTTATACGAACCGGTTCTACTGTTCGTTTGTGTTTTTTATCCATTTTTATTGCTTTATCGGTAACACAGCCTTTTTATAAACGATACCGTGGGGCCAAATCCTCCTGTGCTTCGATGAATCTGTCCGCTGCGAATAAGCTGTTTTCATTCGGTTGCCGAATGTTCGTTAATTTTATATAAAAATAACCTTTTTTCGGTAATCTCTGTTGTTTGCCGTATTGTATGTCATGTGGTGCAGATATTGTCTGCCGGCTGAAAAGTGTACTGCAAAAGATTCCCATTTTCTCCATCGCAGTTTGTAACTTCTCTTGGCAATTTTAGGTTTTGTGCAGTCAACGGGTTTGGAGTTTATTTTAACGCAAAAGCTCATGCTTTCATGATACCCAACCGAATTCATGTATCCTTCCCTCCGGTAAACGGTTTTTCGCATACAAAAAAGCGGGCCATGCCCGCAAAACCAAGTATTATTCTTTACAGAGGCTTCTCCGGATCCTGCAGCAGATCCGCCAGCGTAATGCCGGAAAAGTACTCCCGGGTCATGGTATAAAACCGCTGCCACACAGGGAGCGTCCGGCAATGGGGCGCCCGGCAGCAGGTCACGCTTCCGTCTTCATGCAGGCAGGATACCGGGGTCAGATCTCCTTCTGCCAGCTGCAATATCTCCCACAGAGTATACGCCTCCGGCTTTCGGGTCAGTCGATATCCGCCGCCAATACCGTGGGCACTTTCCACAAACCCGGCGCTTTTTAATACGGGAGTCAATTTTTCTATATACTTCAAGGAAATTTCCTGCCGGGCAGCCACCTCTTTCATGGGGATATACTTTTCGCCGCCATTCGCCGCCAGATCCAGCAGGATACGGATGGAATACCGTCCCTTTGTAGAGATCATAGAACCTTCTCCCGTTTATTTTTTCTCATTATACCACCAACCTACCGGGTAAATCAACGGGATAGGGCAGGATATATCTTTTCGGCCAGAACCCCCAACCAGTTGGCAAAGAGCAGTGTAGCCCCCGAGCGCCAGGTACATGGCACCGGATGATTCAGATCTCCCTCCGCAAAGCAGTGTTCCGGTGGACGCAGCCCCCGATCGGCGGTAAGATCCCGCAGGTATTCTTTTTGCAGGGAATCCCTGTCATATTCCGGATGCCCCAGAACAAACAACTGCCTTCTTTTTTTGGCCCAGATCGCATAAACGCCTGCTTCCCCGCTTTCCGCCAGAATCTCCGGCTCCGGTACCGTCCGGATGCCGGCTGTTTCCACAGCAGAATAGCGGGAATGAGGAGCCGTAAACACATCATCAAACCCGGCCATCAGTGGATTTTCCGGGGCGCACACCGTATGTGAAAAAATGCCGGACAGCTTCTGCGAAAGCACCTGCTTTTCTATCCCGTAATGGTAATACAGCCCTGCCTGTGCGCTCCAGCAGATATGCATGGTGCTGCCCGCATGGGTGATGCTCCAGCGCAGGATCCGGCACAGTTCCGGCCAATACTCCACCTGTTCAAAGGGCATCCGTTTCACAAGGGTGCCCGTCAGGATCAGTCCATCATAATATTGCTCCTCCACCGCTTCAAAGGACTGATAAAACCGCTGCATATGCACGGCGGAAGTATGGCGGGGCATACGGTGCACCCCCAGCATTTCCATTTTTACCGGCAACGGCGTGCGCCCCAGCAGACGGGCCAGCTGCAGCTCCGTTTCCAGCTTTGTGGGCATCAGATTCAGCACCAGCACCTTCAGCGCCCGCCCCTCCTTTTCGGTGGACAGCAGCAGTCCTTCTTTTTTCAGCTGTTCTTCGGCAGGCAACCCCTGCGGAACGGAAACAGGCATATATAAACTCCTTTCTGCATACAGGCATAAAAAAACGGAAGGCTCGCCGGAGCCTTCCGAAAACAGATACTTTTTTGATCGTCTGCTTTTCAGGGAATGCCTACCGGGGCCCGGGCATAGCAAAGCAGACACATACACACATATGCGTATACATTCTTCTTGGCTGTCATGCACTGAAAGTCCATCCGCATTCTCCTTTCGTTTTGATCAAATGAAACCTACCTTCCAGGTTGGTAAAAGCATATGCCCTTTTCCCTGCGTTGTCAATGGGGCAGGGGGGTATGAAGATCGGTTCACATTCCCATTTGCACCTCTTGCGGGTATGTTTTTTCTTTGAGATGCAGTTCTATCTCCCACCGGCATGCATCCCCGCTTCCAGAAAGCGCATAAAAATCCCCGGGACATATCCCGGGGAAAGGCTTTCTTCCGCTCCTTATTTCTGCTCTGCCGGGCCGGGGATATCTCCCACGCCGTTCAGAACCAGTCTGGGCCGGTAAGGAAAACGCTTTATATCGTTTTTATCCGTCACGCCGGAGAGCACCAGCACCGTATCCAAACCGGTTTCAATGCCCGCCACCATATCCGTATCCATTCTGTCGCCGATCATTACCGCATCCTCGGAATGTACCCCCAGGATCCGGAGACCCGTGCGCATCATCAGCGGATTGGGCTTGCCCACAAAGTAGGCAGACTGACCCGTGGCCATCTCTATGGGGGCAATCATGGCCCGGCAGGCAGGGATGATCCCCTCCTCCGAAGGACCCGTCAGATCGCTGTTGGTGCCAATAAGTTTGGCGCCCTTCATAACCAGCCGCACGGCCTTGAGGATGTTTTCATAGTTATAGTTATTCCCCTCGCCGATGACCACATAATCCGGATCCACATCGTTCATGGTGATACCCTCATCGTGAAGAGCCATAATGAGGCCTGCTCCGCCGATAACATATGCGCTGCATCCCGGCGCCTGGCTGCTGATAAAACGGGCGGTAGCCAGCGCACTGGTATAAAAGTGGCTCTCATCCACCTCCATGCCCATGCGGCGAAGCTTCTGCTGGAGTTCTTTTGGGGAACGCTCGGAGGAATTGGTCAAAAACAGAAAGTGCTTCTTCTCCCTGTACAGCCAGTCTACAAACTCCTTTACCCCGGGCAGCAGCTTGTTGCCGTGGTAGATCACGCCGTCCATATCGCATATGAACCCTTTTTTGCTTCTTAGCGTATCCATTTTCAAACTTCCCTTTCTGTCACTTCTTCTCATGTTCTCAGTAAACATCCGTCCTGTCAAATGTACAAGGACTGCTGCGTAAAGTTTCGGTAAAAGTCTGTATGGATATTGTACCCGGAGGGCTTTTTCTTGTCAATTCTCTATATCGTGCATATGCTGCGGCTTGCATGCGGACGAAGTGTGCGGTATCCGCGGAAAAGACCCGGAGCGAGGGGCGGGGCGCACTGCGTGCCTTACGGCACGCCTGCGGGGCAAACGCCCCGCAGAGTTCCGGCGGTAAGCCGCCGGAACGTGCGCCCCATAGCTTCGTATGCAGGCAATTCAGAGTCCCCGCAGCCCGCGCCTCTCCGTATCTCTTTGGAAGCTTATACGGGCTGTTCTTTCAGCTGTTTCAGCGTCCGTCCAACGAGCCAGAGAGTGACGCAGAAAGTCAGTATATCCGAAAGGGGCATGGAGTACAGCACGCCATCCAAACCCAAAAAGGCGGCAGCAGCAGGCACAGCCCCACGCCAAAAAGGATTTCCCGCACCATGGACAGCCCCGTAGAGGCGGCTGCTTTTCCCATAGCCTGCAGGAATATGAAAGCGGCCTTGTTCACACAGGCCAGGATGGACATGGACAGGTATATGCGGAAGGCCCGGATACCAAATGCCGTATAATGCACACTTTCGTTTGCTGCACCGAAGATCCCCAGCAACTGCCGGGGCAACAGTTCCGCAACCAGCATGGCGCACATCCCCAGCAGGGCTTCCGTAGCCAGCAACCTGATAAAAAGCTACTTTACCCGGTCTTTGCGCCCGGCTCCCATGTTATATCCTACCAGCGGAATACACCCTGCCGCCATGCCGATAGATACGGACATCACGATCTGAAACACCTTCATAACAATGCCCACCACCGCCAGAGGAATATGAGCATAAAGTGTCTGCCCGAAAACAGCATCCTGCGCTCCGTATTGCCGGAGCATATTGTTGGTAGCTGCCATGGCGGCTACCAGAGAGATCTGAGCCAGGAAGCTGCACAGACCCAGACTCAGGGAGCGGCCCGCAACCGCCCAGTCCGGCCGGAAAGCATCCTTCGTCAGACGGATAGTCTTCATGCGGCATAAATACCATACCGCCAGCGCCGCGGTGAGGATCTGCCCCAATACCGTAGCCACGGCGGCCCCCATCATGCCCCAGCGAAAGGTATATATGAACACCGGGTCAAGCACTATATTGAGCAAGGCCCCTGCCAAAGTGGATATCATGGCAAAGCGGGGGCTGCCATCCGCCCGGATGATGGGATTCATGGCCTGCCCGAACATATAGAAGGGGATGCCCAGAGTAATGTAAAAGAAATATTCCCTGGAAAGGGAGAAGGTCTTTTCACTGACTTTACCGCCGAACAGTGCCAGCAGGCTGTCGCCAAAGAGCAGATAGACCGCTGTCAGCACAGCGCTCATCCCCAAGGTCAGCAGTATGCTACCGCCTACGCTTCTGGCCGCCGTCTGCTGCTGCCCCTTACCCAGGTGCAGGCTCACATAGGCACAGCAGCCATCCCCCACCATAACCGCCAGTGCCAGGCCCACGACCGTCAGGGGAAACACCACCGTGTTGGCAGCATTGCCCCAGGCCCCCAGATAATCAGTGTTGGCAATGTATATCTGATCCACAATGTTGTAAAGTGCTCCCACCAGCAGCGAGATCACACAGGGCAGAGCATACTGCCGCATCAGGGCGGCTACGGGGCGTTCTTCCAAAAATACATTCTTTTTTGCTTCCATACTATCCTCCTGCAATAAAAAAGGCGCAAAAAAAGTGCGTAAGCCCTATCTGGGCTTACGCACTTCTGCTGCACGATGTTTGGAGTATAGCAGATTTTTCTTTAAAAAGTCAAAGCTTTTTTGTTTACAGTTCCCGGGTTTCCAGTCCCTCTACGTCTTCCAGTGCGGCTTTGGGGCCTACCAGGCACAGGGGGCCTTCCTTGGCAAGCCGCTCCAGCAGAGGCTTCCAGGCAAGCATCTTTTCCTTGTTGGTATGGAGGATCTCCTCTCTGAGCCGGACAGCGTCTGCCCTGTCCAGGCCGGAGAACCAGGCTTCGTCTGCCTGCGCACCCTTTTCCAGCGGTGAGCGAAGGGGCTCCGCCACGGTGGAGATGATGTATTTATCCAACGCCTCCCTGCCGGCGCAGTATTCTTCCAGCGCTTCGGCCATGCCTGCATAAGCATGCAGCGTCTTGGCGGGAGTAGGATCCCGGAAGGAATAGGTGAACACGTTTTCCCCCCGGTTTACAAGGCCTGCGCCATAAGCGCCGCCCTGAACCCGCACCACGTTCCACAGGTAATCCAGGCTCAGCATCTGAGCCGTTACCCGTAAAGAACCGCTGCGCCCGGCTCCCAGTCCCTGAGAGGAGAAGCCCACCTGGGCAGGGATACAGATGCCCAGTTTCCGGGGCAGATCGGCTGTATATGCCCCCAGTTCCGGCACGGCCGTGCCCTGAGGATACCCCTCCAGCAAAGGCTCCGCCTCCACCGGATGGGAAGCGGTAAGGCTGAATGTCATGCGGGCTCTGCATACGCTGTGAGCCACAAAGTCCTCGTACAATGCTGTCAATGCGGGGATACGTTCTTCAAAGTTTTCCGTCAGAGCCCGAAGCGCCTGCAGCGCGCTGTAGCCGGAGAATGCCTCCTGAACGGCTCCCTGGGCAGAAACATGAGCCAGCGCCTCTGCAAAGGCCAGCTGATGACCGTACATGATGGCGTTCTGCTTCTTTTCCTCATAGGTTTGCAGCAGAATGCTGCGAATACTTTCCTTATCCGTAAAGCGGGTCTCGGTAAGGATCTCCCGCATCAGCGCCGCCGCCGGAAGCAGGTTTTCTTCCAGCACGGAGCAGGTGGCCGCCAGCACAGGCTTGCAGCCCTCATTCTCACCGGCGGGAGCATAGGCTTTCATGGAAAACTCCATCCGCCCCGTAAGACTGCGCACCTGCTGCTGCAGCATGGCCGTCTCCGGATGAGAAGCCGTGGGCAGATTGCCCAGCAGATCCTTCAGCAAAGAGAGATCCCTGAGCTCCTCCAGAGACTTATCCGCCAGGGATACATAAGCCTTCATATGCACGATGCCGTTTGTCGGGACGGGATGATACAGCACCGTGACCCCTGCCGCCCGGCTTTCCAGCGTTTCGGTATACTCCAATTCCTCCCCGATCTCTTCCAGTGAGAGCATTGGCAGCGTGGCCGTCTGCTCCGGGGCGTCAGGTGTATTCTGCCAGGCCTTCAGCTTGTCATTCAAAGAACGCAGTTCCGCCCAGTCCTTTTCGCTCCAACCGGCCTTCAGAGCCTCCAGCCGGGCCTGCTCCTTCTGCTTCTTTTCCTCCCCCAGGGTCTCGGAGGGAAGGGTATGCAGCACGCACAGGGTGCTCTCGTCCAGCAGCAGCTCCCGCAGCAGTGCATCAAAACCGCCGTTGTTCACCATCTGCCGCAGCTGCTCTATAGCTTCGTCATTGCACAGATACAGCATGGGATCCCCGCCATACAGCCAGGAAGCCAAGGCATCAAAGTTGCGCATAAGCCCCGCAGGCTCCTGCGGTTCCTTGATCTGGAAAGCCAGCCGGTTCAGGCAGGCGGTAAGGGCATCCTTGTCCAGGCCCTTTTCCAGCAGACTTTCTGCGGTGGTGCGGATGGTGCTGCGGATGGCAGGCTCCTTTTCCGGCTCCGTGTTACGGATATTCAGCAGGAACAGGGGCTGCTGCAATCCATCCCACACCATGGTATCCATATCCTCTGCCAGTTTGGCAGACAGAATGGCCTTTTTCAGGGGAGATTCATTGGTTTCAGCCAGGAAGCTGCAAAGGACCCGGGCGGCCAGCACCTTTACCTTATCCGTATAAGGGCAAAGGATCCGTGCAAGGGACAGCGCCGCCTTGTTTTTGCTTTCGCCTTTGGCTACCTCATAATGCTGCGTCAGTTCCCGCGCCACAGGGACCTGCATGGGGATCTCATGGGTCTCTTCACTGCGTTCATAGCGGGACAGATAGCCATTGATCTCCGCCAGCGTTTTATCCAGGGGCACCGTACCGTCCAGATAGATCCGGGCGTTGGAGGGGTGATAGAACCGCTTATAGGTTTCGCAGTATCTGGCATAGGTCAGATCGGGGATGGCCGCCGGTTCCCCGCCGGATTCAAAGCGATAGCAGTTATCCGGGAAAACGATGCTCTGGGAACCGTCATACAGCGCCCGGTCCAGACCGGCAGTGGCGCCCTTCATTTCATTGAACACCACGCCCTTATAGCTGAGGGCGTTTTCTTCGCCCAGTTCCACATGCCAGCCCTCCTGGTAGAAGATGTTTGAATCATGGATGCAGTTGGGAGCAAAGACGGCATCCAGATATACGCCCATCAGGTTGAGAAAATCCTGCTCGTTCCGGCTGGAAACGGGGTACATGGTTTTATCGGAAAAGGTGATGGCGTTCAAAAAGGTGTTCATGGAGCTCTTCATCAAGTCCACAAAGGGCTCTTTCACCGGGTATTTTTCAGAACCGCACAGCACACTGTGCTCCAGAATGTGGAACACGCCCGTATCGTCCTCGGGCAGGGTCTTGAAGGCTACGGAAAAAAGCTTGTTCATTTCTCCGTTATCCATCCAGCACAGCTGCGCCCCGGTTTTATCATGGGTCATCTCATACAGCGTGCCGGAAAGCTCTTCTGCCTTCCGTGCCCGGGTCACCGTAAAGCCGTACAGTTTTTGTCCAACCGACAGTTCCATAAAAACCTCCTTGGTTTTTTTCCTATTCATACCATACTTTGAAAGAAAATACAATTCCATATTACCCCCCGGGGCTATATTTCACCAAGAGTTTTCCTTTTATGTCCTTTCCCCCGGCTCTCTTTTCCGGCGCTCCCTCTTTTCCGGGGAGGATCGGTATGCTATACTGTAAGCAAACACACACAAGATGGGAGCAAGCTGCCTGTATGCATACACAAAGAGACTATCCCCGGTTCACCGTCAACAAAAAAGCCGAAGCCGCCATTCGCCGGGGGCACCCCTGGGTATATGGGGAGGAAGTGATCCAGCGGCCCGCCGCCTATGAAAACGGAGGTCTGGGCGATGTGGTCACGGAAAAAGGCGTGTATCTGGGGACGGGCTGCATCAATGATGCCAGCAAGATCCTGATCCGGCTGCTCTCCTCCAACGCCAACGACCGTTTTGACGAGGCCTTCTTTGCCCGCCGGGTCGCCTATGCGCTGGACTACCGCCGCCGTGTCATGGGAACGGATTTTAACAACTGCCGCCTGATCTTTGGGGAGGCGGATCAGTTTCCCGGCCTGACGGTGGACCGCTTTGGCGATATTCTGGTAACGGAAACTCTGTCTCTGGCCATGGAAAAGCGCAAGGAAATGCTCTTTCGGCTCATTGTGGAAAACCTGCGGGCCGGAGGTGACACCATCCGGGCCATTTATGAGCGCAACGAAAGTCCTCTGCGCCTGAAGGAGGGCATGCAGACGGGCAAGGGTTTCTTCCCCATGGAGGGGCTGGAAACGGAGCTGGACGGCCACACCCGGATCTTCGAAAACGGTGTGCTTTATGACGTAGATTATATCAACGGACAGAAAACCGGTTTCTTTCTGGATCAGAAGTACAACCGCCGGGCAGCGGCCTCTCTGGCCAGAGGGATGCGGGTGCTGGACTGCTTTACCCACACCGGAGCCTTTGCCCTAAATTGCGCCCGGGCGGGAGCCGCCAAAGTTACGGCGGTGGATATCTCACAGGCAGCCATAGAAGAAACGGCCGCCAATGCCCGGCTCAACGGGCTGGAGCTGGAGCTTGTCTGCCGGGATGTATTTGAACTGCTTACGGAACTGGGCGAAAAGAAGAGCCGGGCATACGATTATATCATTCTGGATCCCCCGGCCTTTACCAAGAGCAGCGATACCCGAAAAAATGCCTACCGGGGCTATAAGGAGATCAACCGCCGGGCCATGCAGCTGCTGCCCCGGGGCGGGTATCTGGCTACCTGCTCCTGTTCCCACTTCATGTACGAAGAGGATTTCAAACGGATGCTTCTGGAGGCTGCCGCCGACGCCCATGTGACCCTTCGGCAGATAGAAGCCCGCCAGCAGGGGCCGGATCATCCCATTTTGCCCACGGTGCCGGAAACCAGTTATCTGAAATTCTATCTGTTTCAGGTCATATAAGGGGCGCCCATGACCAGAGAGCAGCTTACGGAATATCTGGCAGCGCAGGTGCAGCCGGGCGTTCCCTTTGTACTGGTGCTGGAGGGCCGTTCCGCCGCCGGAAAAACCACTCTGGCCGGAATGCTGGCGGAACGCTTCCATGGCAGCGTGGTGCATACGGACGATTTCTTTCTGCCCCGGGCAGACCCTGCCCGGCAGCGCCGCCTCCCCGGCAGTCATATGGATATGGAACGCTTTGCCCGGGAAGTAGCGGAACCGCTGCAAAAACGGATCCCTTTTGCCTACCGGGCCTTCTCCTGTGAAAAGCAGGCCTTCCTGCCGGAAAAGAGAACGGTGGACAAGCCCTTTGTGGTGGTGGAAGGGGCCTATGCACTGCTGCCCGTCCTGCACCGCTATTATGATCTGGCTGTATTTGTGGATATTTCCACGGAGGAACAGCAGCGGCGGATCCTTCTGCGCAACGGCCCGGAGGGCTGGGAATCCTTCCGCCGGCGCTGGATCCCCAGCGAGGAAGCCTATATCGCCGCCTGCTCCGTAAGAGAGCGGTGTGAGCTGATCGTGGAATAAAAACAGCATCAAAGGAGGCAACCCATGGAAAAGCAAGTGAAGGTGATCAGTCTTATCTCTGACGACTTTGAGGATCTGGAGCTGTGGTATCCCATCCTCCGCTGCCGGGAAGCCGGAGTGCAGGTGGACGTGGCCGGGGAAGCCATTCGGGAATACACCGGCAAATACGGCGTCCATGCTCAGGCGAACTTTACCTTTGAGGAGATCCCCTATGAAGGCTATGACGGCCTGCTGATCCCCGGGGGCTGGGCCCCGGATAAGCTCCGCCGCTTTGACCGGGTGCTGGAGATGGCCCGATACTTCATGGCGGCAAAAAAGCCTGTGGGCATCATCTGTCACGCAGGCTGGGTGCTGTGCTCGGCAGAGGTGCTTTCCGGCCGGCAGGTGACCTCTACCCCCGGCATCAAAGACGACATGCGCCATGCCGGGGCCACATGGATCAACGAACCCGTGGTCACCGACGGCAATTTGATCTCCGCCCGGTGGCCTCAGGATCTTCCGGCCTATATGCCCGCCTATCTCAAGGCGCTGCTGGGCTGAAAGAAGGCAAAGCTTCTTCGCTTTTTGCCTGCAGATAGGCCCGTACGCCCGCTGCAATGGCCCGGGCCAGTTTTTGCTGATACTCCGGTTCCTGCAGCCGCAGTTCCTCTTCCGGATTGCTGAGGAATCCGCATTCCACCAGCACCGCCGGGGCAGTGGGGATCCGGGTGACAAAGTTGTTCCCCGGGTTGGCCAGGCGGGCTTTCAGCCCCAAACCGGCACACAGGGCGTCCATGACCGCCTGTGCCAGCTCTTGCCCCTCCTCTGCCCCTGCCTGATAAAAGGTCATGGGCCCTGCTACCTTTCTGTCGGAAAAGTGGTTCATGTGTACAGAGACCACCGCATCGGCCCCTTCGGTGCACAAAAGTTCTCCCCGGCGGCGCATATCTTCCTTTTTCGTATCCCCCAAAGCCTCGCTTTCGCTGCGGGTCACAGAAACCTGTACTCCCAGCTCCTCCAGTGCTTCCTTCAGCAGCATGCCCACAGCCAGGTTCAGCTCATCCTCCCGGACGCCGGTATCATCCCCCCGGGCTCCGGCATCAAAGCCCCCGTGGCCGCAGTCCAATACCACCAGATATGCCGGCGGTGTGACCCCTGTCTCCCGCATCTCTGCCGGAGCAGTAGAAGCTTCTTTACACCCACGAAACAGCAGCAAGGGCAGCAAAACGGCCAAAAAGCATAATTTTCTCATAAAAAACTCTATGCTTTCCCCACAGAATGAGAACCTCAGAACAGGATATCCTTTTTCAATTCCAAAGCTACGGAGGGTGCAGTATGCTGTGTATGATCGCAAAGCTTGACAATGAAGCTACAGAAAAACTCCTGTCGCTGCAGCGGATCGCCCTTTCCGCCATGCCTGCCATAAAGCCCCTGCACGGGCATATCACCATCGCTGCTTATATGGGCGAAAACGAGACTGCCTTTATTCGCTTCTGCAAGGAACTGCTTTCCTCTGCCGCCCCGTTTCTGGTACGGTATACAGGGCTGGAAGTTCTTTCCGAGACCTCCCTTATCGTAGCGATCCCGGAAAGATCCCCCATGCTGGAGGCCATGCATGATCGCATCGAGGAAGCATACGGCGCTGCACTCAACCTGTGGACCCGGGGAGACAGGTGGCTGCCCCATACCACTCTGGTGCAGGGACCGGAGCTGGATCTGAATAAGTTGTGCCGCAGCATGCAGGTCCGTTTTGTGCCTTTTTCGGCCTGCATATATGAAATAGAGTTTTCCCGGGTGCTGGGATCCGGTTATGAGATCGTGGATCGCATACGACTGTCTTGTTAAGCGCAAAGATGCGGCGATCCGCCCCTTAAAAGAGGAGGCGAAGGGAGATACTTCACGGGGAAATCCTCTCCCTTCGGTTTTGTAATCAGCCGGAATGGTTGAATCGCAGGTAAAGCCAGTCCTATTGGAGGACAGTCCATATGACTCTGTTGACCAGTAGGAAACTGAACCGCTATCCTGCCGGCATTGACCGGCAGGCGGCAAAAGCCGGAAATATTGCCGAAACCCCGAAAGCCGCTGCTCCAATGATGTAGACAGGCAAGATACATACCGGCAGAAACCGGGCAATAGAAATTTCAAGTGGGGGCACAATGCATTTTATCCTCTGCTTTTTAAAAATCCCTTGACAGATTGGAACGGCAAAAGTATAAATGGCATCCCTTATTTGGATCATCAATCATTTGATCTTTTGGGATAGCGTTTTGAAATAAAGGAGCTTATTATGTGCAAACAGTTTTTATACGCCGAAGTGATGCCGGGGCAACCGGCACCGGGCGCCTGCAATAAGCCGATCCCCGCTCTGCTGCGGAAGATGGACTTCTCCCGAACCAGCGGCAGCCGGTCTGCAGGCACCATCACGGGAGGTCTTGTCAAATGAGGGGCGGCGACGTCGCCGGACTGCTGATCCGGCAGGCCCGTCTCCGCCGGGACTGGAGCCAGGAAGGTCTGTGCCAGGGCATCTGCGCCCCTTCTTATCTGTCCAAGATCGAACAGGGCAAGGCAGTTCCCTCCCCGGAGGTGGCAAAGCTTCTGCTGCACCGGTTGGGTCTTATCTGGACTCCGGAGCCGGAGGGATTAGACCCCTGTTGGAAGGCCCTGCTCTCCGGCGGCCCGGGCTTCGCCTCCTGCTATGAACGCCTGGTGCAGCCCCGGCAGGAGAGCCTCGCCTGCAGTCCGCTGGCGGCGGACGCCCTGCTGCTGGCCGCCTTTTATGCAGATGAAATGCGCCCTCTGCCGGAGGAATGGGAGCCCTTTCTCTCCACCCGGCAACTGGCCTTGCAGCGCGGCCTGCAGGGTCGTTGGGAAGAGGCTGTGCGGTTGGAACCGCTGCCGCTGCTGGCCGCCCTCCATGGAAAGGCCCTCTACGCCAAGGGTGAGTACACCATCGCCATAGAGGTGCTGCGGGATGCCTACCGCTCGGCAGCAGACGCCGGATACCCCCACCTGATGCTGTTCTGCCGGTTGTGGATGGGCAACTGCTACTCGGATCTGGGCCACATGGAGGAAATGTTGGCCCACTTCGCCGTGGCGGAGCGTCTGGCGGAGGCTTTGGGTGACACCGAAAGTCTGACCTCTATTCGCTACAACGTTGCCGCCACTCAACTGGAACTGGGCCAGCCTGAAAAGGCCCTGCCCTACTTTGCCGCTCTCCCCCACCCCGGCTTTCTGAACCTGCACAAGCTGGCCATCTGCTACGAGCAGCTGGGGCACCGGGAGCAGGCGCTGGCGGCCGTCCAGCAGGCGGAGTCTCTGGCCACCACCGAAATGGAGCAGCATATGCTGGCGCTGGTGCGCTATCGGCTGGAGCACCCGGACTATCTCCACGACAGCGCCTATGGTACCCGGCTGCTGGGCTGCTTCCATCGCCTGCGGGACACATACCCCATGGGCTTTGCCCGGTTTCACCTGCCATGGGTGCTGGCGTGGTACAAAGCCAACCGCCAATACCGTCAGGCGTGCCGCCTGTTGGAGGAGTTTCCTGCAAAATAGTATTTTTACCCATCTAAGCGGGGCATTGTGGTAATATCTTTCCCACAACGGCCTGCTTTTCTTTTGTAAGAAGTTGAGAGATAATCATTGCAGTGAGGTGAATGCTATGAAACAAACACTCTGGACACGGGACTTTACCCGCATCACCGCCGCTACGGCGCTGGGCGCTGCCGGCGGCATCATCAGCCAATTTGCACTGTCCTTTCTGGTCTTTGATGAGACGGGCAGCACCCTGGCAGCGGCACTGGTGGTGGCCATTCAGCTGATCCCCATGGTGCTGCTGCCGCTGATCATTGCCCCCATGATGGACCGTCTGCCCCGTAAGCCCTTTCTGGTGTGGGGCGACCTGCTCAACGGTGTGTGCTACGCCGGAGCAGGGCTGTTCCTGCTGCACAACGATTTCTCCTACACCGCCTATCTGGCTTTTTCCCTGCTGGTATCGTGTCTCGGATCCTTCGACGAGCTGGCCTACAACAGTTTTTACCCCCTGCTGCTGCCGGAGGGGCAGGAGGAGCGTGGCTACACCATCTCCGCCATGCTCTACCCCATTTTGAAGGTCTTGATGATGCCGCTGGCGGCGCTGATGTACGACACTCTGGGCGTGGGGCGGCTGCTGCTGATCCAAGCTGCGCTGTCGGTGCTGGCCGCCCTAATCGAAAACCGAATCCGGGTGCAGGAGAACCGCCGGGATCAGGCGCCGCTGCTGTCCCTGAAAACCTGGTGGCGGGATATCCGGGAGGCTGCCGCCTACCTGCGGCAGGAGCACGGCCTGCACGGTCTCTATGAGTACATGGCCGTCGCCAACGGCATGGGCATGAGCTACTCTCCCCTGCTCGTCGCCTTTTTCCGCACAGCGCCGGATTTCACCACTGCCATGTATTCCTTTTTCTCCGCAGCGGAATTCGCCGGACGCACCATCGGCGGAGCCGTCCGCTACCGCTGCTCCCCGCCGGAGCAAAAGCGGTTCGGTTTTCTGTTCGGGGTGTATCAGACCTATGAGCTGATGGATGCCTGTCTCCTGTGGCTGCCGTACCCCTTGATGTTGGTGAACCGGGCTGTCTGCGGCTTTCTGGGCATCCAGAGCGCCACCATCCGCCAGGCGGCGGTGCAGCG
Organism: uncultured Eubacteriales bacterium; assembly: GCA_900545265.1. GTDB lineage: Bacteria > Bacillota > Clostridia > Christensenellales > CAG-138 > RUG472. Next base: position 98,531 of record UQYI01000005.1, read on the forward strand.
CTACATCCCCGACCGGCTGCGGGCCCGGCTCAATGCCTATGAATCCATGCTCTGCACGGCATCTGGAGCGGTGCTGTCTCTGGCCATCGGCGCTCTGGGGGAGGTGCTGGACTACCGGCTCTGCATGACCATCTGCGGTCTGACCTCCATGGCAGTATGCTGGCTGACGGTGTTCCTGCGGCGGCGGCAGGTGCGGCAAGTACTCACCGGACACCCCAGTGAAGCCTGCCCCTGTGACCCTCAGTAACGTCCTATTAAAAAGAGGAGGCGAATGCCTCCTCTTTTTCCTTCTTTTCAACAGCCCCTGCGGCGGCCATGATGATGGTCGTCATCGTCGCAATACCCATGGCGGGCATAATCATCGCAATACCCGTCGTAATCATCATCATCCCCGTCCAGACCTTCCTGTTCCATTTTCAGGATCCTGCCGCTGTAGGCATCAATGTCGAACTCATACTCTATGCCGTTGACGATAAGCTCCAGCTCATACTCGCCGTCCTCTTTGTCCAGCTTGGCCTTGGTAAAGGTGGCGGAGTTCAGCCCCAGCTTTTTAAGAACGATCTTCTTGGCTGCATCCAGACCGATGACGTTGGAAGCGGAAGGCTGACTGCCGGCAGAAGACCCTACGGTCTCCTGTTCCTGCTTGAGAAATGCGCCGCTGTAGGCATCGATGTCGAAATCGTATTCTATGCCATCTACGATAAGCTCCAATTCATACTTCCGGTCTTCCGCATCCAGCTCTGCTTTGATAAATTCGGCAGAGGTAAGCCCCAGTTTCTGCAGAACCAGCTTTTTGGCAGCTTCCAGTCCGATAAAACCATCCTGACCGGGAAGAGCAGTGGGCTCCACCGTCAGCTGCGCCTGTTCCAGCCTGAGGATATTGCCGGTGTACGCATCTACATCCACGCCATAGCCCATCTGCGCTGCGGTAAAAATGAATTCGTATTTGCCGTCCTGGGCATCAAAAACGGCTTTGGTCAGCTGTGCATCGGCAAGACCCAGGTAAGCCAGAGCCTTTTCCTGCGCCTGCGCCAGAGTGATGAAAGCGGGCTGCTCCCAGCTGTCTACGGTGGTGCGCACCTTTTCTGTAACGGTTTCCAGGAAGCTGTCGTCAGGGCACCGGGAGCCTGCCTTCAGCTTCAGCACTACCTGTTTCTGGGCGCCGTCATCTCCGGGAACAAAATACCCCTGTGCATGAATGCATTCCACCAGGTCGCTGACCACCTGATCACAAGCCATGCCGATGCCCTTGCCGTAAGCGGCGATCACGCTCTTGCCATCCTCGTTGAGCCCCGTAAGCCCGGTGACCAGCCCCGCCTGATCATATTGGATCTCGATCTGGGGATTTACACTGAGGATCAGTGCGCCCATTGCACCGGAATCCTGAAAAACAGACGCCTGAGCCTCATTCTGAGCCTGACAGGCCACAGCTCCGAAAAGCAGTATCAGGGCCATAATCAGAAAAATGGATTTGATTACTCTTTGCTGCATGTTATTGTCTCCTTTTTGTTGGTTGTGCTGATAGAGTACGCTGCCATGAAAGAAAAACCGGGGTCGCCGTTACTCTTTTTTAATTTCTTTTTAATGATGGTGCGCAGGGTTCCGGCAGCTGCCGGGATCATGGTCCTCCTCCTCATCATCCTCATCGTCATCATCGTCGTCGTCCTCATCCTCTCCGGCAGGATACGGAACTTTCCCACCGGATGCGGGGCTTTCTTCAGGAACGGAAGACGGGAGCGGGCTTTCCGGAGCGGGAGTGCTCCGGGGCATTACCGGAAGGACCAGCAACGTAGTATCCGTATAAGTCGCCAGCTGCTCCCAGAGCCGGGTCTCCGTGCGCTGCTTCCATTGGGTATCCTCGCTCTCCACCGTAAGGGAGGCGGCGTCCCCTTCCTGCCAATAGCCATTCCGGGCGGCCAGAGCGGCCAGTTCTTCGCAAACCGTATCCAACGCTTTTCCCCGGGCGGAATATTCCGCCAGCAACGCACTGCCCGCATCGTTCAGGGGCAGGATCTCCATCACCTGTTCCCGGTGGTTCACCCGGATCTCCGCAGCGGGACCCATATCCAGCACTACCGTGCCCCACAGGCTTTGAGAAAAGCGGCCCAACCCTACCAGCAGCAGGCACAGGCAGGCAGCCACCGCCCCCAGCCCCCAGCGAACCAGCGGCGGAACCTTTCTTTTGGAAGGGACGGATGTTTCTGTTTCCTGTACGGGCGGCAGGGCTTCCACCACCTCGTCCACCAGCTGCCCCACAGTATAGCCCAGATTGGCTACCCGCAGGAACCGGCCTTCCCTGTCCAGCACCACGGCGTATCCCGGGTGACATTCCATAACCAGGTATTCCTTCATGGGTTCTCCCTTCTGTGTATCCGGCTCAAATGCCCCCGGATGATCTCATAGCCGTTGGTATAGGCCAGCAGGATGGCTACCAGATAGTTCCGGTGCCGTTCCAGCGTTTTTTTCTCTACGCCTGCCCCTAAGGCCAATCGGGAAAGAGGCAGCTTTTTCTCCCGCTCCAGTACCTGCAGCAGGAGCGGATTTTCCCGGGCATAATCCAAGGCCTGCATACAGGCATCCATAGTCCGCTCCTGCCGGGGGCAGCTGTCTGCCACATCCCCCAAACTCAGGCCAAAATCCTTTAACCGACAGGTGAACTCTTCTATTTCCTCCCGGGTCAGCCGGCTTTCCTTCCGGGCGGCCAGCTCATCTTTTTCATCCGGCAGTGTTTCTCCCAGAGTCAGGCCGTCTTCGCCCCAGGCAAGCTCCAAAGAGACGTTCCCCCGGTGCCGGCTCTCCCGCCGGGCATGATCCGTCAGCCGGTTATGTATGGCGGCGGCAGCCAAATGCAGAAATGCGCCCCGACCCGGAGTATAGGCTCGGATGGATTCATAAAAAGCCAGCATGGCAATGCTCAGCTCCTCCCCATCCGGCCGGGGAATGCGCTTGGTGAACCGGGCCGTTTCCCGGCGGATAAACGGCGTATACTGTTCGATCAGCCGGTCGGCCGCCTGAGGATCCCTCTGGGCTTCCAGAACCTGCTTTTCTATGGAGTTGTTTGCCATAGGGGATAGGATATCCTTTCTGAAAAAGAATACGCAGCCAACACGCCGAAATCGGGGTCGGCAAAAAATAAAACGGACCGTTCCCTTTCAGGAAGCAGCCCATGCCCCCGCAGGGCTCAGTCTTCTACGTCAAAAGCTTCCAGCGTGCTTTGCTTCTTCATGGGCTTGCTGTCTCCGTGACGCACAAAAAGCATGGTCACAAAGGCCAGCCCCACGCACACCGTAGCATAGGGGAACAGGGCGGTCATGCCCTCCATGTCCATCAGCTTGCCGCTGAGATAAGGGGTCAGAGTCTGGGCGGACATGGAAGCGGTATAATAGAAACCCGTATATTTGCCCACATCACTGCCCTTGCACATCTCCACCACCATGGGGAAGGAGTTGACATTGATGGTTGCCCAGCCGATACCCGCCAGGCAAAACATGGCGTTCATCAGCAGCTGGCTGCTCCCTACCCGCAGGAAGGAAGCAGTACCGAAGGCTGCAGTCAGCATGAGGATACCTGCCAGAATTGTCTTTTTCCGGCCTACCCGGCTGGCGATCATCCCCACAGGCAGATAGCTGACGATAGCCGCCGCCTGAGCCAGCAGCAGGGTGGTGTTGTAATCCATGCCCAGTACCTTTTCGGCATAGACGGAATATTTGCTGGTCACGGCATTATAACCCATAAACCACAGCACAATGGAGCCGAGGATGAACAGCAGGGAACGCAGCTCCCCTTTGCCCAGCCTGCCCCGTGGGATATCGGCTTCCTCCGGAACCTCTTCCAGCCCGTACCGTCTGGATTCCAGCTCCATCTCCTTTACCAGCCGGGGCTCCTTCACTGTAAGCATGAAAATCACCAGAGCCAGAAGCATGATCCCCGCTACAGCGCAGAAGAAGGGCGTATAGCTCATAAGGGCGTTCTTTGTGCTGGAGGTTTTAAACACCATACCCAGCACCAGCACCAGAATACCCCCAGCAGTGCCCATCAGATTGATAACGGCGTTGGCCTTGCTGCGCAGGGGCTTCACCGTTACATCCGGCATCAAAGCTACGGCAGGGGAGCGGAAAGTCGCCATGGCAATGAGCACCACGCACAGTACCAGAATGAACAGCCGCTCCAGTGAGGGATCGCTGCGGGTAATCTTGTGCACCGCCGCCTGCCGGGCCGGCACCACATAATCGGAATACTCGGGGTTTACCTTCCCCTCCTTCATGGAAGGAATGGCGGCAAAGGCTTCTTTGGTATACTTTTCACCCAGGACAAAGCTCTCTCCCGCAGGGGTCAGCAGGGAAGCCTCTTTCTGATCCTCATAGATGGCTTCCATGGCGGTGGGATCGTCTATGGCGGAAACAGCGCTGATCCGGTTCAGCTGCAGATTATCCACAAAGCTCAGACCTACAAAAGCCAGCGCCGCCACAATAGTGCCGATGAGAATGAAGGGCGTCCGGCGGCCCATGGGGCTTTTGCACTTATCGGAAAGGGAGCCGAACAGCGGCAGCATGAACAGGGCCAGCACATTGTCGATGGCCATGATGATGCCGGAATAGGCCTGAGACATACCGAATTTGTCTGTAAGGATCTTGGGAATAATGGTATCATAGGCCTGCCAGAAGGTGCAGATGAGGAAAAAGGCAAAGCCCACCAGAATGGTCCGCTTGTAGTTGAGTTTCATACCGTCTGATTCCTTATGTGTTTTTTCTTTATTATGCCCCAGATTTCTTCCGGACGCAAGGGGAAAAGCCGCCTTTGCGATTTCATTGGGGGGAAGCTCCTGCCTGGAAAACGGCTATATTTTTATAAAAGGGAGTTGAACTTACTGCATGAGGAGGGTATACTATAATTATTATAGAACAACAGTTCAGGAGGCACCATGAATTTTCAATATTATGTAAACTTCATCGCCATCGTAGAAGAAGAGACCCTGACGGCTGCATCCAAAAAGCTGGGTGTGGCCCAGCCGGCTCTGAGCAATCAACTTAAATCCATGGAACAGCGCTTTGGCACCCGGCTTTTCCACCGCGGCGGCCAGCGGCTGGTGCTTTCCGATGCGGGACGGATCCTGTATGAAAAAGCAAAAGAAATGGTGGCTCTGGAGCAGGAAGCCCAGCGGGAGATCACCAGCAGCTTTTCCGGGGAAGAGGGCACGCTGCGCTACGGCCGCATCAGCGGTCTGTGCGGCGCCAAGTGGGAATCCCTTATGGAGCAGTATGCCCGGGAATATCCCCTTATTTCCTTTAAGTCCATCGAAGCAGATCAGAGTTCTCTGCTGAAGATGCTGGTCAACGGTTTAATCGAAGTGGCAGTGCTTTATTCCGACAGGAATATTCCCGATACGCTGGAAGTGGTGCATGCCGAACCGGATTCTCTGGTGGCGCTGTGGAAAGGAGACTGCCCCAAGTTTACAGACTTGCCCGAGGGCGTTCTGCCCTACTCCGTATTTGCGGATCATCCCGTGGCCGTGACCAACACCATGCTTCAGGCCAACTCCGCTTTTGTGCGCACACTGGGCTTTAAACCGGATATCCGGGTCATCGGTTCCCGGATGCAGGACTGCCTGGCCTTTACCCAGAGAGGCTACACCATGACCATCCTGCCCAAGCTCCTGCTGAAGGAACTGGAAGGCGTAGAGGGGCTCACCGTTCGGGATATGGAAGGCGGCGGCCTTATGCCCACATTGACCGTGGTCGCCCAGAAGTGCCGGTACCGCTCCCAGGTGGTCAATAACTTCCTGAAGATGATCTGCCAACGCAATTGCTGGCCCATGCCGGCAGAAGGCAGCGGGAAAGAATATATGGATATTGAGTGATCCAAAGGATCCGGCAGCGCAGAGCAAAAGCTCTGCGCTTTTTGTTTGCGCCTGAAAAGAGTGCCGCAATGTTACCGAATACCGTCGGGGCAGGGGACGCCGGAGCCCGAACAAAACTTGTATACGAAACCCGGGGGCGCACGTTCCGGCGGCAAAGCCGCCGGAACCCTGCGGGGCATTCGCCCCGCAGGCGTGCCGCCAGGCACGCAGTGCGCCCCCGCCCCTCGCTTCCTGGCAATCGGCTTTCGGGGCCTCGCCGGCTCGGCTTCCAATAAAAAGGCCGCAAAGGAACGTTTTTGTGTTCCTCTGCGGCCTCTGTGCTTTAACAACCGTATATCATTTTCTGGAGATGCAGCCTCCCAGCGCGTTGAACTTGTGCTCCAGATGCTCATAACCCCGGTCTATATATTCTACGCCCCGGACCCGTGTCTCCCCTCCGGCAGAAAGGCCAGCCACAATCAAAGCAGCCCCTGCCCGCAGGTCGCTGGCCTGAATATCGGCCCCGTGAAGTGCCTCCACGCCCCGAACCCGGGCCGTGCGCTTGCTGATGGAGATGGAAGCGCCCATCTTCCGCAGCTCTTTTACATGGTTAAAACGGTTTTCAAAGATATTCTCCTGAATGACCGAGTTCCCGCGAGCCGTTGCCAGATAGGCCATCATGGGCTGCTGCAGATCCGTGGGGAAGCCCGGATACACGGCAGTCTTGATGTTTACCGCCCGGGGCCGCTCCTTCATACGCACCCGCAGGAAAAATTCCCGCCCATCGTCCCCTTCTACCACCTTGGCGCCGCTTTCCAGCAGCTTGGCAGTAATGGCTTCCATATGGGTGGGGATCACATTTTTAATGATCACATCCCCCCGGGTGGCGGCGGCGGCGATCATGTAAGTGCCGGTCTCAATCTGGTCGGGGATCACGGCATAGCTGCACCCATGGAGCTTGGGCCGCCCCTGAATGCGGATCACGTCCGTACCTGCCCCTTTAATGGAAGCGCCCATCATGTTCAAAAAATTGGCCACGTCCACCACATGGGGCTCCTTGGCCACATTCTGCAGGACGGTTTGCCCCTCTGCCCGGCAGGCGGCCAGCATCACGTTGATGGTCGCCCCTACGGATACCAGATCAAAAAATATCTCCGCCCCTTTAAGGCGGGCAGCCTGTGCCCGGACCACGTTGCGGCTTTCGTCCATATACACATTAGCGCCCAAAGCCCGCATCCCCTTGATATGCTGATCAATGGGCCGGGGGCCGATCACACAGCCTCCGGGCAAGGCCAGTTCCACCTCACCGTATGCCCCCAGCATGGCACCCATCAGATAATAGGAAGCCCGCATGGAGCTTACCTCCGGAAAAGTCACGTCCCGGGTGGTAATGGAGCTGGGGTCTATGCGCATACAGTCTCCCCTGGTAAAGTCTACCTTGGCTCCCAGGCGGGTGAGGATGCTCCGCAGGCTTTTCACATCCTGAATATCCGGCAGGTTTTCCAGAATACAGCATTCCCCGGCCAATACAGCCGCCGGAATAATGGCCACCGCCGCATTTTTTGCGCCGCTGATGGTCACGGTACCCTCCAGCCGTCTGCCTCCCTGAATACTGTAATACTGACTCATGCCTGCCTCCAAAAAAATATAGCTTATCCTTAACCTTATTTAGTTTACCCAATTCCGCCCCTTCCGTCAACCGTTTCCCGGAAAATGCAGGGTGCCTCCGTCTGCAAATAATTTTTACTTTTTCCTTTTCCGGGGCAGACAAGATCCCGATCCTGTGCTATACTATTATACGAACAATCGTTCGTTTAACAGAAAGAATTTTCACAAAATCAATTATCAATCAAAAGGAGAAACACAATGGATCTGCAACTGAGAAAGACCGCCGCCCGCCATGCCAAATGCTATCGCAGCTACAAGGCCTATCTGTCCGGCTTTGAAGATGCGCAGCCCTCCGAACTTTTTGAAACCGAGGCCCACAGGATCAAAGCCGGCTGGGTGACAGCAGTAGAAATGGTGCAAAAGCGCCTGTTGGCCGCCGATCCGGAAAAGGCAATGGTATTCAGCCGCCTGTTCCAGCTGGGAAGCGGGAGTCGCTGCCGGAGAAACGAAGTGATCCGCCTTTCCATGGAACTCCATGTCAGCACCGCCAATATTTACAAATGGCGGGAGTCCATTTTGGACGAGCTGCTGCTGGCTGCCACCCAGCTGGACATTCTGCAGCCGTTTTAAGCCAAAATACAGAGAAGCCCTTCGGGGGGGATGAAGGGCTTCTCTGTGTATGAGGATGGGGGGTATGATAAACGCCTTATGGCAGTTTATCCGTTATTGGCAGCAGCGGTGATTTGCGGCGCATACTCCTGGAATACGATTTCCAGGGTCTTGGTCTCTCCGTTCCGCTGTATGGTCAGTATGGCCTTATCTCCGGGTTTATATGCCTGGATGGCCTGAGAGAGGACGGTATTCGACGTGATCTCCGTATCATCGAGCTTCATGATCAGATCCCCCACCTGTACGCCAGCCACATCCGCCGTACCGCCGGAGATCACCTGCACTACCTGCACACAGGAGACGCCGCTGCGGCTGGAGAACCAGTTGCCGTAATCATTCCGCAGGGAAACATCCTGCGTGGAAACGCCCAGATAGGGACGATCCTTAATGTATCCGAAGGAAACCAGATCATTGATCTCTTTCAGCACGGAGTTCAGGGGGATGGCAAAGCCCAATCCTTCTACGCCGGAGGAAGAAACCTTTGCATTGACGATACCGATAAGCTGACCGGCCGCATTGAACAGACCGCCGCCGGAGTTGCCCTCATTAATGGCCGCATCGGTCTGGATCAAAGTCATCTCCTGGCCTTCCACGGTGATGGTACGGCTGGTAGCAGAGATCATGCCATGGGTGGCGGAGCCCCGCAGCTCGCCCAGAGGGTTGCCGATGGCGATCACATCTTCACCCACGGTAAGCATATCGCTTTCACCCAGCTCTGCAGCGGTAAGGCCGGTAGCTTCGATTTTGATGATGGCGATATCGTTGCTGCTGTCGGCGCCGATGAGCTTAGCATCGTAAGTTTCATCGTTATTAAGCGTCACCTTGATGGTGTTGGCCTGTGCGATCACATGGGCGCAGGTAGCGATATATCCATCCTGGGTAAGGATCACACCGCTGCCGCTGGCCTGAGCCTCCTGGGTGCCGCCGAAGCCGTAACCGAAATAGTAGCTGCTGTTGGCGGTATAGGTGATGTCGATCCCCACCACGCTGGGGGCGCATTTTTCAATGATCTCTGCCTTGGTATACTGGGAATCATTCTTAAGCACAGGGGTGGTAGTCAGCACGCCCTGGGCATCGCTGCTGCCGGAAGGCGTCTGGGCAGTGCCGTCGGAAGATTCCGGCTGGCTTTGAACCGTTTGCTGCTCCTGGGATCCCCTGTCTGCGGTCAAGTAGCTGTCATGCGTGAAATTGCTGATAAGCAACCCTGCAAACAGACCGATCAGGGTAGTCAGTACGATGCAGGTCAGGAACAACCCCATACCTACGGAAAGACGGTTCTTCTTTTTTGTTCCGGGAGTCTGTGCCGGGTCTTGCCAATATTCCATATCCAAGCCTTCCTTCTATGTGGTTTCCCTCCGGGCCCGGGGCCTTTAAGAGAGGGTACTTTGTTTTATTGTGGCTATCTTACACCGGGATTATGACATGGAAAGGGCATAATTGATAAGAAATTGTGGACATGCGGTGTTTTTTTCATTTTCCACCTGCGGGAAAGAAAAAGAAAGGCGTGCATAAATTCATTCTTTGGACGCAATTTGAACGCAACTTTATGGCATAATAAGGAAGAACAAACAGGGAACGAGGAACGAACCATGGAGGCGGGGGAACTGTACGGAACCATAATGCTGAGCCTGAGCATTCTGCTGCTGGGCGTATTTCTGCTGGACAGACTCTGGCGGCGGGGCGGAATCCTGCTGCCTGCAAAAGAAAGAGGATTTCTGGACCGGGGCGGCATGGAGCTGCTGCTGTTTCTGGGCGCCTTTTTACTCTTTTTCCTGCTGAACAATCACAAATTCGTTTTTTACAACAATTACAGCTATCTGGCCGAAGCTTTGCTTCACGGCCGCCTGTATGTGGACGGTATGCCCGAGTATCTGGAATCCGTAGCCTTCGGCGGGCATACCTATATGCACTTTGCCCCGGGTCCCAGCCTGCTGTGCCTTCCCTTTGTGGCCATATGGGGCGTGGACGGGTTTAACATCGCCTGGCTTTCCATCCTGCTGGGGGCGGGAAACTGTACTCTCTTTTACCGGGTATTCCGGCAGATGGGCATTGGCCGGGGGATACGGGAACGGTTCTGGTGCACGGTGCTGGCGGTTTTCGGCACCACCCACTGCTTTTTGGCCGCCATTGGCCACAGCTGGTTTTTAGGTCATGTATCCGGCTGGTTCTTTTTACTGCTGGCCATAGTCTTTTTGACCCGAAAAAGCAAACGGCCTGGGCTGGATATATTCCTGGCGGGGCTGTGCTACGGCTTTTCCGTCACCTGCCGCATGGCCAACCTGCCGGGGGCAGTATTCTTTTTCGGCTATATCCTCCTCCGGCATGAAAAACGGAGCTGGCTGCGGCTGCTGCTGCTTTTCTGCGCAGGCGCGGCCATATTCGGGGGTATGTACATGGCCTTTGACTATATCCGCTACGGCACCATCATGGATCAGGGCTACAACCTGACCCACCTGAAGGATCTGCACCGGGATCTGTATAATCAGCTGCAGTCCCTTCCCGCTTCGGAGCAACTGGCCTTTTTGAAGGAATGTGAAAAAACCGTAGGCGGCCCCCTGTCTTTGAGCAGCATCCCCTACAATCTGTACTCCATCTTCCTGCTGCCCCCGGCCTTTTCCACCGAGTTCCCCTATATCATTCCCACCATGGCGGGGGTATGCCTGAGTATCACCTCCCCGGCTTTATACTTTGCACTTCGGGCCGACTTTAAAAAAGAAAAGCTCTGCTGGTTCATACTGGGAGCTATGGTGCTGTGCGCCCTGCCGTTTTTGATGAACTACGGCAACGGCTTTGCCCAGTTTGGCATGCGCTATGCCATGGACTTCCTCCCCTACACCCTGCTGCTGGCGGCCATGGGTCTTACCCGCCGGGAATTGACCAGCTGGAAAGCGGCTCTGATCCTGCTGTGCGTGCTGGTGAACCTGTGGGGGCCGGTATACTGGAACTGCTTCTATCTGGCCTGAAGACATGGCACCGCTTAAAAAAGATCTCTGCACGGAGATCTTTTTTGCTATACATTTTCTCTGACAACAGGTGAATTGTTTTTTGTCGTTTTTTGCCGGGGATATTTTCTTGCGCATGGGGCAGGCTGTGCTATAATACGAAATATAAAATGAAAGGTGCAAACAATGAAAAAATCATTCGGATCCTGTCGGCTATGGGGCGTAGGGCTGCTTTTGCTTCTGCTGACCGGCTGCCGTCAGGCAAAGACCGGAGCAGCTCAGGCTTTGCCCACCCCGGAGGCAACAGCCACGCCTGCCCCTGCCCCCACAGCCACGGTTTCCCCTTCCCCCGCCCCCACGGATACTCCCGTTCCTACGGCCACTCCCTGTGCGGGGCCTGTATTGGAGCTGCTGGGAGAGGCGGAGATGACGCTGGCGGCGTCCTTTACCTTTGAAGATCCGGGCTGCCGGGCCGCAGACGAAGCAGGCCATGCGCTTTCTGAAAATATCCGGGTAGAGGGGGAAGTGATCCCCTATGTACCGGGCACCTATACGCTCACCTACACCGTGGCGGACGAAGAGGGCCGGGAAGCCAGCGTGACCCGCACCGTCACCGTTGAAGCCGTCCCCGTACCGGACATAGTGGAGCCCGCCCCCAAGACCGTATATCTGACCTTTGACGACGGCCCCTGCGGCAATACGGGCCGCCTGCTGGATGTGCTGAAAAAGCATGATGCAAAGGCTACTTTTTTTGTGGTTGGGAACAAAGCTTCTCCCGAATTCATCAAACGGGCCTATGAAGAGGGGCACAGCATCGGCGTACACAGCTACACCCATGTCTATAAGGATATCTATGCCAGTGAGGAGGCATTTTTCCGGGATTTTCTGGCTACGGAGCAGGTGATCTATGAGCAGACGGGCAGCTATACCCGGCTGTTCCGCTTCCCCGGGGGCAGTTCCAACACATGCAGCATGTTCAACCGGGGGATCATTTCCCGGCTGGCGCAGCACATGCAGAATATGGGCTTCCGCTATTTTGACTGGAACGTATCCAGCGGAGACTGCGGAGAAGGCGCCACCACCGATACGGTATATAAAAGTGTGACCGGCGGCATCAGCAGCCATGCCGACAGCTTTTCCATCGTGCTGCAGCACGATATCCGGGGATTCAGCGTAGCCGCCGTGGAACGGATCCTGGTCTGGGGGGAAGAACACGGGTATACGTTTTTGCCCCTGACGCTGGACAGCCCGGAGATCCATTCCAAGATCCGCAACTGAAAGATCGATCCGCAAACGCTTTTTATGCAGACGGTGGAAACGGGAACCGTCTGCATTTTTCGTTTCCGGGACCCGGCCGAAGCGCCCATGCATACATAAAAAAGAGCCGGTCTGTCACCGGCTCCCTGTTTACTGCATGTTGGCAAAACGCTCCACGGCTTTTGTAAAGCTTTCTATGGTTCTGTCCGCATCTCCGTGTTCTATGCCATCCCGCACACAATGCTTGATATGCCCCCTTTCAACACCACTTTGCCGCATCCGTTCAATGCGGATTTGGCCGCATTGATCTGCGCAAGCACATCCTCGCAGGGCACGTCTTCATCCACCATACGGTCGATGGCCTGTACCTGCCCGATAATCTTCTTTAATCTGCGATGCAGATTTTCCGCATCCATGCACTGCTTCATACACATTCTCTCCATACCGTAAGGGGTATTGTGTACAGCGCATATTGTCAACTTGCGGCGGGTCAAACGATGCCTCCTCGCCGGGAATGCTTTTTCTGCCGGAATAAAAATCAGACCGGGAAAAGAAAAAACAGGTTGCCACCTGCGTTGTTTGCCTGTAATATAATAAATGTAGTTTTATCTCTTTCAGAGAAGAACGTTTGTATTTTCAGCGCATAGAACAGGAGGAGCATATGGCTTCACAGACGGTTTTGATTTTGGATTTCGGCGGGCAGTATAAGGAGCTGATCGCCAGACGGGTGCGGGAGTGCCATGTATACTCTCTGGTAAAAGCCGGAGATATCTCTCCTGAGGAAGTAAAGCAGCTTTCGCCCATCGGCATCATCCTCACCGGCGGCCCCAACAGCGTATATAAAGACGGATCCCCCCGCTGCCACAAGGATATCTTTTCCCTGGGCATCCCCGTGTTAGGCATCTGCTATGGAGACCAGCTGCTGGCCTGGTCCATGGGCGGCAAGGTGGAGCCCTGCGATGTAAGCGAATATGGCAAAACCGCCATGGAAGTGGATGCCTCCTCTCTACTCTTTGCCGGGCTGGAGAAAGAGCAGCAGGGGCTTATGAGCCATACGGATCAGATCACCGTTCTGCCGGAGGGCTTTGTTTCCGTGGCACGGACGGCGTCCTGCCCCAACGCTGCCATGGAGAACCGGGAGAAAAAGCTGTACGGCGTCCAGTTCCACCCGGAGGTAGAGAGCACGCCTAAAGGCACCGATATTCTGCGCAACTTCCTGTACAATGTCTGCGGCGCCAAAGGGGACTACACTCTGGAGGGTCTGGAACAGGAGCTCATTGTCGCTGCCCGGAAGCAGGTAGGAAGTGACCATGTGTTGCTGGCGCTCTCCGGCGGTGTGGATTCCTCCGTATGTGCGGCGCTGCTTTCCAAGGCTATTCCGGGGCAGCTCCACTGCATCTTTGTGGATCACGGTCTCATGCGCAAAAACGAAGGGGACGAAGTGGAAGCCGCCTTTAAGAACCGGGATCTGGACTTTATTCGCGTCAACGCTCAGGATCGTTTTTTGACGGCCCTGAAAGGCGTCACCGATCCCGAGCAGAAGCGCAAGATCATAGGTGCAGAGTTCATCCGGGTCTTTGAAGCGGAGGCAAAGAAGCTTTCCCATGTGAAGTATCTGGCCCAGGGAACCATCTACCCCGATGTGATCGAATCCGGCGGCAGCAAGGCGGCCACCATCAAGAGCCACCATAACGTAGGCGGCCTGCCCAAGAACATGGATTTTGCAGGCGTGGTGGAACCCCTGCGCAGTCTCTTTAAAGATGAGGTGCGGGCTCTGGGCTATCAGCTGGGCCTGCCCAAGAAGTTCGTGGCTCGGCAGCCCTTCCCCGGCCCCGGTCTGGCCGTACGGGTCATGGGTGAGATCACGCCGGAAAAGCTGGATATTCTCCGCAATGCAGATGCCATCTTCCGCCAGGAACTGGAACGCCGCCATGTGAAAGCCGACCAGTATTTTGCGGTTCTGACCAATACCCGCTCCGTAGGCGTGGTGGGAGACTTCCGCACCTTTGACTATACCATTGCCCTGCGAGCCGTGCGTACCAGCGACTTCATGACCTGTGAGTATGCCCCCATTCCCCATAAAACCCTCTCCCATGTGGCGGCCCGCATCGTCAACGAGGTCTCCGGCGCCGGACGCGTGGTCTATGATATCACCGGCAAGCCCCCCGCAACGATCGAGTGGGAGTGAGTTTTTGAAACTCCGAACCCGTTGCGGCACAACGATTTTGCGGTTTTATATCTCTCTTTTGATAACGATTTGATAACGCTCCCCATAGGCCGTATCATTCTGTATCCCCAGTGGATTGCGGGTAAAGAATGTTCTTTTGCGGCTTATAAGTGAGGACAACCATATTAGAAAGCCCTTACCGATGGCAACGTCGGTAAGGGCTTTTGCTGTCTATTCATCAGTATCGGGGCTATCTTTGAGTGCATCCACCAGGAAATCACTCAATTCCTGTGAGGGAACTTTTGCCCACCGCAGGGTGGTGTCGTACTTGGGGTAGTTGTACCGCCAGCGGTCATAGTCCTCCCTGGTGATCTCCCCGGCCTCCAGCTTCTTGGCCTGCTCCGCCCAGGCGGACAGCATATCAAGCATATTGGCATAGGTCTTGCCTTTGGATTTGTCCAGACGCAGACAAACCTCGCCGTCAATCTCCCCAATAGTCAGCCCCCGAATATCCTCCAAAGCAAAGAGGGTGTGCATCAGGCCGATGTCGGTATCTATGTCAGGGACGGTCAGGGCATCAGGGGAAATATCAAAGAAGTCAGCCAGGGTCTTTGTCAGGTCGGCCTTGGGGGTGCGGCTCCCGGTTTCATACTGTGCCATACGCACATCGGCGGAGCGTTCCGGGAAACCCACCACCATGCCAAGATACTTCTGTGTGATGCCCTTCATGTTGCGGAAGAAACGAATACGTTCACCAATCGCCATAACTGCCAACTCCAATCTATGTAATGGGGACACTTGAAGTATAACAGATATGTTTAGACCAGTCAAGAGAAAAATAAATAAATTTGTTTATATTTTCTCGTTGGAAGGTCTTGACATAACGGAATAGAGTTAGTATAATAGGACTACGTTAAGCAAATAGCGTTAAATCAAAAGAAAGGAGGAATCCATATGGAGAACAGATTCATCCGGGCGGAAGAAGTTGCGGACGAGCTGGGTGTATCGAAGCCCTACGCCTATAAACTCATCCGGCAGCTCAACGAAGAATTGAAGGACAAGGGCTTCATCACCATCGCAGGGCGGGTCAACCGCCAGTATTTCAACGAACGGCTCTACGGGGCCAGAAAGGAAGGGAACTAAATGCCAGTCTTTAAGGACGAAGCAAGAGGAACATGGTACGTCATGGTGCGGTATCAGGACTGGACGGGGGAGCGCAAACAGAAGTGCAAGCGTGGCTTTGCCACCAAACGGGAGGCCCAGGAGTGGGAGCGCAGTTTCCAGATGCAGACCTCCGGCGACCTGGATATGACCTTTGAAGCCTTTACCGAGCTTTACACCAAGGATATGAAACCCCGGCTCAAGGAGAACACCTGGCTGACCAAGGAGAACATCATCCAGAAGAAAATTCTGCCCTACTTTGGCAAGCGGAAGATTAGCGAGATCACCACCAAGGACGTGATCGCATGGCAGAACGAGTTGCTGGCCTACCGGGACGAGAAGCGCAAGCCCTACTCGGCTACCTACCTCAAAACCCTGCACAACCAGCTTAGCGCCATCTTCAATCACGCTGTCCGCTTCTATGAGCTGCGCTCCAATCCCGCCGCCAAGGCTGGGAACATGGGGTCAGAGGAACGGAAGGAAATGCTGTTCTGGACGAAAGCGGAGTACCAGAAGTTTGCAGATGCCATGATGGACAAGCCCGTTTCCTACTACGCCTTTGAAATGCTCTACTGGTGTGGTATTCGGGAGGGGGAACTGCTGGCCCTGACCCCGGCAGACTTTGACTTTGAGGCCGGGACGGTGAAAATCAGCAAGTCCTATCAGCGGCTCCACGGCAAGGACGTCATTACCACGCCAAAGACGAAGAAAAGCAACCGCACCATTAAAATGCCCAACTTCCTCTGTGACGAGATGAAGGATTACCTGGGGATGCTCTACGGTATCAAGAAGAAGGAGCGCATTTTCACCATCACGAAAAGCTATCTCCACCATGAGATGGACAGAGGGGCGAAGTCGGCAGGGGTCAAGCGTATCAGAATCCACGACCTCCGGCATTCGCACATCTCACTTCTGATTGACATGGGCTTCTCCGCTGTGGCGATTGCTGACCGTGTGGGGCATGAGAGTATCGAGATCACCTATCGCTATGCCCACCTGTTTCCGTCCAAGCAGACGGAAATGGCAGACAAATTGGACTTTGAAAGGATGGGAGCGTAATGTCAGCTAAGAATTTGGACACTCACAACCGCTGGAGGAACAAGACCGTGGCCTTCCGGGTATCCCCGGAGGAAAACAAGCAGATTGACGCCGCTGTGCGGCTCTCTGGCCTGACGAAGCAGGACTACATCACCCGGCGGCTCTTAGACCGGGCCGTGGTGGTGCAGGGCAATCCCAGGGTCTACAAGGCCCTGCGTGACCAACTCGCCGCCGTCCTGGGGGAACTGCGGCGCATTGAGGCCGGGGGCGACGTGGGGGATGAACTTCTCGCCACCATTGACCTTATCTCAGTGACGCTGGGCGGCATGAAGGAGGATTGATAGATTGATGGATTCCAGAGAAACGAAAAGGACTGTCCCGGTTCCGTCTGTTGGCGCAGACGGGGAACAGCCCAATTCTCAAACAACTACCCAAAGTATAGCAGAGGAAACGGCTGAAAACAACCCCCAAGAGAAAGATTTAGAGGAAATGCTCCGGGATATGCGGCGCATGAACGACCCAGCCTACCTCCACACAGTTTCCATGAACGACCTTTACCAGAACATCTACCAGAGCAGACCGCCCGTAATAGACGGTCTGCTCTACCCTGGGACGTACCTCTTTGCGGGAGCGCCCAAGGTGGGCAAGTCGTTCCTGATGGCCCAGCTTGCCTACCATGTCAGCATGGGCCTCCCCCTGTGGGGCTACCCTGTCCACAAGGGGACTGTCCTCTATCTGGCGTTGGAGGACGACCACCGCCGCTTGCAGGGGCGGCTATACCGAATGTTCGGCACAGAGGGCACCGACAATCTGCTCTTTGCGGTCTACGCCAAACAGCTTGGCGTTGGCCTGGAGGAACAGCTAAAGAAGTTCGTCCGGGAACACCCGAACACCAAGCTGATTATCATTGACACCCTCCAGAAAATCCGGGAGGCTGGTGGGGATAAGTACAGCTACGCCAACGATTACGAGGTGGTGGGTAAGCTGAAACGCCTTGCCGATGATTGCGGCGTCTGCCTCCTGCTGGTACACCACACTCGAAAGCAACAGGCAGATGACAAATTCGATATGATCTCCGGCACCAACGGTCTGCTGGGAGCGGCGGACGGGGCCTTTCTTCTTCAAAAGGAGAAGCGGACAGACGGCAGCGCCGTTCTGGACGTGGCCGGGCGTGACCAGCAAGACCAGCGATTCTATCTTACCAGGGACAAGGAACGGCTGATATGGACGCTGGAGCGTACGGAAACGGAGGCATGGACAGAGCCGCCCGACCCGGTGCTGGAGGCCATAGCCGCCCTTGTGACGGCGGAGAAGCCGACCTGGGGTGGTACGGCCACCGAGCTGGTAGCGGCGCTCCAGACCGACATGAAGCCCAACGCCCTGGCGATGCGGCTAAACGTCCGGGCCGGGAAGCTGCTGATAGACTACCACATCCGCTATGAGAACAGCAGGAGCCACGCCGGGAGAAGTATCAGCCTGACGCTGGAACCGTCCCAGGCGTGACGACCGTGACGGCTGTGACGGCTTTTTTGAGAGTGGCGGCGGTGTCTGAAACATCGTCACGGTCGTCACGGCTGTCACGGGGAGCAGCAAAGTTTAGGCGGGGTGCAGGGTGCCCTTTTCAAAGGGCGGCCCTGCTGGGGGAGGCAACCGCAGTTGCCGGGGGCAAAGCCCCCACACCCCCTCGGAGAGCCCACGACACTTTGCAGACCGAAGGGATGAAAGTGTCATAGTGGGTTATTACACTTCCTGCAGGAAGTGCCTCCCCCGAACCCCCGTCCTCTTTCAACAACCCAACATCTGAAACAGGAGGATTTTTGCCTATGGCGAGAGGCGACGGTATTGACCGTACCAACGCAAGAAATATGAGGCTGACCGAAACCAAGATCGGTAACACCCAGCAGCACAACGAGCGTGAGAAGGATTCCTATGTCAATCAGGACATTGTACTGGAGCGGACGCCGCTCAATGTCCATTTCAAAACCCCGTCTGCCGGGTATCGGGAGATGTTTGCTCAAATGGAGGCCGACGGCGTGATCTCCACCCGTGGCATCAAGGAGGATGCCTTTCGATACGGTGAGTTGGTCTTTGATGTAAACTCCGCTTACTTCTACAATCACGGCGGGTATGACTTCGCAAAACAATTTTACACCGAAGCCTATAAAGCCGCAATCAAAATCGTGGGCGGAGAGCAGTATATTTTGTCGGCGGTCATGCACGCTGACGAGCGCAACCGGGCCATGTCCGAGGCGCTGGGGGAGGACGTGTACCACTACCACCTCCATGTGGTTTATATCCCGGTAGTGGAGAAGGAGATACGCTGGACAAAGCGGTGCAAGGACAAGTCCCTGGTGGGCAAGGTCAAGGAAACGATCATGCAGGTGAGCATGAGCAAGAAGTGGGCGTCCAAGCCCATTCTGGACGAAACTACCGGGGAGCCGTTACGCACAGCTAAGGGCAAACCCGTTCTACGAAAGTCGTACAGTGTCCTGCAAGATGATTTCTTTGAGCATATGCGCTCCGCTGGCTATGACGATGTAGAGCGTGGGGAACGTGGTAGTTCCGAAGAACATTTGACTGTTACGCAGTTCAAGACGGAGCGTGAGCAGGAACGGCTTGCACAGCTTCAAGAGGTGTCGGCGCTGGCCCAGGTTGAGGCCGACAAAAAGAATAAGGAGGCAGCATCAGCTGAGAAGAAAGCGGCCCAGGCCAGGGCTAAGCTGGACGATGTAGCGCCCTTGCTCAAGGGCATGGAGAAACTGGCGGCGGACTTCTCCGACGACCCGGAGCGGACGCTGCCGGAGGCGGGGCCGCTGGAATCGGCCAAGTCCTACCGGGAGAAAAAGGCCAAGCCCCTTTGGGAGAAGATCGTCAAGGTGCTGCGCTCCGTCTACCGGGCCTACTTCGACCTCAAGAGCAAGTTTGAGCGGTTGCAGAGCGCCTATGATCGTGAGGTCAGTAAGAACGGCTCCCTGTCAGCCAGGATTTATGAGGTTTGTGCCGAGAGGGACGGCTTGAAAGGGCAAGTCAGGGACTATGAGCGGGTCAGACGGGCCATTGGCCCGGAACAGGCGGACAGGATACTGGAGGCAGCTTACCAGCAGGAACAGGTCGAAAAGGAGCAGAAATGGGGTGCAAGGTCAAAAATAAGGGTAGGCGCACGATAATCACAAAAAATGGAGGTAATTTCATGGAAAAGTACATCTTTGACGAGGGCAACGGTCTGTGGTATGAGTTGCAGAGGGACTAACAATATTCGGGCGTGTGCGGCGGAAATCGTGGACACAGAAATTATTTGCGCATGAGGCCCCAAATCGGAGGGTGTCCCGGTGAATGCCCTCCTGATTTATTTGGGACAGCGGGTAAAAACTTCTTGCATTTTAGAGTGTGCTATGCTATACTGCTGTCATCCTGATTTGAGGAGTCTATTCAACATGCGGCAAGGTATTCTTAAATAAAATTTGATAATGGGCACAAAAATAATTGCCCCTTGCAGGGGCTTGGTTTTTGTACCCAATTTAAGAATGCTTTTGCCTTTTTATCAAATATCGTGACGGATAACGGCTCATGTTAGCTGAATGCGTTTCTATGTATCCGAAGTCATGATCCCCAGTGGTAAAAGTATTTTACTGCTGGGGATTTTTATGCCCTTTGGGGCTG
>UQYI01000006.1 GCA_900545265.1 uncultured Eubacteriales bacterium
CGGCAGCGGCGGAGCCGCCGCTGCAGCGCCCCGGCTCCCGCTCCCCGCCCGCCACGAGCCGCCGGGGCCCGGGCAAAGACCTCCCTCTTTTGACCACAGCACGGTCCCCCGCAGAAAAACAAAAGCGCCGCCCGGTTCCGTTCCGGGCAGCGCCTTCCTCTTTTTTTCTTATTCCATGCCAAGCAGGGGCCGCAGATATTGTCCCGTATAGCTTTCCGGGCAGGCAGCCACCTGCTCCGGGGTGCCGCTGGCCACCAGCGTGCCCCCTTTGTCGCCTCCCTCGGGGCCCATATCCAGTATATAGTCCGCCGTTTTGATCACATGCAGGTTGTGCTCTATGACCACCACGGAGCTGCCCCCTTCCACCAGCCGCTGGAGTATCTCCAGCAGCAGCTTCACATCCTGGGTGTGCAGGCCTGTGGTAGGCTCGTCCAGAATATACAGGGTACGGCCCGTATCCCGGCGGCTCAGTTCCGTAGCCAGCTTTACCCGCTGGGCCTCTCCGCCGGAAAGGGTGGTGGCCGGCTGTCCCAGCTTCATATAGCCCAGCCCCACTTCCTTCAGGATCTGCAGCTTCCGCTTTATCTTCGGGTGGGCGGAAAAGAAGCTCAACGCCTCCTCCACGCTCATCTCCAGCACTTCGTAAATGTTCTTTCCCTTATATTTGACCTCCAGCGTCTCCCGGTTGTAGCGCCTGCCTCCGCATACCTCGCAGGGCACATACACATCGGAAAGGAAGTTCATCTCTATCTTCAGTATGCCGTCCCCTTTGCAGGCTTCGCACCGGCCACCTTTGGTGTTAAAGGAGAAACGGCCGTTGCCGTAGCCCCGCATTTTGGCGTCCGGTGTGGAGGCATACAGCTCCCGTATCAGGTCAAATAGCCCCGTATAGGTGGCAGGGTTGCTTCTGGGCGT
The DNA here is from genome assembly GCA_900545265.1 of uncultured Eubacteriales bacterium. GTDB lineage: Bacteria > Bacillota > Clostridia > Christensenellales > CAG-138 > RUG472. Next base: position 916 of record UQYI01000006.1, read on the forward strand.
CCGCCCGATGGGGCTCTGGTCTATATCCACCACCTTGTCCAGATACTCCACGCCCTCTATGCCATCGTGCGCCAAAGGCTTGGTCTTGGCCCGGTTCAGCTGCCGCAGCAGGAATTTTTTCAGTATCTCATTGATCAGGCTGGATTTTCCCGACCCGGATACCCCCGTCACGCACACAAATTCCCCCAGAGGGATCTCCGCCGTGATGTTCTTCAGGTTGTTGGCTCTGGCGCCCCGGATGATCAGCCTGTGGCCGTTCCCCGGCCGCCGCTCCCCGGGCACAGGGATGGTGAGCCGCCCGGAAAGATATCCTCCCGTCAAAGAAGCCGGGTTTTCCATGATCTCCCTGGGCGTGCCCTGGGCCACGATCTCTCCCCCGTGGATCCCCGCCGCCGGGCCCATATCCACAATATAATCCGCCGCCAGCATGGTTTCTTCGTCATGCTCCACCACGATCAGGGTGTTGCCCATATCCCGCAGGGCCTTCAGGGTGGCCAAAAGCTTTCCGTTATCCCGCTGGTGCAGGCCGATGCTTGGCTCGTCCAGTATATACATGACTCCCACCAGCCCGCTGCCGATCTGGGTAGCCAGGCGGATACGCTGGCTCTCCCCGCCGGAAAGTGTCACCGCCGACCGGGCCAGGGTCAGATACCCCAGTCCCACGCTGTTCAAAAAGCCCAGCCGGGCATCCAGCTCCCGGGTGATCTGCTGGGCGATCATGGCCTGGCTGCTGGTCAGCTCCATGCTGTCGATAAATTCCTTTGCCTTGTATACGGGCATATCGCTGAGCTCCGCAATATTTTTCCCGCATACGGTCACGGCCAGACTTTCCTTTTTCAGCCGTTTGCCCTTGCACAGGGGGCAGGGCACATGCGCCATATATTCTTCTATCTCCGTGCGGCTATATTCGCTGGTGCTTTCCTGATAGCGCCGCTCCAGATTGGGTATGATGCCCTCAAAGTCCGTTAAGAACTTTCCGCCGCCGTATTCCCGCTCATAGACCACCTCCATCTTCTCCTTCAGACCATAGAGGACGGCCTCCTGCATGGCCCTGGGCAGCTTTTCAAAAGGCATGTCCATATCGGCGGGCTGACCCTTCTTTTCCGTAAAATACCGGCACAGGGCAGAAAGATACATATGCGCCATGGATTTTCCTGTGGCGCTGTTCCACCCGGGCACGTTTATGGCGCCCTGGCGCAGGCTTTTTGCGGGATCCGGCACCACCAGATCCTTATCTATCTTCATCAGCTCTCCCAACCCCATGCACTCCGGGCAGGCCCCGTAAGGATTGTTGAAGGAGAAGGAGCGGGGCTCCATTTCCTCCAGAGAGATGCCGCAGTCCGGGCAGGCATAGTTCTGGGAATACAGGGTATCCTCCCCGCCCACCACGCTGACGGTGCACAGGTTTTTTCCCAGCCGAAAGGCCGTTTCCAGGCTGTCGGAAAGGCGGCTTTCCATGCCTTCCTTCACCACCAGCCGGTCCACCACCGCTTCGATGGTGTGCTTTACGTTTTTATCCAGTGCGGGGGCTTCCTCCAGATCATACACCTCCCCGTCTATCCGGGCCCGGACAAAGCCCTCCTTCTTCAGGCTTTCCAGCAGCTTTATATGCTGGCCCTTCTGGCCCCGGATGCAAGGGGCGTTGATCTGTATGCGGGTGCCGGCAGGCAGTGCCATGACCTTATCGGCCACCATGTCCACGGTCTGTTTTTCTATGACCCGCCCGCATTTGGGGCAGTGGGGGGTGCCGCACCGGGCATACAGCAGGCGCAGGTAATCATGTATCTCCGTCACCGTACCCACGGTGGAGCGGGGGTTCCGGCCGGTGCTTTTCTGGTCGATGGAAATGGCGGGGGAGAGGCCCTCGATGGAATCCACCTCCGGCTTGTTCAGCTGCCCCAGAAACTGCCGGGCATAGCTGGAAAGGCTCTCCACATACCGGCGCTGGCCCTCGGCATAAATGGTATCAAAGGCCAAAGAGCTCTTGCCCGAACCGGAAAGCCCCGTAAACACGATCATTTTGTTGCGGGGCAGCGTCAAAGACACGTTTTTCAGGTTGTGCTCCCGTGCCCCCCGTATGACTATATCTTTCATATTGCGTATACTTTGTTCTTTCTTAAAATCGTATGCGTACCGGCGGCCCGGGCAGAGGTGCCAAGCCCTCTGCCTTCGCCGTCCATACCCTCGGTGGCCGCAGCTTTTTTTCAAATCCGCCGGAGCGTCCGCATCTGCGGCCGTTGGCGCCTGCATAAGGGGAACCATGCAGAAGCGCCGCGAACCTCCGGCGGCGGGCAGTGTCATGCTTTTCTTCTTAAAATGCTTTACCCCAGCACCACGGCGGCGGCCTGGGCAGAGATGCAAAGCCCTCTGCCCTCGTCGCCCATACCCTCGGTGGTGGTTGCTTTCAAAGAGATCCTGTCCGCCGGGATCTCCAGATCCCCGGCCATATACGCCTGCATAAGGGGAAAATGCGGGTTCAGCTTTGGCCGCTGGGCGATCACGGTGGCGTCTATATGGCTTATCTCCATATCTTTCTCTTTGAGCATATCTTTCACCCGGCGCAAAAGCAGCCGGCTGCTTATATCCTTATAGGCCGGGTCTCTGTCCGGAAAGTTCTTTCCTATATCTCCCAATCCTGCCGCCCCAAGCAGGGCGTCCATAACGGCGTGCAGAAGCACGTCCGCATCGCTGTGGCCCAGCAGTCCTTTTTCAAAGGGGATATCCACCCCCCCCAGAATGAGCCTTCGCCCTTCCGTAAGCACATGGGTATCAAACCCTGTGCCGTACCGGGGCCGCCTGACCTTATTTTTTGCCCACTGCCAGTCTGCAGGGGTGGTGAGCTTGCGCCCCTCCTCGCTGCCCTCCACCAGACTTACCCGGTTGAAGCGGGCGGCATACAGGGTGGCGTCGTCGGTGGCTCCTGCCCGGTCTGCATATGCATAGGCCTCCCGTATCTGCCCAAAGCGGAAGCACTGGGGGGTCTGGGTGCGGTAAAGGGTGCTTCTGTCCACGGGGGCCACGGCGGTCTGCTCTACCTTCAGGATGGTATCCGTCACCTTCAGGGCCGCCACGCCGCTGCCCGTTTCTCCGGCGCTCCGCAAACAGGCGGCCACCACCGCAGGAGGCATAAAGCACCTGTCCCCATCGTGGATAAGGACGATATCCTCCTCCCCGGCGCCGCAGGCGCACAGGGCCTGCCATACGGAATCCCGCCGTTCCCGGCCCCCTTCGCAAAAGAGCACAGGCAGAGGCCAGCGCAGACTCCGGGCAAAGTCCCGGTTCTCTGCGCTTACGGTCACCACCAGCCGGTCACAGCCTCCCTTTTTCAGCAGCAGTGCGCTGCGCTCCATGGCACAAAGCCCCCCCAGGGGAGCGGTGAGCTTGTCAAACCCCATGCGCAGGCTGTGCCCGCTGCACAGCAGCAGTCCTATGGCCTCCATATCAGTTCTCCAGCAGGGTATAGAGACTGTCCGCCTCCTCCTTGCGCACCACCTCGGGGGTAGCGTTGATCTTTACCAGCACATGCTTCCCCCCCAGGAGGATATCCAGCACATCCCCCGGCTTTACATCGGCGGAAGGCTTTGCGATCTTTCCGTTAACGGCAATGCGCCCAGCCCCGGCAGCTTCGTTGGCCACGGTGCGCCGCTTGATGATCCGGGATACCTTTAAAAATTTATCCAGCCGCATACGGTTTATCCTACCAGTCCCATAAACTGCAGAATAATCACTATAATGCCCAGCACCCCGGTATACAGGGCAAAGGGCCACAGCTTCTTTGTTTTGATGATCTTCAGCATCCAGTTCACGGCAAAATACCCTGTGACCCCGGCAGCCAGCATTCCTACCAGCAGGCAGGGGATGGAAACGCCTATGCTACCCGCCTCTACGGCGTCCTTGGCTTCCAGCACAGCTCCCCCCAGAATGGCCGGGATGGACATGAGGAAGGAGAAATCCGCCGCCGCCTTTTTATCCAGCGAGGCAAACTCCGCCCCCGTAATGGTAAGGCCGGAGCGGGAAACACCCGGCAACACCGCTATGGCCTGCATGAAGCCTATGATCAGCGAATCCCCCAGCTTCATCTTATCCAGCGGCCGCTTGAATTCGTCTCCGCCGCCGGCGGCAAAATCGCTCAGCAGCAGCATGGCCGCCGTGATCAGAAAGCATCCGCCCAAAAAGGAGCCTTCGTTGGCAATGACGTAAAAGGAGGCAAAGGGCTCCACCTTCTTCAGCAGCAGGGCCACCGCCACCGTGGGCAGGGTAGCCACGATCAGATAAAGCACCGTTTTCTGGAAGGGGTGTTTTATCAGCTCCAACAGTTTCTTTCTGTACACGATGCACACGGAAACAAGGGTGGCCACATGGAGCATCACCGTAAAGAAAGCGCCTCCCTGATCCGGGTTTATCCCCGCCAGACTTTGCAGCAGCAGCAGGTGGCCTGAGCTGGAAACGGGCAGAAATTCGCAAAGCCCCTGCACGATGCCCAGGAGCAGGGCGATCCAGATAGTCATTTTTTACTTCCTTCTTTTCTTATTTACTTTCTGTTTATTCTATGATGGCGAACTCCCGCAAAAAACGGATGTTCACATATCCCATAATATCACTGAGCCTTATGCAGCCCAGGGTGCGGCTGTCCAGCCCATACTGCCTGTCGTCGCAAAGGACGAATATATATCCCTCCGGCACCGTCACCGGGCCAAAGTCCTGGCAGAGGGAGTCCGTATAGCTCTTTTCCTCCAGCCGGTAGTTCCCGTCTATATACAGCCGCCCGCCCCGGCAGGAGATGCTTTCCCCTTCCAGAGCCACCACCCGGCGTATGAGCAGCTGCCCCTCCGGGCCGGTAAAAGCCACCAGATCCGTCCGCTGCACATGGCGCATGTGCTTCCCCAGCCGATCCACCAGCACCATGTCTTCCTGCTGCAGGGTGGGGGCCATGGCGTCGTTGCCCATATCCACCGCCACAAAGCAGATAAACAGCAGCACATACAGCACCGCCATAGCCAGAGCCGTGGAGATGAACCAGCGTATGAAGGTATGCTGCCGGTGCAGGCCCTTCAGCCTTTCCCGGCGCAGGGGAATGGGTGTTTCCATGCTTTAATACTCCCAGTGGGAAAAAACGGTAAACTGATTCAGGGGCAGCAGCCGGGTGCGCACCCGGCCCAGTATCCGCTCCTGGGGGATGCATCCAACGGTGGGGTTGGTGGAATCCTTACTGACGGAGCGGTTGTCTCCCAGCACAAAGACCGTCCCTTCCTCCACCAGCCAGCTTCCGTCGTGATTAGCGGAAGGGGATTTCGTCAGATATGTTTCTTCCAGCAGGGCGCCGTTGATGTATACCCGGCCCTGCCGTATATCCACCCGTTCTCCGGGCAGACCGATGATCCGCTTTACACAGGTGTATTCGTCGTTATGGGGATAATAGCATATCACCAGATCCCCCCGCTCCATGGGCTGGAAGATATAGGAGATCTTTTCCATGAACATATAGTCCCCCCCGCTCAGGGTATCCTCCATGGAAGGGCCCTTTACGGCATTTGGCTCCGCCACCACGGCCCGCAGGCACAGGGCCAGCAGCACCACCAGCGCCAATCCCGCAAAAAAGTCCAGCTGCCGCCATTTTTCCCCGCCCTTGAGGGAATCGTTCCGCTTTTCCAGCAGGCTGCGGGCCTGTTTGTCTGTCCAGGGGCCAAGGGGGTTCATAGGCTTTCCTCCGGGGCGTCGCTTCCCTTTTCCAGTATCTTTTTGCCCATGCGCACAAACTCCTGCCTGTCCAGCATGACGATGCGTCCGCAGCGCAGGCATTTTATCTTTATATCCGCCCCCACCCGGATGATCTGCCAGCGATTCTCCCCGCAGGCATGAGGCTTTTTCATCATAACGGTATCATGCAGACCGAATTCCGTAAGCATGGCTTTCTCCTTTATTCGTAGCGGATAAACTTTTCCACGGCCTCTGCCGTCTGCTCCGCCTTTTCCTCCCAGAAGAAGTGCCCGGCGTTGCGCAGGCTGAAATAATAGCCGTTCTGAATGTGCTTTTTCCACCAGCGGATGTATTTGATGGGCTGCCAGCGGTCCATCTCGCCCCACAGCACAAAGATCCGGTGCTCCAGTTTGCTCAGCTCCCCGGCCACCGCCTCCAGATCATAATTGCGCAGGCAGTACATGATGGACTGCCTGGAAGCATAGCTGTCGCTGGTCTTGTAATACTCCCGGCACACCCGGGGGGTGCAGGCCGTAGCGTCATAATAGGCGGTGCGCAGCTCCCGGCTGTAATACCGCAGCCCGTACAGTTCCCGGAACAGCGGGCCGATCAGGGGGGCAGCCATCTGCCTGACTCTTTTGGGCATATGCTCCGTGATCTCCCCGGGGCAAAGCAGCGTCAGCTTTCCAAAGCGCTGGGGGGCCTTTTCCACTGCGGCCAGCAGATACCCGCAGCCCAGCGAGGCAGCCATGGCGTGGCAGGCTTTCAGCCCGATGGCGTCCATAAACAGCAGGATGGACCGGCCCATCTCCTCCATGGTGTAATCGCAGCTCACCGGCCTGCCGGAAAAGCCGAACCCCGGCAGATCCACCGCGATCACCCGAAACCGCCTGCTCAGCAGGGGCAGCAGCTCCCGCCAGGTATACAGGCTCTGTCCTACGGAATGGAGCAGCAGCAGGGGCGTGCCTTCCCCGGCTTCATAATAATGGATGGGGCATTTTTCTCCCTTATCCTCCCAGCCGGGCAGGCGGATGGCGGTCATGTGCCCCGTCATCTGCGAATTCACCAGCGTGCTCCCTCTTTTTTCCAAGAACAGTGTCTCCTTTTTTATTTTATCATAGATACTTTAAGTGTAGCGCAATTTTTATAATTTTGCAACAGAACCTAAAATCCTTTACTTTTGGCACCTTTTTTTGTTACAATATTGTGGTTAAAGAATGGGTTTTTATCCCTATTCCACAGTATTTGACGGGGGATCGGTATGGAACAGTCCAAACAGCTGGAAGTTTTATGGTCAATGGTGCGCACCTATATGGGTGAGAAGATAACTACTGTCACCATGAACAAATGGATAGATGTGCTGGAGCCCCTGGTCATCCAAAACCGGGTGCTGGTTCTGCAGTGCCCGGATGTGACCACCCGGGACACCATCAATAAATTGTACAGCAAACTGCTTACAGAAAGCATCATCAGGGCCAACCCGCAGGTAGTCGGTTTTCTGACCTGCCTGCCCAACGATCGCTGGAACTTTCTGCAAAAGCAGCCGGTGGGAGATGCCAGCGAATATGCCCTGAACCATAAATATACCTTTGATACCTTTGTGGTGGGCTCCTCCAACCACTATGCCCATGCCGCCTGTCAGGCCGTGGCCCAGAATCCCGGCAAGGCCTATAACCCCCTGTTCCTGTATGGAGGCGTGGGGCTGGGCAAGACCCACCTGATGCATGCCATCGGCCATGAGGTCCGACGGAACAACTCCATGGCCCGGGTTTTGTATGCCACCAGCGAAAGCTTTACCAACGACCTGATCGAAAGTCTCCGCCTGGGGAAGATGACCGAGTTCCGCCAGAAGTTCCGCAGTCTGGACGTGCTCATGGTAGACGACGTGCAGTTCATCATCAACAAGCAGTCCGTACAGGAGGAGTTCTTCAATACCTTCAACACCCTGCACAATGCCGGCAAGCAGATCGTCATCAGCTCCGACCGCCCCCCCAAGGAGCTTACCACGCTGGAAGAACGGCTGCGCTCCCGGTTTGAATGGGGCCTGATCGCCGATATCCAGAAGCCCGATCTGGAGACCCGTATCGCCATTCTCCGCAACCGGGCCCAGCAGGATAATGTGCGGGTGGACGACGCCATCATCCAGTACATTGCCGAAAACGTAAAAAGCAATATCCGTGAGCTGGAAGGGAGCCTGACAAGAGTTCTCTTCTTTGCCAACATCAACAAGCGGCCCGTTTCCATGGAGGTGGCCCGGGAAGCCCTGAAGGATATCATTCCCGTGCAGAAAAAGCCCTCCGTCACGGCGGAACTTATAAAAGAAGCCGTAGCCGAATATTACGATGTGCCCCTTTCCAGCATCCTGTCCCAGCGGCGGGATAAGGAAGTGGTGGTGCCCCGGCAGGTGGCCATGTATCTGTGCCACAACATGCTCTCTCTTCCTTATAAAAAGACCGCCGATATATTCGGCCGCAGCGACCACACCACCGTTATCAACGCCTGCAAAAAGATCAACGAGCGTTTGGAGCAGGACGAGGCCTTCCGCCGCACGCTGGAGGATATCCAGTCCCGCCTGACCTGAGGAAAACGGCCCCTTTTCTTATCCACATTTTGTGGATTTGTAAAGTGGACAGACTATGGATAATTGGGAAAGCGGGGACAGCGGGCAGAACTCCCCCTTTTATCCACAGGAACCCCACCGGCTTTTCCACGGTGTTTTTTCAGTCCCGGCGGGAAATATCGGGCTTTTCCCACTTTTCCAGCCCCCCTACTGATACTACTACTGAAATAAATATAAATATACTCCCTCCCCCTGTGGGAAGAGAAACCCACACTCAAACAGAAAGGATCAATGCTATGCGTTTTGCCATGGAAGCCCAAACTCTTAACGAGGCTATCGTATCCGTCATAAAAGCCCTGCCTGTACGCGCAGCCATGCCCGTGCTGGACGGCATCTATATCTGCGCCGATGCCAACGGCGTCAGGATGAAGTGTTCCGACCTGATGCTCCAGAAGGAGTGCGTGGTCCCCGCCGCCGTAGACGAGCCGGGGGAATGTGTGGTCAAGGGGAAGATCTTCTGCGAGATCGCCCGGAAGCTCCCCAGCGAAAACGTGTTTGCCTCCCTGGACGGGAACACCCTGACTCTGCGCTGCGGCCGGAGCATCAACCAGCTCCAGTGCATGGAGTATGACGAGTTCCCGGATATGCACTTTGAAGAGGCGGACAGCACCGAGGTAAAGGTGGATAAAAACCGCTGCAAGGAGCTGATACTGCGCACAGCCTTTGCCGTAAGCACCGAAGAGAGCCGCCCCGTGCTCACCGGCGTTTACATGGAGATGGAGGGCCATTCCCTTTCCATGGTGGCCACGGATTCCTTCCAGTTTGCCAAAAACACCATGACCGTCAGCCAGGATCTGCCCAAAAAGAGCATGATCGTCCCGGGCAAGACCATTCAGGAGATCGCACGTATGCTGGATGAATCCCAGGAAGAAACGGTGCTTACCTTCTCCCGCACCCATATGCGGGTAAAGGCGGGGGGCGCCGCACTGGTGGGCCGCCTGCTGGACGGAGATTATATCGACTACCGCCGCCTGATCCCACGGGACTGCAAGAGCCGGGTGCTGGTAGACCGGGAGGCTTTTTTGGAAAGCGTGGACCGGGCCGCTTTGGTAGCCCGTGAGGGGAACAACAGCGTGCGCCTTTCCCTCCAGCCGGAAAAGCTGTTTATCCGGGCGGAAAGCGTTATCGGCAAGGTGGAGGAGGAGCTGCCCGTGCAGCTTATGGGCGATTCCATGGATATTGCCTTCAACCCCAAGTATCTGCTGAACGTATTCAAGACCATGGACGATGAAAAGGTCTATATGGAGATGAACACCCCCATCAATCCCTGCGCCGTGAAGCCCGTCACCGGGGAAGCCTTTTTCTATCTGGTGGTGCCCATGCGCATATTCTGATGCCTATGGAGGAAAAACGACCCGGCAAGGCCCCTGCCTTTGTGCCCGAAAAGGGGAAGGAGGAGCGCTTTGTCATAAAAAAGGCCGCCTTTGTTACCAGCGTGGGGGCAAGGGGGGACTATCCGGCGGAAAAGGGCTGCGAGATCGCACTGGTAGGCCGCTCCAATGTGGGCAAAAGCACCCTGATCAACTGCCTGTGCCGCAGCGGCAAGCTGGCCAAAACCAGCGCTTCTCCGGGCAAGACCAGGCTGTGCAACTTCTTTTTGCTCAACGACAGCTTTTATCTGGTGGATCTGCCGGGATACGGTTTTGCCAAAGCCCCCAAAGAGGAACAGGTAAAGTGGGGAGAGATGATGGACCGCTACCTTTCCTGCGGGCGGGTGGATCATCTGTTCATGCTGCTGGATATCCGCCACGAGCCTACGGAGGACGACCGGCGGATGCTTCAGTACCTGCTGTATTACAACATCCCCTATACCCTTATCGCCACCAAGGCAGATAAGATCGCCCGCAGCAAAAGAAAGCAGCAGGCCGTGCAGAACGCACGGCTGGTGGGGGCTTCCCCCTATGCCATCCCCTTTTCGGGAGAGACGGGGGAGGGCCGGGAAGAGGTGCTCTGGGCCATGGGACAGGTGGTGCGGGATGCATTTTTACGGAATACTGAAAAATCCGCCCAAAAAATAATCGATCAGCCCTTGACAGAAGCATAGCAAGTCTGCATACTATAGCTTACGGCCTGAGAAAATGCCGAAAGTTAGGAAAATTGTGGAGAATGCTATGGCTTTGAGAAAATGCCCCAAGTGCGAGCTGAACTATTTAAGACCCAACGAGACCATCTGCCATGTATGCGCTGCGGCCATGAAGCATAAAAAGTTCGGAGAGGAAGAGGAAGTGGTCATGTGCTCCAACTGCGGGGAATACCCGGCGGTAAAGGGCTCCGATCTTTGCGAGGAGTGCCTGAAGGAGCAGAAGCGCCAGGCCAACCTGGAAAATCTGGCGGATAAGATCCGGGCCGATGAAGTGGATATCCCCCTGGAAGAGGAGATCTCCGAGGAGAACGAATAAGAGAAACTGCGGGTATGATACAGGCATATCCGCTTTTTTAAGGGAACGGCAGGAGCGGATATGCGGGTATTTGCAATTTCGGATGTGCATTTGTCTCTGGGCGTGGAAAACAAGTCCATGGACGTATTCGGCACAGGCTGGGCCCGCCATATCCAGCGGCTGCAGGAAGGCTGGCGGGATACCGTAGCCCCCGGGGATCTGGTGCTGCTGGCGGGAGATATCAGCTGGGCCATGTACCGGCAGGATGCCCGGGAGGATCTTTTCTTTCTGCATACCCTGCCGGGGACGAAGGTGCTGCTCCGCGGGAACCACGATTTCTGGTGGAGCGGTTACAGCAAGGTGCTTTCCATGCTGCCCCCTTCTTTGAAGGCCGTGCAGAACAACGCTCTGCGGCTGGGAGATATATGCATCTGCGGCACCCGGGGCTGGACGGCCCCCGGTACGGCAGGCTTTTCGGAAGAAGAGGACAGGAAGCTCTTTGAACGGGAAAAAGTACGGCTGCGGCTTTCTCTGGAGCAGCTGCCCAAAGCCGGCACACTGAACCTGTGCATGCTCCATTACCCGCCTTTTACGGAAAAGGGAGAGCCTACGGATATGGTGCACATTCTGGAGGAATACCCGGTGCAGCATGTGGTCTATGGTCACTTGCACGGCAAGTCCGGCCGGAGTGCCTTTCAGGGGCTGTATGGGGAGACGGAGTACCACTTTACTTCGGCGGATGCATTGCATTTCGTACCCAAGCGGATCCTGTAGCAATTGAAGCATACGAAGCTCCCGTTGGGGGCTTTTTTATTTGCAGACGCAGCCCGCCGCTGCCGCAGCCAAGGCCGTATACGATGCACGGGGGCGCACGTTCCGGCGGTTTTGCCGCCGGAACTCTGCGGGGGATCCCCGCAGGCATGCCTTGGGGCACGCAGTGCGCCCCAACTCCCGTATACGCTTCTGCCCGGCTCTATGGCATGCCTCCGTTTCCGGCCTGGGCCGTGCTCTGACCGGCAGCGGAAAACCGTGGCCTGGGGCGCGGAGCACCGGGCAAAAGCCGTATACGATACCCGGGGCGCTGCTGCGGCGGCAGAGCCGCCGCGCCGCCCGCAGGGCGGGCTTTGGCGCCGCAGGCGCCAAAGGGCAGCGCCCCCTCCCTCGAAGAGAACGCAGCCCCGCTCCCCCACATAAAAAGATCCCCCGCCGGGCGCTTTGCCTCGGGAAGGATCTTTTCTGTCTTTTACGTCTGTTCTTTTCTCCGCAATCCGCCGGTCAATTTTCTCCGCTGCCCTTGCGCCCGTGCTGATACAGCTGCCGGTTGTCCAGGGCCCACAGCCGGTCAGAGAAGCCTCCCTTGCTCACGGTGGAAAGGGCGTCAAACATTTCAAACAGGCGGCTGTCCAGCAAGTCGCATTCCGAAAGCACCTCCGCTTCCGGGAACATGGGGAACTTGGGGCTGCCAAATTCCGGCTGACCATGGTGGGAAAGGAGCATATGCTCCAGCAGCATGGCCGTTTCCTCCGGTATGTCCAGCCTGTCGGCGGCGTTGTGGATCAGGCTGATGCCAATGTTGATGTGCCCCAGCAGCTGCCCTTCGGGGGTATAGGCCGTGGCCAGCCCCAGCTTGCCCGTCTGCAATTCATACAGCTTGCCGATATCGTGAAGGGTGGCTCCTGCCGTTACCAGATCCCTGTCCAGCGCCGGATACAGCTGGCAGATGGCCCGCCCCATGCGCACTACGGCGCAGGTATGCTGCAGCCAGCCTCCCCGGGTGGCATGATGGAGCTTTACGCCTGCCGGGAAACGCAATATCTCCTGCCGGAAGGCATCCAGAAAATACTGCACCAGCTTTTTCAGATCCTTATCCGTAAATTCGTCGCTGAGGTTCCACAAATAATCAAAATATTTCTGAGGGTCTCCCGGGGCGCAGGGAACCAGACGGCTCATATCCACATTGTCCTCCGGGGTGGCCAGGCGGATGCGCTCCACCTTCAGCTGCTCCACGTCCTTCCAGATATTTATGGTAGCCCGGATCTTTACCACATCCTCCGGGTCAAAGGTACCATATGCGGCAATATTGTAATTCCACAGCTTGGCGGCGCATTCTCCTCCCGCATCCGCCACTGTCATATCCATATAGGAAGCGCCCTTGCTGTCCGTGCGCACGGCGCAGCTTTTGACCATGCAGAAACCCTCTACCTGGGTCCCGCGGCTCTCTTCCATCAAATTCATGCGGCTCATTTGCATGCTCCTTTCAGCGGTTGTTTTGCAGAATAAGTATATCAAAATTTTCACCGGATGAAAACAGGAACATTGTATAAAAAACGGGGCTGTGCTATACTTTTTAATGCGAATACAGGCGCTCGCTGCGCGCAGGAGAGGATATATGGCAAACGTTTATGCGGCGCCCCCCATGGAGGGCGGCGTCTTTTCGGCCATGGTGGTAGGGGCCGGCCACGGTGGCATAGAGGCGGCACTGGCTTTGGCCCGCATGGGGCTGGATACGGCCCTGCTCACCATGAATCTGGACAGCATCGGCATGATGCCCTGCAACCCGGCCATAGGCGGTACGGGAAAGGGGCACCTGGTTCGGGAGATTGACGCCATGGGCGGGGAAATGGGCCTTGCGGCAGACCAGACCCTGATCCAGATGCGCATGCTCAACACAGGCAAGGGACCTGCCGTCCATTCCTTGCGGGCTCAGATGGACAAGCGCCGCTATCATGAGCGTATGAAGCAGGCTCTGGAGGCACAGGCACACCTGACGCTTATTCAGGGCGAGGCGGCGGATCTGGAGGTAAAAAACGGCTGCATAGAGGCTGTGGTCACCGCCGAGGGCTTCCGCTACCGGTGCCGGGCGGTGGTGCTCTGTACCGGCGTATACATGAAATCCCGCATCCTCATCGGAGATTTTTACCGGGAAAGCGGTCCAAACGGAATGCTCCGCAGCGAGACTCTTTCCGATGCCATGGGCCGTTTGGGTATTCCGCTGCAGCGGTTCAAAACCGGCACGCCTGCCCGGGTACACGGGGATTCCCTCCACTATGAGCGGATGGAGATCCAGCTGGGGGACGTGCCTACCCCTGCTTTCTCTTTTTTGAACGGAGAACTCCACGTACAGCAGGAGCCCTGCTATCTGACCTATACCAATCCGGAGACCCACCGGATCATATTGGAGAATCTGTCCCGTTCTCCCATGTATTCCGGCAGGATCCATGCTACGGGCACCCGCTACTGCCCCTCCATAGAGGATAAGGTGGTGAAGTTTGCGGATAAGGACCGCCACCAGATCTTTATCGAGGCGGAGGGACGCAGCACCCGGGAGATGTATGTGCAGGGCATGTCCACCAGTCTCCCTGCGGATGTGCAGGAGCGTATGCTCCGTACCCTGCCCGGGTTGGAGGATGCAAAGATCCTCCGCTACGGCTATGCCATCGAATATGACTGTATCGACCCTCTGTGCCTGAACGGGGCTCTTATGGTCAAAAATATAGAGGGACTGTTCTGCGCCGGGCAGGTCAACGGCACCTCCGGCTATGAAGAAGCCGCCGCCCAGGGGCTGTATGCAGGGATCAATGCCGGGTTGTACCTTAAAGAGGAACCGCCCCTGCTGCTGGGCCGCAGCGACGCCTATATCGGCGTGCTGGCAGACGATCTGGTGACCAAGGGCACCAACGAGCCTTACCGGATGATGACCAGCCGCTGTGAATACAGGCTGCTGCTCCGGCAGGATAATGCCGACGCCCGTCTGACGGAAAAGGTGCGCCGGACAGGGCTGATCAGTGAAAAGCGCTGGCGTGCTCTTATGGAAAAGCAGGAAAAGGTCAGCCGGGCCATGAGCCGGCTGAACGCGGTGGTCCCGCCGGAGGAAAAGCTTCAGGATTATCTTGCTTCCATTGGGGAAAGCCCCGTAAAGACCGGTGTAAAGCTTATGGAGCTGCTCAAGCGGCCAAAGGTCACCTATACGGAGCTGCTGCGTCTGTACGGTGGGGAAGAGGGTTTGGAGCCTGTGGACAGAGAGACGGAGGAACAGCTGGATGTGCTCACCCGCTATCAGGGCTATATAGAGAAGCAGGAGCAGCAGGTCAGGCGCATGGAGGCACTGGAAAATACGCCCTTACCGGATAATGCCGATTATGCCGCCGTAGAGGGCCTTCGGCTGGAGGCCCGGCAGAAGCTGGCTGCCCGCCGCCCCGGCACCATAGGGCAGGCCAGCCGTATCTCCGGAGTATCTCCGGCGGATGTAAGCGTGCTGCTGATATTGAGCAAGCGGGGCTTTCCGATAAAGAAAGAGGATCAAAATGGATAAACAGCTGCTGCAGACCTGTATGCCCGGGCTGGACGATACTGCTTATGAGCGCTTCTGTTTGTATTATGCCCGATTGACGGAAACCAACCGGGTCATGAATCTGACGGCCATTACCGAAGAGCAGGAAGTAGCCTCCAAGCATTTTGCCGATTCTCTGGCCGCCTTGCCCTATCTGAATAGAAATGCCGCCGTTATAGATGTGGGTACCGGGGCGGGGTTCCCGGGAGTGCCGCTGCTTATTGCCTGCCCCACGCTGCAGCTGACGCTGGCCGACAGCCTGCAGAAGCGTCTGACTTTTCTGGAAGGGCTGCTCAAGGAACTGGGGCTTTCCGCCGCCATTGTCCACGGCCGGGCGGAGGAATTGGGGCAGAACAGGCTCTATCGGGAAAAGTTTGATTTTGCCCTTTCCCGGGCGGTGGCCAATCTGCCGGTGCTGCTGGAGCTTACCACTCCCTTTATAAAGGTGGGAGGCACGGCCATCGCCTATAAGGGGCGGGCGGAGGAGGAACTGGCTCAAGCAAGATCCGCCGCTTTTCTGCTGCATGTAAAGCTGGAAAGTGTCCCGCTGGTATCCTCCATAGGGGAGCGTGCGCTGGTGCTGGCAAAAAAGACGGCTCCTACGCCCAAAATCTATCCGCGGCGCCCGGGTACTCCGGCTAAAAAGCCGCTGTAAGGCGGGCTGCGTATCTGGTTTTAATTTTGTTTACAGGCCGCTCTTACCGGGGCGGCTTTTTGTATATGGACAGCTTCGTGTATCGTTTATACGCTGCCCGCCGCTCCCCGTTTTTCCCGGTATACGGAAGGCGGGGCGCTGCCCTTTGGCGCCGTAGGCGCCAAAGCCCGCTCTGCGAGCGGTGCGGCGGCGAAGCCGCCGCAGCAGCGCCCCACGGCTCCATGAAACCTTCGCATAGCAGCGGGCCCCGTATATGACACGGCTCCGGATCGCCGCGGCCCGGAAAACGGCTTTTCATGACTGATCCTGCTTTTATGAGGATATGCGTAGAGCAGACTGCTATCTGTCTCATCTCTTTTTCCGGTAAATGGGGCACTCTGTATGTTTCACGTGAAACATTTTTCTCCATGGGGCTGACTGGAAAAGCTGTCCCTGCCCAAACGGAAGCAGATGCGGGACGATACCCGCGGCAAGACGGAATATTGCACATGCACGAAGGCCGGGGGCGCACTGCGTGCCTTGCGGCACGCCTGCGGGGCATTTGCCCCGCAGAGTTCCGGCGGCTTTGCTGCCGGAACGTGCGCCCCCGCGTATCGTATACGGTGCGACAAAAAAGCAGGCTCCCCTTTCAGAAAGCCCGCTTCCTCCATATTCGATTATTTCAGCCGCTGCCCCAGATAAAACTCCAGCTGTGCCCGTATCTCCTCCAGCCCGGCAGGTTTTCTGGCACTGCCCTGGGCCATGTCTCCCCGGCCGCCGCCCTTGCCGCCCAGAGCAGCATTTACCGCCTGAATGACTTCGCCCATATCCAGGTTTATCCCTTTGCACATGAGAATGTAGCTTACCTGCTCTCCGTTGGGGCACAGCAGCAGGGTCAGTGCCTTTGCTTCCAACGTGCTCTGGCACAGGGGCCGCAGCCGCTTTGGGTCCGTATCCTCTACAATCTCCACCAACAGCTTTTTCCCCTTTATATCCCGGGCCTTTTCCTTCAGCTCCCGGCTGTAATATCCCTCCAGCCGGGCGGAAAGGGATTTGTTCTGTCTTTTTGCGGCGTCCAGCTCTCCGTTCATTTTCTCCACGGCAGCAGATACCTTATCCACCCCTGTAGAAAAGCTCCGTGCCATGCCGTCCATAGCCTCCTGCAGCATGGCAGCGTAAGTATAAGCCCGGCCCCCGCACAAAAATGTCAGCCGCATACCGCCCTTATAGGCTGCTGCCTGGGTGATCTTCAGCAGGCCGATCTCTCCGGTGTGCTTTACATGGGGGGCACAGCAGGTGCAGCTGTCCGCTCCCTCTATGGTCACCACCCGGATGGGAGCCGTTAACCCCTCGGTATGCTTGCGCAGGGGCAGACCTTCCAACTCTTCCTCTGTTTCATAGATCACAGCGGTAACGGCCCGGTTTTCCCGGGCCACCCGGTTTGCCAGCTGCTCTATCTGTTTCAGCTGCTCCGCTGTCAGGGGGATATCCAGATCCAGGGTAGCATAGTCCAATGCACAGTGAAACCCAACGTTTACCGCCCCGTACAGACTCCATGCACACCAGGAGAGCAGATGTTCCCCGGTGTGCTGCTCCATAATATCCTTTCTACGGGCCCAGTCTATAACGGCTTCCACCTCTGTTCCCGGTTCCAGCGGTTCGCTGCACAGATGTACCAGCCTGTCTCCTGCTTCGTTTACATCCAACACCTTTGCAGTGCCGATGGTGCCCAGGTCGCAGGGCTGACCGCCCTTATTTGGGAAAAATACACTTCTGTCCAATTCTATTTCATAGCCTTTATCCGTTTTTACACAGGTTGTTACCCGGGCGGTGTTGCGGCACAGGTGGCTGTCCTGCAGATACAATCGTTCCGTCATGTCAATTCTCCTTAAAATGTTTGATCCGGCAGTGCCGTATTCTTTTTTATGCAGCTTTCCCGGTTCGGGCCGCTGCCCGCGTGTGCTCGGGGGCTGGTACCCGGGGGAGCGGGGCTTTCCGGGAAGCGGCGGCCGAGCCGCCGGAACGTGCGCCCCGTAGATTCGTATACGAACCCGGCCTCGTGCTGCAGCGTCCCCTGCCTCTTTGCGGGGGAAACCCTTTCTTCCGGAGCCGGATGCGCTGTTTCCTGAGTATATGCCTACACTCAGTATACCACAGATGGCTCCTTCTGTCATTTGTTTCACGTGAAACAATTGCATTCCGGGGACAGATGCGCTATACTGACTTTAACGCATACATTTCAGCGAGGTATACCATGGCCAAAGTGATTGCCATTGCCAACCAAAAAGGCGGAGTGGGGAAGACCACTACCACCGTAAACCTTTCTGCCTGCTGCGCCCAGCTGGGTAAGCGGGTGCTGCTCATGGATCTGGATCCGCAGGGCAACAGCACCAGCGGACTGGGCATAGATAAGCGTAAAACGGAAAACTCCCTGTACGAAGTCCTTATCGATGGGGTGGAACCGGGAGAAGCTCTGGTATCCACCGAAATAGAAACCCTGCGCCTGCTTCCTGCCAGTATCTCTCTGGCCGGGGCAGAGGTGGAGCTGGTGGCCATGGAGCGCCGGGAACGGCGGCTGCTGGAGGCTGTGGGCCGCCTGCAGGAGGAGTTTGACTATATCTTTATGGATTGCCCTCCCTCTCTGGGTCTGCTGACGCTCAACGCCCTTACCGCCGCCGATGCACTGCTGATCCCCATCCAGTGCGAATATTTTGCCCTGGAGGGGCTGAGCCAGCTGATGAATACGGTCAAAATGGTTCGCCGGGGCCTGAATCCGGATCTGGAGATAGAAGGGGTGGTGCTGACCATGTTCGATGCCCGCACCAACCTTTCGGCACAGGTGGTGGCCGAGGTGAAAAAGTTCTTTATGAGCAAGGTGTTTGATACCATTATTCCCCGCACCGTCCGCCTGGGGGAGGCGCCCAGCTATGGACAGCCTATCTCCCTGTATGCCCCCAAAAGCGTGGGAGCGCAGGCTTATGAATCACTGGCCCGGGAACTGGTAGACCGGGAAGAAAAACAGGCATAAACGGGAAAGGAGCATACCATGGCCGCAAAGCAGATGAAAAAAGGATTGGGCCGGGGGCTGGATGCCCTTATGGAAAGTGTGGAGACCCAGGAGCATCAGGGCAAAGTGCTGACCCTGTCCGTGTATGAGATAGACACCAACCCGGATCAGCCCCGGAAAACCTTTGATGAAGAAAAGCTGGCAGAGCTGGCGGAAAGCATTCGCCGCCACGGCATCGTGCAGCCATTGGTGGTAGCGCCCAAGGGGCAGCGGTATATTATCGTAGCCGGAGAGCGCCGGTTCCGGGCTGCCCGGCTGGCCGGGCTGAAAACCGTTCCCGCTATCTGCATGGAGGCAGAGGAGGGAGCCCTGCAGGAGGTCAGCCTCATAGAGAATATCCAGCGGGAGGATCTGAACCCGGTGGAAGAAGCCGCCGCCATCCGTTTTCTGATGGAACAGCATGACCTGACTCAGGAGGAGGTGGCCCAGCGCATCAGCAAGAGCCGCCCGGTGGTGGCCAATTCGCTGCGGCTGCTGACCCTGCCCAAAAGCATCCAGACCCTTATGAAGGAAGGGAAGCTTTCCGCCGGTCACGGCAAAATACTGGCCGGGCTGGAGGATAAAAAGCAGGCCGAAGAGCTGGGCAAACGGGCGGCGGAAGAGAACTGGAGCGTCCGCCGGCTGGAGGATACCCTCCGTTTACTGAATGCCAACAGGAGCCGTAAAAAAGCCGGGGATCCCTATCTGCGGCGTATGGCCGGAGCATTCCGCAGCCGGCTGGGAGCCAGAGTGGCCATCAACGGGGATCAGCAGAAGGGAAAGATCGTTATCTCCTACTATTCTCCGGAGGATCTGGACGCCATTTACGAAGCCATTCTCGGCCGGGAGGAGGAGTAAGCCTTCTTTGCACCTGACATGGAGCAGGGCTTTTAACGAAACATATTTATAGCTCCCGGTTTTCCGGGAGTTATTTTTGTGGTTTTTTTCGGAGGATCCCGGCCGGGACAGCGCTTTCACATATCTGCGCTCAACCAGGCAGGGGGCGCCGCAATACGAAGTCAGGTGTGTATACGCAGCCCCGGGGCGCACGTTCCGGCGGCTCTGCCGCCGGAACTCTGCGGGGCGGCTGCCCCGCAGGCGTGCCCTCCGGGCACGCAGTGCGCCCCCGCCCTCGCTTCCCACCCGCTCCTTCCTTTTCACATATGTTCCACGTGAAACAGTCCCTTTCCCAACGCCGGAGAGAAAATGTATATCAATTTCTCCGGAGCCGTTGCGGCCTTTGTCCTTTTATGCTACAATACATCCCATATATATATGGAAGAATAAGGAGATTTTTAAGATATATGCGCAGAAAATGGATGGCCTGGGCTATGTGCCTGCTGATGCTGGCAGGTCTGTGCCTGTACGGCCCTGCAGCCCATGCAGAAGAAGCTACCGACGCCTGCACCTACACCGTGCCCAAGGATACGGAAGCAGCCTGGCTGACGGATGAGCGGGTGCTCAGCCGGGTGAACGTCCCCAAGGGGAAAAACATCGTCCTCTCCCTGCCGGAGATGGCCGCCCCAACTCTCTATGCCGTGTGGTATGCCCGTCCCGTCTCTCTGACGCTTATAGAAAAGGATGCCGCCGGGCAGGAGATCGCTTCCCGGGAACTGACCCCCGCATCCCTGTACGAAAGCTATTCCCTGACTCCCGGCTGTGTTCAGGCAGAGCTGAAGGCCGGAGCGGAGGGCTACAGCCTTTCCACCCTGCGGGTCTTTGACGGCCCCATAGACGAAAGCCTGCCCTGCTATGATCCCGCCGCCCCGGCAGAGGGAGATGTACTGCTGATCTGCGGGGAGCCTCACAGTATGCTGGAGGATTTCGGCGCCCTGCTGCCCTATTGCACAGAGGGGCTGGATCTTTCCGTTTCCGTGGTCTTTGCCCATATGGGCACCCGGAAGGAGCTTCACGAAGCCGTCAATGCCCTGTGGGAGATGGGGCTGCATACCGCCCCGCTGGTGGGCGCCTTTGCCGACGATGATATAAACGAGTATAAAAACGTGGTCAAAAAGTGGACGGAGAAACGCACCAAAGAGTTTCTCACCGCCTGCATCCGCCGGGTAAAGCCCCGGATCGTCCTTGCCGGGGATCTGCAAGGCAAAGAACCCCGGAGCCGCTTTACGGCGGAGATGACTGTAGAAAGCTGGAAGCTGGCTTCTCAGCAGGGGCAGTATCCGGATTCGGCCGCCGCTTACGGCGTTCATACCCCGGATAAGCTGTATACCCTCTCCGCCGCCGGGGGTACCACGGTGGATATGTCCGGCCTGACAGCGGGCGAAGAGACCCTTCTGACGGAAACCGCCCGGACCGCCTACCGCTGCTTCGCTTCCCGGCAGATGTACCATATTCCTCTGCCGGAAAAACTGACTCTGTCCTTACAGGAGACCGGTGTGGGTCAGGATGCCAATAAGGACAGCCTGCTGGAGCATGTGGATACCGCCGGGCTCCGGCAATACGAAAACCGGCTGACGCCCCCTGTCACGCCTACTCCCGTCCCCACGGATACGCCTGTTCCCACGGATACCCCCGTTCCTACGGATACGCCTGCACCGGAGGAAACCGCCGCTCCTCAGACCGACCCGGTCCCTGCGGAGACCCCCGTACCGCCGGAAGCCGCAGGGCAGCTGGCCCTGGAAAAGTTTGCGGGCAGCCCGCATACGGGAACCATTTTGATCGTGGGTCTGCTGGCCGCCGCTCTGCTGGGAGCCGCTCTGTATTTTGTAAAACGTTTTTACCGTAAAAAACTCCCTGTGACCGCTCTGTGGGCACTGCCCCTGCTCATCGGTCTGCTGACGGCGGTGCTGGCCGCTTATGATGTGTTTGCGCAGGGGGCCATGGTGCAGCGGCAGGCCATAGAAGCGGCGCAAAAAGCCACTCCCGTGCCTACCCCGGTACCCACGGATACCCCTGCTCCCACAAATACACCTGCGCCTACGGATACACCGGCCCCCACACAGACTCCTGCTCCGTCTCCTGCAGAAACGCCTCTTCCCGAGAAAAATGCGGAGCTGACAGACTTTGACCGGCACTTTTTGAACGACGGTACCACGGAGCTGGTGGAGAAGAATGACGAGGAGGCGGGGGAATGGATCTATCGCAGCGATATTCTGGCCGTGGAGATCACCCGCAAGACCATTACGCTGGACGAGGAACCCCTGACCTATTATGCAGCCCATATCTATCAGCGGGAGTTTGATTCCTTCCGGCCCGCTTTTGCCACGGATAAAAAGACCGGCACGGAAACGGCTGCGGCACAGGATATGGTCAAACGCTACCGGGCCGTACTGTGGATCACCGGGGATAACATCATCCATGCGGAAAAGGAAAAGAAGGGCGTTCTTATCCGCAACGGACGCATCTACAGCAAGAACCGGGCGGTGGATACGCTGGCTCTGTACAGCGATACCCTTTCCATGGAGATAGTGCCCAAAAGCCGCACGGCGGAGTATATCCTCTCCAGCGGCGCAGAAAACACCTATTCTTTCTTCCACGGTCCCAAGCTGCTGGTGGACGGGGAGATCCATAAGGACGCTTACCGCACCACCCAGAAGAACCCGCGCTGCGGCGTAGGGCAGGTGGCTCCGGGGCATTTTGTGGCCATAGTGGCCGACGGCCGGCAGAAAGGCTACAGCAGCGGCGCCCGGCTGAGTCAGTTTGCCCAGCTGTTTAAGGACGAAGGCTGCACCCTGGCCTTTAATCTGGACGGCGGCGTTTCCACAGCCATGTTCTTTATGGGCAAAATGATCAACCGGGTGGAGGATAACGGCAAGACCGGCTATGAAGCCTCCTGGCTGCGGGCAGTGCCTGACGGGCTGGTGTGGGGCTATACCAACCTGCCCGGCTATTTTGAAAACTGATTTAAGGAAAGAAAAAAACGTGCTGCGTTCTGTATTTCCGTCGGAAAGCAACAGGGAGGACGTGCTCGCTTTTTACGCCGCCTTTGAAAAGAACGGCGGTCAGTGCATCGGCTGCAAATACGGCAAAGACTATGTCCTGTGGCTGACGGATATGCAGAACCGCCGGGCAGGCAAAAATCTGCCCCAGGGGTATGTGCAGGAAAATTTCTATCTCTGCTACAGCGGAGAAGAGATGGTGGGCGTGTGCAGCCTGAAGCTGGAGCTGACCGAATACCTGCTCCAATACGGAGGGCATGTGGGGTATGCGGTGCACCCTGCCCTGCAAAACAGGGGCTATGGTACGGAGACATTGGCGCAAACCCTGCGCATCGCCAGAGAGCCGGGCTTTCACCGGCTGCTGTGCGTGTGTGACGAAGATAATTACGCTTCCGAAAAAATCATTCTGAAGAACGGAGGCGTGCTGGAAAATACCCTTTATGACCCGGAGGAGGCCGTTACCGTAAAAAGATACTGGATCGACCTGTAAACCGCCTTTCCGCATCACCTCATTCATGGAAAGGAAAGGTATGGAACATGCATGTAGAACTCTATTCGGAAAAGTATCATGAAGAGGCCGTCGCTCTTATTCTTGATATACAGAATAACGAGGCAAAGATCGGTCTTTCGTTGGAAGAACAGCCGGATCTGCTTCATATAGATGCATCCTACCGTGAAAAGGGCGGGGCATTCTGGCTGGCTCTGGAGAAAGGGGAGATGATCGGCACCCTGGGTCTTATGCGCAAAGAGCAGCAATGCGCCGTTATGAAAAAGTTCTTTGTAAAAAAGGAGTTCCGTTCCCAAAAGGTAGGGGCCGCCCTGTATAAGGAACTGCTGGCTTTTGCAAAGGAGACGGGTATCCGGCATATTCTGCTGGATACGCCTTCCGTAGCCCATGCATCCCACCGGTTTTATGAAAAAGCCGGGTTCCGCCGCATTTCCGCTGCACAGCTGCCCATTCCCTATACCTATCCGGACAGAGACAGCCTGCTGTATCTGCTGGAGCTGTAACCACACCTGCCGCAAAACACCCCATACAATATTCTAAACAGGAGGAGACCATGGACTACTTAAAACTGGTAAGAAAAACGATCATAGTGCTGCTTCTGGGGATGTGCATAACCGCCCTTGTCATGCTGGGTCTGCCCAGGCTGGCGGTGACCCTTGTCCCGGCAGACAGCGGGATGCTGGTGAGCCTGCTGCTGTTCCTTGCGGTAAATCCGCTGTATGCCGTTTTGGTGGGTCTTGTATCGGCCGCCAATCCAAAGGTTTTGTGGCTCCTGCCCCTTGCGGTGGCGGAGATGTTCGTCCTTGGGGCCATGCTGGCTTTTGAGCGTGCGGATCCGTCCTTTTTCCTGTATGCGGGGATCTATCTGCTGCTGGGCATAGGCTTCATGCTGCTTAGAGTGTTCTGGAAGAAAGAGCGGCAGCAGGCGGCGGCCTGAGAAATCCGTTCCAAAAGAATTTGCAGCTCCCCTGTCCGGGGAGCTTTTTGCGTTTTTATGCTGCCCCGGAAAAGCGCTGTATACGCACCCCGGGGCGCACGTTCCGGCGGCTTGCCGCCGGAACTCTGCGGGGCATTGCCCCGCAGGCGTGCCTTTCGGCACGCAGTGCGCCCCGCCCCTGCTTCCCGCACAGGCCCCATGGGCGGCGGGAACCTTTCCCACGGCAGCCGGAAAAGAGGGCAAAAGCTGCTCCCACGCAAAAAACGGACGGTCTCCCGTCCGTTTTTTCTTCTCCCTTATCGAAGGGAAAAGCTCCTGTCCCGGCGCAAAGGGCCTCCGCTGTGCCGGGGCAGGGAGCGTTTCTGGCCGAAGTTGGCGTGTACCAGCCGGGTCTTGGCTGTGTCCAAAAGCTTCCTGTCATAAAAAGTCTTGTTGAAATATGCGTTTTCCTGAGTAGAAAGGGTTGTATTCATAGAGTACCTCCTTGATGATCACTTTCTGGTGGAAGGGCTACGGCGTTTCATCATGGCTTCCAAAGCCCGGAAGGCTTCAGGACTCATGCTCATATAATCCTCCTGGGGCGCCAAAGCCCGGTTGGCACGGGTGGGGCGGGGGAGCTCCTGCCGGGTCTGGGCGGCCAGGGTCAGTTCCTCCATGACGTCTGCCCGGGCGTTTTGGGCGGCCTGCTCCGCCTGATATACCCGCAGGGCAGCATAGGCAGGCAGTTCCGTAAGCAGGGCGGCAAAGGCCGGGTCCTGGCAGACCTCCTCCAGCTCCAGCCCCTGGGGAAACTTATCCTGCCGCACCAGCTCCATCAGTTCTTCTATCGCCTGGGCAAAGGACGTTTCCTGTTGGGAGGGTTCCTGTTGAACAGGACTGCGTTTGAATAGATTCATGATTTACCTCCGGATAAAATTGTGTATCTTGCGGTTCTTTTTTACGGGCGCCGCTTCACCGGCATCCCGGTCCATGACCTTGAGCACCTGTTCCTTGCCTTCAAAAAGCATGAGCTCCACGGCCTGCCTGGGGCGCAGGGCCCCCATCTGCATCAGCTGCAATACCAGCTCGTTCTGTGCGGCTGCGGCAAATTTGTTCTGCCGGCTGGCCTTGACAGAGATGAAAAACTCCATGGGCAGGGCCCGTTCTTTGGTGGGCAGCAGCTGGGCGCTGTCAAACAGACATTCCCGGCTCTCCCCGTTTTCCGTGATGGTCACGGGCCGCAGGTAGAAGTTAAACTCCCGTTCCACCTCTATCTCCATGCGCACTGCCTGCCGGAAGGCTTCGTGAAGCTGCTCCGTGGCCATGCGGGCCCGCTTGGTGCTGGCCTCCTGCAAAGCCTGAATGGCGCTGGCGGCGGTGACTCCCTGGCGGAAGTTCCCCCGACTGGAATCGTTGGCGCCGCTCTCCTCCTTGATGTCCTCCCGGATCCTGCCGATGTAGCCAAGCAGATAACTGGGCAGGGGCGGGGTAGAGAACCAGGTGATGCCGTTCAGGCTCTCGCCCCGGTGAACCTCTTTGGACCAGTCCTTCAGATCCTCCTCGTCAAAGCCGGAGCTCTGGGTCACCAGCAGCTTGTTGCGGCTGGCCATAAAGGCATTTTTCAGCACGATCTGATCCAGCTTGTCTGCATAGCGCTGCTGCTTTTCAAACAGATCCACTATGCCAAAGCCCAGACAGCTGCCCTTGCGCACATACAGCGGGGTCAATACAAAGGGGTACTGGCCGTGAGCAAAGTAGCCCTCCGGCTTTTGCCGGCGGCTGTCCTCCAGCACAGCGCCCCCGCACAGCAGGGCCATATGCACCTGGCTGCGGCCGTTTTTATCGGGCGGGGTTTTCCACCAGTATTCCAGCAGGAGCAGGGCGTCCCGGCGGTCGGCAGTCAGGGTCTCGTCCATGGGCGCATCGGCGCAGGCATAGGCGTCCTCTCCGATGAAGGGAGCCTTCTCCGGGTAGCGTTCCTCTATCCACTGCCGGGAGCGGATGGAGAATTTGAACACTGCCCGTCCCTCCTGCATATCGTCGCACAGGGGGTCAAAGAGGATGCTCCGATTATCTACACTGCGGATGTAGGCGCCGCCCAGGCCGTTGTTCAGGGCGGGGTCATAGCCCACCTCCTGAACGCAGTAGCCCCCCACCAGAAGATCGTGGACCAGCTTCCTGTATTCCAATGGATAGCCGGATACATCGTGGTTCCGGGCAATGACCGCTTCCACCACCCGGGCCACATGGCTGTCGGCCCCGCTTTCCGGGGTGATAAGAGCCTGAGGGCATTGATCCATCAGATCGGCGCTTACGTTTTCAATGGTGCTCTGGATCACCGGGGTCACGGGCCGGGGCTCGTGGGGGTCTGTCTGGGGCACATCGTACCAGTGATCCCCCCGGTACATCCTTTCGTTGTTTTCCAGCCGCTGCCATTCCCGCATATATGCGCTGCGGTAAGCGGCAAAGAGTGCATAGGCCTGTTGGGCAAGAAGTTTTTCGCCCGGGGCCGTATCCTTTCTGTTCATGTATCTCCTTTCTGCACGGGGGCTACAGTCCCCGGAAGCCTCCGTTTCCGGGGCCGGTCACAGGGGCAAAGGGGTCATAGGCCGGGACATGGCGCAGGCAGGGTATCCGGGCGGGGATGGGCCGGGACATAAGGCCGTAGCGCAGCGCCTCCGGGGCATGATCCTCACAGGCATCGCTGACATCCTCACAGTTGTGGGTGTCATAGGTGAGCAGGGGCAGGGTACGGATCAGATTGGAGCAGGTTTCAAAAATCACCAGCCCCGGCCGGCCGTCTTCCCCTGTCCGCAAGGCTTCCCGCACCCGCTGCCAGCCGGTGATGCGCCGGTTGTCCGCCGGGAGCAGGGGTACCCCGCCCCGGGCAAAAACCTCGGCGATGGATTCCCCCTGGGCGCCGCCCAGCCCCCGCTGCTGCCAGGCGTCCGGGGAGGCGGCGGTATAGGCGATCCTCTCCCCCTGAGAAAGGGCCGCCACCTGCCTGGCAATGTCGCTGGAAAGGGTTCTGCGCACATACAGTTCCCGGTATACCAGCACCTGCCCTTCGGGATCCACGGCGAACCAGAGCACGCAGCATGGGTCGTTGTAACCCCAGTCCATGGCTCGAAACCGCCGCCAGTGGGCAGGAATGGCGCAGGGCGGCTCCACATGGATATCCCGGCGGAATTCCGGGAAGTACTGCCCCTGAAGCACATCCCAGTCTCCTTCCAGATAGGCCCGGCGCAAATGCTCCGGCAGGCTCAGCAGGCTTTTCCGGTAGCCGGGATCCCGCTCCATGAGCACGGGGTTGTCTGTGAGCCGGGCCGGGATAAAGCGGTAATCCGCCGGGGTCTCCCCCTCCCGGTACTGCCGGTCCAGAAACAGGCGTTTTACCCAGCCGTGGCCCACGCCCCCGGGGTTGCAGGTGTAGTACATCCGGGGAGAGAAGTCCCGCCTTACGGAGCGGTTGCAGGTGGTCAGAAACTGCATCTGGCTTTCCGTAAAGTGGGTGGCCTCCTCCAGACCGATCACGTCGTACTCCTGCCCCTGATACTGGTATACATCCTTTTCCAGATCACAGTATCCCAGCTTGATCCTGGAGCCGTTGGGAAAGAGAAAGCACCGCTGGCTCTGGTTATACCGGGCTACACCGTTGAGCTCCTGCAGCAGGGGGCGAACATGGTTCTCTGTCAGTTCCGGCAGGGTGCGGCGCAGAAGCAGCAGCTGCAAGCCCTCATAGCGAAAGGCCAGCAGCACGAATTTGCGGCGCATGGCCCAGCTTTTGCCCCCGCCTCTGGCTCCGCCGTAGGCCGTATGCCGGGCGGAGGAGAGGAAAAAGGCAGCCTGCTTGGGGTTGGGGGTTCCCTGTAAGAGCAGCTTCATAGGCTGTACGCCTCCGCGCCGCCCTCCATGGAAACGGTAAGGGACGAAGGCCCTTCCTCCTGGGGATACAGCTCCTTCAGGGCGGCGGTGGCCACCTGATAGCTCAATTCCCCCAATAATGCCCGTTCCATGGTATAGGCGGCGATGCGGCATACGGCCTGCGAAAGCAGTGCCCGCTGCCAGGGTGCGCCCCCTTCGCCCCGGCTCAAAGCCAGCAGCTCCGGTGCGGGCAGATGCATATGGGCACACAGGCCGTAAAGAGTGTAGGGGATCTGTCTCTCTGAAAATCCGCCTCCCTTCAGGGCCGTACGCTCCCGGGTGCTGTCGCACAGGGCAAAATACGCTTCCACGGCCTGTTCCCATTCCCGGCGGTTGGCCGGGGGTCTCTTTTCCATTGTTCTGTCCGCCTCCTTTCCCTTGGCTCGGGAACAATCTATCACGGCAGGCACTGTAAAAATTTTTATAAATCCTCCACCATGAGGAGAGAAAGAGATACAGGAGAGGTGTAAACTTTTTCCTTTTTGTCCGGTTTGATAAAGAAAGTGTGGTAATATAAAAGAAAAGGAGAACTCTTTCATGAAAAAAAGTCTCTTTTTCCTTTGCGGCATTTTATGCTTGCTGCCGGCAGCCTGCAGACCGGTTCCGGATGGGGCGGTGCTGTCCCCGGAAGCAGAGGAGGTTTCTGCCTATGCGCCGGAGGAAGATTCGATGAATGCCTATATGGAGGAGGCTTTTGCCCGGGAGAAGGAACGCTTTCAAACGGAAACAGAGTATGACCCGGAGGATCCGGATCTGCTGCTGAAACAGACCGTGAACGGGTATCTGCTTTCCATTCATCTGCTGCTGGCGGATCCTGCGGCGGAGCCCTTTGAGGAGGACGATCCTCTGGTGAGGTCCATGCTGGCATATTGCAGCAGCGATTTTTCGCTGGAGGCTTTGCTTACCGCAGGCTGGCGGTATGAGCTGGCCCGGAGCAACGGGGTGACCTATACCCTTTTGGGTCACAGGACGGAGTATAAATCCATTGACCATGGTGGGGAAGAAACCACGGTGCAGGTGCTGGATGCTGCGGAGATCCGCTATTTTGATAACGATTTTACCAGCGGTTCCGGGGATACGCATATCCTGAGGCTGAAGCAGGAAAAGGGGGAGTGGAAGATCACCTATGATTTTCCCGGCGACATGATGAAGCACATACATGAAACTTACAGACGGTATCTGGAAAAATGTCCCTATACGGAAAGGGAGAAGATCATCGGCTGGATGCAGGAAAACTGGTGGGGCAGGTAAGATCCTGCAATGAGGGATATGCTGTTCTTCCGGCCAGGGATTTCGTGCTGTAAGAAGAAGCTGGGAGCGCTTTCCCGGCTTTATGGAGTTGTGCGGTATACGGGGGGCGCTGCCAGACGGCAGCGTGGTGCCCAAGTATTACGCGCAGAACAGCGGCGCGGCGGCGGAGCCGCCGCAGCAGCGCCCCGGGGCCCGAACCGGCGTTTCCTGCGAAAAGGGCCGTTTTCCCGTTTCCCGGGCAGCTTTCGACCAGCCGGGACATGGGTGCCGGCAAAAAAACAAAAAATCTCTTTTCCCCGCAACCAATCTGATGCTTTCGGGGTATTAGGGATATAGAAACCAAAAAGGAGGAACATCCTTATGAAAAAACGTATGATCCCCATTCTCTGCGGCCTGCTGACGCTGTGCCTGCTGCTGGCTGGCTGCAGCGGCAAAACCCAGTCCGCCGCCTATGATTCCGCTCCCCGGGAAGTCAACCAGATGAAATCGGATAACAGCTATGGCGCCGCAGAAGAATCATCTTATGATGCGCCCGCTGCCGGCCTTCAGGAAGCCAATCAGGACAGCAGCTCTCTCATCGGCAGCGTCCCCGGCCGCAAGATCATCAAAAATGCGGATATGAACGTGGAGACCCGTACTTTTGATGAATTCATCGCTTATGTGAACAAGACGCTGGGAGAACTGGGAGGATATATCCAGTCCTCCAGCCTTAACGGCAGCCGCTACGGACGGGAAGATCTGCGTTATGCCTCCATTACCCTGCGAGTGCCTGCCGAAAAGCTGGAGAGCTTCCTTTCCATGATAGAAGGGGAGGGCAACGTGACCTATCGGAACATCTATACGGATGATGTGACCCTTTCTTATGTGGATACGGAAAGCCACCTGAAAGCCCTGCGCACGGAGCAGGAAACTCTGCTGGGCCTGCTGGAAAAGGCGGAGACCGTGGAAAACATCATCGCCATCCAAAGCCGCCTTTCAGAGGTCCGCTATGAGATAGAAAGCTATGAATCCAGATTGCGCACCTATGACGACCAGATCGACTATTCCACCGTGTATCTCAATGTCAGCGAGGTGGAGCGGGAGACCCAGGTGAAGGAGGAGACCCCCGGAGAGGAGATCAGCCGCCGTCTCAGCCAGAACTGGGAGGATCTCAAAGAGGATGTGAAGCGTTTCGGCATCAATTTCGTTTCTGACCTGCCCTATATCCTTGTGTGGGTCGTGTGCCTGGGGGCCGCCGCTGTGGTGATCGTCCTCATCATCCGGGGCAGCAGAAAGCGCCGGGCCCGGAAGCTGGCCGCCGGAACCGTCCAAAACCCTGCCACCCAGACCCAGAGCAAAGAACAGAAGGATAAGTAAACATCCGTCTGAATAAAAACGCAGCTGAACAGAAAAAGGATTTGCAGCCCTCCGGCCGCAAATCCTTTTTGTATGCTTGTATTTGTAATCAAGGCGTGAGTTGCGTTTTCTCAATCCGCCCGGGAATAGATCCAGCCATAGTGAAACCCCTCGTTGGAGCAGTGCAGCAGTTCGCTGACCGTTACCAGTTGGTAGCCCATTTCCTGCAGCCGGGGGATAATGGTGCGCACGGCTTCCACCGTACCCGGGTATTTATCGTGAAAAAGGAAGATGGAACCGTCTATGCCCCGACCCAGCTCATCCTTTTCCAGCAGCATCCGGTCAATGATCATCTGCGCGGTGTATTCGGCATAGGTATCGTGGCTGGAACGGGTGTGGTTGATAATAGCCAGCTCATACTCCTGACACATGGCGATGACCGCTTTGCGCTTTTCCGGATCCTTCTTTCCATAGGCGATATAAGGGGGCCGGAGCAGGTGGGTGGTGTAACGGAATTTGCTTTGGAGAATATCTGCCACCCCTTTGACCGTGGCGCGCATCTCCTGATCGGAAAGCTCCTCCAGATTGTCGTGGTGCATGGTATGATTCCCAATCTCGCAGCCAAGAGCCAGCTGCTTTTCGATCAGGTATTCCTTGCCCTCTATATAGTCTCCCTTGATAAAAAAGGTGGCCCGTGCGCCGTTTTCCTCCAGGATTTCCAATATCTGATCCGTATAGGGCGAATAGGGCCCATCGTCAAAGGTCAGGGCAACCATCTTTCCCGCTTTGTCTATCTGCATCTCATCGATACGCCGGTAGATAGCAGCATCGTCCGGATAGTATCCATAGGCCCGCATATAGGCATACAGCTGTCGGTTCCGTTCCTCATACCAGTCCTCCTTTATAGCGAGGGCAGGCATGGAAGGCGCCGCCGCAGGCACAGGGCTTGGCGAAGGAGTTTCCAGAGGCAGGGAGGGAGAAGGAGAAAAAGCTTCTGCCGCGCGGGCGTTCTGCGCTGTCAGGGAAAAGATCAGCCAAAGCAGTCCCCCCAGCAGCAGGGCATTCAGGGTACAGATACCCAGCAGCATCAGCCGGCGCTTCCGCCGCCTGGCTGCCTGCCGCTTCCGCCGCCGCTCCCGCTGCTGGGGGGTCAGTTTTCTTTTGGGTCGATTTTCTCCCTTTTCCATGCCTTATTCGCAGGCCAGCCGCTGGATGGCTTCGGCCATGATCAGGGTGTTCAGCCGCAGATCTTCCAGGGCAATGTGCTCGTCGGGCATGTGGCACATATCCTCCTGCCCGGGCAATACGGGGCCAAAGGCCACTGCGTTTTTAAAGAGCTTGGCATAGGTGCCGCCGCCCATGCTTACAAGGCCGTGATCCCTGTCTCCGGTAACGTCCTGATATACCGCCAGCAGGGTAGAAACCAGCTCGCTGTCCTTGGGGATAAAGTGCCCCAGGGTGTTGCTGTCTTCCAGACAGGTCAGCCCCAAAGCTCCCAGCTTAGTATCCAGAATGGAACGGATGGATTCATAGCTGTGGGAGAAGGGGTACCGGCAATCAAAAGTAATGGTCAGGCCGTTTTCGTCCAGTTTCAGCATGGTGGGCATAAAGGTGATCCGGCCGGATTCATCCTCCTTGTCCAAGCCCAGAGTTTCGCCGTGATCGTCAAAGGCCAGCAGATCGGAAAGACCGCTCAATACTTTTTTATCTTCGGCGGGGATATCCTGCTCCTTCAGGGCGAACAACAGGCCCTGAAGTGCGTTTTTGGCCAGTTCCGGCATGGAGGCGTGCCCCATCTTCCCGGTGATATGGATCCGGTTCCCCTCAAAGCGGGCGGTATAGCCCAGGGGCAGAGCCACGGCTCTGGCGGCGCAGGGCAGCAGCGCTTCCGCCTCCCCGGGGATCACGTTGGCTACCGTGCCCACGGAAAGGGGCAGCTTTCCGGCATACTTCCGGCCGTAGGTGGCGTGGAGGATGCCCATTTCGGAATTTACCACCGGGTATACGGCGTCCGGAGTAAAGGCCATGGCGGGTTCCCCCTCCACTTCCTTATAGCGGGCCATACCCGTGCAGCCGCATTCCTCGTCCAGCCCCAGCAGCAGCCGTACCCGGCGCTTTGTGGGGTATCCGGCTTCCTTTACGGCGGCCATGGCATACAGAGCGGCTATGGCCGGTCCCTTGTCATCAATGGTGCCCCGGCCGAAGAGCTTTCCGTCATGGATCTCCGCACCGTAAGGGGGGAAGCTCCAGCCTGTGCCTTCGGGCACCACATCCAGATGCCCCATGATGGCCAGCACCTCTTCGCCCTGCCCGTATTCGATCACACCGCAGCGGTGCTCTACGTCCCAGACATTTTCAAAGCCCAGATCCCGGGCGATCTGTTTCATTTGCACAAGAGCCTGCTCCACATTCCGGCCGTAGGGCATATTTTCTTCCGGTTCCCCGCGGGAAACGGAGGGGATGCGGATAAGAGACTGCAGATCCTGCACTTCTTTTTCAAAGGAAGCGTCAATAATGGCTTTCATATGTTCCTCCTATGGAATAGCTGCCCTCAGTATACCTCATCCGGCGGCGCAAGGCAACGGAAAAGGGAACTGTTTTTTCGCCAGAAGCATAGTATGTTCAGACAAAAGTTGCGATTCTCCCGCATTTTGTTTACGGGCTGTTTACATCCGGCGCCGTCTGAAAAAGTACAATATATAAAAGGGGAGGCCGGGTAGCTGCCGGCCGGAAAAGGGATCTGTCTGTCTGCTTATGGAACGGCACATACCGAAAAATAAAAAAATATCCGTTTCCCGGGTACTGGGCTGGATACTCAGCAGTGTGATTCTGCTGGGGGTCATGGCCGGGGGCCTGTACTTTAACGATGCGCTCCACACCAGTCTGCTGGAGGGGCTTTCCCTGCCGGACGAGGCACGCAGCCGCACCGTGGTGCAGGTGAGCCCCACGCCTCCGGTTTTGAGCCGGGCGGCCGCTGCGCCGGCGGATACCGCCGTTCCGCCGGGGGATCCGGTGCCTACGTCTACGCCGGAGCCTACCGCTGCCCCCAGTCCTACCCCGGCAATACACCCCATGGAGGGGGGCGTGCTCAAAGAGGGTATGTCCGCCCCTGTGGCCGTGGATATCCAGATCCGCCTGATGGTGCTGGAGTATATGGATTTTGACCAGCCGGGAGAGGAATACGGAACCGGAGCCGCCCAGGCCATGGCTTCTTTCCAGAGGCGCAACGGTCTGCCCGCCACCGGCGAGTGCGATCAGGCCACATATGAGAAGCTCTATGCGCAGGACGCCCGTCCCTTTGCGCTGGAAAAGGGAGATACGGGGGACGAGGTGCAGACCCTGCAGGAACGGCTGGAGGAACTGGGGTACCTGGACGCCGCCCCCAACGGGGTCTATGATGATGCCACCGCCCAGGCCGTGGCCCGCTTCTGCAAAAAGAACGGACTGACGGTTTCACAGGATATGGACGCCGATGCCTATGAGGTGCTCCTGGGTGACAGCCCCGTGCAGAATTCCTATCAGCGGGGAGAGGTCTCCGAGCAGATCCGCACCTTCCAGCAGCGGCTGCTGGAGCTGGGGTATCTGACCTACCGGGTGGACGGCAAATACGGGGATCTGACCGTGCAGGCCGTGAAGCGTTTTCAGGATAGCTGCGGGCTGGTGGCCGACGGGTGCCTGACTACCACCACCGTCCAAAAGCTCATGGAGGAAGAGGCTCCCGCCTTCCGGTTTGAAAAGGGCATGTCCGGGGCGGATGTAAAGCAGATACAAAAGCTTTTGTGCAAGCTGGGGTATCTTTCTTCCAAAGAGATATCCGGTAAATATGATGCAAAGACCATTGCCGCCGTAAAGAATTTTCAGCAGCGCAACGGTCTGAGCGCAGACGGTGCGGCAGGAGCCAAAACACTGGCAGTATTGCTTTCCGGTAAGGCCAGGGAGGCTAAAGCTACAGCCAAAGTTACGGAAAAGCCCGCCAATACTCCCAAGCCTACCGCTGCGGCGAAGCCCACGGCCGAAGCTACGGCCAAGGCCACGGCTAAAGCCACGGCGAAACCCGCCAACACGCCCAAGCCCACCAAAACACCCAAGGCTACCAAGGCCCCGGAGGATCCCGGTCCGACCCCGGAAGGGGAGGATGTGCAGACGCCCGAACCCGGCGGGCAGCCGGAGACTACGCCCAAAACGGAGCAGACCCCTGCCCCCGAAGCAACGCCGCAGCCGGAGGAGGAGTACGGCGAAGGCCTGGAGGCCTTTATCTCCGCGGCTAAAAGTAAGTTGGGCAGCAAGTATGTCCGGGGCGCCAAGGGACCGGATAAGTTTGATTGTTCCGGCTTTGTCTACTGGTGCCTGAAGCAGGCCGGAGTGAAGGTTGGCTACATGACCTCCGTTCGCTGGCGCACCTGTGATAAATTTGAGCGGGTCACGGATATGAAGGATCTCAAGCGGGGAGATGTGCTGGTATTTTCCGGAAAAAGCGCTTCTTCCGGTCATGTAGGCATCTATCTGGGCGGAGGAAAGATGATCGACGCCGGTTCCTCCGCCGGGAAGGTGGTCATCCGGGACAGCATCCATACCGATTACTGGGAGGGGCACTTCCTCATGGGCTACCATATCTGGGACTGACGGAAAGAGCCTGCTTTGGGGCGGCGCCTCCCCGGTATACGGGGGCCGCTGCATCACGAGCCGGGTTCGTATACGGAAGAGGGGGGCGCACGTTCCGGCGGCTTTGCCGCCGGAACTCTGCGGGGGCGGATGCCCCGCAGGCGTGCCGACAGGCACGCAGTGCGCCCCCGTATGTCGCTTCCCGGCAAACTTCGTATCACCGGGTACCAGCCCCCGAACCGTTTTATGCCTGGCCGCCCTTACAAAACAGGAGCACAGCGGCAGTCTCCGCAGCGGAAGCGGGGCATTGTTCACACTTTATCCATTGCCCACGATGGGCAATGATGCTACAATTTTTTTAATGGATAGTCAGCATGGGCAGGTACTGCCCGGGGAAGGGGAGCCCGATGCGGTTTTTCGGTTCGGCAGATTTGGGTTTGGATCTGGGCACAGCCAATGTGCTGGCCTATGTTCGGGGTAAAGGCATTGTATTGCGGGAGCCTTCCGTAGTGGCGGTGGAGCGGGGCAGCGGCAAGCTGGTGGCCATCGGCAACGAGGCCAAAGAAATGCTGGGCCGGGCTCCGGAGAACCTGATCGTGCTGCGGCCGCTGCAGGATGGGGTCATCGCCAGCTTTGACGCCACGGAACGGATGCTCTCACAGTATTTCAATCAGGTGGTGGGCAACCGTATCTTTTTCAAGCCCCGGGTGGTCATCGCTGTGCCCAGCCGGGCTACAGAGGTAGAAAAGCGGGCCGTTATCGAAACCAGCGAAGGGGCCGGCGCCCGGTATACCTATCTTATCGAAGAGCCTATGGCCGCCGCCATTGGGGCAGGCATAGATATATTTTCCGGCAAAGGCAGCATGGTGCTGGATATGGGGGCAGGTACCAGCGATATGGTGGTCACCTCCTTTGGTAAGCTGGTCCACTCCGATTCCCTGCGGGTGGGGGGCGATAAGTTTGACGAGGCTATCGTCCGTTACTTCAAGCGGCAGCACGGCATCGTCATCGGCCTGAAAGCCGCGGAAGAGCTGAAGATCCGCTATGGCTCCGCCTATCCTCGCACCAAGGAGGACGAGCTGCTCATGGATGTAAAGGGCCGCTCTCTGGGGGGCGGGCTGCCTCTGGCTTTGCAGCTGGGGAGCAACGAGCTTACCTATGCTCTCAGCGAGCCTTTGCGCTCTATTGTGGAACAGCTCAAGGATGCACTGGAGCAGACTCCACCCGAATTGTGCGGAGATATTACCGAAAACGGCATCTGCCTTACGGGCGGCAGCGCCCAGTTGTATGGGCTGGACAAGTTTATCTCCGAGCAGACCGGCGTGCCATGCTTTGTGGCGGAAGATCCGGTGGCCTGTGTGGCCATCGGCGCCGGGAAGGTGCTGGAGGATATGCGCCTGTATGAAGATGTGATCTATGATTACCGCCGGGGAGATTATTATCAAGAGTAGGAGTTTATGAAAGCAAAACGGATCGTATTGTGCGTGATCGGCGGCGTGCTGGTGCTGGATACCTGCATTGCCGCCTTTTTATCCAACTATAACCTGGGGGTTATCCTGCCAGGGTGTCTGGGGCTGCCGCTGCTGCTGCTGGGCATTTTTCTGCCCCATACCCAAAAGGGGACAGGACGGTGGATCCGCCGGTGTCTTACGGGGTGTTATATTCTGGGTACGGCTCTGCTGCTCTTTTTGGGAGGGCTGATGATCCGGGGCACCACGGGAGGTCAGGGAAAGGAAGCCGATGGACTTATCGTTCTGGGGGCTGCCCTCCACGGAGAAAAGGTCACCTGGGTGCTTTCCAATCGGCTGGATACGGCCGCAGCATACCTGAAGGCCCACCCCGGCACGCTTTGTGTGGTCAGCGGGGGACAGGGGGCAGGAGAAAGCTGTACCGAAGCTTCCGCCATGAAAAAATATCTGGTAGAAAAACAGGGTATTGATCCGGAACGGATCCTTACGGAGGAAAAGGCTTCCAGCACCAAGGAAAACTTCCTTTTCAGCAAAACCATTCTGGAAGAGCGCCTGGGCCGGGAGGGAACGCTGGCCTTTGTGACTACAGACTTTCATGTGTTTCGGGCAGGACGTACAGCGGCGGGCTGCGGCATAGAAGCCTTTGGCGTAGCGGCTCCGGATGTATGGTATCTGCGGCCCAACAACTTCCTCAGGGAATGCGTAGGCATCTGCTACTACTTTGTAAAGGGCTGGATCTGAAAAAACGGCGATTTTGCAAAGGCCCCTGCATCCACTAGTCGCTCCACTTATCCACATGGAGTTATCCACATTATCCACAGCCTTATCCACCATTCCAGTGGAATAAGGCTTTTTTGTTGCAATTTTGTGTGGAAAAGGGACAAGTTATCTTCTTTGGCCCTGAAATTTTTTATGGCTGCCTGCAAGTTTCCTTGTCGGATCATGCAGATGGGGCAGGCGCACAAAAGGCAGCAGATCCGGCTCTCCGGGGAAAAAAGCTCCCCTGTTGGCGGGGATGGGGGGCTGCGGCTCGGGGCGGAGTTGTATACGGGACCCGGGGGCGCACGTTCCGGCGGCTTTGCCGCCGGAACTCTGCGGGGCTTCGCCCCCGCAGGCGTGCCGTCAGGCACGCAGTGCGCCCCCGCCCTTCGCTTCCCAACAGCCCCCGCTTACCCGGCCTCCCCGCCCCGGTCCCCTCGTGCCCGGTTGCTCCGCAGAAAAGAAAAAAACGTGGGGAACGGTTGACAAACCGATATATCCGTGTTAGTATGCTTAATACAGTTGGACGAAACCAAAATACAAACGAGGGAGACGCCATGTTTGATATCGATCGTTTTTCCCCTACGCCGGTATATGTGCAGGTGGTGGAACAGGTGACCCGCCTGATCGCCGGTGGGGTCATGGAGCCGGGAGAGCCTCTGCCTTCGGTGCGGGCCCTGTCTGCCCAGTTGAACGTAAACCCCAATACCCTGCAAAGGGCCTATATGGAGCTGGACAGCCGAGGGCTGACCCGGGCTGTGCCCGGCAGCGGGCGGTTCATCGCTCCGGATGCCCGGGAACGGCTCCTGCCCGCCAACAAAAAGGAGCTGGAGGAGTTTTCACGGCTGAGCCGCACCCTGCTGGACAGCGGTGTACCTTATGAGACCCTGATCTCCCTGCTCAGGGAACAGAAAGAAAGGAGCAGTTTATGATTCGAGGAGAGCATATCACCAAGCGCTTTGGGGCGGCCTGCGCCCTGGAGAATGTGACCTGCGCCATTCCCGAAGGGAAGATATACGGTCTGGTAGGGGCCAACGGAGCAGGTAAAAGCACTCTGCTGCGGCTGTTTGCCGGGATCTATCGGCCGGATGCCGGGCAGATCACGCTGGACGGCCTGCCCCTGCCGGAAAATCCTTCCGCCCGGGCCCGGGTGGTGCTGGTGCCGGATGAGCTGTATTTTCTGCCCCAGGGCAACCTGCGGCGTATGGCGGCCCTGTATGAAAGCGCGTATGACCGCTTTGACGGCAAAGCCTTTGAGACCCTGTGCGGCCGGTTCCAGCTGCCCATGGCGGCGCCCATACGCACCTTTTCCAAGGGAATGAAGCGCCAGAGCGCCATACTGCTGGCGCTGTGCGCCCGGCCGGACTACCTGCTTATGGACGAAACCTTTGACGGACTGGATCCCATGGTGCGCAATGAGGTCCGCAGCCTTTTATATGAGCAGATCTGCCAGCGGAACATGACGGCGGTGCTTTCCAGCCATTCTCTCCGGGAACTGGAGGATACCTGCGATCAGCTGAGCCTTTTGTATAAGGGGGGCCTTGTGTTTGAAAGCGAGGTGAATGCCCTGAAGACCAAACTGTTCAAGATCCAGGCGGCCTTTGGGGAAGCCTTTGGACGGGAGAAGCTGGAAGGGCTGGATATACTCAGCTACAGCCAGCAGGGTAGGGTATGCAGCGCCATCGTCCGGGGGGAGAGAGAACAGGCCCGGCAGCTGCTGCTGGAGCGGGGGGCTCTGTTGGCCGAAATACTGCCCCTGCGGCTGGAAGAGGTCTTCCTGTATGAAATGGAGGCTCTGGGCTATTCCTTTAAGAGTTTTGAAAAGGAGGCAGAAAATGCGTAAGCTGTTTCGTGAAAATTTCCGCCGCCTTGCTCCG
The DNA here is from genome assembly GCA_900545265.1 of uncultured Eubacteriales bacterium. GTDB lineage: Bacteria > Bacillota > Clostridia > Christensenellales > CAG-138 > RUG472. The sequence goes on from UQYI01000006.1 coordinate 40,158, forward strand.
GCAGGGCTGCTGCTGACACTGCTTTTCGGCGCCCTGTCGGTGATCCTCAGCATAAACCGACAGCCGGATGTGATCAATATTGAGGAGATCAGTTTTATTCTGTATGCGTTCCCCTATATAGGGGGCGTAGTGCTGAGCTTGACGGGCTTTTCCTTCCTCCATTCACGGGCGGCCAGCGATCTGTATCTGGGCCTGCCCTATCGGCGGCGCACCCTGTATACGGGAGTGGTGCTGGGGATACTGGCCTGGGGCGGGCTGATCCTGGGTCTGTCTTTGGGTCTGACGTGGCTGTGCCTTTCTTTAAGGGGATGCCTGTTTTTGCGGATCCACCTGCTGGTGCTGTTTGTTTACTGGTTCATTGCCTTTGTGCTGGTGGCGGGGGCCTTTATACTGGGTCAGTGCTTTTCCGGTACCCGGTTCTTTGGCTTTTCCTGGGGAATGCTGGTGCTGTGCCTGCCCCGGTATATTCTGGGGCTGCTGGCTTTCTATATAGCCCAGACGGTGGGCAGCGTAGCAGGGGACTTTACGAGCATATGGCTGCAGCCCCGGTGGAATCTGGCCACGGGACCCCTGATGAGCTTTTTTGAAGGCCGTAATTCTTTCGATTTTTATGAGGTGCGGTTCTATATATACAGCCTGCTGCTGGGGGCGGCCACGCTGGCTTTGGGAGCCTGTGCTTTTCAAAAGCGGCGGGCAGAGCTTTCCGGCTCCGCCGCCGTCACACCGGCAAAGCAGCACCTTTGCAGTGCGCTGGTGGCTTTTGTGCCCGCCTTTGCCGGGCTGATCCTCCTGCAGCTGGCAAGGGACGATGCCAGCGTTATAGCCATATTTCTGGTCATCGGGCTGCTGACCTATGTGGGATATGAGCTGGTGGCTTCCCGGAGCATCAAAAAGTCTTTGACTTCCCTGTACTGGTACGGCTTCTCCCTGCTGGCGGGCGTTTTGTTCCTGCTTATGGGCGTTCTGGGCGGCGTCCTGTATGAAAAGATGATCCCCACAAAACCGGAGCAGATCGCCAGTGTGCAGTTTATCCAATATGACACTGAATTCGCCGACCAGCAATACCGGCTGAGCCGGGTAAAGCTGCAGGAGGAGCGGATCCGTTCGCTGGTCTGTCAGGCGCTGCAAACAAAAGGCGGTTTTAGTGTGAATTCCTTTGGCTATGCCGGAGGTATCTATGACTATGAGGGGAAACGCTGGATAAAGCTGCTGGTCACGCTGCAAAACGGTATGACTCTTTCCCTGCGCTGCCCCATGGATGAGGAGCTGCAGGCAGCCGTTCTGCAGAACGAGCAGGTACAAAAAGTCCTTTCCGTATCCGCCATGCCCCGGGGAAAGGCAGTGCTGGCCGAAAAAATCTGTATGGATAGTATGCGTGGTGTGTGCAGAAAAGGCGGCGAGCTTTACGAAATGTATCTTCGGGAGATGGAAAATGCTCCGGGACCGGGAGCGGAAGCGAAAGTAGCCAGCATGAGTGTCTGGCTGCGGGAGGGGCTGCGGCTTTTTGAGGATAAGATAAATATCTACCGTACACAGACCCCTGAAACAGCCCAGGTGCTGATAGCCCTGAGCCGGGAGGAAAACGGCCTGTCTCAGGCGGCCTGGAGAACCTTATGGGGAGAGGATTATTATATCCGGGATATCGGTGAAGGAGACGAGACGAGTATATGGGTATTCTCTCACTACCAGACTTTTGCACAGATAGCGGAGCTGCTGCATGAGATGCCTCTGGCAGAGGGGACGGAAAAGCACCTGCTGCAGGTATACTCCTACAGCCTGATGCAGCAAGATGAGAAAAGCGTGGTGCCTGGGAGCTATAATATATTTCTGGCTCCCGATGAGACCCAGTATCAAACCTTCCTGACCCTGATGGAAAAGCTGGATCAGGAGAGGGAGAAAGTGTCTTTTGCGGATTTCTGATCGTTGGCCGGCTGGTATGCAAACGCCTCCCGTTTGAGGGAGGCGTTTTTGTGTGGGATAAACCCATGAGAAAGAAGGCAAAACGGGGTCGGTTCCCGAGGAAAATGCTTTCCCGCAGCCGGGCTCCGTATAGCCGCGGCTTACTTCTTCCAGACGACTATCACTATATCGTTCAGGTATCCGGCCATGTGGTAATCCGCCTGAGGCATGGCTTCCAGCAGGGAGGAGATCTCCTTCTCCGTCAGGCCCTGTACCAGCAGGTTGGCCTGTTCCCCGGCTTCCAGTGCGGCCAGCACCTTTTCGGTAAAGGCGGCGCCGTCCCGCACCACGGCGTCATGGGCCGGATAATACCACAGGGAGTAGTCCTGGGCGGGGGCATAGGCGCTTTCCTCCCAGCAGTGGGTCTTTTTCAGCTCGTCCGCAGGGATAAACAGATAGGCCTTTGAACTGGTGCCGTCGTTGCCCGCAAAGGCATCGTCAAAGGTGCAGTCCACATAGTACCAGTTTTCTCCCACCCGTACCTGATTCCAGTTATGGGGCACACCGGAACCGGTACCCGTGACCTGAGTGCATTCCATGCCCAGCATGGTGGTGAGCATGTAAAAGGCGTCGGCATAGCCCTGACAGATGGAATTGTGGTCTATCATGGCCCCATAGGCCGTGATGCCCCAGTCAAAGGTATAGCTGCTGTTCAGAGCCTTGAACAGCTCCATATCATACTGCACGGTTCCGGCCAGATAGTCATGGATGGCGATGCACTGTTCCTCCTGGCTCATGTCCTCCCGGATGTTTTCCTTTAACCAGCGGTCCGCTTCCTCATACAGGGCCAGCTCCTTTTCGGAAAGGCGGGAGGTATCCTTGTGGGTATAGGCCCAGGCTACGTTGTCTCCCGGGTAATAGGTCACGGTCAGGATATAGTGCTTGCCCAGATCCCCGGGCTGCATCTTGGGATTGATCCAGCAAATGTGGTACTTCTCGCAGAACTCCTGGGCAGACAGGCCCAGCCCTATGCTCCTGTCGCAGGTAAAAACAATGTTCCGGCATTTTTTGGCCAGGCAGTCCTCTATAAAGGCGAACATCCCTTCTTCGGTTTTAAAGGCAGGCTGTTTGGAAAAATCTACGGAGGAAAGGCTCAGCTTGCTGCCGTAAAGATCGATGTCCGTCATATCTTCCATGGAGTAGTTTTCCGGCTCCGGAGCCGGGGAAGCTTCCTGGGTCGGGGAAGCTTCGGCCGTGGGCGCTGCCGTGACCCGGGCCATGGGGGCCGGCTCCTCCTGCACGGGAGCCGTACAGCCGCTCAGCAGCAGGGCTGCCAGAAGCAGGCACAAAAGAGAGAGGCTTTTTTTCATCCGGAAACTCCTTTCTTACTCTTCCTGACCGGCAACGGCCAATGCGCTTATAAGCAGAGCCGGGGCCTGGATATAGCCTTCGTTCCCGCGCATCCATATGAGTTCGCTGCCCAGTGCCTCTACATTCTGCAGAAGCTCGGAAAAGCTTCCGGCAATGGTGATCTGGCTGACCCCACGCACGGGCTTTCCGTCTTCCACCGCATATCCCGCAGATATCAGGGAAAAGTTTCCCGTGGCGGCATTGGCGCCTGCAAATACGCCGTTGACTTCCGTAATATACAGGCCTCTGCCCAACCGGGCCAGAAGGGCGCCGGTGGTATCCGCTCCCGCTTCCAGCACCATATTGGTAAAGCCCGTGGCGGCTTCGCTGCCGAATTCCTGTATAAAGCCGTTTCCCGTAGAGGGGCAGCCTGCCTGTGCGGCGCTTTCCCGATTATAAAGATAGCTTTGCAGCCGTCCTCCGGCAATAAGGGTCTTTTCCCGGGTCGGGGTGCGTTCATCGTCAAAGCGGCGGCGGCAAAGTCCCTTTTCCATAAGAGGCAGCTCCCGGAGCACTACGCTTTCGGCGGCGATCCGTTCCCCCAGCTTTCCTTCCAGGGCGCTGGTGTGGCTCTGCACCTGCCGGGCGGCAAAGGCCGGGGCAAAGGCATTCAGCAGCTCACATACCACCCGGGCCGAAAGCAGCACCCGGTGCCGCCCCGTGGTATAGGAACCGGCGTTCAGCATGGCGGCGGCATCCAGAGCGGCCTGCCGGGCCAGCGTGCGCATATCCGGCAGCGCACCGGGCAGAAAGGGCACAGTACACCGCCCCATTTGGACGGTGTTCCCTTCCATGGCTTCCAGCGACATATAAAACCCGGCGGCGGCGGTGCTGTCCTTCAGGCAGCGGCCCTCGCCGTTCAAAAGCAGCAGCTTCTTTCGTTCTTCCCAATAGGAGCAGCCCTGCACCTCTTTTACGGCGCTGTGGGCGGCATAGGCGGCCTTTTCCGCCTCCAGAAGCTTTTCTGCCAGCGTATCGGCGGGAAGAATCGCCGGTTCCCCGGGCTGGGTTTCTTCCGGAAGCTCCGGAAAGGCATAGGGGGCAAAGGGCCTTTTCCGGGCCAATGCGCTTTCCTTCAGCAGCCGCACATGCTCCGGGAAAAGGCTTTCGGAAAGATCTTCCACAAACAGACTGCCGTAAAACCCTTCCGTTTCCGCTTCTATAAATACCCGCTGCAGCCGGGAGGTCTCCAGACTTTCCAGCGCGCCGTGATACACATGCAGGCTTCGCTGCTGCCGTTCCTCGGCATAAAATTCCAGCCGGTTCAGCCCCCGGGAGCGGGCGTATGCCGTAAAGGCTTTAACGAAATTTTCCATTATTCCAACCCTCCTACCAGGATCTGCTTTACCCGCAGAGTGGGCTGACCGGCGTTGATATACAGGGCACCGCTGTTGTTATAGCAGTAGCCCTGGCCCAGCAGCAGGTTGTTCCCCACCATATCCACGTTTTTGAGCACCTCTGCACCGTTGCCGATAAGGGTAGCCCCGTAAACGGGCCGGGTGATGCGCCCGTTTTCAATGAGCCAGGCATCCAGCACGTTGAAGTTGAAATCTCCCGTGACCGGGTTTACGGAACCGCCGTTGATATTGCCCACATACAGCCCCTTTTCCGTAGCGGAAATGATCTGCTCCCGGGTGCTTTCTCCGGGGGCGATAAAGGTGTTGGTCATGCGGGATTCGGGGCAGAAACGGTAGTTCTGCCGGCGGCAGGAGCCCGTAGGCGCCATGCCCATGCGGCGGCCTTCCAGCCGGTCGATCATATAGCTTCTAAGTATGCCCCTGTGGATCAGCACGTTCCGCCGGGTGGGTATGCCCTCATCGTCCATGTGCAGGGAACCCCATTCTCCGGGCAGGGAGCCATCGTCTATCAGGGTCACCAGCGGGGAAGCCACCTGCTCCCCCAGCTTTCCGGAAAATTCGGAATGTCCCTTGGCTACGGAGCTGGCCTCCAGACTGTGGCCGCAGGCTTCATGGAACATAAGCCCTCCAAAGCCGTGATCCACCACCACGGGCATCAGGCCGCTGGGACATTTTTCTCCCCGGGCGGCGCTGAGCGCCTGTTCGGCGGCCCGGCGGGCGCAGGCGGGCAGATCCAGCTTTTCATAAAATTCCAGTCCGCCCATGGCTCCGGGGCCGTAATAGCCGTTCTGCAGGTTGCCTTCGTGGCAGGCGTAGGCACTGATGAGCATGCGGGTCTTGGGCTGGTGATCCTCCCCCATAAAGCCGAGACTGTTGGCTACCAGAATATGCCTGTCCTCGTCCAGATAGCGGACGCTTACCTGGGTGATCTCCGGGTCGCAGGCCTGACCGGCTTCCGTCACCTGGCGGCACAGGTCCAGCTTTCGGGCGAATCCGGCGCTGTCCAGGGGGATCCTTACGGGTTCCTCATAAGCGGCAGTAGCTTTCAGGGGCTGGGGCTGAGTCTTTTTCTCCCCGCACAGAGCGGTCAGCTCCCGGGTCAGGGCCAGAAGGGTTTGCTCCCGCAGGTCGTTGGTGTAGGCATAGTAGCACCGCAGCCCGGAAAACAGCCGGATGCCCACGCCGTTTTCCCGACCCTGGGCGCTGCCGGATATCCCGTCCTTCTGCAGGGTAAAACTGCACCGGCGGGTATCCTCCCAAAAAATCTCGCCGTAATCACTCCCGCCGGAGCAGGCAGCGTCCAGCACCCGTTCCAGAGTGCTCTGGGACAACTGGGCCATGTTACACCTCGCCTTCCCTGCCGCACAGGTGGCAGGCTACAAAATGATCCGGCGCAGCTTCCTGCAGAGGCGGCATCTCCCGGCGGCATATATCCCGGGCCAGAGGACAGCGGGCGGCAAACCGGCAGCCCGGCGGCGGATCGATGGGGCTGGGCACCTCCCCCTGAAGGCGCTGGGGCTTTTGCCTGCGGTCAAAGTCTACCTTGGGCACCGCGGCCATCAGGGCTTTGGTATAGGGGTGCAGGGGCGCGGTAAAAAGGGTTTTGCTGGGAGCCAGCTCCACCATGCTCCCCAGATACATAACGCCTACCCGGTCAGAGATATGCCTGACCATGGAAAGATCGTGGGAGATGAATAGATAGGTCAGCCCCCGCTCCCGCTGCAGACGGATGAGCAGGTTGATGATCTGAGCCTGAATGGAAACATCCAGCGCGGAGATAGGCTCATCGCATACGATAAATTCCGGATCCACCGCCAAAGCCCGGGCAATGCCTACCCGCTGCCGCTGCCCGCCGGAAAGCTCATGGGCAAAGCGGCTGGTGAACTGCTCCGTCAGTCCCACGGATAAAAGCAGCTCCTTTATCCGCCGCTCTTTCTCCTGATGGGAAAGGTGCAGATGCACATCCATACCCTCGGCAATGATCTCCCCAATGGTCATCCGGGGATCCAGCGAGGAATAGGGATCCTGAAATACGATCTGGGCCCGGTGCTTAAAGTCCAGCAGTTCCCTGCCCTTCAGGCCGGCAATGTCCCTACCGTCAAAGAAGATCTGCCCGGCCGTGGGGGCGTACAGCCGCAGGAGCGTGCGGCCGCAGGTGGTCTTGCCGCAGCCGGATTCCCCCACCAGACCCAGAGTCTCTCCCCGGCGGATGGCAATGTTCACCCCATCTACGGCCTTCAGCTGCCGCTTCCGGTCTACGGGGAAGTATTTGCAAAGGTTTCTGGCCTCGATGAGATATTCGCTCATAGCTGTTTCCTCCGGTCATAAAAGGATTCCACCTGGGGGGCGTCCGGGTGTCTCAGCCAGCAGCATACGCTGTGGCCCTCTTCCACGGGGGTCTCCGGGGGCATCTGCTCCTTGCAGATCTCCATGCAGTATTCGCAGCGGGGGGCAAAGGGGCAGTGGTGCAAAGGCAGCACCAGATCCGGCGGCGTGCCCTGCAGGGCATACAGCTCCTGCTTGTTTTCCCTTGCCAGGGAGGGCACGGAGGAAAGCAGCGCCCAGGTATAGGGGTGCTTGGCGTTTTCGAAGATGTCTTTGGTAAGACCCCGTTCCACGATCTGCCCGGCATACATGACCTGCACCCGGTCGGCAAAGCTGGCAATAACACCCAGATCATGGGATACCAGAATGATGGCCGTTCTGGTCTTTTCCTTCAGCTCCTGCAAAAGATCCAGGATCTGGGCCTGAATGGTCACATCCAGGGCGGTGGTAGGTTCGTCGGCAATGAGAATGGTGGGGTCGCAGGCCAGAGCCATGGCGATCATCACCCGCTGGCGCATACCGCCGGAAAGCTGGTGGGGGTAGGAATCGATGTTTTTCTCCGGATCCGGGATGCGCACCATCTCCAGCATCCGAAGGGCTTCCTTCCTTGCCTCCTGCTTATTAAGGCCCCGGTGGAGCCGCAGCCCCTCCATGATCTGTTTGCCCACGGTCATGGTGGGGTTCAGACTGGTCATTGGATCCTGAAAGATCATGCTGATCTCGTTGCCCCGCAGGCTCTGGAGCCGCTTTTTATCCATGTCCAGCACGTTTTCCCCGTTAAAGAGGATGGTGCTGTCCTTTTTGATCTCCGAAAAGGGCGGTTTCCACAGGCGCATGATGGCCTTGGCCGTGGCGGTCTTGCCGCAGCCGGATTCCCCTACAAAGGCCAGGGTCTCGCCCTTGTCCACGTGGAAGGACACCCCCCGAACGGCCTTGACCTCCCCCGCATAGGTGTGGAAGGAGACCTGCAGATTTTCTACATCCAATACTCTGTTTTCATTTTCCATAACTGGCCTCACTTTCTGCCCTTGGGGTCCATGGCGTCCCTGAGACCATCCCCGATCAGGGTGAAGCAAAGCATGGTCAGGGCGATCATAAGCACCGGGAACAGCAGCAGATAGGGGTAAAAGGTGAACTGAGACTGAGCCGCAGAGGCCAGAGCGCCCCAGCTGGTGCCCGGGGGCTGAATGCCCAGCCCCAGATAGCTGAGGAAGGCTTCGGAGAAGATATACCCGGGAATATCAAAGGTGATGGATACGATGATGACCCCCATGGTATTGGGGATAAAATGCCGTGTGACCACCTTCCAGGGGCTTACCCCCAGGGCCTGAGCCGCCAGAGTGTATTCTTCGCTTTTGATCTGGAGCATCTGGGCCCGGACGAAGCGGGCCGTGCCGCACCAGCCGGTAATGGTCATGGCCAGCAGCAGGGTGGTGATGTTGGAATTCTGCAATATGACGGACATGAGGATCACTACGATCAGATAGGGCACGGAGATGAGCACCTCCACGATGCGCATCATGATATTGTCTACCGCCCCGCCGAAGTAAGCGGCGATGCCCCCATAGATACAGCCGATGGTGGTGCTGATCAGTGCCGCCGCCAGGCCGATGACCATGGAGACCCGGCCCCCGATCCATACCCGGGTGAACACGTCCCGCCCCAGCTTATCCGTGCCGAACCAGTGGGTTTTGCTGGGGGAGACCAGCCGGGCGCTCTTGTCCATGGTCTCATATTCATAGGGGGAGAGGATGGGCGCAAAGATGCACATGAGCACCAGCACGCCCAGCAGGATCAGAGCGCCTACGGCTACTTTGTTTTCTTTAAAGCGCCGCCAGCAGTCCTTCCAGTAGCCGACATGAGGGCGGGCGATGGAATCGGCCTCCGCCTCCCGGTTCTGCACAAAGGCAAATTTTTCTTTGGGTATCTGTTCCATGGTCCCCTCCTATCTTTTGCCCGTAATGCGGATACGGGGATCTATGAGCATATATACGAAATCCAGCACTACCTGCATGATGATGAACAGCGCCGCATAAAAAACGGTGGTGCCCAGCACCATGGTATAGTCGTGACTGTTGATGGAGTTGATGTAATAAAACCCGATGCCGGGGATGGCAAACATGCGCTCCGTTACAAAGGCGCCGGTGAACACCCCCACCACACTGCCGGCAAAAATGGTCACGCAGGGCATGAGGGAGTTGCGCAGCACGTGGCGGGTGATGACCTGCCTTTCGGAAAGGCCCTTGGCTCGGGCGGTGAGCACATAGTCCTGATCCATGGTCTCCAGCATGCTGGCCTTTACATAGCGGGCATAGGTGGCAATGGTGCCGAAGGAAAGGACGATCACCGGCATGACCAGGTGCTTGGGTTCTCCCCAGCCGGAGGAGGGCAGCCAGCCCAGATTCACGCTCAGCAGCAGCTGCAGCAGGGAGATGAGCACGAATACGGGCACGGTAGTGCCCAGTATGGCAATGAACATGACCAGATAATCGGGCCATTTATTTTTGTTTAGGGCAGCCATAATGCCCATGAACACGCCGATCACCGTGCCGATAAGCAGGGCGATGCCCCCCACCAGACCGGAGATGGGGGAGGTGGAGGCAATGGTGCCGCTGACGGAGCGGCCGGCGTACAGCAAACTTTCACCCAGATCCAGCCGGAGCAGGTTTTTCATATAGGTCAGGTACTGCTCAAACAGGGGCCTGTCCAGCCCATAGCGGGCATAAAAGGCCTGGCGGGTCTGCTCGGGCAGGGCCCGGGCCATGGTGGCCAGGGGATCGCCCGGAATGGCGCGCATGAGAAAGAAGGTGATCGTCACCACCACAAACAGGGTGAGGAACATATATCCCACGCGCTTGAGGATGTATTTGCCCATAAAAAGGCTCCTTTCTTTGGGGACGCTGGGGTAAAAAGCGGGGGGCAGGCCCGGGGAAATCCACGGCCCGCCCCCCACAGGAGGAATTAGTTTTTATTGGGGACGTTCGCCGGTAGACAGGCCCTTGTAACCGGTGATGCTGAAGGCCAGCTCGCCGTAGCCCTTTACATAGCTGCGGTAGAAGCTGTTGTTGGTAAAGGTCAGCACGGGGCAAACGGCACAGTCCTGACGCAGAAGGATATCCTCGGCCTTCTTATACATTTCCAGACGCTTGGTTTCGTCCTGCTCGGAAAGAGCGGCCTCTACCAGCTGGTCAAACTCGGCGTTGGCCCAGCCGGTCTGGATGGAGTCGTTGGCGGAGTTGAACAGGCTGAGCATATCGTAGGGATCGTTGTAGTAAGCGCCCCAGGCCATGTAGCCAATCTGGAAGTTGCCCTTCTGCACGTTGTCATAGAAGATATCCCAGTTGTTGAAGCTGATCTCCATGTTCACGCCCAGAGTGGCTTTGTAAGACTGCTGCAGATATTCGCCGAAGGTGCGGAACCACTCATCGGTACCGGCCAGAGAGAAGGTGACTTTCAGGGTGGCGGGGTCATTGCCCAGGCCCAGTTCTTCCATGCCCTTGAGCAGGTAATCCTTGGCGGTGAGGCCTTCCTTGGTCATCTCGTCGGTCATTTCCTGAATGGTCTGACCGGCATATTCGCGGAAGTTGGTCTCGCCTACGGAGATGGCGGGGCAGATCCAGCCATAAGTGGGCACGTTGGCGCCGCCGAAGCACATGTCGTTGAGCTCTTCCCGATCCATGGCCAGGGTGAAGGCCTTGCGGATATTGGCGTTGGAGAAGATGGCATCCTTGGTGTTATAGAAGCTGTAAGCCAGGGTGGCGCTGGGAGTGATCTGGTACACCACATCGCTGTAGCTCATGAACTTGTCGATCCACTCGGCTTCGCTGGTGCTGCAGTAATCCAGCTCATAGCTTTCAAAGCCGTTGTAGATGGTGGTGGAGTCGGAAAGGATGGAAAGGTTTACAGTTTCCAGAGATACGTTTTCGGCGTTCCAGTAGTAGGGGTTCTTCTTGAGGACGATCTTGCTGTTGTGCACCCAGCTCTCCATCATGTAGGGGCCGTTGCCCATGGTGTATTCGGCCTCGGTGCCATACTTTTCACCGTACTTTTCCATTATGTCCTGCCGCTGGGGATAATAAATGGTGCCGGAGCACATCTCCAGGAAGGAAGCCATGGGATAAGCCAGCGTGATCTCCAGGGTCTTGTCGTCCAGAGCCTTTACGCCCAGTTCTTCAATGGAGGCGCCGTCCTTGATCTCCTTATAGCCCTTGACGGGGGTGAGGAAGAATTCGTTGGGGCAGCCGGTGGCGGGATCGGCGGAACGCCGCAGGGAGTATACATAATCCTGTGCGGTGACTTCCTGACCGTCGGCCCACTTGTTGTTCCCCAGGTGGAAGGTCCACACGGTGCCGTCAGCGCTGAGTTCCCAGGTCTGGGCATCGCCGGGAGCCATGTGGTATTCTCCGTCCTTCTCTTCCAGACGAACCAGACCCTCCATCACATTGTTGATGACGGTGCCGGAATAAGTATCGGCATTCAGGGAGATGTCCATGGAAGTGGGGTCAGCCACCATGTAAGTGTTGTAATACTGGGCAACCGTTTGAGCGGCGGGATCCTTTGCCTCGTCGCCGGCGGGTTTCTGCTCGTCCTGGGTGGTCCCGGCGGTCTGCTTCTGGTCGTCTTTGGGGAGCTCGCCCTGCTGATTGTTGCTGCAGGCGGTCACGGCAAAAAGCATGGCCAAGGCCAAGAGAATACTCAGTGCCTTCTTCATCAGTGTGTTTCCTCCTTGTTTATTCACCGGATTTTTCCGGCTGTTTACAGGCAAAGTATAGCATATACTTTAGTTTTCAGTCAATAACCACTCCATAATATATATAACTTTGCTAAAAAATAAGGGTTTTATGGTGAAAAATAGAGATACAGGCGATGTATAAATAAAAATCGGGCCCCGCAATGCAAGGCCCGTATCATTTATTTTACAGATTTATGGCGGATCCGCCTTGTTCCGCGTCGGAGCTTTCCAGCAGCTGGTGAAAAGCGGTCTTTTCTTCCAGACCGCTGCAGCGGGAAACCCCCAGCCGGATATTTACGGCAGAACAGAGCAGGTTGACCAGCATCATGGGGGCGCCCATGGTGTTCAAAAACATCCGGGTCTGGGTGGGGGCATACAGCACCAGATCGCTGAAGGGACATACGGGGGAACGATCCGTATCCGTCATGGAAAGAATCTTCAGTCCTTTGCCGTGGGCGTATTCCAACAGCTTGGTGGTCACACGGAAATAGTCCGGGAAGGAGACACCGAAAACCAGCGTCCCGGGCGTCAGCAGGGGCAGAGCCCGGTGAATGCTTTCATCCAGCTCCGTATTTACGCAAATCACACCCCGGCCCACTACGGAGAGCATGGTGGCCAGACCGTCGCAGGCGATCAGGGAGACGCCTCGTCCGCAGAGCACGATCCTTTCCGCTTCCAGGATCATATCGGCCGCCAGAAGCATATCTCCCAGGCGAAGCTGGCGGAAGAATACCTCCGTGAGCTTTTTTTCTTCCAGGCAGATATCCTGAAGCAGCGCTTCGGTATTGCTCAACTCATAGCCGGGGATGCGGGGGGTATTGTATTCCACATCCAGATGGCGGGTGTATTCCAGCTGACGGGCGGCGTATTTGCGAAATTCATATTTCAAATCGCTGAAGCTGGAAAAGCCCAGCAGCGCACAGGTTTTCAGTACGGTCATTTCCGTGACGCCGGAATCCCGGGCTACCTCTTTCAGCGTGACATAGGACATGCGCTCCACATCCTCCAGCATATAGTTGGCCACGTCCCGCTGCTTCCGGGTCAGATAGGGGTACTTCTCTTTTATCTTGTCTACGATCCCCATGAATGCTCCTTGCTGCATGTATTTGCTTTTTGATTATAGCATTTACTATAAAGTTTGGCAAGAAGTGCGTAAGGGAACTGCTTTCCGGCGTTTTTCATATAAAGGCCGGCGGGGGGAGAGCTTTGTTTTCCGATTTATAGATAGTGAGAGCGGGGATCTGGCAACGTATCCGAACCGCCGCAAAAAAGCCCGCCGGAGAGCCGGCGGGCCGTTTTTCTGAGGATCAGGAAGGGCGTATGGTAACGGTGGGGTAGGGGATGGAAAGCCCCTTTTCCTCCAGCAGGGCCTTGCTTCTGGCCTGTATGTCATAATACAGGGTCCAGTAGTCGCTGTTTTTTACCCATACCTGCAACACAAAGTCCATGGAGGAATCCCGGTAGGTCTTAAAGGCTGCAAAAGGCCCGGGATCCTTCAAAGCCAGGGGGCTTGCTTCCGCCAGCTCCAGCAGGGCGGAAACGGCCTTGTCCACCGGGGTATCATAGGCCAGGGAGAAGGTGAGCACCAGTCGCCGCTTTTCCTTCAAAGAAAGGTTTTTGAGCGCGGAATTGCTCAGCGTGGCGTTGGGGATGACCACGGTGCTGTTGTCAAAGGTGGTCAGGGTGGTATAGAAGACGGACATGGCCTCTACCGTGCCTTCCGTATCCCCGCTGACGATATAATCCCCCACCCGGAAGGGGTGGAACAGCAGCAGCATGATGCCTCCGGCAAAGTTGCTCAGACTCCCCTGCAAAGCCAGGCCGATGGCCAGCCCGCAGCTGCCCAGCAGCGTTACGATGGAGGCCATGGGCACGCCCATGATGTTCACAGCGATGATAATGACCACCGCCTTGAGGGCTATGGACAGAAAGCTGTGGAGGAAGCTTTGGGCTTCCGGATCCATCTTTACCAGATGCTGCTTTTTCAGCCGCCCGGAAAGGACGCTGCAAAGCTTCAGCCCTACGCCCAGCACCAGCAGCCCCAGCACCAGATTTTTTCCGGTCTGCAGGGCAAAGAGCTTGACGCTATCCCACAGGCTGTCCATCAGTTGGCCACCACGTTGACCACGTTCTTTACCACGATGACCTTGCGCACGGTTTTCCCGGTGATAAAGGGCGCCAGTTCAGGGGCGCTGAGAGCGGTCTTTTCCACCTCTTCTTTGGAAGCGGCGGCAGGCATCTTGATCCGGCAGCGGATCTTGCCGTTGACCTGCACCCCATACTCCACTTCATCGGCCACCAGAGCGTTTTCGTCATAGACGGGCCAGGGCGCGTGATGCAGGGGCTGCTCATAGCCCAGGATCTCATTGAGCTCCTCACAGATATGGGGGGCTACGGGATCCAGCAGCAGCAGCAGGGTGCGGAACTCTTCCCGGGTGATGCTGCCCTTGGCATAGAAATCGTTGACCAGGGCCATCATGGCGGCAATGGCGGTGTTGAACTTCATCCGCTCAAAGTCCTCAGTGACCTTCTTGATGCAGGCGTGCACCTTGGGCCGCATATCGGCGGTCTCGCCCTGTCCCTGAAGCATATCCTGCAGGCGCCATACCCGATCCAGGAACTTCCGGCAGCCTCTGGCGCCGGCGGTGCTCCAGGGAATGGGCTGGTCAAAGGCGCCCATGAACATTTCATAGGTGCGGAAGGCATCGGCCCCTGCTTCTTTAACGATATCGTCCGGGTTCACCACGTTCCCCCGGGACTTGCTCATCTTTTCGCCGTTCTCTCCCAGCACCATGCCGTGGCTGGTGCGCTTTTTATAGGGCTCCCGGTAAGGCACTACGCCGCAGTCATAGAGGAACTGGTTCCAGAAGCGGGAATAGAGAAGGTGCAGGGTGGTGTGCTCCATGCCGCCGTTGTACCAGTCTACGGGCATCCAGTATTTCAGGGCCTCCGGGGAAGCCAGGCACTGGTCGTTGTGCGGATCGCAGTAGCGGAGGAAGTACCAGCTGGAACCGGCCCAGTTGGGCATGGTGTCCGTTTCACGGGTGGCGGGGCCACCGCAATGGGGGCAGGTGGTCCGGATCCAGTCCGTAGCCCGGATCAGAGCGGAAGAGCCGTCGTCACCGGGGGTAAAGTCTGCGATCTCGGGCAGCAGCAGGGGCAGCTGCTCCGTGGGGAGGGGTACCCAGCCGCACTTATCGCAATGGACCAGGGGGATAGGCTCGCCCCAGTACCGCTGGCGGGTAAATACCCAGTCCCGAAGCTTATAGTTCACCCGGCGCTTGCCGATCCCTTTTTCTTCCAGGAATTTGATCATGGCGGGGATGGCCTCGCTGACCTCCATGCCGTTGAGGAAGCCGGAGTTCACCAGCTTGCCCTTGTGACAGTCGGTAAAGGCCGCTTCCTGCACGTTGCCGCCGGCCACCACTTCGATGATGGGCAGATCAAACTTTTTGGCAAACTCCCAGTCCCGCTCATCGTGGCCGGGCACGGCCATGATGGCGCCTGTGCCGTAACTCATGAGCACATAGTCAGAGACGAACACGGGGATATGCACGCCGTTAACGGGGTTGACGGCTTCAATACCCTCCAGCCGCACGCCGGTCTTGTCCTTGTTCAGCTCGCTCCGCTCAAAATCGCTCTTCCGGGCGGCGGCTTGCCGGTAGGCGGCTACTGCGGCATAGTTGGCAATGGCGTCTTTATGCTTTTCGATAAGGGGGTGCTCCGGGGAAATGACCATATAGGTCACGCCGAACATGGTATCCGGCCGGGTGGTGAAGATCTCTACGGAATCCTCCACGCCGCTCAGGCGGAAGGTGGCCTGGGCTCCCTCGCTGCGGCCGATCCAGTTGCGCTGCTGGGTCTTGACCCGGTCGATGAAGTCCACGTCGTTGAGTCCGTCGATAAGGGAATCGGCATATGCGGTGATCTTGAGCATCCACTGGGAGCGGATCTTCTGGATAACGGGGGCCCCGCAGCGCTCACAGCAGCCGTCCACCACCTCTTCGTTGGCCAGGCCCACCTTGCAGCTGGTACAGAAATTGATGGGGATCTCAGCCTTATAGGCCAGCCCCTTTTCAAAGAACTTCAAAAAGATCCACTGGGTCCACTTGTAATAGGCCGGATCGGTGGTATCCACCTCTCGGTCATAATCAAAGGAGAAACCCAGCCGCTGGAGCTGCCCGCGGAAACGGGCAATGTTCTGCTTGGTAACGATGGCAGGATGGATGCCCGTTTTGATGGCGTAATTTTCGGTGGGCAGGCCAAAGGCATCCCAGCCGATGGGGAACAGAACGTTGTAGCCCTCCATGCGCCGTTTACGGGCGATGATATCCATGGCGGTGTAAGGCCGGGGATGGCCCACGTGCAGCCCCTGTCCGGAAGGGTAGGGGAACTCCAGCAGCCCGTAAAACTTGGGCTTGGAGTGGTCTTCACCGGTGTGGAAGGCCTTCTGCTCGTTCCACTTCTGCTGCCATTTCGGCTCTATGATCTGCGGATCGTAAGTCTGTGCCATAATCTCTCCTCTTTCGTGTATATGTTGTGAAAAGCAAGCTCTTTCGCTATTCTTACAATCTTATACAATAGCCTGTTTCGGCCTGTTTGTCAACGTTTTCGCCGGGAAGGATATGCCGGATCCCGCTGTTGCAGCATAAACGCTTCCCGACAAAATCGCCAAACCCGCCGGCGGCAGGAAAGACGTATCCATCCCCGGCACGCATATACACCAAAGAAGAAGGGCGGTGATCCCCGCAGCCCCTGCGGGGGGCGCTTATTCCGTGCGGATGCGCACCGTCAGAGTCAGCGTGCCGCCGTCACGCTGCTCTTCCAGAGAGGTTTCCATGCCCGCCTCCCGCAGCTGCTCCAAAGATGCTTTCAGCCCGTTGAGAAACAGCCGGGTATCCTTGCTCAGCCGCAGGATCCGCAGGGGCCGGGGCTGTTCCTCCTGCAGCCGGGCGGCGATGTATGCCTCCGTTTCCCGCACGGTCAGGTTCCGCTTCTGTATCTGCTCCAGGCAGGCAAGGCGCTGCTCCTCCTCCGGCAGGGCCAGCAGGCACCGGGCGTGGCGTTCGCTGAGCCCTGCCTCCAGGCATTTTTCCCGCAGGGCGGGGGAGAGCTTCAGCAGCCGCAGCTTGTTGGAAAGGAATGACTGGCTTTTGCCCAGGCGGCGGCTGAGGGTTTCCTGACTCAAACCCTGGCTGATCAGCAGGGCCTGATAACTTTGGGCTTCCTCCACATAGTTCAGATCCGCCCGCTGGATGTTTTCAATCAGGGCCATAAGGGCGCTTTTTTCTTCCCCTACGTTTTCTATGACGCAGGGGATCTCCTTCATTCCCAGCAGACGGCAGGCGCGCAGCCGTCTTTCCCCGCTGATAAGCTCATAGCCTCCCGCCGCCTGGCGGACGGTCAGGGGTTGGATGAGACCCACCTGGGCGATGCTGATCATCAGCTCCTTGAGCTTTTCTTCATCAAAGATGCGCCGGGGCTGGTTGGGATTGGGCACGATCTGCTCTGCGGGGATGAGCAGCAGGCTCCGGGTCATATCCCGCTTGGGGGGCACGCTCCAAAGCCCCTGCTGAAAGGAATAGTTCTGCATATATCCGCTCCCTTTTTACAAAATGAAGAGGGCTGCTTTTCAGGGAGAAGGGTGATTCGGGGCCCTTTTCCCGGAAAAATGTCCCCGTGCCCATACCATAGCTTCTTTTGGACGGAGGGAAAAGGGTTTCCCCAAAGGTCGATGAAATATACCTGTAAAATCCATGAATTTGCCCCGTTGCATTTTGTGTCGGCTGTGCTATAATGGGAATGAAATTTTACAGGAGGTAGCGAACATGGCTTTTAAGATCACCGATGATTGCATCGCTTGCGGCGCCTGTGCCGGCGAGTGCCCCGTGGGTGCCATCAGCGAGGGCGATGGCAAGTACGAGATCGATGCAGACGCTTGCATCGAGTGCGGTAACTGCGCCAACGTGTGCCCCGTGGGTGCGCCTGTTGCGGAGTAAGCGCAAAGCTTGAAAAACCGAAAAAGCGGCGGAGCATTCCGCCGTTTTTTTGTGCGCCGAAAACAGTATGCATCGTAAAGGTACCAAAGACAAAAAGCCTTTTTGCCTTGGAAGGAGAGCGGGGTGTACCGGCTGCTGCCTGAGATAAATAAAGCGCCTTATCAACCGGAAAGGCAGACGGGGCGCTGCTGTATACTCAGGGTCTTTGAAGGCGGAATACGATATGAGGCATATCTACGCCCCGGTAGTGTTTGGTAAAGGCGGTCACGGGTGTCATGCCAAGAGCCCGGGCCACGTTTTGAGAAGGAAGGTTGCTGTCCCGGATAATGGCATATACCTCCCAGGCGCCCAGTTCTTCAAAGGCATAGGCCAGGCAGCGGGCGGCGGCCTCCCGGCAATAGCCCCGGTGCCAGTAGGCTTTTTCAAAGAGATAGCCAACCTCCAGCACCCGGCTGCCGGGGATATCCTGCATGGTCAGGCCGCACTGACCGATCATCCGGCCGGTCTCCTTCAGACAAACGGCATAAAGGGCCACGCCCTCCTGTTTGTACCGGGTCAGCATTTTATCCAGCCAGGCCTGCACTTCCTCCCGGGAAAAGGGGCCTTCGTAGGCATACATGACCTCCGGATCCTGCAAAATCCGGCAGAGACTGTCAAAGTCTTCCGGTTCCAGCTTACGCAGTATCAGCCGGGTAGTGGCAAGCTGCCAGAAGGGGCTGGGGCGTTCCATACAGGGATCCTCCTTTTGTATCGTCGTTCTCAAAGAAACTTGTCCGGATCAGTTCCGGATATTTTTTGCGCCCGGCACCGCCAGGGGGATGGTTACGGTAAAAGTGCTGCCCTTTCCGGGGGTGCTTTCCACGGTGATCCGCCCGCCGTGGGTCCGCACAATGGCCTGGGCAATGGTCAGCCCCACGCCGGTGCCCCCGGTCTTACGGTGACGGGAAGGGTCTGCCCGGTAGAAGCGCTCAAACAGATAGGGCAGGTCCTTTTTGTCTATGCCGATGCCGCTGTCGGTAATGCTGATACGGGCCAAATCCTCCTCCCGGGCCAGCGTCCAGCGGATGGAGCCTCCTTCGGGCGTATACTTTACGGCGTTGGACATAAGGTTTTGCAGCACCTGGCTGATCCGGTCCCGGTCGGCTTCCGCCGTCAGGGAACCGCCCTCCAGGCGGCAGTCAATATGCTTTTCCTGCAGGGCTCCTGCAAACAGCTCCCGGATATCCTCCAGCAGTGCTTTGAACTCCACCGGCTCCCGGTGGAGCACCAGCTGCTCGCTTTCCATCTGCTGCAGGCGGCTCAGATCCCCCAGCAGCCCGGCGATCCGGCTCAGTTCCTGACAACAGGCATTGAGACGTTCTCTGGTAGGCTCCCATATTCCCTCCGCCATAAGCTCCAGATGGGTGGAAACGTTGGCGATGGGGGTGCGCATTTCATGGGCCACATCGGTGACCAGCCGCCGGCGGAGCATCTCCTGATCATCCAGCGTACCGGCCAGGTCATTGACGGCGGCGGTAAGCTCCGCCAGTTCCCGGGAGGAGGCTTTGCCCTGGACCCGGGTCTTGTAATTCCCGGCGGCGATCTCCCGGGTGGTTTCCGTGACCCGGATAATGGGGTTGGTGATATGCCTGGCCAGCAGATAGCCGGCTGTGCCTGCCGCCAATACGGCGATCAAAGCCATGGAGACCAGCATCTTATTCAGCGCATCCAGAAAGCGGAAGTCCCCTTCCGACATGGAGTAGGGGCCGTAATACCCAACAGAAGCCGTTCCCACCTTAACGCCATCGCTCATAAGATTGTAATGGGCTTCCATATAGCCCCCTTCTTCCTGGGAGTGGACCTTCTGCATCCGCTCGGCCATGGCCTCCATGAGCTTCCGACACTGCGTCATATCGTGATTCTGAGCATCCCATACGGTCTGTCCGTTCAGATCGTATACCTTGACGATGTACCCCTGACTCAGGGCCGCCATGCCGTAACCGTGAATGAACTCCACGTTCCAGCTGGAGGTAAGGGGGCTGTACTGCTGGGAAAGGCCCAGAGCAATGGTATCGGCGTATTCCTCCTGCTGCTGTTGCAAGTGCGCCTCATACTGCCGGCCGATGCAGCGGTTTGTGCGCATGAAGATAAAGGCCACCGTCAGCAATACGATGCATATAAAGCCCAGGGTCAGCTGGGTGCGCAGCTTCCACTTCATGCTTTTCCTCCCAGCCGGTAGCCCACGCCCCGAACGGTGAACAGATAGCGGGGATCCCTTGGATCGTCTCCCAGCTTTTTGCGCAGATTTTTGATATGCGTATCTACGGAACGGTCAAAACCGTCATACTCGCTGTCAAAGGCCAGATCCAGCAGCTCGTCCCGGGTAAAAGTTTTGCAGGGATGAGCGGCCAGGGCATACAGGATCCGCCATTCAATAGGCGTAAGCTCCAGCAGTGTGCCCTTGAGAAAGGCCTGATGGGCGGTTCCGTCCAGGCGAAGATCCTCATAGATATATATGTCTTTGTCTTTGGGTGCGTCTTCCCTGGGGGAGGTACGCCTGCGGATGGCCTCCACACGGGCCAGCAGCTGCTTCATGCTGAAGGGCTTGGTCACATAATCGTCTGCTCCCAGGTCAAACCCTTCTATGACGGAACTGTCCTGGGTCTTGGCCGTCAGCATGAGAATGGGCACCTGTGAACGGGCCCGCAGCCGGCGGCAGACCTCTTCTCCGCTTACTCCGGGAAGCATAAGATCCAGCAGGATAAAATCCACCTGCTCTTCGTCAAACAGCTTCAAAGCCGTTTCCCCGTCTTCCGCCGTAAGGACTCGGTAGCCTTTTGCTTCAAAAAAAGCGGCCACCGCCGTGCGGATCATTTCTTCATCCTCCACTATCATAAGGGTATAGGGGTGTTCCATGGATGTGTTCCTCTCTGTATGCAGCATGTGGTTCGGTTTATGCGGATGCATCCGGATTTTGGCGGATACATCTGCCGGGATCGTATGTTTTCAGTTTGATTGTACCCATATTTCCCGGAATTGTAAACAGAAAAATACTCTCCCCCGGTATATGCAGGAAGAAAGAAGGACAGGAATGAAAAAGCAGATAACGGCAAGCGACGATCCGCAAATATATGTCCGTAAAGACGGATAAGCGGTACTTCCGCACGGCCTGTTTTCTGGAAGGGAGAGAGCCGTGGTTTCCTGCCGATATAGCGGCAAAACGATCAAAGTAATTTGTTTACGCGCTTTTTTGCTAAAATGGACGGAGGAAAAGGGGAAGCAGGCCCGCTGCTTTCGGGATTTAGAGATGTATACGGGGGCGGGGGGCGCACGGCGTGCCCTTCGGGCCCGCCTGCGGGGCGGCCGCCCCGCAGAGTTCCGGCGCAGCCGGAACGTGCGCCCCCGCGCTCCCGCTCCCCGGCTTCTTTCGTAAAACCGGGGGCTGGTTTCCACGCAGGCCTCTTTTTTATGCTTAAGGAGGATCAACTGCTATGTACGAGGGCAAGCCGCGCACATTGTTTGCAAAATATGCCATCCCACAAATGATAGGTCTGCTGTTCAATTCCGTCTATGTCATTGTTGACGGTATCTTCATCGGCAACCGCTTGGGGCGTGATGCGATGGCTGCCGCCGCTGTATCGGTGCCTTTTGTGGAGATACTGATTGCGCTTTCTATGGCGGTAGCATCCGGTGCTGGCGTTATGATCTCTGGGCAGCTTGGGCGTGGAGAAAAGGAAAAGGCGCTGCAAACCTTTCACGCAGCCATGCTCTGTGCCGCAGGTTTCGGCGGCCTCATCATCGTTCTTGGGAATGTGTTCATTCACCCGCTTGCGGAGCTTTTAGGCTCGACGCCGCAGATCCATGAGGAGGCTGTCCGTTATCTGTGGTACATCGTGACCTTTTCGCCGTTCCTGCTGTTCAGTTTTCTGTTAGGTGGTCTTGCCCGAAATGACGGACGCTCGAAACTGGCCATGGTTGCGCTGGCAGTTGGCTCTGTTTCCAACATCATTCTGGACTATGTGTTCATGTATCCCCTGAACATGGGTATTGCGGGTGCGGCGCTGGCAACGGCAGTCGGACCGGTTTTCAGCGTGCTGATCCTGCTCCCGCACTTTCTGCTGAAAAAAGGAAAGCTCCATTTTGCAAAAACGCATATCCGTTTTGATCCTATCAAACACATTCTAATACTGGGTTTTCCTGCATTTATCATGGAGTTCACCATTGGCATTGTGACATTCGTTTACAACTTTGCCATTGTAAAGCACGGCTACGGGGAGATCGGCCTTGCGGCTTATCTGATCATCGGCTATCTGATGCTGATCATCCTCACACTCTTCTTGGGAATGGCGGAGGGCTTGCAGCCGGTATTCAGTTATTTTGCAGGTGTCGGTGAGGAAAATCGCAGTCGGGAAATGCGCCGGTTTGCTGTAAAAGTATTTCTGGGAATCGGTATACTGTGCTATTTGCTGATCGTTCTGTTCTCCCGCAGTTTCTACTCGATTTTCAGCCCCCACGATCCGGAGCTCATCGCCTTTGCAGCCGGCAGAAGCATCCCTTATTTCTGCGGCTTTTTCCTGGCCGGATACAACATTCTGATGATCTCCTACTGGCAGTCCATGCAGAAAACAAAAAGTGCGTTGACCGTTTCTCTGTCCCGCAGTATTGTGTGGCCTGCGATTCTGACCTTGCTTCTCCCGTTGGCTTTCGGAAATGAAGTGATCTGGCTGTGCCATTCTCTGAGCGACGGGATCACCCCCTGCACGGCCTTTATTCTGCTTAAGAGACGGGGATAACTTCTGGATGTAGCGGGCCCGTTCGGGCTTTGCTGTCCTGTGAAAAGGGATTGGCGGGTGTTTTTCGGGCATTACCCGAAAAAACAGCCGCAGCGGAAGGATCCGTCGCGGCTGTTATTCTTATGGGACCCTGAAGCAGGGCTTTCGTTTTGTTTTTTACAGGAGCTTGCGGGTCTGGCTGTATACGTTGCCGCTGCCCACGGTGATGACCAGATCCCCGGGACGGGCGTTCTCCTCCAGCCAATCCCGTATGTTCTCGAAATTCTCCAGATACAGAGCGTTGTGCGTGGAACGGTTGATGGCCTCCACCATGTCCCGGGCGTGCACCAGGCCGGTATCCACCTCTCTGCCGGGATAGATATCCGGCACCAGCACCTTATCCGCCGGGGCAAAACAGGTCACGTCCTGGCAGAAAAGCGTCCTGGCCCGGGTATAGCTGTTGCACTGGAATACGCAGTACAGGGCCTTATGGGGCACCCGGGAGGCAGCCTCCAGAGTAGCGGCGATCTCGTGAGGATGGTGGCCGTAATCGTGGTACACGGCTACACCGTTCTTTTCGCCCATATACTCAAAGCGGCGCTTGGTATTGGTAAACCGGCCCAGCGCAGCAGCAATGGCTTCCGGAGCGGCGCCAAAGGCGCGGGCTACGGAGTAAGCTCCCAGGGCGTTGATCACATTGTGGGTGCCGGGCACCTGCAGCCGGATAGAAACAATATTTTTTCCATGCTCCACCAGATCAAAGGCGGGGCAGCCCTTTTCGTCATAGGTCAGGTTCGCCGCATGACGGTCTCCCGTATGCAGGCCGTAGGTTTCCAGCGTATGCCCCTGAAGACGGGGCAGGATCTCCTGTACTTTTGGATCATCCGTGCAGAGAATAAGCTTCCCGGTGGGGGGTACCAGCTGACAGAAGCGCACAAATGTGTCTTTGATCTCTTCTATATCCCGGTAGCAGTCCAGATGGTCGTTATCAATGTTGTTGATCAGAGCTACGGTGGGGGCCAGCGTTAAAAAGCTCTTAACATATTCGCAGGCTTCGGTGATAAGGATATCGCTGCGGCCTACCTTTACACCCCCATGGAGCATATCTACAAAGCCGCCCACATGAACGGTGGCGTCCAGCCCGGCCTCTTCGGATATATAAGCCAGCATGGAGGTGATGGTGGTTTTTCCGTGGCAGCCGGCAATGGCGGCCACCTGTGGGAACCGGGCGGAAAGCTGGCCCAGGGCCACGCTGCGCTCCATTTCCGGGATGCCATGCTCCCGTGCATAGACCCGCTCGGGGTTATCGGGCTTGATGGCGGCGGAATAGATGACCAGCTCCGCTCCCTGGGTCTGCTGGCCCTTCTGCCCGATATATATGGGGACGCCCAGCTCCTCCAGCTTTCGTGTGAACTGGGATTCCTCCCGGTCGGAGCCGGTAATCTCATGTCCCTGCTCCAGCAGGATCTCGGCAATGCCGCTCATGCTGCATCCGCCTATGCCGATAAGGTGGATCCGTTTTACATCATCCAGGGTAACTGCCACTGTGTTTCGCCTCCGCTAAAATTCTTGGGATAGTATGATAGTATATGCACTCAGCCTTCCATATGCGGCTTTTCGACGGGTTTCGCCCCCTCAAAACGCTTGAGATAGCACCGGCGGCGCTTGTGCTGCCGGGCATTGAACAGCCGCCACATGGACTGCACGTTGGCGTTGTCCTCCAGCTGGGGGCCTGTTTCGGCATACTTCACGCCGTTTTGAATGCCCTTGCGCAGCAGATTTTCCAACACCACCAGATTCAGACCTGCGCCCTTGAGCTCCGGCTTTACGGCGATAAGGAACATGTCAATGAAATCGTTTTTCCCGTACAGCGCCTTCAAAAGCCTGGCCCAGCCAAAGGGAAGCATCCTGCCCCGGCTCTTCTGATTGGCTTTGGAAATGGACTGACTGCCTACCCCAAAGGCCAGCAGCTCATCCTTGTCGTTATACACAAAGGCGGAGGTGCGGTTGGAAATCAGGGGCTTGAATTCGGAAACGTATTTGTCTATCTGACGGGGAGTCAGCGGCACCATGCCGAAAAGCACCTGATAGGCCTCGTTATACAGCACGAACACGTCCCGGATGTATTTGGGCAGGTTCTTCTTATCGGAAAGATCCGCCACATGGAGGTTATGCTTCTTTTTGGCTGCCTCCACGATCATCTCCATCCGCCTGGGCACCTCCGTGGGCACGGTGATCCGGTATTCCACCCAGTCGATCTCTTTTTCAAAGCCCAGCCGGTCCATGTGCTCCGGGTAATAGGGGTAATTATAATAGGTGAAAAACTGGGAAAGGTATTCAAACCCCTCTACCAGCATCCCTTCCCGGTCCATGTCGGAAAAGCCCTGGGGCCCGTGGATGCCCTCGCACCCCAGCTCCCGGGCATAGTCCTCCAGGGCATGGTACAGGGCGTTGGTGACTTCTGCATCGTCAACAAAGTCGAAGTTGGCAAAGCGAAGGTAGTTGTGCCCGTCCTTTTCGTTGGCGCGGGTGTTCAGTATCCCTGTGACCCGGCCCGACAGCTTCCCGTCCTTATAGGCAAGAAAGCTTCTGGCTTTGCAGTATTCAAAGGCGGGGTTCTTATCCTCCAGCAGGTCGTTGATCTGGCTGGAGACCATGTCGGGCACATAACAGGGATGGTTTTTATAGAGCGATAAAGGAAACAGGACAAATTTTTTTATGTCCCGCCGGCCGCTGACGGTTTTGACCTCTACCATGGGGCTCCGCCTCAGTTATCCCACTTGAGGGGTTTGCCGCCGATAAGATGCAGGTGCAGATGGGGCACGCTTTGCCCGGCATCGGGGCCTACGTTGGTGATGAGCCGGTAACCGGTCTTGTCCACCCCCAGCTCCCGGGCGATCTGCCGGGCTGCAGCCAGCATCTGGCAAAGGAGCCCGTCGTCCTCGGGTCCCGCCGCCTGCATGCTGTCGATGTGCTTCTTTGGAATGATGAGCACATGGACGGGCCCCTGGGGGGCTATGTCCTTAAACGCATAGACCTGCTCATCCTCATAAACCTTGGCGGAAGGGATCTCTCCTGCCGCAATGGCGCAAAACAGACAATTCATTGTAGTACTTCTCCTATCGCTGTTTTATTCTCCCGTCCGACGATACGGACGCTGGCAAGTTCCCCTGACGCAGCGCCGCAGCGCACCCGGACGTAGTTTCCGGTATAGCCTTCTCCGTTTTCTTCCATGAGCACCTGATGCACGGTGCCTTTCAGCCCGTCAATAAAGGCAGCCTCCATGGTATCCCCCAGAGCAATGAGCTCCCTGGCACGGGCTTCCTTTTCCCGGCGGGTCAGCTGGCCGGGCATACTGTCTGCCTTGGTGCCGGGGCGGCGGGAATAGGGAAACACATGGATCCGGGCAAAGGCCATTTCCTTTACAAACTCCATGGTCTGGCAGTGCTCCTGCTCCGTTTCCCCGGGGAACCCGGCTATGATATCCGTGGTCAGGGAACAGTCCGGCATGGCGGCGCGGAGCATGGCCGCTTCCCGTCTGTATTGTTCCGCCGTATAGGGCCGGTTCATGCGGGCCAGCACCGTATCCGAGCCGCTTTGCAGGGCCAGATGGAACTGTCTGCACAGACTTTTGCTTTCTGCGGAGGTCTGGCAGAATCTTTCATCTACCAGATTGGGATCCAGAGAGCCCAGCCGCAGCCGCGGCAGGCCGCATTCGTCTGCCAGCCGGATAAGGCTGACCAGATCCGTTCCCTCTTTCAGATCTTTCCCGTAAGCGGAAAGCTGTATCCCCGCCAGGACGACTTCTTTATAACCGCCCTTTGCCAGCGCCAGGAATTCCCTCCGGCAGCTTTCCAGCGAACGGCTTTTCAGTGCGCCCCGGGCAAAGGGAATGGCGCAGTAGGTGCAAAACTGCACACAGCCGTCCTGTACCTTCAGAGTGGCCCGGGTGCGGCTGTCCGCTACGGCGGAGAGGGTCTCAAATTCCCGCCGCTGGAAAGGGGAAAGGGGTTCCGGTTCCATGCTCTGCCCCAGTACGGCATTTTCCGCGATCTCTACGATCTTCTGCCGCTGGGCGGTGCCCAGTACGGCGGCCACTCCGGGCAGGGCCTCCACCTTGTCCCGGGCCACTTCACTGTAGCAGCCTACGGCGATCACCGGGGCCAAAGGAGACAGGGCATGGGCCCGGGCGATCATCTGCCGGGATTTTTTATCCGCCGTCATGGTCACGGTGCAGGTGTTGACAATGTATACATCCGCCGGGCTTTCAAAGGGCACTACCTCATGCCCCGCCTTGAGGAAAAGTTCCTCCATGGCGGCGGTCTCATAGTGGTTCACCTTGCAGCCCAGGGTAAAAAAGGCAGCCTTCATGTTTATCCCTCCAGGGCAAAAAGCAACTGGGCCAGCATGGCCATGCCGGCCGTTTCCGTCCGCAGGATCCGGGGGCCCAGCGTTACGGGCAGGGCGCCCTTTTCTTCCAGATGCTGCACCTCCCGGGGCTCAAACCCGCCTTCCGGGCCGATGAGCAGGGCGATGCGGGGGCCGGGGGCCAGGGTCAGGGCCTGCTTCAGGGTGCGGATGTGCTCCCCTTCATAGGCCAGCAACACCAGATCAAAATCAGAAAAATCCAGCGTCTCCAGCTCAACAGGGCTTTCCACCCGGGGGAGGATCCCCCGGCCGCTCTGCTTGGCGGCGGCTTCGGCTACCTTTTCGTAGCGCTGGCGTTTTTTTTCAAAATCCTTCCCGGGCAGGGCCACGCACCGGCGGCTCACCACGGGCACAAGGGTATATAAGCCCAGCTCCGTACACTTTTGCAGGATCAGCTCCATTTTGCCCGTTTTGGGCAGGCATTGGAACAGGGTCACCTGGTGGGCGGGCTCGCTGCGGCAGGGCTCCCATGCTTCAGGGGCAAGCAGGGCCTGCCTGCCCGTCAATGCGGTAATGCGGGCCTCACATTCCCGGCCGTTTCCGTCGCAAAGGGTAACGGCATCCCCTTTCTGCAGCCGCAGCACGGAAGCCAGGTGCTTATATTCCTCTCCCTCGATGACAGGCGTCAGAGGATCTGCAACAAAAAAACGGCTCATTGGGGATTCTCACAGAAAATGGCGAACCAGCAGTCGGAGGAAAGCACCTCTTTTACCGCAAAGCCCGCCTGCTTCAGTCCGGCTTCCACCTCGGCCTCCCGGTCATCGATAATGCCGGATACGATAAATGTGCCCCCGGGTGCCACTACCTCCCTGGCAAAGGGACACAAAGCGAGGATTACGTCCGCAACAATATTGGCTGCTACCACCGGGTACTGCCCCCGAATGTCCGTCTGCAATGCTTCATCGCTGATGAGATTGCCGATACGGATCTCATAATCCTGCTCGCCCAGACCGTTCATGGCGGCATTTTCCCGGGCAATGGTTTCCGCAATGGGGTCGATATCCACGGCTACGGCTTTTTTGGCCCCCAGCAGCAGCGAAGCGATGGAAAGTATCCCGCTGCCGCAGCCCATATCCAGCATGGTATCCCCGGGCCTGACGGTTTTCTCCAGCAGCTCCAGGCACATGCGGGTGGTATGGTGAGCTCCGGTGCCAAAGGCCATGCCGGGATCCAGCTTCAGCACCACCCGGTCCGTTTCGGGCTTTGGCTCCCAACTGGGCAGCACCAGCAGGCGGCTGCCTATCTCCAGGGGCTTATAGTATTTTTTCCAGTTGTTGGCCCAGTCCTCTTCATCCAGAGACCGGATCGTTACCGTCAGCGAACCCAGATCCACCCCCAGATCCAGAGTTTTGAGCCGCTCTACGGCAGCTTTGGCGGCCTCCGCCACCGAATAGTTCTCCGGGCAGTCCGCCAGATATCCTTTTACACAGGGCCGGTCCGTGCCGATCCGGCTCATATCCGCAAAATCCCAGTACAGCACGCTCTCCCGCAGAAAGGCGGCGGCAGCGCTGCGGCTCTCCTCTATGGAAAGGCCCGTAATGCCTACGCTGTCCAGAGCGGCGCAGACGCTGTCCAGCCCGGCATCGGTGGTATAAACGGCGATCTCCAGCCATTTCATAGCAAATACTCCTTAAAAAGGGCACAGCCCCTGTATTTTTGACAGTATATTATAGCACGGCTCCCCGCCGTCTACAAGGGTAAAGGCGGCGCTGCGGGCGTATCCAGTAAAAAAAGAAAAAAAGCAGCCGGGGCTTTACACGGGTGCTCATAAGAAAGTAATTCCAGAAATTACGATTATGGCATCTGTCAGGCGGGGTTGGTAAACGAGATAACGGGTATTCGGTGCAAGCCGAGTACCCGTTATTTTTTTGCCCATGCGTGGAAACAATTCCTTGATTTCACAACAAAGATTCAATGAAATTTCGAAAAATAAGGAGGATTTCTATTATGTCAAAAATTATAACAAGGGTTTTATCGGTTCTTCTCATAGTGGTAATGGCATTTCCAAACGTTGCGTTTGCCTCAGATCAAGGAAATGGTCAGACCGAACAGTATTCAGAAGTAATATCCATT
The DNA here is from genome assembly GCA_900545265.1 of uncultured Eubacteriales bacterium. GTDB lineage: Bacteria > Bacillota > Clostridia > Christensenellales > CAG-138 > RUG472. The sequence continues at coordinate 69,133 of UQYI01000006.1, forward strand.
CAAGCAAGCGAGACTGTGGGTCCAGATACCAAATATCCTGAATCTTTGTCAAAAGCGCCTAATTATAGCGACTTTTCGACTAAACTTGAAATAATTGACTATATTCAAAACGGTCCTAAATCCTTTTTTGCTGGCTGTGATACAATTACAGCCGATGAGCTTCTGGCAAAATCACAATATGTTTTTACCACCAAAGCGGGGGATGTAACTGGGACGTTCACGTCGGCGCGTTTAGATACAGGAACCCCAGGTGTAACATGGGATTATACAGTAAACTATACAATCACGCCTATGCCAAGTGGAACTGGTTGGTATTTCAAAAGTGTCAGTTGTACAGTTAGCGCCTATAAAGGTTTTTTGTTTTATACATGGGCAACAGTAGGCTTGTTAGAATTCACAAGTGCAACTTATACCCTATCACCATCCACTCGCCCCACTTCTATTACCCTGAATATGACATTGCAGTTCCAAATATGGACAGATGCAACAGGCCCCAATCCCGTAACATATTCAGAAAGCCATAGCCACACGACAAAAGTAAGCAATATTTACAACTAAAAAGCACAAGAATTGTTATGAAGTATAAAACATTTACAATCATTTCGATCTTGGTTTTAGTTGTTGCTGGGTGCTCTACTTTGTTTACTTCTAAAATGATAGTCAAAGGAATAACCGATAACATTTTGTGCAGCAAAGTATACACAATCTTGGTGATTTCTGGTTTTTTGACAATCATTGCGCTTATTTGTATTGTTATTCGCGCCATGTTACTTTTACATGAGCATCTGAATAAATGAGCGATAATAGGAGACCTATGGGACAATCTATCTGGAGAAATTGAAGTAGTTTCACCCTGAAGCATTACCGAGGATAACCATTTTCAAGGTTTACTTGGCTGAACAATATCCTCAAAAAGTTCTTTCTTTTGTTGGCTGGCATTTGAACGGATTTGCTTCTTGACCGTTCCTGTGTCAAATGCGAGAGTCGCCACCCTCCGCTCTCGCGTCCTCCTGCTCCTCGTTTGCAGTGCAGGTTGCTTATGTACAAGCAATCTGCACTGTAAGGAGGACGAACAATTTAGGAAATATTCAAGAAGTTCACGAGGAGATTGTTATGCTCTCCCTTTGGTACTTTTGTAATCTGTTTGGGTCAGTTATGCGTTGTATTTACAAAAGGACGCTTTACAAAAACCATAAATGTGTGAGGTGCAGCATGAAGAAACGGTCTGTTTTAATTCTTGTAATGGCAATTGTAATCCTCGGATATGTTGCGATTGTTTTGATTGTTCACGAGAATCATCGGCAACGCTGCAATAAAGATCAATGGAAAAGCATAAAGGAGATCAGCGATATTGCTGACTTCTTTGACGCCCCGATCACTGAGATGACTTTGCGGGAGGGAGTTACGTCTGCCGAGTGGGCGGTGTTCAGCGACGACGATCTTATCGCAGATTGGAACTTCTTTTTTGATAATACTGAAGTCAAATGCGAAGGCAGAGCATCCAAAGACAGCGACGCCTGTGGGATGTTTGTGACAGCTATCAACGCCGACGGCGATACGCTCGTCTTTGTTGCCTATTATGATTCATCAGGAGCGTGCAAGATAGATATTGGCGGGACAGCATTTATAACAAAGGAATCCCCCGGTCTTCCGTTCAAGAGTACATATTGGAGAGCGATTGAACGTCACGGAATCACCACACCGTGGGATTAAGCTTTGAATTTTTGATGAGCAGTTTTTTCAAGAAATTTGTAACCGGTTATTGCTTGAAGATCGTTGTGTATGTAAGAGCTGTTCTATGGGAACAGCAAATAATGCGAGGAGGTGATGTGTATGCTTGTTCCCTGTTAGGTTTTTTCAATTATTCACAAACCTGAAAGGAGGCCCGAAAATGAAGAAGACACTTTCTTTCCTGTTGACGTTGGTCATGTGTGTTTCTATCATGCCAACCATTGCATCTGCTTCATCTGAGACTGGCCGTATGCAAGATGAGTATGATCCTGAAACCGGCTATACTACTATCACCACTGATGACTATATTGCAGTTGTACCCAAAGGCGGCATCGTGGAGTATTCGTCGGACAACAAGAATCTCTGTGCAGACGAGGTGTTGAAAACAACAACCTACTCCAACGAGGATTCGATTGTTCCTTTTGATTATCAAGCAACAGTTAGAGAGATGTATGAATACGTTCTCAAAACCAATGCTGATATGGACCCGTCTTCTGCAATGGAGATAGCGCAAAAACTCGCTGCCAATATTGAAGCTGCGAGAAATGCGTCCATTTATGGCAATATGAGAGGTATAACCTCATATGTTACAGAAACAGGAGCGACGGTTGTAGACTTGGGCTGCATACAAGACGGAAAATTAGTTCCCTCTGATGCTTTAAGATATGTCCCCGATTCGCGTACCAGAATCATAAGCGAAGGTTGGAGTGTCAATCCCCATGTTGATAGCAGTGTGTTGAACTGCAGATATGTTGTTCCCTGGAATGGCTTGGATCTTTACAAATCAAGCGATAGTGGCTCGATGTGCATACGGCGGCGGCCAGCGGCCGCTGGTGCGGTGGTCCAGCGGCCGCTGTGCGGTCTGAGTAACAGCCGCCACTAACAACTTGATGTAGTCCAGATATTCTCCATAATGGTGGTATCCGCAACAGCGGAAATTCACTATTAGGAGGGTAATGGATGTTAGACTACAAGGATATCATTACAAAACATTGCGCATTGGGGATGACTGGTAGCGCAATTGCCGAAACCCTCGGCGTCAGCAAATCGGGGGTAAATGACTTTCTGCGTGCATTCAAGGCGTGCAAAGATTTGAAGTATCCGCTGCCCAAGGGGATCACCAACTACGGCATTGCTGCGGTCGTCTATCCACGGAAACCTACCACTCATGTTGGACGGGATGTCTCCTATGAACTGCCGGATTACGAGGCGGTTTCAAAAGATATGTCTTCCCGGAAGAACATGACCCTCAAGGTTCTCTGGAATCGGTATGTGAAGAAGTGTCGGGACAGCGGTCTAAAGCTACGAAACCGAGCAGGAGAAGCTCAAAGTGGAAATCCAGACCTTGCAGCAGGATATTGAAGTACAGGAACGACAGATTGAAAATTTGGAGCAGTTTATTCAGAGGGTACACAAATACAAGGACTTGGACGAGCTTACCCCCTATGCTCTGCGTGAACTTGTCAAGGGAGTTTATATCGAAGCCCCCGACAAGAGCAGCGGCAAGCGGCGGCAGAACATCCGCATTTCCTATGATCTTGTGGGCTTTATCCCGCTGAATGAACTGATGAAAGAGGAAACGGCATGACCGAAGCCATGCCGTTCCTGCAAAAATGCGATATTACTTTCTTACGACCCCCGCCCATTTGCAGCCGGCCTTTTGAAACAGCCATGAGGCACAAAGAAGAAAATGTTACAGGAAAGACGAAATCCGGTACGATTTTATGTTGCGTCCGGGGGCGCCCGTATGCTATAATCCATCCGTATAGCTGGGTAGTCCCGCGTTTTTTGCGTACGCGGAATTGCCGTGGGATGTGATAAGGGAGCGTAGGATCAAAGCATGAAACCCGCTGCGGTATTGGATATAGGCAGCTCTAAAGTCGTCTGCCTTTGCGGAAGCATGGCAGACGGTGACGGCATCGTGGTGCACGGGGCCGGTGTTTGCACATATGAAGGCTACCGGGACGGTGTCTTTATCGACAAGCAGAGTCTGCACAATGCGGTGGTGGAAGCTTTGCAGAAGGCAGAGCAGGAAAGCCGCATCCGCATCCGGGATGTGGCGCTGACGGTGCCTGCGGCCTTTTCCGATCTGCTTTTGACCGACGCCACTCTTTCTTTGGGGAAGCCCCGCAAGACGGAGGCGGCGGATATAGACAGGCTGATTGCCCTGTCTTTGGAAAAGTGTAAAAAAAAGCCCGGATATACCCTGATGCACAGCACCCCGGTGTTCTTTCTTGTGGACGGCGTATCCTCCACGGAAGTGCCGGAAGGCATCACCACGGATGAGATATCGGCTCTGATCTCCCATATGTTCGTGCAGGAGGCATATATCCGCACGGTGCAGGAATCTCTGGACGATATGGGCGTGGAGATCAGCATGTGCGTCAGCGCCCAGCTGGGAGAATCCGTCATGCTCATTCCGGAAAAGGAACGGGTCCGCCCGGCGGTGCTCATAGATGTGGGATACCACCAGACGGAGATCTCCGTGGTGGAAAATACCGCCCTGACGGCCATAAGCACCCTGCCCATCGGGGGGTATCAGTTTGCCAGCGATCTGTCTTTTGGACTGGATGTGCCCATGGACGCGGCAGAGCAGGCCAAGCGGCGGTATGTATTCTCTTTGGATCTGCAGGAAAAAAGCGAAGTGCTGCGCACCGCAGCCGGGAGCAAAAAGGTGTCCCGGTCCGCTATCTCCTATATAATAGAAGCCCGGGCCACGGAGCTGGCCGGGATGCTTCGGCGGGAGATGGAAAATATGGGCGTGAATCTGGATGCACGGCCGGCGGTATATGTTTCCGGCGGCGGGCTGCTGATGATGCGGGGCGGACTGGATTTTATGCGCAAGGCGCTGAATTTGCCCCTGAAGCGGGATATGCCCTGGACGCCCAGGCTCTCCTCGCCCAACTATTGCAGCGCTTTTGGGGCGCTGGACTTTGTCCTCAAGGCCAACCGGCCCCAGGAGGATACGACCGCAAGCGGCAGCGAAGAGAAACTGGGTTCGCTGTTAAAGAAAATAAAAGAGTTCTTCATGAAATAAAAGGGGGATTAACCAATGTTTGATCAGGATTTACAAGGCGCATCCTTTGCCCAGATTAAAGTCGTAGGCGTAGGCGGCGCAGGCTGCAATGCGGTGAACCGCATGGTGCAGTATGGGCTCCAGGGCGTGGAATTTATCGCCGTGAATACGGATAAGCAGGCATTGGCCCTCAACAAGGGCGACGTCAAGATCCAGATCGGAGAAAAGCTTACCAAAGGTCTGGGCGCGGGAGCCGATCCGGAGATCGGCCGCAAGGCGGCGGATGAGAGCCGGGATATGATCGTTGAAAGCCTCAAGGGCGCAGATATGGTCTTTATCACCGCCGGTATGGGCGGAGGCACGGGCACCGGTGCGGCGGCCATCGTGGCGCAGTGCGCCAAGGAAATGGGCATCCTTACCGTGGGTGTGGTCACCAAACCCTTTACCTTTGAAGGCCGGGTGCGGATGCGCAACGCCGAAGGCGGCATCGAAAACCTGAAGCCCGCTGTGGATACCCTTATCACCATCCCCAATGACAAGCTTATCTCCCTTGTGGGCCGGGCCAGTCTCCCCGATGCACTGCGGGTAGCCGATGATGTGCTGCGCCAGGGTATCCAGGGTATTTCCGACCTGATCGCCATGCCCGCCATGATCAATCTGGACTTTGCCGATGTAAAGACCATCATGAAGGAAAAGGGCATGGCCCACATGGGCATCGGCACCGCCTGCGGCGAAAAGCGGGCCTCTGAAGCTGCCAAGCAGGCCGTGGAAAGCCCGCTGCTGGAAACCAGCATCGCCGGCGCCAAGGGTATTTTGATGAACATTACCGGCGGCCCGGATCTGAGCCTGCTGGAAGTCAACGAGGCGGCGGAACTCATTCAGGAGACGGCCGATCCCGATGCCAACATCATCTTCGGCGCAGATATTGACGAGAGCATGGGCGATGCCATCAAGATCACCGTTATTGCCACCGGTTTTGATAAGGTAGATAACGCCCAGCAGGGCCGCGACGCATTAGTCTTCGGCGGCCGGGAGCAGCCCCAGAGCACGCCCATCCGCAGCGCTTCCAATCCCAATCCCGCACCCCGTCCCTATCAGGCGGCCAACATTCCCAACTCCGCAGAGAATGCCTTCAGCGCCCGGCCCTATGCCCAGCTGCAGAGCGACCCTGTAGAGGCACCCGTGGTGCGCAAGGAGCCTAAGGAAAGCACCTTTACCGAAGAGAACATCCGCCGGGACTATAACAACCGCCCCGCCAACAAGCTGGATATCCCCGCCTTCCTGCGCAAGTAAGACAGGCAAATCAGAAGGAGCTGCGAAGAATGGAAACCGTTTTTCGCAGCTCTTTTTTGTTGGCTTTAACTTGTTCCAAACGGATCTGTTTCCCGCCGGATACAGATTCGTTTTGTGTGTGAAAGAATGGGGTTGGAGCATTTGGGGGCCGGTACCCGGGGGAGCGGGGCTCACTTCGTATACGGGAGGCGGGGGCGCTGGGCGGCGGAACGCCGCCGCCCGTCCGCGCAGCGGCCGGGCCCTTTGGCGCCTGCGGCGCCAAAGCCAGCGCCCCCCGGATGCGTATACCAACCAACCTTCGTTTCCGGGCGTCCCGGCACCCGTTTACAGGAGCCGCTTTTTTTCCTGCCGCCGTATATCTGTTGCAAGTCGTTTCCGGTTGTTTCACATAAACGAAGAGGGGCTTTTTACAGCCCCTCTTTTTTGCGATCTGAATGGAAAGATCAAAAAAGCTTCGTTTGCTGCGTATCATAGGTCGGGCTGCATTTTCTTTATGCAAGCCGTGCAAATACCCCGGGAGTTACCCCATTCCCGCCCTGGCCGAAAAGCCGATGCCCGGTAGTGCTCTGTATAGATGCTTTGTGCGCATGTTACCATGCGGGGCATGACAATACATCATACGCAGCCCGGTGCGCCTGCTGCAGCCTCTTTCTCCGCTGCCGAGATGGCATCCGCTCCTTCCGGTTACCTGCGCTCCCGGGGGGAACCGTCAGGGGAGAAGCTCTTCCGTCCAGTTGGCGCTCTGGATCAGGGTGTCTACCCGGCGGAGTTCCGCACAAATCTGATCGCACTTTTTCTGGTATGCCTGCACGGGTATGGCGCTGAGTATTTTTATCTCCGTCCGGGTGGCTCGATGAGCGGTGCTGCGGGCTGTCTCCAGGACGTTGCGGTACAGATGCACCTGACGGGTTAGCCGATCCCGTTTAGACAGCAGAGCGGTCAGAGTGCCTTCCGGTGTGGTCACGGCGCAGTTGGTGGCATTGATCCGCTCCGCCAGTGCTTCCAGGTGCAGCAGGCAGCTTTCCGTCTCCTCCATCAGCGCCAGAGGATCCTCCGGGGGCGTTTCCCCCTCCTGCACCAGGGCACTGGACTGAATGCGGGCCTCCAGCTGATCTATGCGCTTTTGCAGATCCGCCCGCTCCTGCAGGGCTTCCGCCAGTTTCATATGCGGCTCCTTTCCGGGCGATGTACGCTCTGTTCTTATTGAAAAAGTTGAAAAAGAAACAGGCCGGCGCAGACAGGACCGGCCCGTGTAAAACGGTTTATGCTTCCGCCACGTCCAGCGCTACCTGGATCATGTCGTGGAAGGCGTTCTGGCGCTGCTCGGGAGTGGTCTCCTCGCCGCTGAAGATCAGATCGGAAATGGTGCAGGTGCACAGGGCCTTTTTCCCGGCCCGGGCGGCGTTCATATACAGGGCGGCAGATTCCATCTCTACGGCCAGCACTCCCATTTTTGTCCAGGCGCCCTGATCAACGGCGTCGTTGTAAAAGGTGTCGGAAGAAAGAATGTTGCCCACCTTGTAGGGAAGCCCCTTGCTTTCGCAGTTTTCCGCCGCCTTGCGCAGCAGGCCAAAGTCTGCAATGGGAGCAAAGGTGCCGGGCAGGGCAAAGTTGTGAGCATAGTTGGAGTTGGTGCAGGCGCCCTGGGCAATGACGATATCAAACAGCTTCAGGTTCCGGTTGAGTCCTCCGGCAGAGCCTACCCGAATGATGCTTTCCACATTGAACACGTTGTACAGCTCATAGGAATAGATGCCGATGGAGGGCATCCCCATGCCGCTGGCCATAACGGAGACCCGCTTGCCCTTGTAATAACCCGTATAGCCCTGAATGCCCCGGATATTGTTCACCAGCTTGGCATCGGTCAGATAGGTCTCGGCAATCATTTTGGCCCGCAGGGGGTCTCCGGGCATGAGTACGGTCTTGGCAAAATCTTCCGGCGTGCAGCCAATGTGAGGGGTAAGAGTAGACATAGATCCTCCAATAATTCAAGATAAAACGGTGGTTACCCGTATTTTATCACAGAACGGTCTTTCTGGCAACGGGAAAAAGAGTATGATGCTGCACACATGTCTTACGGCAGTCATTTTAAAGGGACGGGCACTCTTTTTACAGATCTGGACGCAATGGTCCGGACGGTGCTTTTCGGCCGCAAAAGCATCTATAGCTTTACAGTTATCCCGTATGACGGAGAGAAAATCCTGCAGATATGGGGTCAAAGACAAAGATTCGGCTTTGGCAGGGCATACTGCCCCCACCAGGGTTTTTGATCTGCCAGGGCGAGCAGGTCTTCTTCACATACTGATAATTCGGGGCGTTCCCAGCTGTTTTCATGGACGGGGTTCATAAAATGGCAGCGCCCGTCATATCCGGAAAACATGGCGGCGTGTTTGCCGTATGGGGCCGGAAAGGTATGCATCCTCTTCTTTGGAAAACAGCCAGAGCGGTTTGATCTCCGGCGCGATTTTGCGGTCTTCCGTATCTATGCCTTCGCATGCCGGCAGCCCGGCCGGAGCGGCATAGGAACAGGATGCTTTAACAATGTATATACTTCATAAAAAGCCCCGCTTTCCCGGAGAAATGGCTATAGTATATGCGGGTCAGCTCCGAAAACAAGACCTGAAGAAGCTGTTGTTTCGGCATACCATTGAATAAAAAGCGGCAGGGGAGCATCCCTGCCGTTTTTGCGAAAGCAGCACATATGCTGCGGCCTCTCATCCTGTCTGTTTCCAACAAGGAAACAAAGGGCAGCCTTTGCTTCTATTTTCTGGTGCGTCCCCGGGACCGCTTCTGGGAACCGATCATGCCCGGACGTATCTTCCGGGAGGGAGCTACTTCTTCGCCGGAGAGGCGCTTGATCTCATCCCTGAGCTTGGCGGCCTGTTCAAATTCCAGCTCCCGTGCGGCCTGCTGCATCTGCTGCTGCAGCAGAGCGATGCGCTCCTTACGCTTTCCCATATCTTCTTCAAAGACAGGGGATTCGGCTTTATGGGAGATCATCAAAGTGTCCGCCACTTCTTTGATGATGGTTTTGGGCACGATGCCGTGCTCCCGGTTATAGGCCATCTGTATGCCCCGGCGGCGTTCCGTTTCTTCCATGGCCCGTGCCATGGAGGGGGTTATGGTATCGGCGTAGAGGATGACCCGGGCTTCGGCATTTCGTGCGGCCCGGCCGATGGTCTGTATAAGGGAGGTCTCCGAACGCAGGAAGCCTTCCTTATCCGCATCCAGAATGGCGACCAGTCCCACCTCCGGCAGGTCCAGTCCCTCCCGCAGCAGGTTGATGCCCACCAGCACGTCAAAGTCTCCCAGCCGCAGATCCCGAATGATCTCCATGCGGTCCAGTGTATCGATATCGCTGTGCATATACCGGACCCGGACTCCCATGCCCTCCAGATATTCCGTCAGGTTCTCCGCCATGCGTTTGGTCAGGGTGGTGATCAGGGTGCGGAATCCTTTTTGCGCCGTCATCCGCACTTCGGAAAGAATATCGTCTATCTGTCCTTCAATGGGGCGAACTGTCACCTCCGGGTCCACCAGCCCTGTGGGCCGCAGGATCTGTTCGGCCACCTGGCTGGCCCTTTGCAGCTCCCACTGGCCCGGGGTGGCGGAAACGCAGAGCATCTGGGGGATCCGGGTAAGGAACTCATCAAAGGTCAGGGGCCGGTTGTCAAAGGCCGAGGGCAGGCGGAAGCCGTATTTCACCAGTTCCGTTTTTCGGGCCAGATCTCCACGGTACATGGCCCCGATCTGGGGGATGGTCACATGGCTTTCATCCACAATAAGCAGAAAGTCTTTGGGAAAATAGTCGATGAGGGTATAGGGGGGCTCCCCGGGCTTTCGGCCGTCAAAATAACGGGCATAGTTCTCTATGCCGTTACAGTAGCCGATCTCCAGCATCATCTCCATGTCGTGGGTCACCCGCTGCTCGATGCGCTCGGCTTCCAGAGGCTGCTCGTTGTCCAGAAACATCTGCTTCTGCCTGTGCATATCCGCCTCTATGTTCCCCATGGCGCTTTTGAGCTTTTCCGCCCCGGTGGCATAATGGGTGGCGGGGAAGATGGCCGCATGGTCGCAGACGGCCAGCAGTTCGCCGGTAAGGGCGTTGATCTCGGTAATCCTGTCGATCTCATCCCCGAAGAAGCTGACCCGGTAGGCGCTGTTTTTGGAGCCCATGGGGAAAATATCCAGAATATCTCCCCTGACCCGGAAGGTGCCCCGCTGAAAGTCCATGTCGTTTCGCTGGAACTGAATCTCCACCAGCCGGCGCATGACCTCGTTGCGCTCTATCTCCATGCCCGGCCGCAGGGAGATGGAGAGCTTCAGGTATTCCGTAGGATCTCCCAGTGCATAGATGCAGGAAACGGAGGAAACGATGATCACATCCCTCCGCTCGTTCAGGGCGCAGGTGGCGGAATGCCGCAGCCGGTCGATCTCTTCGTTGACGGCGGTGGTCTTTTCTATATAGGTGTCGGAAGAGGCAATGTAGGCTTCGGGCTGGTAGTAATCGTAATAAGAGACGAAATACTCCACCGCACTGTCCGGAAAAAAGGCCCGCAGCTCGCTGCAAAGCTGGGCGGCCAGGGTCTTGTTGTGGGCCAGCACCAGCGTGGGCTTCTGCACCTGCTCAATGACCTTGGCCATGGTATAGGTCTTGCCGCTGCCGGTAACACCCAGCAGCACCTGGAGCTTGTCACCCGCCAGCACGCCCCGGGACAGCTTTTCTATGGCCTGGGGCTGGTCTCCCTGAGGGGAGAAGGGGGATACTACATGAAAGCCCATACTCAGCAGCTGTAGTCCGCCGTGTGGGACTCGGTCACATGTGCGTGGATGTATTTGCGCACTTCGTTATGATGGGGGTCCTTATCGTAGACCTCGTACCCCGCTCTGTCCCGGAAGGTGACGATCAGACAGGCGTCATAGCTGCGGGGGCCGTGGAGCTCGTCCGTATGATAGGTCATATCCGCGATCTCGGGGATCAGGGCGGGAAGGGTCAGCAGGCGGCGCCCCGCTTCTGCGGCGCACACTTCGGGATCCCGGAATTTGAAAAGAAGCACATGCTGAAACATAACAGCCTCCTTTGGGGCACAGCCCCTGAAAATCTGCTTCCATTATACCCGCATCCGGCGTCTTATACAATGAAAGTTTACACACTGTACGCAACCTTACATGCTTTTTTAATTGAAGAAAGAAAGGAAGCATTGTATAATTAAGGTCTATACTACCGGTTTTGCGGGTCTTTTCCCGGCCGGATCAGAGGAGGGAGCAACCATGCAGAAAGAAACGTCCCCCGGAAAAAAGCCCGGGTTGGGGGCGCTGGCGGAATGCATAAAAGGATACTGGCTGCCTACGGTGCTGACACCGCTGCTGATGGTCTGCGAGGTGGTCATGGAGGTGCTTATCCCCATGCTCATGGCGGCTATTGTAGACGGAGGCCTGTACCGGCAGGAGGAGTTTCTGCTGCGGGAATACTTTTCTCCGGAACTGATCGCCAATAATAAAAAGTTCATTCTGGTGCTGGGGGGATTGATGATCCTCTTTTCTCTGCTGTCGCTGTTTTTCGGCTCGCTGGGAGCCAGAACATGCGCCGTGGCTACCATGGGCTTTTCCAAAAATCTGCGCAAGCGGGTCTTTGATAAGATCGAGACCTTTTCCTTTGCCAATACAGACAAGTTCTCCGTGCCTTCGCTGGTCATGCGCTGCACCACGGATGTGACTAACCTGCAGAATACCTTTTCTCAGGTCATCCGGATGCTCTTCCGGGGGCCTTTCATGGTGGTGCTGGGAGCCATTATGGCCATACGCATCGACCGGGAGCTGAGCCGCACCTTCCTGATCGCTCTGCCCATACTGGCGGCGGCGCTGTTTGTATTGCTGAAGATCGGCTTTCCCCGGTTCACGGCCATGTTCAAAAAGTATGATGATATGAACGCCCATGTGCAGGAAGATCTGGTGGCCATCCGTGAGGTCAAATCCTTCGTCCGGCAGGAATACGAAAAGCAGCGCTTCAACACCTATGCCAACACCCTGCAGAAGGCACAGGTCTATGCCGAAAAAATGTTCTCCTTTGCCGGGCCCATCCAGATGCTGGTCATGTGGTCCTGCACCATTATCCTGCTGGCCATAGGAGGGCGCCGGGTCATGGTGGTTGGGGATATCCATGCCGGGGCGCTGACCAGCCTTATCTCCTATACCTCCCAGATCGTGGGAAGCCTGGCCATGCTTTCCTTTATTTCCATTTCCATCGGCATGGCCCGGGTGTCTTTCGGCCGTATTGCGGAGATCCTGGGGGAGGTCCCGGATATTCAGGGACCGGAGTCCGACCTGAAAGTGGAAGACGGCGGCATCGTGTTTGATCACGTTTCCTTCAGCTATACCCGTTCCAAAGAGAATCTGACTCTGGTGGATATCGACCTGCACATTGCTCCCGGGGAGACCATCGGGGTGGTGGGGGGTACCGGCGACGGAAAGAGCACGCTGGTCCAGCTGATCCCCCGGTTTTATGATGTGCTGGAAGGGGCCGTGTATCTGGGCGGGCGAAACGTAAAGGAATATTCTCTTTACGAGCTGAGGGAGAGCGTATCCATGGTGCTGCAAAAGAACACGCTGTTTTCCGGCACCATTTACGAAAATCTTCTCTGGGGCAATCCCGGGGCTACCCGGGAGCAGGTGGAGGAAGCCTGCAGGGCCGCCTGCGCCCATGAGTTCATAGAGCGGTTCCCCAAGGGATATGATACGGATCTGGGCCAGGGGGGCGTCAACGTTTCCGGCGGGCAGAAGCAGCGGCTGTGCATTGCCCGGGCTCTGCTGAAGAACCCCAAGGTGCTGATCCTGGATGATTCCACCAGCGCCGTGGACTCCGCAACGGATGAACGCATCCGCAAGGCACTGCGGGAGGCCTTGCCCCAATGTACCAAGCTTATCATTGCCCAGCGTATCGCCTCCGTTCGCTTTGCCGACAGGATACTGGTCATGGAAAAGGGCCGGATCCTGGATGTGGGCAGCCACGAGGAGCTGCTGGAGCGCTGCCCGGTGTACCAGCAGATCTTTGCTTCCCAAAACAGGGGAGAGCAGGAAGAGGGGAGGGATGCCTGATGCCAAGACGGGATGCTATTGCCATGAAGCTCAACGGGAAGTACAGGCCGGATTCCGCCCTGAGCACCCTGAAGCGGCTGTTTACCTATTATAAAAACTGTCGGCTCTGTCTGACGCTGGCGGTATTGTTTATCCTGCTGTATGCCGCTTCCACCATTCTGGCCGCCTATATGATGAAGCCAGTGGTGAATCTGCTGGGAGAAAGCGGCGTTGTGACGGATGCCCGGCTGGCCCGATACACTGCCCTGCTCATAGGCATGGCAGCGCTGTACCTGACCGGCGCAGTCACCAACTTCCTGCTCAACCGGCTCATGCTGGAATGTGCCAGCCGGGTGCTCTGCGCCCTGCGGATCGCCATGTTCGATAAGATGCAGGAGCTGCCACTGGCCTATTTCGATGCGCACCCCCACGGGGAGCTCATGAGCTACTACACCAATGATATAGACGCCATCCGGGAACTGCTGCATCACAGCATCACCCAGATGCTTATTTCCGTTATCAGTCTGGCGGGCGTCATGGCCATGATGCTCATTCTTTCCCCTGCTTTGTGCCTGATCGTAGCGGTCATGGCCGTGTGCGTGGTGCTGACCACCCGGCTCATAGGCCGCCGCAGCCGCAAAAATTTTTCCAGCCAGCAAAAGGCCACCGCTTCCGTCAACGGCTATATCGAAGAGATGATGGCCGGGCAGAAGGTGGTCATGGCCTTCAATCACGAAAAGGCGGTCATGGAGGAATTTGACCGGCGGAACACCACTCTGTGCGGCTATGCCACACTGGCAGCTACTCTGGGCAATGTGATCGGCCCGGTCATGAACAACCTCTCCCATATCTTTTATGCCATCACCGCCACCGTAGGCGTGCTGCTGACGATCCAGGGGGGCGTACTTATTGCGTTTCTCTCCTATATTCGTCAGTTTGCAGAACGGGTCAGCCAGATCTCCGAGCAGTTCAACTTCATCATGCAGGCTCTGGCCGGCGCTGAGCGGGTCTTTGACCTGATGGATGTGCCTGCCGAGCGGGATGAAGGGGGCTTCCGGCTGGTGCAGACCGGTGCCGGGGCATGGGAATGGGTCAAGGGCGAGGAGCGGGTGCCCCTGAAGGGGGATGTGCGCTTTAAGGATGTAACCTTCTCCTACGACGGGAAAAAGACCGTTCTCAAGGATGTGTCCCTTTATGCAAAGCCCGGCCAGAAGATCGCCTTTGTGGGCTCCACCGGAGCGGGCAAGACCACCATCACAAATCTGATCAACCGCTTCTACGATGTGCAGGAAGGGGCCATCACCTATGACGGCATAGACGTAAAGGATATCCGCAAGGACGATCTGCGGCACTCTCTGGGCATGGTGCTGCAGGACATCCATCTGTTTACCGGCACGGTCATGGAAAATATCCGTTATGGCCGCCTGGACGCCACGGACGAAGAATGTATCGCCGCCGCCAAAGTGGCCAATGCCCACTACTTTATCTCCCATCTGCCGCAGGGCTATGATACCCCCCTGTATTCCGACGGGGCCAATCTTTCTCAGGGGCAGCGGCAGCTCATTGCCATTGCCCGGGCGGCGGTTTCCGATCCCCCGGTGCTGATACTGGACGAAGCCACCAGTTCCATCGATACCCGTACGGAGAAGCTCATCGAACGGGGCATGGATGCCCTTATGGAGGGGCGGACGGTGTTCGTTATCGCCCACAGGCTTTCCACCGTGCGCAATTCCGATGCCATCATGGTGCTGGAGCAGGGGCGGATCATCGAGCGGGGGAACCATCAGGAGCTTATGGCACAAAGGGGCCGGTATTATCAGCTGTATACCGGTATGTTTGAACTTTCCTAAAACAGGCAGGCAAGGAGGCGGCAATGGTACACATCGGCAACGATTGGGACGAAAGACTGGCGGGTGAGTTTGAAAAGGAATACTACCTGGCACTGCGGCAGTTCCTCATAGAGGAATACCGCCGGTATCAGGTATATCCGGGTATGTACGATATTTTCAACGCTCTGAAGTACACCTCCTTTGCGGATACCAAGGTGGTGATCCTGGGGCAGGATCCCTATCACGGCCCGGGGCAGGCCCATGGTTTGTGCTTTTCGGTAAAAAAAGGAGTGGAGCCTCCGCCTTCGCTGCAGAATATCTTTAAGGAGCTTATGGAGGACGTGGGGATCCCCCGGCCGCCTCATGGCGAACTGACCTGCTGGGCCAGAGAGGGCGTGCTGCTGCTGAACACGGTGCTCACCGTTCGTGCTCACCAGCCTAACTCCCATAAAGGGAAGGGATGGGAGATCCTGACGGACAGGATCATCTCCGAACTTAACCATAAGACTACCCCCGTGGTGTTTTTGCTGTGGGGGGCCAATGCCCGGAGCAAAAAGAAGCTTATCACCAACCCTCAGCATGTTATACTGGAAACGGTGCATCCCAGCCCCTTGTCCGCATACGGCGGCTTTTTCGGCTGCAGGCATTTTTCTCAGGCGAACCGGGTGCTGGAGCAAAGCGGACAGGCACCCATAGACTGGACGGTGCGCTGAACACAAGGAGGAACCATGCATACAATGATCTGGCATAAAAAAGGGGCTCTGGCCCTGATACTGCTGCTGAGCGTCATCCTTTGCGCCTGCGGCGGGGAGGAGAAAGCCGCGCCTGCTCTGGCAGCGGCGCCGGCGGATACGGAGGCTGCGGAGGTGGAAGCGGCCAGCCTGGCGCTGGAAGTCGTGACGCCTGCGCCCACCCAGACCCCCCAGCCCACGCCGGAGCCCACTCCTACCCCCACGCCGGAACCTACCCCCACGCCTACCCCCCGGCCCAGGGAGGTTCTGCTGCAGGAGAGCTACGGATACATTTCCGCCGAAGAGGACAGCCGTTACGCCAATCTTATGATGGAGCGGGAAACGCTGCTCCTTGCTTCCATGAAGGGGCGCAGCATCCGCCTGTATGCGGATACGTCTCTGGCGGAATATGAAGAAGCGGAAAACCAGACCACCTACAAGCGCATCAGGGAGCTTGTCATTCTGGAAAATGATAAAGGGCCCGAAGGCGAGGCGCTGTATAAGGTCGTTACCGCCTTTGACGGCAGAACCGGGTATGTGCTCCAATCGGATACGGATAATTCCGTTCTGGTTCCCTATACCAATGGGAGCTACGCCCTGATGTGCCGACCGGGAACCCCCATTTATAAGGAGCCCTGCGATGAAAAGAAGGATAAAGAGGTTCTTTCCCAGTTGGGCTACGGCTTATGCCGGGTGCTTGGGGTCTATGAGGACAATTTTAACTACTGTTATGTACTGACGGAGGACGGGGTCTACGGCTTTGTGGATCCGGATCAGCTTCAGCCTGTATCCGTAGAGGAAGCCCGGGCGTACCTGTCCCTGCAGCCCCTTTCCGGCGGCGGTTTTTCCATGGAAGAAGTGGTATCCGAACTGGAAGGGCAGCAGGGCATGGCTGCCGGTGATATGGAAAGTCTGCTGTATGAAGCCCTCAGCCGCAGGGGCCTGTATTTTGACCCGGGCTACTATCTGTTTTTTACCAAGGAACTGAGCAACAATACCCTTTACCCACGGTTTTATAAGGACGATACCTACAATTCCCTGCTGTTCAAGCTCTTCAATACAGCCGGGGACCGGGTGCTGTATGAAGGCAAACCCACTCAGTGGGCCTATGTAGGCCAGATCGATGCCCTGCAGCGGGGAGATGTGGTGTTCTTCAGTGACTATGCCGTTACGGATAAAGCCGTGCAGGAGAATGTGGAGGTGGTGTTCCGGGGGAAGTATTCCGGTCACATCACCGGCTGCGGCCTGTATCTGGGAGAGGATAGGCTCCTGGCAGTGCAGAGCGGACTTTTGTACTGCGTGGAGAACTTCTCTGCTTCTTCCCTGGCGGAGGACTTTGATTCTGCCCGGAGGATCTCTCCCACGGTGACAGACTATACGGCCTATTTGATCGAGGTGCTCCTTTCCAACATCTATGACCGGCTGGGGACCCCTTACAACAATGTTCACCGGGTGGGGGATAAGACCTATGACTGTTCCGGCATTATCTGCTGGAGTATGCGTTCCGCCGGGATCAAGGATAAGAAGGGACAGAAAACCATGCTCATTGACCGGACGGCTTCCGGACTGAGCAACGTAGACAAGCTGTATTGGGAAAAGGAGGATAAGACCGTTACCTTTTCGCTGCTGAGCAAGGTGGCCCGAAACAGCGAGGATATCAAAAAGCTGCAGCGGGGAGATATTGTATTCCTGATCAACGGCGGCAATAACAAGATCGGCCATGTCATGTTTTTCCTGGGAGAGGATACGGTCATTCATTCCACCACCATCTCCGGCATTTACCGGGGCACGCTGGTGGCGGGTTTCCGGCAGGCCCTGAAAAACAAATATTATCTTACCACCCGGATGCAGGTGGAGTGACGCCTGCGCCGGAAGAAAGGCAATGTATCCGTGAAAAAGAAGCAAAAAGAGCTTTGGGCACTGTTCTTCACCTTTTTGAAGATCGGCGCCTTCACCTTTGGCGGCGGCTATGCCATGCTGGCGCTGCTGGAGGATGCCTGCGTCCGGCAGAAGGGATGGCTGACCCGGGAGGAGTTTTTGGACATGACGGCCATAGCCGAATCCACTCCCGGCCCGGCGGCGGTCAACAGCGCCACCTACATCGGGTATCAGGCAGGGGGCTTTTTGGGTGCGGTGGCAGCCACCTTTGCCGTGTGTCTGCCCTCGTTTGTGGTCATATATGCGATATCGCTGTTTCTGGATGCGTTCCTGGCTTTTCCGCTGGTACAGGCGGCCTTCCGGGGCATACAGGCCTGTGTGGTGTACCTGATCCTTTCCGCCGGATGGAAGCTCCTGCGGGGGATGGAAAAGAGTCTCTTTAACCGCTGCCTGGTGTGGGGAACGGCGGGGAGCATGGTGGTGCTGTCTTTTCTGTCCGTTTCTTTTTCTTCGGTATATTACATTCTTTTGTGCGGCTGCCTGGGGCTTCTGGCCTGTGGCCTGAAGCGGTGGAAGCAGCGGAAGGAGAAACGGGCATGATATACCTGAAGCTCTTTCTGACTTTTCTGGAGATAGGCGCTTTGTCCTTTGGCGGGGGCTACGGTATGATCAGCGTGGTGCGAGAGGCGGTGCTGGGCAACGGCTGGCTGACGGAGGAAGCGTTTATCCGCTTTATTGCCGTTTCGGAATCCACACCGGGGCCTTTGGCCGTGAACATGGCCACCTTTATCGGCGCTTCGCAGGGCGGATTCCCGGGGGCTCTGTGCGCTACGCTGGGGGTGGTGCTGCCTGCCTTTATCATTATTCTGGTCATAGCGGCCCTTATACAGAACCTGCTGCGATTTGCGGGGGTGCAGGCCTTTTTATCCGGTGTGCGGCCCTGCGTAGTGGGACTGATCCTTGCTACGGCCCTGACCATGGGGCTTAAGACGCTGTTTTCCTTTTCCAACCTGGGGGATAATCCGGTACCGGACTGGCGGGGTATCCTGCTGTTTGCACTTATGCCCCTGACGGCCTGGGGGTATAAACGGCTGCGGAAAAAGCCGCTTTCTCCGATCTTGCTGATATTGCTTTCCGCCGGGCTGGGGATGCTGTTTTATGGATTGTAAAATGTGCGGCGGAGGGTTGACGAAGGCGCTGCCCGGCATATAAAATGCTATTCAGTGGAGTGTAGGCAAAAACATTCCGCATGAACAAAACTTCCGCAGAAACGGAAGGATGGAGGAAAATTCGTTGCAGGACTTTTTGGATCTTTTTTCCAATGTGACCAACTTTACCTGGCAGGCAGGGCTGATGATCGCCATTGGCTGCGTGCTGATCTATCTGGCCATCGTCAAGGAGATGGAGCCTTCTCTGCTGCTGCCCATGGGGTTCGGCGCAGTGCTGGTGAACCTTCCTTTTGTAAATACGGAGGCCATTGAAACGCTGTTTAATGCCGGTATTGCCACAGAGCTGTTCCCGCTGCTGCTGTTCATCGGCATCGGCGCCATGATCGACTTCGGGCCCCTGCTCTCCAATCCCAAGATGATGCTGTTCGGAGCGGCGGCTCAGTTCGGCATTTTCTTCACGCTGATCGTGGCCCGGCTCATGGGCTTCTCTTTGGAAGATGCGGCTTCCATTGCCATTATCGGGGCAGCGGACGGTCCTACCTCCATCTATGTTTCCCAGGTGCTTAAATCCAATTATCAGGGTGCCATCATGGTGGCGGCCTATTCCTATATGGCGTTGGTGCCCATCGTGCAGCCCCCCATCATCCGGCTGATCACCAGCAAAAAAGAGCGGCGCATACGCATGAACTATGCGCCTGCCGCCATCAGCAAGACCACAAGGATCCTGTTCCCCATTATCGTTACCATTGTGGCAGGTACGGTGGCCCCCAAGTCTGCAGAGCTTATCGGTTTCCTCATGTTCGGCAACCTGATCCGGGAATGCGGTGTGCTGGGGTCTCTCAGCGAGACGGCGCAGAATGCACTGGCCAACCTGATCACGCTGTTGCTGGGCATTTCCGTAGCTTTCAGAATGCAGGCGGAATACTTTGTCACCTTCCAGACGCTGGCCATATTGCTGCTGGGGCTGGTGGCCTTCATCTTTGATACGGTAGGCGGTGTTCTTTTTGCCAAGGTGCTGAACATTTTCTGCAGAGAAAAGGTGAACCCCATGATCGGGGCGGCGGGGATCTCCGCCTTCCCCATGGCATCCCGGGTGGTGCATAAGATGGGCCGGGAGGAGGATCCCTTCAACTTCCTGCTCATGCATGCGGCCGGAGCCAACGTAAGCGGACAGATCGCCTCCGTTATTGCCGGGGGACTGATCCTCACTCTGGTACTGGGACACTGAGAAAGGAGAGAGACTATGCAGTTTCGTTTTTCCACGCTTCCCCAAACGCTGATGATGACGCTCAAGGGCATGGTAGGTATTTTTGTGGTCATCGGGGTGATCATGCTCTGTATCTGGATCCTGAACAAGATCACCGCCGCCAAAGGCGCAGAAAAAGAAGCGTAAGGCGGTTCATATCTTTATAAAAAGGCAGCTTCCCCATCCGTGGCGGAGGCTGCCTTTTTGTGCAGCCCGGCCTTTTCCGGCTGGGAGGGATCTGCTTTTTGCCGCTGGCGGGGGGCGCGCCGTATACGGAAGGCGGGGCGCACGGCGTGCCCCCTTTGGGGCACGCCTGCGGGGCTACGGCCCCGCAGAGTTCCGGCGGCACAGCCGCCGGAACGTGCGCCCCATCCCTCGAAGTGCGGCAAAACGGCGTATATGCACAGGCTGCGTATAACCGTTAGCTGCTTTTTGCGCCGGGCAGCGATGCATGTTCCATTCTGGAAGAAAACGATATTCCGTTTAAAAGAGAAAGAATATGCAAAACAACGGTTTCACGCACCGGCGGGCTTCCTTTTCGGGCAGGCATAGGTCTGCTCGGCGGCACATAGGCTGTGGAGGAGGTGAAGCATATGTATATCGTGTTGCGGGAAAAACAGGGCCGGGCGGCGGGCCATATCTGCCTGGAAGAAGGACAGGGGGAGCTTTGCTGGCGGGGGCGCTGCCAGGGGAAAGCGGTACTCCTTTCCGGAGAAGGGGAACGTTGGCTTACGGAACAGGGCAGGTGCCCCTTTGTTCCGGTGGGCGCACTGGTGCTGGAAGGGGAGACCCTTTTGGCCTGGGGTAATGCTCCCGGAGCATCCTTGACGGAGCAGGAACTGCTGGCACTGTATAAGGAAAAAAACGTTCCTGAAAAAACGGAGGAACCACCGGAAAAGACGGAGAAACCGGAAGATCTTCAGAATGAAGCGGGATCACAGGTATCCTCCCAGCCATCGGAATCGCGTAAACCGTGTATGGAAGAGAGGGAGAACACAGCAGAAACTCCCCGGGAGACACCCGCTCCGGAAGACAGCGGCGCAGAAGCGGCAGCCTTTGCGGCATTGGTAGCGGAAGCCGCTCAAGTGTACAGGCAGCTGGAATCCGGGGAGACCCGAACGCTTCAGGGGCCGCCGGAAGGCAGACAGTGGATGGCAGAGACAGAATCCCTGCTTTCTCCTGCCCGAAAGGTGTCTGCAAGAGAGAGTATTCAGCCCGGGGAGGATCGGAGGCAAACGCAGTTTCTGACAGAAAATCCCTTTCCTTATGCTTTCCCAAAGGGAGAGTTCATGCGGGTTTACGGTCCTGGGATACTGGAACATCTGGAGGGCCGGTGGCGGCAGGGGAACCGGGAATACCGAATCATTGCCGTGCCAGGAGCACCTGCTTCCCACCCGCCCCGGCATCTTTTTGGATTCACTCGATATGTGCGCAGCACAGGAGGCGGTTATTGGATCAAGATGCTTCCCCTATCCAACTGATCCCGCTGCAAGAAATGAAACGCTGCCGGACATGACGGATGAAAAGGCATTTATAGATTGTTTACCCCGTAAATGGCATTGATCCGGCGCCGCTTCGGCCTGATTTGCGGAACTTCCGCAGCGGCGGTAAAAATCAAAGACTGCTTTTGACGCTTAGCTGGACAGATAGCCGGTTAAATGAAGGAATTGCAAAGTCAAATCATGGCGGCGGGATCAGGAAGCATCTCTGGCTCGGCGTATCCGGTTGGCACGGGAGAAGGTGCGCAGGCTGGTAAGCAGAGCCGCTACCGCCACGATCCCTACGGCAATGGCCAGAGCACTGATGGCAGTGGCGGTGCCCCAGGTTAAAACCTCCTGCCGGCTGCTGCGGACCATAGCTTCCATGGTGTAATGCAGCCCCCGGCCGGGGATCAGGGCGATGAGCACGGGCATATTGTATACCGTAGCCGGGGCCCGGGTGATCCGGGCCATCAGTTCGGCATACCCCGCTCCGAAAAGGGCGGCCAGAGCCTGTGCGGCAAAGCCTTCCCCCAGCAGGGGCATGCACAGCAGATAAACGCTCCAGCAAAGCCCGGAACCCAGAGTGCAGAAAAACAGGTTTTTATATGGTACCCGGAAGATAAGGCTGAAGCCTAAAGAGCCCAGTGCGGCGGAGAGGGTCTGCACAAAGGGGAGGCGTGCCAGCGTATCCGCCTCCGCAGGAGACTGTATATTCCGGGTGAGCAGCATGGCCGTGGCAAAGCCGCCGGCAATAAAACAGGCAATAAGCAGGCTTTCTACCAGCCGCAGCGTGCCGGAAATGGTATCGCCTGTAAGCATATCCCGAACAGAGTTGGTCATGGCAATGCCGGGGATCAGAAGCATGATGGAACCGATCATGATGTAGCTGGGGTGAAAAACCGGGCTGAGCAGGGGCAGAGACATAGCAAAAAGCCCCGTCAGCAGAGAGATAAGAAAAGCCTGCAGAAGCCGCTGCATATGGACCCGCTTCAAAAGCCCATCCAGCAGGTAAATGAGCACACCCGTAAGCACCGAAGCAAGGCCGTCCCACAGGCTGCCGCCAAAGAATACCGCAAAGGCGCTTCCTGCCAGAAAGTAGCCTGCCAGCCGGGAAAGATCCTTACGATTGCGGTGCTGAACATTTTCCCGGATCGCCCGGATCCCATCCCCAAGCGCCTCTACGGGGGGCTTTTGGGCACAGATTCGCCGGGAAAGCTCGTTGAGCATACTCAAGCGGGTAAAGTCTGTGTCGTAAGCGCCGTTCCAGATGCGCCGCAGTTGGGTCTCCGTTAAGCCGTCCTTAAAGGAGGCGGAAAGCGTGATACCGGAGGGAATGGTCATTACATCCACTTCTGCGGCGCCGTAGCTTTTCAACAGCCGTGTGATGGTATCCTCCACCCGGCTGACTTCCGCTCCGCACAAAAGCATGTCCTGCCCCATATCCAGTACATACCGCAGCAGCTTTTTTTCGTCCATGACGCTGTCCTCCTGAAAGATGCCCCCATTATAGCAAGTCGCCGGGTTTCCTACAAGCGGCAATCTTTTGTTCCCAGGGGGCAGAGGGAGTGGTTTGCCGTCCCGGTGCCCCTTGTATACGCTTTCCGGCCGGAGCGAAGTCTGCCCGGGCACGGTAGCCCCGGGGATGCACCTTTGGCGCTGAGCGCCAAAGGCAAGGCCAACCGGCGGCCTTGCGGGCCGGTTCCCGGCCCATGCATCCCCCCAGCCGGGACCGGTGCTTTTCCTTTAGACAGGGGCAAGGTTTATACAGCCCGGAGCTTTGGCGGCCGTCTATGTTCATTCAAACTCCGGAAAAAGAAAAAGGCTGCCCTCATGGGAGAACAGCCTGAATACCTGCCGGGAAAGAGAAGGAAAACCCGGCGGGCGGCAGAACCGAACGGCCTTTTCCGGAGTCTGCCTCTCCGGGGCCGGGGAATCATTTCACACCGAACAGCAGCATGTCATAGGTGGGGAAGGGCCAGTATTTTTCGGCGGTAAGGTTTTCCGCTTCGTCGCATACCACCCGCAATTCCGCCATGCGCTGGCGGATCACATCCCGGATCACGGCGGCGGCCTGGGTCACATCCCCAATGGTCTTATAGCGGATAAGCTCCGAATCCAGAGCCTCTGCGGCCTGGTCGATCTCTTCGATCAGGGGGCAGAGACGGCCCAGCAGCTTCTTTTCGTAGCCTCCGGTCAATTCCGGAAGCACGGCACTCTTGGCGGCCAGGGATTCCGCCAGCTCCCGGGTATAGGCTTCCACCGCCGGGAGGATCTCTTTACGGGCCATGTCTACCATGGTCAGTCCCTCTATGTTCACGGTTTTGCAGTAATTGTCCAGCAGGATCTCATACCGGGAGCGGATCTCCACGGGGGAGAATACCTTGTGAGAGGTAAGCAGATCCACATTTTTCTTTTCCAGAAAAGCAGCCATGGCATCGGGCGTGGTTCGCAGGTTGTGAAGCCCTCTTACCTCCGTGGCTTCCCGGAGCCAGCTTTCGTCATAGCCGTTTCCGTTGAAGATGATCCGCTTATGGGCATGAATAGTTTCCCGGATCAGCTCGTGGAGTGCGGATTCAAAGCAATCCGCCTTTTCCAGTCGGTCGGCATACTGGCGGAGGGATTCCGCCACCGCCGTGTTGAGCATGATGTTGGAGCAGGCAATGCTGTTGGAAGAACCCAGCATACGGAACTCAAACTTGTTCCCCGTAAAGGCAAAGGGAGAGGTACGGTTCCGGTCGGTGGTGTCCCGCAGGAAGCGGGGCAGCACATGCACCCCCAACTTCATGACGGTCCGCTGGGTGCCGTTATAAGGAGCGTCTGCCTCAATGGCATCCAGCACGGCGGTAAGTTCATCCCCCAGAAACATGGATACCACTGCCGGAGGGGCTTCGTTGGCGCCCAGCCGGTGATCGTTTCCTGCCGTAGCTACGGAAAGACGCAGCAGGTCGGCATAATCGTCCACCGCCTGTATCACAGCACAGAGGAACAGCAGGAACTGAGCGTTTTCATAGGGGGTCTCCCCGGGGGTCAGCAGATTGATGCCCGTGTCTGTGGCAATGGACCAGTTGTTGTGTTTGCCGCTGCCGTTGACGCCTGCAAAGGGCTTTTCATGGAGTAGGCATACCAGATTGTGCCGGGAAGCCACCTTCTGCATGATCTCCATGGTCAGCTGGTTATGATCCGTAGCAATATTGCCGGTGGTGTAGATGGGGGCCAGCTCATGCTGGGAGGGTGCCACTTCGTTATGCTCCGTCTTGGCCAGAATACCCAGCTTCCAGAGTTCCTCGTTCAGCTCCGCCATATAGGCCGCCACCCGGGGCTTGATGGCACCGAAATAATGGTCGTCCATCTCCTGTCCTTTGGGGGGCTTGGCACCAAAGAGCGTGCGGCCGGTAAACATAAGGTCCTTCCGCCGCTCATACATATCCTTGTCTATAAGGAAGTACTCCTGCTCCGGGCCCACAAAGGTCTTTACGCACTTTACATCCTTATTGCCGAAAAGCTTCAGAATACGCATAGCCTGCTTGTTCAGGGCCTGCATGGAGCGCAGCAGGGGCGTTTTTTTATCCAGGGCTTCACCGCCGTAGGAGCAGAAGGCTGTGGGGATACACAGGGTCTTATCCTTGATGAAAGCAAAAGATGTGGGATCCCAGGCGGTGTAGCCCCGGGCTTCAAAGGTAGCCCGCAGCCCTCCCGAAGGGAAGCTGGAGGCATCCGGTTCTCCCTGGATCAGTTCCTTACCGGAAAACTCCATGAGTACCCGGCCGTCGGAGGCAGGGGCAATAAAGCTGTCGTGCTTTTCGGCGGTAACGCCTGTAAGGGGCTGGAACCAGTGGGTAAAATGGGTGGCCCCGTGTTCAACGGCCCAATCCTTCATGGCTGCCGCTACGGCGTTGGCCACCTGCGTGTTCAGGTTGGCACCCTCATCGATGGTCTTTTTCAGAGAGGCGTAAATATCTGCCGACAGGGTGGCTTTCATCACTCTGTCGTCAAAGGTCATACTGCCGAAATAGTCTGCTATGGTATTCATGCTTTCACCTCATATACGGATTCTTTCCACTAAAAAAGCGGGGCGCCGGGTATAACAAGACCCCATTGCCTCGCCTGCATCAGCACTATGCTTTTAAAAAAGCAACGTCCGGAACCATACTCCAGACGCCCTTGCCTTCATGGAGAGTATTATACCGCAGCGGTAGGATTTGTCAAGAGGAATTATATATTATTTTTTCGGAGCGATTGACAAAGGGGTTTTCTCTGTGCGATAATATACCGTCGATGGGCAAAGGCGTTCATTCATCCGGGGAAGGGCCCTGCGCTGAATGAGCTTCGTGCCCCATTTTTTATTTGGAAAACACATAAGGAGACCCAGTGCACAGCGAGGAACGGAACGGCGCCATACTGCTTGTATCGGCGGCGGAAAAACTCAATGAATCCCTGCTGAAGCTCCTTTCCCGGGAGCATTGGGGTCCCGTCACCTTAAAAACGGAGGCACATCAGGCCCGGGAACTTCTCAAGGCCAGGCATTTTGAATATGTGCTGGTCTGCGCATCCGATCCGGGAGAACCGGCCGCCCTTCTGGCACGAGATACGGTGCAGCATACGGGTGCAGGCGTATTGGTTCTTACCCCCGCCCAAAGCTATGAGACCCTTAGCGCCATGTTGGCGCCTCTGGGGGTGCTGGTGCTGGCAAGACCCCTGTCCTCTCAGCTGCTTTTGCAGGCCATGCTTCTTTTGCAGGGAACCCGCAGCCGTCTTAAGGGCATGGAGAAGCGGGCAGCCTCTCTGGAAGAAAAGGTGGAGGAGATGCGCATCGTCAACTGCGCCAAATACCTGCTTATCGAACAACTGCAAATGACCGAAGCACAGGCCCACCGCTATATAGAAAAGCGGGCCATGGACAGGTGCGTCACAAAACGGGTCGTTGCAGAAAGCATACTTTCAACCTACAAATAACGGAGGATTTTTCTATGACCAAGTATATCTTTGTCACCGGCGGCGTGGTTTCCGGTTTGGGCAAGGGCATCACCGCCGCCTCTCTGGGCCGGCTGCTAAAAGCCCGGGGGCTGAAGGTGGCCGCTCAGAAGTTGGATCCTTACATCAATGTGGATCCCGGCACCATGAGCCCCTACCAGCACGGAGAGGTGTATGTAACGGAGGACGGGGCCGAAACGGATCTGGATCTGGGCCACTATGAGCGCTTTATCGATGAAGGGCTCAACAAGTATTCCAACCTGACCACCGGCAAGGTATACTGGAACGTTCTGAACAAGGAACGCCGGGGAGAGTATCTGGGCTCCACCGTGCAGGTCATCCCCCATATCACCAACGAGATCAAGGACTTTGTCTACCGGGTAGGCAAAAAGACCGGGGCAGATGTGGTCATCACAGAGATCGGCGGCACCATCGGCGATATCGAATCCCAGCCATTTCTGGAGGCTGTCCGCCAGATCTCTCTGGAAGCCGGCAAGGAAAATACCCTCTTTATCCATGTAACGCTGGTGCCCTTTTTGCGGGGGTCTGACGAGCATAAATCAAAGCCTACCCAGCATTCCGTCAAGGAGCTGCAGGGCATGGGCATCTGCCCGGATATCATTGTTCTGCGGTGCGATGAGCCTTTGGAAGAATCCATCTTCAGGAAGATATCCCTTTTCTGCAATGTAAAACCCGACTGCGTCATAGAAAACATCACTCTGCCCAACCTGTATGAGGCGCCCCTCATGCTGGAAAAATCCAATTTCTCCTCCATCGTCTGCCGGGAGCTGGGCATACAGGCGCCCGCCCCGGATATGCATGAGTGGACGGAGATGGTGCACCGCATGGAGCACCCGGAAAAGGAGGTGCATATCGGATTGGTGGGCAAATATGTGGCCCTTCACGATGCATATCTTTCCGTTGCAGAGGCGCTGCGCCATGCCGGCTTTGCCCAGAGCGCCCAGGTGCATATTTCCTGGATCGATTCGGAAACCATTACCCCCGAAACCGTGGCGGAAAAGCTGGCCGGGCAGGATGGCATCATTATTCCCGGAGGCTTTGGGGACAGGGGCGTGGAAGGCATGATTCTGGCCGCCCGGTATGCCCGGGAGCAGGATATCCCCCTGTTCGGCATCTGCCTGGGGATGCAGATCGCCGTCATAGAGTTTGCCCGGAATGCTGCGGGCATTCAAAACGCCAATTCCGGTGAATTCGATGAGCTTTGCAAGGATAAGGTCATTGACTTTATGCCCGGACAAAGCGACAATATAGATAAAGGCGGCACGCTGCGGCTGGGCAGCTATCCCTGCAATATCATGCCCGGCACCGCTATGGAGCGCTGCTATGGAACAGGCAGCATCTGCGAACGCCACCGGCACCGGTATGAGTTCAACAACGAATACCGGGAGATCCTTCAGCAGCATGGTCTGGTGCTTTCGGGGCTTTCTCCCGACGGACGGCTGGTGGAGACCGTGGAACTGCCCGGACGGGACTTTTATGTGGGGGTGCAGTTCCACCCCGAGTTCAAGTCCAGGCCCAACCGGCCCCATCCCCTGTTCATGGGGTTCGTGGGAGCGGCCATAACCAATAAGGAAAGGAGAAACAAATAACATATGTGCGGCATAGTAGGCTTTACCGGCGCCCGTCAGGCGGGCCCCATTCTTCTGGAGGGGCTTCGGCGGCTGGAGTACCGGGGGTATGATTCGGCAGGGGTAGCCGTTCAGGATGACGGCGGGCAGATCCGGGCCGTGAAGGCCAGCGGGCGGCTGGAGCATCTTTGCACCATGACCCGGGAGGGGGCGGCCGTCCCCGGCACCTGTGGCATCGGACATACCCGCTGGGCCACTCACGGGGCGCCTACCACAATGAATGCCCATCCCCACCTGTCTAACGACGGGCGCTTTGCCATCGTTCATAACGGCATCATCGAGAATTATGCGGAATTGAGAGAAGAACTCAAGGCCAGGGGCTTTGTTTTCCACAGCGAAACGGATACGGAGGTGGTGGTCCACCTGCTGGATATGTATTATGACGGGGACCTGAAAAAGGCCGTTATCCGTACCACGGCCCGGCTGGAAGGCTCCTATTCCCTGGGGGTGCTCTGTGCAGAAAAGCCCGGGGAACTCATTGCCGTCAAGTGCGCCAGCCCCCTGGTTCTGGGGGTAGGGGCGGGGGAAAACTTTTTCGCTTCGGATATCACGGCACTGCTGCCCTATACCCGCACGGTGGTGGAACTGGAGGACGGGGAGTTTGCCGACCTGACTCCCGAAGGAATGCGCTTTTTTGATTCTGCCGGCAAGGAGATACAAAAGACGCCCACCCGGGTGGTCTGGAGCATGGAAGCGGCGGAAAAAGGGGGCTATGAGCACTTTATGCTCAAAGAGATCATGGAGCAGCCCCGGGCGCTGAAAGCCACCATAGAGCCCCGCATCCGGGAGGGGCGCATCCAGCTGGAAGGCTTTGCCCTGACCAAAGAGGAACTGCAGGGGATCCGCCGGGTAGTCATCACTGCTTGCGGTTCGGCCTATCATGCAGGCTGTGTGGGCCGCTATGTGATGGAGGAACTCACCCGCATCCCCGTGGAGGTGGATATTGCCAGCGAGCTGCGCTACCGCCACCCCATTATAGACGAGCACACTCTGGTCATTGTCATCTCCCAGTCCGGAGAAACGGCGGATACCATTGCAGCACTGAAGGAATGTAAGAATCTGGGGGCCCGGACGCTGGCTGTCGTCAACGTGGTAGGCAGTACCGTGGCCAAGCTGGCTCACAGTGTGTTGTATACCTGGGCCGGGCCGGAGATCGCCGTGGCCACCACCAAGGGCTATACCACCCAGCTGGCGGTGCTGACCCTGCTGGCCGTATATATGGCCAGGGAACTGGGGCGCCTGGACGAGACCCGGTATGCCCAGCTGGTGGAGGGTATTGCCGCTTTGCCGGAGCGCAGCCAGCGGGCCATAGACCTGAACCGGCGGATGGAGACCCTGGCGCAGAAGTACCACAGCACCGACTCACTGTTTTTTATCGGCAGAAATCTGGATTATGCCGTGGCGATGGAAGCTTCTTTGAAGCTGAAGGAGATCAGCTACATCCATTCCGAGGCCTATGCGGCCGGGGAGCTCAAGCACGGCACCATTGCCCTGATCGATCAGGGACGGCTGGTAGTGGCGCTGGCCTGCCATACGGCGCTTTTTGATAAGCTCATGTCCAACGTCAAAGAGGTGAAAGCCAGGGGCGCCCGGGTGCTGGGCGTGGTGCAGGAAGGGGAGCATCGTATCTTTGCAGAGGCGGATGACGCCCTGCTGGTGCCCCAGACGGATCCGCTGCTGCTGCCCATACCAGAGATCATTCCTTTGCAGCTTTTTGCTTATTATGTGGCAAAGGCAAACGGATGCGATATCGATAAGCCGAAAAACTTGGCAAAGTCTGTGACCGTGGAATAAATGCGGCACGGCAAGCGCTGCAGGTGTATGCCGGAGTGGCTGCGATACCGTGATGCCGCATCGGAGAAGCTTAACCAGATTCAAAAACGCCCGGACAAACATGTCCGGGCGTTTTTCAGACGGCAGATATCTTTGTGTTTTTATTGGCGGGCATCGGATAGGCGGCATGATGTGGAAAATATTCGGTAATAAAATAAGAAGTGCTGATATGATGTTGTTTGAATTCAAATTTGGCAATAAGCACTCTTCAACTTTAATTCAAAAATACCCTGATATCCTAAAATACGAAGGCCTTTTTTCAATAAGAATTGGGACGAAATTTTTTTCGAAGATGCATATTTTTTGTATTTTTGAGTTATTGCAGCAATTCAAAGCTGGCTTGACAATTACGAATATAAAATAATTTACAACACGGTGGAGGCTGACGATACACCTATACTTGAATTTAGCAAACAGGAGACGGGTATGTGGAAAATTTCTTCTGTTTGGCAGGAATTTGATTGTAAACAGGAGTTTGAAAAGGAGGATATAGTTTCTTCACTCAATAAATGCTTTTATTTGCGGGGATTAAAAAGGAATTTAATGTATAAACACAAATAAATTTAGTGTATGATTCAAGCAAAAGAGACAGAGCCTGGAATGCGACCCATATTTCCAGCGTCTGGATGAAGATAAGAGAGCGGCAGTACAAAAAGATGATTCCCTTTGTCTTTCAGGAGAGAAGAAGCAATTCTTTTTTGCAAATAATGAGAAAAAATACCTGTATTTGTTGAAAAGAAAAGAGACATATCGTATAATTATTATTAACTTATGAACTGAAAATCATAAGTTTAATCGGATCGAATGGAGGAATGAACGTGAACCGGCGATGGACGGCACTGTTTTTGTGTGTGGGTATTTTGCTCTCTTTATTGCCCGGGATAAGAGCTTCCCACCTGTCTGAAGAGGTATATTCCGGCGAATGCGGGGATGTACAGTGGAATTTCGATCCTGATACCGGCCGCCTGACCCTGATCTGCCAAGGATATATGGAAGAATTTGGCAGGGGAGAAGCCCCTTGGCAGGAATGGGCGGAGAGCATCATTTCTCTGGTGCTGGAGGGAGAACTTTCTGGTCCAAGTCCCTATGCTTTTGCGGATCTAACCAGACTTCGCTCCGTTTCCTGGTGCGAAACCATCCTGTCTATTTCAGATGGAATGTTCCAGGGGTGCACCGGGCTGAAGACGATGCAGGTGCCCGAAGGCGTGTATGAGGTCGGCATGGAGGCCTTTGCGCAGTGCAGCGCACTGGCGAAAGTATATCTGCCGGAAAGTCTCAGCCTGATCAGCAAAGGTGCCTTTGACGGTACATCTCTGAAATACATATGTTATGCAGGGGAGGAAAGCCAGTGGGAGAATGTGAATGTGGAATGTCAGCTCCCAGAGGGCGTCCTTGTTTTGTTTAACGGTCAGGAGCCGCCCACGCCTACCGCTGTTCCGATGCCTACGGACACTCCCACTCCGAAACCCACGGATACACCTACACCTAAGCCCACGGATACACCGACTCCGAAACCCACGGATACGCCTACGCCCAAGCCTACGGATACGTCTACCCCGAATCCAACAGGCACGCCGACGCCCAAGCCTACGGACACTCCCACTCCGAAACCCACGGATACACCAACCCCGAAGCCCACGGATACACCGATTCCGAAGCCAACGGATACGCCAACACCCAAGCCCACGGATACGCCGACTCCGAAGCCTACGGACACGCCTACGCCGAGGCCCACAGATACGCCAACTCCGAAACCCACGGACACGCCAACTCCGAAACCCACGGATACACCGACTCCGAAGCCTACGGACACGCCGACTCCGAAACCCACAGATACGCCCACCCTGAAGCCTACGGATACACCTACACCCAAACCCACAGATACACCGGCCCCTAAACCTACAAACACGCCTACACCTGTTCCGCATGTGCATAGGTATGGCAACTGGGAAGCAGTGCGGCCTGCAACATGTACCGTGGAGGGTATCGAGAGGCGGTATTGTGACTGCGGTGCATGGGAAGAGCGGACTGTATCCATGCTCCCTCATTCTCCGGTGATCGATGCGGCCCAGGCACCCACCTGTACGCAGGTGGGGCATACGGAGGGGACTCACTGTGAGATCTGCGGCAAAGTGCTGGTGGAAAGCGGAGAGATAGAGCCTCTGGGACATGCGCCGGAAAACTTGCCCATTCAGGAGCCTTCCTGCACGGAGGCGGGACTTTCTCCGGAGATCCGATGCAGCCGCTGCCAGGAGATATTGGAAGAGCAGAAAGAACTTCCGGCTTTGGGACATAACTGGGGAGAAGGTGTTCTTATCCAGCCGCCTACTTTTGAAGCGCCGGGAGAGAAGCTTTATACATGTTCACGGTGCAATGCTGCCCGTACAGAGGTCATTTCACCTCTGCCCAGAGACCGGATCCCGGTAGATGCGCAGATCTGGCCGGAGGGAACTGCTCTGGAGGTAGACGGAAAAGCCCGCATTGTACAGACGGACGAAACCGGCACCGCTTATATCCCCCTGCCCGAAGAAAAGGGACGGGTGGTGACCCGGTATGCTTATGGAGAGAATGCAGACGGTCAGGCATATCCTACGCACATGGATGTCTGGCTGTTGGAACAGCAGGTGGAGGGGTATGTACTTCAGCCCATGGAGCAGCTGGCAGATATTCTGGTATATCGGGGCGCCTCCATTCGCATCCGGGGCAATAAGGGGATCCGACTGATCACGGGCGTGCCCGAGGATAAAAAGGAAACGCTGATCCAAAGCGGCATAGACGGATGGAAGCTGTTGGAATACGGCACACTGGTAGCCTGGGATACCGAGCACCCTGCCGGGGAACTGCTGCTGGACAAGAAATACAGTCATTCGGCTGTCGCTTACAGGCGCGGGAAGGCCGACCCGATCTTCCGCTCAAAGGACGGCTTGTGCGAATATACGAATGTGCTGGTGAACCTTACGGATGAAAAATGTGTGCCTCAGTTGGCCATGCGTCCCTATATGAAGTTGGAAAGAGAGGGAGAAACACTGGTGCTTTACGGCGGTACGGTGACCCGAAGCATCGGCTATATTGCGAGCCAGAATCGGAATGCCTTTGCACCGGGAACAGCGGCCTATGCATACCTGTGGCACATTATCCATTATGTATACGGAACTGCTTATGATAAGGACTATGTGCACTGATTGAAAAAGAAGTCTATGGAGTGCCGACAGAATAAAATGATGATTCGCTTATATGGATGCGTTTGAACAAAATTTTGTTTGAAATTGCGGCGAATAAGCGATGCTTCGTTCATTTGAAACATTGTATACAAACCGTCACTTGCGTTAAAAAGCGAGGATTAATGGGAAGCGCACCCGCCGCTTTTGCAGATAAGTTCGTATACGAAAGGCGGGGCGCACTGCGTGCCTGACGGCACGCCTGCGGGGGCAAAGCCCCGCAGAGTTCCGGCGGTAGCCGCCGGAACGTGCGCCCCGGGCTCCGTTTCCCACGCAACACCTTCTTGTCCCGGACAGCATATTTCATGCGACTGCGATTATCCGCGAATTATCGCTATTTTATACACTGCGCTGATAGGCATAGCGAATTCCATTGACTCTCGCCGCAGGCAGATTCGCTTTTTGCGTGGGGCAAAAACGGAATTGATTTTATTACTAATATATGTTAATATATTAAAATAGGGAATTAAATTTTATAGAACATGTAATTGGAGGTGAAAAATATTGGCAACTTCAGAAATCGAGCGTGTAACTGTTCATACACGACCCATGAATTTAACCTTGCAAGAATTAAAAAAATCTGTTGACGCAAATGATATTATTACAGATCCTGATTATCAGAGAAAATATGTTTATGATGATAAACGTGCATCCTGCCTTATTGAATCCATTCTAATTGGAATTCCCATTCCTGTTATTTATTTAGCAGAAGAAGATGAGGGTATATACTCTGTAATTGACGGTCAACAACGTATTACATCTTTTGTTCGCTATTTGAAAAATGAATTTCAACTTTCGGGGCTTAAGAAATTACAGCGCCTAAATGGTCTATATTTCAAAGAACTTGATAAATCCCTGCAACGTCGTTTAAACTATCAGACTTTATCAACAGTCTGCATCGAAAAAGACTCGGAGAATTTGAAATACGAAATATTTTCTCGCCTTAATCTTGGTGCGGTTAAATTGCGTGACCAAGAAGTGCGCAATTGCATATATCGGGGCAATTTCAATAACATGTTGAAGGATATTGCCCAAACAAATTCTAATCTTCCCGTTTTATTCCACGATAGCAATATTAGATATTCATATGAGGAGCGAATCCTTCGCTTTTTTGCTCTACGTGATATGGAGTTAAAGGGCACTTTCAAGTTGATGATGAATAATTATATGGCGATTCATGCTTATGATAATGAACTTTCGATTGAAAATGCAAAAAGGCAGTACAATTCCCTAATAGAACTTGTTAAGGCCGTTCTTGGAGAAAGTGCTTTCTTTTCTGCGGCAGATCAACGGCACAAGTTTAATGGTGCTGTATATGATTCAATAATGATTCCATTTTCTTCATTTCCCAAAAGAGACATCATTAAGCATTCAGATGAAATTCGCTCAGCAATAGAAACGTTAAAAAGGGATAACAAGGATTATCAAGATTGGATTTATGCCGGAACCAATGCTGCGAAGCGAATTCGTTCAAGGGTGGGTGTCGTCATGGAGATTCTCAACAAAATAATACGAAATAATGAGTTTGCTCGTATTAAAGTTCAAAAGCGACTATTTTCTCCAGATATTAAAGAGAAGCTATTTCATACAGGGTATATATGTTCGTATTGCGGTAATCAAATTCTAAACATAGATGACTGTGAAATCGATCATATCGTTCCCTTTGACTTGGGTGGACCGACAGAAATTGAAAACGCACAATTGTTGCACAAATGGTGCAACCGAAGCAAGGGAAATCAGATTCAAGCTGAAGCGGATTTTGAGGATGATACACAGGAAATTGATGATGATAATCTATAGTGCCTAATAAAAATGCTCTGCTGAGTTCGTTTCAAAACTTGGCAGAGCATTTGTTCATTATAGGGAGAAGCAACCTGCAAACCGCTTGTCCCTTGAAACAAGAATAAACAAAACAGTTTGGGTATCTGCTATCATTTTGCTATCAAACGGGAAATGAGATTTTCAAAAAGTGCGTGTTTTCAAGGGTTTGCGGTCCCTCATGTTCACTTTTATCTCATTCCCACTCGTTGTTGGGCATCATATTTAACGGATTTTGCTTCATAAATTTGATACCTCATTTTTTTGATTATTTGATGTGTCCATATTATCCAGCCCTATACGATGGGCTGTTATCAAATTGTTATCGGTGGTGATAACGGGGGGTAGCAGGGTTGTTGTTTTCTCTGGTGGTTTACAACTACATTTTACCACGAAAGGCAGGGAAATGCAATAACCATCCTTGCTGTGGCGTATCAAGGAATCTTACTGAACATATGGCGCACCTTATCCAGGCGGCTGTTTGGACGGCGGGGCTGGATGACCGGCTGACCGACAGCGGCCTGATATCCTTTCAGCTCTGTAAGGCATACGCTCCGCCCGTTGGTGTAAAAGGCCAGATCAGTACGGTATGCCTGTATACAGCGGGCGGG
>UQYI01000007.1 GCA_900545265.1 uncultured Eubacteriales bacterium
GAGAATCCATAAAGGCCTGAGCCTGATCCGATTCCGTCAGATAGTAGCCCCAAAGAATCTGAGGCAGCTCTCTTATTTCCAATTCCTCCTGGGTGTAGTATGCCAGCAGTGTTGCATCGTACTCCTTTGGTCGGGAATCTTCAATCACCGGGGTAGAGGCAGCAGACACAAACACCGTGTTGGGAGAAAAATAGTTGGCGTAAAAACTTGGAATCCATCCCATGGAACGGTAAATGCCTATAATACGGTAACTAATCTTCGGTGGTTCCTGGCGGCTTTCGCAATCGGTGAGAAACGACCAGTTCTCCTGCATGGACGCCTTATAAGAAACCCACCTCATGCTAAAATCGATTTTTGCCCGGTGGAGCCGCAGGGGCAGCGTATCTCCCACTGAAAGACCGTATTCTTCTGCCAACTCACCGGAGATCAAACACACCGGCTCCGTATCTCCGGGGAGAATATGCCGCCCGGCGATGATCGGGGTAGCCTTGGTGTTGAAGGTAAGTATGTTTCTGGAATTCTGGGTAGTGATCACCCCCAGACCGTTAGCCCCTTCCCGGCAATTTTGTATGATGTAGTACCAACGTTCCCCCGCCTCTTTCCCCAGCCCGCTGGTACGGACGAAGGCTTCCTTACTGCCTGTATCCAATTCTTCTTTCCCCTGCAAAAGCGCATAAGGACTTTCTACAGGGCTGACGGGATATTGCATCCAAAGCGACATCTGCAGCATCTGATGGTTTTCATCGTTGGCCTTTTCTTTTTCTTCCTCTGACATGGAATCATATTCCGCCGAAGTGATCACCCTTCCATCATACAGCATCACATGCTCCGTCCTGAAAGCATCATAGCTAATACTAGGCTGTTCCATCCCCACTCCGTACAGAAGACACCTGTCCCCCTCCTTCAATTCTACGGGGTATTCGTCTTCTCCATGGAAGAATACGTATACCTTCTGTTCTCCCAACTTCTCCAGCGGAGATCTTACATTTGTTTGAGCATGCGCTCTGTCGATGCTAAATATATACATATACTCCGGCTTCAGGATCATCTGAGGCCTCTTGTCCGGATCACCGAGCCAGATCATTTTCTTCGGCCCTACATATTCCGAAGAATAAGGATCCCCTCCGCTACTGAGCTGAATCTTTTCCTGCAGGGTAGCTTCCAGCACCATTTCTCTATATTGTTTTTCCCAATCCCTGTCGCCGCCATCTCCGCTCATATCATAATAATACCCTGCGCTATCCTTTTTTAAAGTCGGTCGGGAGCGCAAGGGCTGAATGCCCGGCGCATAGCCCGTATACAGCCGTCGATCGTCTTTGGAAAGATATGGGCTTGTGGCCAGTGTGTGCATGGTTTGGGAATATATTTCATATGTAACGTTGCCCATTTGAATGGCTTCATCCGTCCCGTCTTCCCCCTGCTCCCATTTTGGCTCCTCCATATATCTTGTATGCATGGGAATGGTATGAAACAACCGGGTAACAGCCTGAGCTGCTTCCTCTGCGGAATAAAAAAGGCAGCAGCCTACGGAAAAAAGGGCTGTTGCCGCCGCCAGCAACACCGCCATGAATGGAGTTAAGCGGTTTCGAAAAAACATTTTTAATGATATACCCGACATATAAGCACATTCCTTCTTGCTAATTAAATAACTAGTGCGGTTGCAAAAAGCAGAGGGAGGGAGAAACTCCCTCCCCCTGTTATTAAGATCAATACAATTCAGGACGCTGAGATTCAGGATTGATACACGGATTGCCCGGGCAATCATAAGAGTATTTCTGCTGCACATAACCGCAAAGATTGCATAATCTGGTAACATTGTGCTTTCCTTCGCTATGGGGCGACACTCTGGACACTATGGTATGTTTCTCATAGGAATACGACTCAATATAAGTTATTTTATTATCGCCACAGGCACAACGCTTTGTAACTTCTTTGGGTATCTTATGTTGACTGGCAGTGTATTGTTGCGGATTTTTATTAGAAGACATTGTTATTGTGAGAGGATGCCCCTGTTCCTCGCAGGCAGTGCTGCGCAGAACTTCTTCCGCATGGGTCGCAAAGGGGAGGACGCATACGCTTAATACCAACAATACTGTCAAGGCTAAAGAAATACGTTTTTTCATTAAGTTGTTTCTCCCTTCTGTTTTTGTATTCAGAGCCCGGTCTCTGCCTATACTATGCATGATCCTTATTGCGTTGTCAACAATATTTTGCATTAAATAGCATAAAACAAGAAAAGTATTTACACCATATTTGTACTTTGCTAAAATCATTACATCAAAAGGATTGCGAATACTACATGAAACACGAAATTACACAAACACAAAGCTATTTCAAAAAGGGGAGCGCGACCCTGTGCATCCTGGCCCTGCTTCGCCAGAAGCGTATGTACGGATATGAACTGACGCAAGCGCTGATCTCCATCAGCGAAGGCAAGTTCGTTTTGCCGGAGGGCACCCTTTACCCCATCCTGTACCGGCTGGAAGATTACGGCTATCTGATCCCTCACCGGGAACCGGCCGGCCGGCGCATGACGCGGGTGTACTACACGCTTTCTGCAGCAGGGGAAGCTTATTACACCCAGCTGTTGGAGGATTATACTTCTATCCACGCCGGTGTGGAAAAAATTCTTTCTTGCAAATTGGAGGATGACGCATGAAACCCCGTAAGCTCTATTATCGGCACGTTTGCAAAGCCCTTCCCCCCGGAGGAAAGCGGCGGAAGGAGTATTTGCAAACCCTGAAGGCACGCATGGAAGAATGCCTGCCCCAGGATGCTTCCTATGAAGAATACTGCCAGGCCCTGGGGAAGCCGGAAGAGCTGGCCGACGCCTACCTGGCCGATATCGGCTGCGCAGAGATCAACCGCCGGATGCGCCAGTCCCGGTTGGCTTTGGTTCTTGTGTGCGGGCTGATCGTGGTGAGTCTTATTGCTTTGGTTCTTACCATCTGGTATATAATCGTGGATAACAAAAAGTGGCAGGGTGATTATTCCATAATTATTGAGCCGCCTATTGAATGTCCTACTATCCCTGAAACAGATTCTACTATCGGAGACTGATATGAAAAAGCATCTTTCTTTTTGCCTTGTTGTACTTTTCCTGTTAATGTTGTTGCCAGTCTGCCCGTCCAGAGCAGAAGTTGCCGCTCCTGAAATTGTTTATTTTGAAGATGGCAGCTACATAGTTTTTACAGTGGAAGAATATTCCACCCGAGCAGCAAACACTAAATCCGGAATCAGGAACGGCAAACTTTATGATCCTAACGGCGGAGCTGTTGCTACTCTGACAGTACATGGCACCTTCCGCTATGACGGGACCACCGTGACCTGCACCGCCTCCAGCTATACCTACCAGATCCACAACAGCAGCTGGAGCTTTTCTTCCGGCTCAGCCAGCAAGTCCGGCAACACCGCCACGGCCAAGGGGACCTTTGCCCGCAAGGTGCTGGGTATCACCGTTGACAGCAAGACCCTGACGGTATCCCTTTCATGCGATAAAAACGGAAATCTTTCCTGAACATAAATAAGGACCGCCGGAATTCGGCGGCCCGTTTTTTATTCCAGCTGCCCGGGCAGCTTTTCTTTTATTTTGGGCGGGAACTGCGCATCAAAAGCCTCAAAGGCCTTCGGGTCATTCCAGGCAACAAAATACCCGGCCGGATCCTTATAGGTGCCGGATACGCCCTGCAAAAAGCCCGACTCCAGCTCCCGGATAAGGAAGTAAGGCACCACCTTGTCTGCCGGGTCTGCGTCCGCATAGCGTACCCCGCAGGTGCCGGCCGGCACAAACCCGGATTTTCCATAAAAACCGATGTTCCCCGTAATGGCCAAAGCCCCGGCCCCCATGGCCCGCGCCTGCTCCATGGAGTAATCCAGTAGCATCTTCCCATAGCCCTGCCGCTTATAGGCCGGAGCGATCCCGATGGGGCCAAAGGTCATGATGGGCAGCTTGCCACCCTTTGCCAGATCAATATGGGAGCGGACATATATGACCTGACCGATCAGCTCCCCGTCCTTTTCCATGACCAGATCCAGTTCCGGCACAAAATCCGGATCCGTCCGGTAGCAATGGAGCACATAATGCTCCATACACCCGGGCCGGTATACATTCCAGAACGACTCCCGGGTCAGGTTTTCTACGGCACGGTATTCGTTCTCTTTTTCTCTGCGAATAATGATTCCCATGGAACCTCCTTATTTCTTCCGATTGGTTTTGTTTGTTTTTGCGATCTGCTTGAATTTTTTCTCTTTAGCGGCCAGATAGTCCCGGCCCATGGCTGCCTGCCGGTTTTCCTCCAGCAGCTTGAGATAGGAGCGATACCGCTTCTCCTCCAGCTCTCCCCGCTCCAAAGCCTGCCGTAAGGCGCAGCCGGGTTCCCCGGTGTGGGTGCAGTCATGGAACCGGCACCGGGCCGCCAATGCTTCCATATCCGCAAAGGCATGGGTCAGCCCCTCCTCCGCCTCCCACAGGCCCAGCTCCCGCATGCCGGGGGTATCAATAAGCATGGCGCCCCCGGGCAGACAGAGCAGTTCCCGCCGGATGGTGGTATGGCGGCCTCTGCCATCTTCGCCAACTGCTCCGGTAAGCTGCCGCTCCTGCCCCATCAGGCAGTTCATCAGGGTGGATTTCCCCACGCCGGAGGAGCCTACAAAAGCGGCCGTTTTTCCCGGTTCCAAATAGGGCAGCAGGGCTTTATATCCATCCGCTTCCGCCGCAGAGGTCACCAGCACCTCCGCCCCGGGAGCCGCCCGGCGGGCCTGCAGCAGGAGCGCCTCCCGCTCCGGGCACAGATCCCCTTTTGTCAGCACCACCACGGGCAGGGCGCCGCTCTCCCATCCCAGCGCCATATACCGCTCCAGCCGCCGAAGATTGAAATCCCGGTTCAATGCCATGCATACAAACAGTATGTCCACGTTGGCTGCGACCGCCTGCTCCTCCCGGCGTGTGCCCGCCGCCTTGCGGATAAATATGCTGCTTCTGGGCAGCACCCGTTGTATCACCGCTTCTTCCCCCTGCCAGGGCAGAGTCGTCACATAGTCTCCCACCGCCGGATAAGCGGCAGGCCCATCGGCTTCATACATAAACCGGCCGGATACCTGCCCATGACACTGACCCTCTGCACTCCAAAGACGGTACCGCCCCCGTTCCTGGGCCGTGACCCGGCAAAGGCATTCCCCCGGATACGCCTGAGCCAGAGCTGCAAAACGAACCGGCGGGTTCCACTCAGGCATACGCTTCCTCCTTTTTCAGCCGGGCTGAAATGCAATCCCGGGCCAGCTGTTCTATGGCCTGCTTTTCTTCCGCCCCGTCATACAGAGCGTACAGCAGAAACATACTGCCGTACAGCGCTATAGCCTGCTTTTGCGGTTCCTTTTCCCCCATAGCCTGCAGCAGATCGGCCGTATATGCCGTCGGACCAGCCCCCAGATATTGCTGATACAGGGCCCCCATCTCCGGAGTGCGATACTGTTCCAGCGTCAGCATCCGGCGAAAAGCGGCGGCAAAAGGATCCTCGGTCCAATAGCGAAACTGCTCTACGCAAAAGGTGCAGAAGCTCTCCCGGGATGTCCGTTCATAAGCCTGCGGCATCTGGGCCAATGTTCCTTCCGGTACGCCGCCGGCCCTGGCCCGCTCCCCGTCTTTGGTTTCCATCCGCTTGACTATGCTTTCAAAAATAGCCCGCTTATTGGCATAATGCCGGTACAGAGCGCCTTTTGTCATACCCAGCGCCCCTGCAATGGTACTGACGGATACCGCCTCGTAACCATCCCGGGCAAACAGCTCCAATGCCGTCAATAAAATGCGTTCTTTTGTGTTTTCCATACCGCCCTCGTAAACGTTCGTTTACCATAGTATAGTAAACGTTCGTTTACTCGTCAAGTATGTTTTTGCATTAAAAAAAGCGGGATATTCCCGCTTTCTTTATGTGTGCCGTTCAATCCAGCCGCCAGATAGTTCGTATCCGTCTGCCTGCCATTTCCAGCAGGAAATTCCCTTCCAGCGTTACCGCTCCCGTTTCCCCTTCATACATAAGGAAGTACTCCGTATAGACATAGCCTTCCATGTACATGGCGGAATACACGTTTACCCCCAGCAGTTTGAAGTCTCCCTGTGCAAGGGGCGCCCGCATTGCGGCAGTTTGAATCAGGCGGGAAAAAGCCTCCCGCCGTTCCTGTATTTCCCGCCGCACCTGTTCATGAGCGGGCAGCGCCGTCTTTTGGGTCACCGGCGGCACCTCCACCAGATATGTATCCACCACCCCCACTTCCATGCATACCGGCAGTCCCTGTTCTTTGCAAAGCAGCAGCAGCGCTGCACCGGCATCATATCACAGGGGCCGCACCGGCACCATGCCCTTGGGATCCTTCAGCCGAGTTAAAAGTCTGCCGCAGGCTCTTGCATATTTTTCCGGTGCCAATGCTTTCAATGCCATCAGCTCTACATATTGGGCCGTGCCTTCGATGCACTCTATGGCACTGTCATAAGCGTATTGAAGCGGGTATGCCGCTTTGCGCCCGGCGCGGATCTTCAAAAAGTGCCGGTAGCCTTCCGGTAGGTACGCTTCGCACAGGCCGGCCAGCGTCAGATCCTCCTCATACTTCATGGCAAAGTATTCCGGTTCCATGCCGTAAGTAAAAAGCGCTTCCATTTCTTTTGGAAACCGGCTCTCCCCCCGGGTGTACTGAAAGGCATGAAACATTTCGTGAACCAGCTTGGAAGCCAGAATATCCAAATCCGTTCCTTCCTCCAGCTTCCATATGGCGATCCAGCGTCCCTCATGCTCCAAAGCGGTATTGGCATAAAACCCTTCCGGGCGGGGCATCTGTTTTCCGTCTAAAACAGCAAACTCAGAATCATATATTGCAAAGGGACAGGGGGCAAACCCCGGCCAAAAAGAGTGGAAATCCAGTTGTTCCAACCGTTTCTTTACCTGCGCGTAGGCTTGCATCAATTCCATTTATTTCTCTCCGTTTGCTATTTTCACATACATATTCTCGGGTATCATGGGCACGGCCAACGCCCGGTGGAGAGCGGCCGGTATCTCTCCGGTGCGGGCATAGGCTTCCCCTGCCTGCTCCACCAGTTTTAAATACGGATGCGTCACACATTCCGCCGAAGGCACATTGAACAGCGGGGACTCCGCTACGGTCAGGATGGTGCTGTCTTTTCCGAACATCCGCTG
The DNA here is from genome assembly GCA_900545265.1 of uncultured Eubacteriales bacterium. Classification (GTDB taxonomy): domain Bacteria; phylum Bacillota; class Clostridia; order Christensenellales; family CAG-138; genus RUG472. Next base: position 7,185 of record UQYI01000007.1, read on the forward strand.
AAATTGAAGCACCGCCGGTTCAAAGTTGTTTTCCCGCCCCGGAAACCCGCATCCGCTGAGCATGACATACTTCAGATGAGAAAAACCTGCCTGCTCCACATGCTCATACCGATCCTCCACCTTTCGCATGGCCATGGAGCTCAGGGGCAGTGTTCTTTCTATCAATGCTTTCAGCGGCGCCGGCATTCCATAGCAATACAGTGGAAAACTGAACAACAGGATATTGCTTTGCAGAATCTTTTCCAGAATTGCCTGCATATCGTCCCGATGGATACAGGTTCCTCCGTTTCGCATGCAGGCAAAGCAGCCGGTGCAGTATTCTATATGTTTTTCGATCACCCGGATCTCTTCGATCTGCTGGGGGGCTGCCTGCTCCATTCCTCGCAAAAATGCTCTGGTTATGTGCATGGTATCGCTTCTTTTCCCCTTGGGAGAGCCGTTAAAAACCAGTATACGCGCCATTTTTATCCCCTTTCTTTTGTCTGTTATTCTGCTTATGATGTAAGCATATCCTTTCATTTCTCATCTGTCAATCACTTCTCCAGAGCGCAGACTTTCTCTGATATTCATTCCAGCTTAAACATTCTCCGCTCTGCAATTCCGGCATACAAAGAGCCTCTTGTCCGGCAGCTGTACTATCTGCCCCGGCTGAAAAAAATCTAAACGGTCTGCATTTCCACCTGCCCTCGAACCGCTTTAACCGCCATATGCGCGATTACCCTTTACCCGCCTTGCGCTGCACGGCAGAATAGTGTATACTGAACTAACTTTATTTATCCATAAGCGGAGATAGCGCATGACAGTAACAGCCAAGTTTGGTGGAAGCTCCCTTGCCGATGCCGAACAATTCAAAAAAGTCCTATCCATTCTTCAGTCAGACCCTGCCCGCCGGTATGTGGTGGTCAGCGCCCCGGGAAAACGCTGGACCGATGAAGAAAAGATCACCGACCTGCTGTACCGTACCCATCGGCTGTTTCAGGAGGGAGGCGACTGGCAAGCCCCCTTTTCCCGGATCGAAGAACGGTTTTTATCCATTGAACGCCAGCTGTGCCTGCCGCTTCAGATGGAAGCAGCTCTCAGGCATATACAAAACCGGCTCTGTCAGGGAGCATCTGCCGCCTATATGGCCAGCCGGGGCGAATATCTGACAGCCCGGCTTCTGGCCGCCGCAACGGGTTTCCCGTTTGTAGACGCCGGGGAACTGATTCGTTTCCATGAGGACGGCTCCTTAAACGACTCCGCCACACAAAAAGCCAGCTCTGCCCTGAAAGCGTATCCCTGCGCCGTGATCCCCGGATTTTACGGCACATATCCGGACGGAGAAATATGCACCTTCTCCCGGGGTGGATCTGACATCACCGGCTCCCTGGTCGCCCGGGCGGTGCAGGCGGAGGTATATGAAAACTGGACGGATGTGGATGGGATCCTTATGGCTGACCCCCGTCTCGTTGCCACTCCTCCCATTCTGCCGGCCGTTTCCTATGGAGAGCTTCGGGAACTGAGCTATATGGGTGCCTCCGTCCTTCACGAAGATGCCATCTTCCCCGTGCAGCGAGCCCGTATTCCCATTCATGTGCGCAATACCAACCACCCGGATCGTTCCGGCACCTGGATCGTCAACGACGGAGCGCTTTCTTCTTCTCTGCGCACCGGCGCAGTGACCGGGATCGCCGGGAAGCGGGGCTTTACAGCCATCACTCTCACCAAGGATGGGCTGCGCCGGCACCGGGACTTTGCCGCCAGGCTGCTGAATATTCTCCTGCGGTATGACATAGCCGTGGAAAGTATGCCTTCCGGCATTGATAATATCTCCGTCATCCTTCACGATTCAGACATTCGGGGAAAAATGGACGCACTGTACCATGATATTAAGGAAGAATTGCAGCCGGACACTCTGGAGATCGCCAGCTGCATAGCTCTCATCGCTACCGTAGGCAAGGGTATGGCCCGGAACCCGGGCATTGCCGCCCGATTGCTGAAAGCCGTGGCCCAAGCCGGTGTCAACGTGCGTATTCTGGATCAGGGCCCATCCGAAATGAATATTATCGTAGGGGTGGAGCAGCGTGATTTTGAAACGGCCTACCGGGCCATTTACTCCGCCTTCTGTTAAAATACCTGCCGCAGATATGGGGACTGAGCACCAAAGAACAAATCAAAAAGGTCAGAGCCAATCGGCTCTGACCTTTTTACATGAACATATAAATAAGCGGCCAGCAATCAAAGAATACCCTTTTCCTTCAGGACACCACGCAGTTCCTGCACATCTCCGTGAAAAACGATGCCATCCATGCCTGCATGTTCCGCCCCTTCTATATTGGCAATGCTGTCATCAATAAACAGACATTCCCTGGGATCCAGTCCAAACCGCACATAGAACAGCTCATAGATCTCATACTCCGGCTTTACCCGCTTTACAAAGGCAGAAACCATAGTTCCATCAAAGTATTGACTGCCAGGCACTCTGTTCCAGTACTCCGGCTGGCGGAAACTGGCGTTAGAAAGCAGATACACCCCGTATCCCTTTTCCTTCAGTTCCTTGACCAGCGCTTCCATGCCTTCCACCGGCAATATGGGCCGGTCCCACTGATCCACCAGCGCATGGACATAAGGATGGAGTCTTTCCGGCAGTCGGCAGCACATGCTGGCAGCGGCCGCCGTTTCGTCCATGGAACCACGGTCCATGCGGGCCCAATCCAGAGACTGATATACATTCCGCTTCAGCAGGAGCTTATCTGCCTCAGGCACGCCCACCGCCTCCAGAAACACATCCGGCTCAAAACGAAGCAGTACGTTGCCCATGTCAAACACAATGTTGCGATACATCAAACGATCTTTACCTTTCCTCTGGTTGCCCTGAACACAATGGCCAGGGAAATAATGGTGCTCACCGTCAGTATGGTGGCCAAGGCGGCAGCCGTGCCGTCACTCATACGCACCACTTCCTGATAAATAGCCACGGCGATGGTAGAGGTCTTGCCGCTGTACAGCATAATGGAGCTGGAAAGCTCATTGATGCAGGTGATCCAGCTGAGCACCGCCCCGGACATAATACCGGGAAGCATCATTCTGGCTGTTACGGTGAAGAAGGTCTTCATGGGGGAAACACCCAGGTTAATGGAGGCTTCTTCCACAAAGGGATCCATCTGATACAGAAACGCGCTGCCCGACCGAACGGTATAAGGAAGCTTGCGGATAATGTAGGAAATGATCATAATGGCTGCCGTACCTACCAGCACCACCGGCTTGCGGTTAAAGGCCACGATCAGCCCGATACCCAGCACGGAACCCGGAATAACATATGGGAACATGATGAGCGTATCGATAAGATTGGCTACCTTGCCCTTTTTGCGCACCAGAATGTAGGATACCAGTATGCCTACAATGACGATGAACACAATGGCTACCAGAGAGAATACGTAGGTATTGCGGATATTCTGCCCCAGCCGGGCCATAATGGTCCTGTAGTTGTTCAAATTTATCCCTTTGATGACGCCGGAGAAGCTTCTTTCAATGAAGGACTGGCACACCACCACTACCTGCGGCAAGAAGGCCAGCGCCACCACTATATAAATAGGAAGAGAAGCCAAAAACCGCTTGCCACCCCTGAGCTTTGTCTCCTGAGGCGGGCGCAGGGAACTCATCATATAATTGCGCTTATCCACTACCAGCTTCTGGAAGGCCAGCATCAGCAGCGAGCAGAACACAATGATCACCGACAGGCAGGAAGCCATGTAGGGGTCTGTGGCGCTTTCAGACATGTACTCATTATATACCAGCACGGGAAGCACGGTGTAACCCTCCCCCAAAAGCATAGGAGTGCCGAAGTCCGCCAGGCAGGTCATGAATACCATGATGCAGCCCGCCAGAATAGAGGGCAAAATCACAGGCAAAGTCACCGTCCATATCCGGCGGAGCTTGTTCATGCCCAGGTTCTCTGCCGCTTCCTCCAAAGAACTGTCGATGCTGTTCATGGCCCCGGAGGTATACAGATAGATATAGGGGAACAGATGCAGCGTAAACACAAATATAATGCCGCCCCGGCCGTAAATGGTAGGCGCTGTAAGACCGATGGCTCCAAAAAGCTTGGCCAGCAGACCCGCACGGCCCATGAGGATGATCCAGGAATAGGCCCCTATGAAGGGCGGGCTCATAAGGCTCATGATGATGAGGATATGCAGCACCTTTTTGCCGGGAATATTATACCGGGTCATCAGGTAGGCAATGGGTACTCCGATCAGCGTAGTGGTCAACACCGTAGAGAAACACACCACCATGGAACGAAGCAGTGTTTGATAATAGTAGGGTTTGGTGAAGAACCGATGGAAGTTATAAAAGGTAAAACCCTCCACCTTGCTGGAAAAAACGCTCTTGGTCAGAATGGTATAAAAAGGGTATACAATGAACAGACACATGACCACAATGACCAGTATCTTCGTGAAAAACCAGAAATCCGGCTTCCACTTGCTTCCCGTGGTCCGTTTCACAGGCTCAGCACCTCCTCATTCTCCGCCTCATAGAGGCTGATGCGCAGCGGATCAAAGCGCAAATGAACCTTTTCTCCGTTTTCATGAATGATGTTGGTATCCTTGGTGTACTCATTTACGATCAGGTTCTGTCCATCCTCCAGCTGTACTTCGTATTCAATGAAGTCCCCCAGGAAGGTGGAAAAGAGCACCGTGCCGGGCATCCCTTCCTCACTGAAAAACAGCTGCTCCGGCCGGGCAGAGATCTTAGCCGGGCCGGAATAGGCCCGACGAACCGGTACGCTGATGTTCAGCTCATTCTGGATGCTCACTTTGGCCTCTCCGCCCTGAGGCGCATCCACCTGGCAGTCCAGGAAATTACTTACGCCAATGAAGCCCGCCACAAAGGGATTCTGGGGCTTGGCATAGATCTCGTTGGGGGTGCCTATCTGCATAATATGGCCGTCCTTCATAACGGCAATACGGTCGGAAATGGCCAGAGCCTCCTCCTGATCGTGTGTCACATAGATGGTGGTGATGCCCAACCGCCGCTGCAGTTTTTTGATAACGGAACGCATCTGCACCCGAAGCTTGGCGTCCAGATTGGAAAGGGGCTCATCCATGAGCAGTACGCTGGGTTCTATAACAAAGGCACGGGCCAGCGCTACCCGCTGCTGCTGGCCGCCGGAAAGCTCGTTGGGCTTGCGGTCTGCCAGATGGCTGATCTGCACCAGTTTCAGAGCCTCGTCTACCCGGGGTTTGATCTCGTTGGCGGGAATGTGCCGGGCCTTGAGGCCATATGCTACATTGTCCCGTACGCTGAGATGCGGAAAGATGGCGTAGTTCTGAAACACCATGCCGATATCCCGCTTATGGGCGGGCACGTCGTTGATGCGCTTGTCTCCAAAATAAAAATCGCCGCCTTCAATGGAATTGAAGCCTGCGATCATGCGCAAAAGAGTGGTTTTCCCGCAGCCGGAGGGCCCCAGCAAGGTAAAAAACTCCCCCTCCCGGATGTCCAGTGATACCCCATTCAAAGCGGTAAAGTCCCCGTACCGTTTTACAGCATCTCGGATAATGACTTGGTTGCTCATAGCATGTCCTCCAGATAAAGATTGCAAGCCTGTTTGGCGGCAGGCCCTCCGTGGGATCCGTATACCCTTGGGGCATACACCGGATGCACCGGCCCATGCCCCAGGAGTATCCTTCATGCAGGACGGGGGAGGCACCCAAAGGGGTGCCTCCCCCGGTACTGCTGGGTTCGACAATAAGCAAAAGCTTAGCCGACGGTCAGATCATTGAACTTCTCCTTAATGTCATCCCGATTCTGGGCGGCATAGGTGAAGTCATAGTTGCCCACATTGCACTCATCCAGGGGAGCCAGGCCCTCGGGGGTCAGGTCGCTGCGGACGGGGCGGCGCTTCCAGTCAGCATTCTGGGCCTTCTGGCACTCCAGACTGGTGACGAAATCGATGAACAGCTTGGCGTTCTCGGGGTTGGGGCAGTTCTTGATAAGAGCCACGCCATCGGGAACGGCAGAGTTCTTCTCGGGATAGAGGAAGCCGATGTCGGGATTATCGGCATACAGCACAGCAGACTTTTCAATGGTCACGCCCACGGCATATTCGCCGGAAGCCACCAGCTTATGGCAGTTGCCGGAAGAATCCAGGATCTTGCCATCCAGATTCTCGATAAAGCGCTTTACCATATCCCAACCTTCGTCGATGGTGGGCTGGCTGAAGAGCATGGTGCACAGCTGGGTGTAAGCGGAGCCGGACTTGGAGGGTGCGCAGTAAGCGATCTTGCCCTTGAGGGCGGGGTCGCAGAGGCCTTCCCAGGTGGTGGGGACGTCCTTCTCGTCGATGAGGGTCTTATTGTAAATGAAGACCATGGGCAGGGGGCTCTCGCCGATCCACTTGTCATCTGCATCCTTGTAAGCATCACCGATCACATCGTCGTTGGCGCAGACATAGGCTTCAAAGTAATCGGTATAAGCAGCCAGAGTATCGGCACCGCCGCCCCAGAGAACATCGCCCTGAGGATTGGCAGCTTCTGCCACCAGACGCTGGCACAGCTCGCCGGTACCGGCGGCAATGACTTCTACCTCAATGTTGGGATACTTTTCCCGGAACTGGGCTACGCCTGCATTCAAAGGATCGGCATCATGGGGAGAATAGACTACCAGCTTGCCGGTGTAATCGGCATCAGCCTTGGCGGCGCCGTCTGCCTTGTTGTCGGCGGGGGTCTTGTCCGCATCGCCGCTGGTGCAAGCCACCAGACTCAAAGCTACCATGAGAGCCAGAACCATACAGAGAATCTTCTTCATAGTTTTCCTCCTTTTTAGTGATCCCAATGGGATTCTGTAGGTATTATATCAAATTATGAACAAATTGCAATATGCGGTAAAAAAGTTGTTAGCCGGGGCTGACGCTTTTTTGTCTGTTTTTTTGAAGATATTGCGTCCCGCTCTTTCAGCCTGTATACTGATGCCAGATATGAAAAAGAGCTTTCTTATTTTAAATATGTGTGTATGCGCCCTGCTGGGGCTCATGGGCTGTGCCAGAACTGCCGTTCCGGAGGCTTCGGTCTCACCTACGCCTCATCGGGTGGAACTTTCCTTAACGCATTTGCCCACCCATTCACCTACACCCCGGCCTACGGCCAGCCCTTCTCCTTCCCCTACACCGGCGCCTACTCCCAGGCAGCTGGCTCCGGAGGAAGAAAGCCCCCTGGCCGCCCAGGTACAGCAGCGGCTTATGGAACTGGGATATCTGCAAACGGAGGCCCCGTCCGGCATCTGCGATGCAAAAACCCGGGAGGCCATGGATAAGTTCCTCTGGCAGACGGAGTCGGAAGAGCAGCCCCCCGACGAAGGCTATGGAGAAGCTGCCATTGCCTCCCTCCTTTCCCCGGAAGCACCTGCCTTTGACGAATTCCTGTATCTGGCCCCCACTATCCGTATGTCTTTTGCGGAGCTTATCGGCGATAACGGAGACTGGGAACTGCCCCTGGGCTACCCGCCTGCCGATACCTATCGCATCATCGTAGACATTGCCCATCAGGTGACTATGGTCTACACCCGGGACGAAGACGGCGCCTATACGGTGCCCGTGCGGTATATGCTCTGCTCCACTGGCCTGGGGAGCCGGACGCCCGTAGGCACCTTTTCCATGGGAGCTTACCGGCTGCGCTTCAGCCTTTTCGACCGGGATGGACGCTACGGTCAATACTGGACCCAGATCCGCCGGGCCATTTACTTCCACACCACCCTGTATACCCGCCGGGACGCCGCCAGCTATCAGGCTTCCACCTTCAGGGAACTGGGGGAAAAGGCTTCTCACGGATGCATCCGGCTGACCGTTCCCGATGCCAGATGGATGTGGTATCACATTGCTCCGGGCACCAGCTGTACCATACGGCAGGGGGATCCCTCAGACAAAGAAACCGCTGCTATTCGGGCAAAGCTGACCCTGGCCCAGCCCCCGGCCGAACAGCTGAAGCTGGTACCCGGCCAGATACCGGACACGGACAATTATGAGTATCTGACGCTCTCTCACGAAGTGCCCTTTGTGCAGGGTTCTCAAAACGGAAACTGAGCCCCCTATACATACAGCAAAAAGCTCCCCCAGCCGACAGCACTGGGAGGAGCTTTTTCATTGAGTTTTACAGCATATGCATTTTGGGGTTACAGAGCTTCCCACCGGGCCGCCCCTTTGGTAAGCAGCCTCCGGTGCAGCAGCAGAGCCGCCACCCCCAATACCACCGCCGTCAACAGCAGATAGATTCGGCAGGAAATATACTTTTCCAGCATGAATCCCCCTGCCGTCAATAAGAAGGCCAGCACCCAGGAACCGAACAGGCAGATCATGGCGCTCATATTCTGCTTAATAGGTACGATCTCCGAAGTCCAGTTCAAATTTGGATTCCGCAGATCCAGCAGAAGCCCCGTTTCCGCCCACAGCCATATAAAGCTCAGCACTGCAGCGGCGCCGGTAAGGCACTCCGCCCAGGGCAGCCGCAAAGCGATCCAGCAGGCAATTAGGCAAAGCATGGCGGGGATCCCCGTCAGCAGCATATGCAGCTTACTCTTTGCCCGGAGCACCTGTTTTGCCGATACAGGCGCCGCCCGAAGGATCCACAGCTGTCTGCCCTCCAGCGACACGGAGGGTGCCGTGATAATATTCATGGATGCAATCAGACACACTACACCGACCGCCACCGCCGGAACAAGTTCCTGCAATGTTGGAATGCTGTCTCCAATGGCTTCCAGTGCCTGCCGTATGACCGGCCCCTTGAGCAGCACCGCCACTGCGCCGATGGGCATCAGCAAAACGCCCAGTCCGCCGTTGAGCATATAGGCGGGGCTGTTTATAAACCGTTTCCATTCCCGTTGAAGCAGAGCTCTCTGCAGGCTTTGGGGGCGCAGGTACACCTTCCGGCTGACCTGCTTTTCTCCTCGGGTGGCCGCAGTGGCCAGGCGCATAAAGCTTTTGGACATGATCCAGACGGTCAGCGCCAGCAGCCCCAGAGCTATCAGGGTGAACAGGAGCATATACAGTCCGTTTCCGGCAGCCCCCATGCCAAAGGCATAAAAAGGCCATGCCCAGATGCGGAGCTTTTCTCCTACGCTGGCGGCATTGCTGATCAGATACTGCATAAAGCTGTTCAGCTTAAAGTAGCAGAAGTAATACACACCCAGAAATGCCAGCGTAGCCAGTACCGAAACGATGCTTCTATGCTTGAGCTTTCCGGCTACCAGAGCCACCAGATACCCCAGGGCACAGGTAAGGGCCACCACTACCGCCCCCAGCAGAAACAGCAGCAGCAGTGAGAACACTATGGCAGCTGCCCCGGGCTGTGCTACGAACCAATAGACAATGGCTGCCGGCAGATAGACCATACCGCTGTACAGCATGGCCATGGCGTATACACCCACCATGCGGGAAAGCAGAATGTAGGCAGGAGGTATGGGCATAGACAGCAGCATATCGTTGTCCTTCCCCTGATACAGGCCGGCATAAGTATTGAATACGCTGCCGAACACCCCCATGGCCAGAGCCATCAGACCCATAATGGCAAAGAACAGCCAGTCCATGCCGCTATTTATCATGTTCTGGGCCAGCAGCAGGGCCATACCACCGAAAAATACCGCCAGAAACAGTATCAGCACCACAAACAGGGTAATATAGCCGGCGGCCTTCCCCCGGCTGCGCCGCTTCCCTGTTTTTCTGTCTATAAAATAAGAACTGTTCAGCTCAAAAAGCTGCTTTTTTATCAATGTTCGAATCATTCTTCCATCTCCAGAAAAACGCTTTCCAGGGATTCATCGCCCTTTACTTCCTCCATGGTACCGGAGCGGATAAGCCGCCCATCCTTGATGATAGCTACCTTGTCGCAGAGCTTCTCTGCCACTTCCAGCACATGGGTGGAAAAGAAGATGGCGCCGCCCTGATCGCACAGGGTGCGCATCATGCCCTTCAGGGTATGAGCTGCCTTGGGATCCAAACCCACAAAGGGTTCGTCCATAAGGATCAGCCGGGGTTGGTGAAGCCATGCGGCCATAAGAGCCAGCTTCTGCTTCATGCCGTGGGAATAGGCGCCGATGGCCTGCCCCAGATCCTCCGTCATGTCAAAAGCCTGGGCGTAAATGGCGATACGCTCCTGCCGCTGGGCAGCGCCTACTCCGTAGATATCTCCCACAAAGTTGAGATACTCCGTCCCCCGCATAAAGGCGTATAGCTGGGGATCATCCGGTATATAGGCCATGCGCTGCTTGCAGGCAATGGGGTCTTTGGCAATATCTACTCCGTCCACCAGTATCCTGCCGGAATCAAAGGGCAGTATCCCCGCCACACTTTTGATGGTGGTGGTCTTTCCGGCTCCGTTATGGCCGATAAAACCGTATACCTCTCCGGGCGCAATATGCAGGGACAGATCATCCACTGCTTTTTTGCTCCCATAAGCCTTGGTCAGATGCTCGATTTTCAGCATAATTGTATTCCTTCCTCTTCTTTATCCAGTGTTTTTTCCTTCTCCATGATTTCAAAGCCGAAGTGCACGCAGATCCTCTCCGCCGCTTCCTCCGGGGAAAGTGCACTATTGTCCAACCGCAGATAATTTGCAAAGGGGATCTCTCCCGCCCGGCTTATCAGACGGTATTGGGCATCTTCGCTCAACAACCGCCGCTCCGATACGGCAGTATCCCGCTTGCTGGCCTTGTGGAGCAGCCGGTTCTCCGTTCTGTTCCGTTCCAGGCGGATCTTTTGGGGCGCTGTCAGCTCCACACAGTATGTTTCCGCCCCTCTTTGAGCAAACATCTCTTTCAGAGAAAGTATATACGCCCCATCTTCCGGCTGGTCAAAGGCCCACATAAAGGTAAAGATCAACCCGGGCAGCTCCGTTTTGAGGAATTCCTCAAAAACCACCTGCCGCAAGCGCTGCACCGCTGTTCCGTTATACGTTCCAAAGACTTCTATGACCGGTTCGATCATCATGTGATTATGGAACAGCCGCAAGCCCGTTTTCTTTGCTAACGCCTGTCCCACCGTCATCTTGCCTACGGCACCGCTGCCCACCAGCAATACCAGTTTCATGCGTCCTCACTTTGATATCATTTTGATATCTACAATTTTAGTACAGGCAACGCAGTTTGTCAATAGTTGGAAGCACGGTTTTCAGAAAAATCCATGCAAAACAGTATCCCCTTCCTTATTAAAAAAGACGGGGCCCGCCCGTCTTAAAAAGATTGTCCCGCCCGGTGCCACTGCCGCAGCAGTGGCAGAAGTTCCTCATATAAGGCTTCCCGGCTCTCCGGGGTAACTGTATACCGCTTTGCCTTTGGCATGGCCCTGACGGCATTGAGAAACGGCACATCAAAACGATGCTTCACGGCGGCTATAACAGGGATATCCCCCTCCAGCGCCTCCAGCACCGCCCGGGTAAAAGCTTCCGCTCCCGCTTCCATAAAGCCCAGTTCATCCATTACAAGGATGCCGCCGGGCCGGGCCTCCCGGATCATTCTTGTCCCCAAACCGTTGAATACTTCCGGATGCAGTTCCCGGCAGCGGCTGTCACAGGTCCCCACCAGATTTTCCCGGCCATATACCCTGTTTTCCATGGGCTCTCCGGCAGGATGGATGTATACCGGGTAAGGCGGCTCTGTCCTTTCCATCCGGGTCATAAAACCGTAAACGGGCAGCCTGTTTTCCTGAAGCAGGCGGCGGATCATGGTGCTTTTGCCCACCTGACGCTCTCCGCAAAGTAAAATATGCATGGTGCTGCATTCCTTTCTGATTTATGAAAAATTGTAGGAATCTTTTCGTTTTCTGTCAAGGGCGGGCTGCATTTTTCTTGACAGGCCGCACCGGACTTCGTATACTGTATCCATACCGTGATATTTTATTAAGAATAACGAGGAGGCACCATGCAGACAGAGCGGAGCAGAGCCATGCTGATCCTTCCCCTGTTGGGAGGGATTCTGCTGCTGGCCTTTCTCTTTTCTTTTATATGGGGCCGCTATGATGTACCGTTTCATGAGGTGCCCCGGATCCTTCTTAATGCGCTGCTTTCTCCCTTTTCTTTAGGTCTTTCGCCTACCTGGACAGAGAATATGGCTGTGGTCGTCATAAACATTCGTCTGCCCCGGATCCTTTTGGCTTGTCTGGTGGGCGGGTGCCTTTCCATGGCGGGGGCGGCCTTTCAAAGCGTGTTTCAAAACCCTATGGCAGCCCCGGATATTCTGGGGGCCTCCTCCGGCGCCTGCTTTGGGGCGGCGCTGGCCATTTTGCTTAACTTTTCCAAAGGCGGCATCACCGCCCTGTCCTTTGTCTCCAGCCTTGTAACCGTAGCTCTGGTATATCTCATTGGCCGCCGGGCCCGCGGCAGCCGCCGGATTGGTATTCTCCTGGCAGGGATCATGGTGGGTTCCCTGTTCTCCTCCGCTACCAGCTATGTAAAGCTGGTGGCCGACCCCAACAGCCAACTGCCGGCCATCACCTATTGGCTCATGGGCAGCCTGGGCGGCGCACGGCTTTCTGATATTGCCTTCGTCCTATGGCCCATGCTGCTGGGCGCGGTACCCCTGCTGCTGCTGCGCTGGCGCCTGAACCTGCTGACCATTCCCGAAGAAGAAGCACTTTCCATGGGCGTGCGTATCCACGTCCTGCGGCTGTGCGTTATTCTTTGCGCCACCCTGCTGACGGCTTCTGCCGTTTCCGTTTCCGGCATGATCGGCTGGGTGGGTCTGGTGATCCCCCATCTTTCCAGGAAACTGGTGGGGCACAACGGAAAATACCTGCTGCCCGCCTCCTTGCTCATGGGGGCACTGTTCCTGCTGCTGGTGGATAACCTCTCCCGGAATCTTTTGGCTGCGGAACTTCCTATCGGCATTCTCACCGCCATTGTAGGGGCGCCCTTCTTTCTGTATCTGATGACCAGAAAGGAGGCGTGTCTGTGAAGCTGCAAGCCCGCTCTCTCAGTTTTTCTTACATAAAAAGCGTGCCGGTGCTTCAAAATATCTCCTTTGCACTGGAAGAAGGGGAGCTTCTTTCCGTGCTGGGGCCTAACGGCGCCGGCAAAAGCACGCTGTTTCGATGTATTCTGGGGCTGCTGACAGGGTATACGGGAGAGATCCTGCTGAACGGAATAGATCTGCACACCCTTTCTCCCGGGGAACGAGCCCGGGCCATGGCCTATATCCCGCAGCTTCACACGCCGGTTTTTGGGTATACGGCGCTGGATACGGTGCTGATGGGGCTTTCCCGTTTTATAAGTCCTCTGTCGCAGCCCGGCAGGTCCCAACGGGATAAGGCCATGGAGGCGCTGGCTTCGCTGGGGCTGGAACCCCTGGCGCAACGGAATTTTACCCGGCTTTCTGGAGGAGAGCAGCAGCTGGTGCTCATTGCCCGTGCCATTGCTCAGGACGCCTCCATTCTTATCATGGATGAGCCTACCGCCTCTTTGGATTACGGGAATCAGTACCTGGTATTGGAACAGGTAAAGCAGCTTTCCCAGCGGGGATATTCTGTGCTGTTGTCCACCCATAATCCCCAGCATGCCCTGACCTTTGCAGACCGTCTTCTGGCACTGGAGGGGCACCGTGTAGCTGCGCTTGGCCCCTGCCGTCAGGCTATGACCCCCGCCCTGCTGGAACGGCTCTATCACATGGAAGCCCGGATCGTGGAAACGGAACAGGGGCCCGCGCTTCTTCCCCTCAGGCGAAAGGAGACGCCGTGAGCTTTGCATGGACACCGGAGCGGGTGCGGTTTATGGCAAATGCCGATGCCCATACGGACTATTACCAGAAACTGGCCCGCTGGCTGGCCCCCTGGCTGCCCAAAAACGGCCATGTTTGCGATGCGGGCTGTGGTCTCGGTTCGCTCTCGCTGGCACTGCTGCCCTATGTGCAAGAGGTAACGGCAGTAGACCGGAGCCCTCTGGCTCTGGCGGAACTTCGGGCAAAAAAGCAGGAGAATAACCGGAATGCTCTAGAGATTTTACAGGGAGATATCGCCTCCCTGCCCCCCAGAATTCCCTATGACGCCATGGTGTTCTGCTTCTTTGGCGCTATGTCGGAGATACTGTCCATAGCAAAAGCCCAATGCCGGGGGCAGCTGTTTATTCTCAAAAAGAACTACCTTACCCATCGCTTTTCCGCTGGAAACATCCCCATAGAAGGAGATCGGTTTGACCGCAGCAAGGCCCTTCTTGCAAAGCTGGGCATCCCCTTTGAAGCGGAAGAGCAGTCTTTGGAGTTGGGACAGCCTCTGGCCTCGCTGGAAGAGGCCAGACAGTTTTTTACCCTGTACAGCCGGGATAAAGCCTCTTCCGTTTTTACCGACGCTTACCTGAAAATCCGCCTGGTGCCGGGGCACATTCCAGACTTCCCCTGGTATCTGCCTCAGGAGAAAAAAGTCGGCCTTATACGCCTTCATACCTGGGACATCCCGGAGAATATAGAAGATATACTTGTTAAAGGAGAAACAGAATGAAAAAGATCCTTGCACTGCTGCTTTCCCTGCTGGTGCCGCTGTCTATGGCCGCATGCGCAACTGCGCCCCAGCAGGCAGAAGCCACGGCAGCCCCCGCCGCAGAAGCACCTACCGAAGCACCTGCTACGGAAGTTTCTACCGAAGCATCTACTCCCGAACCTCAGCCCGAAGCCCGTTCGTTCACGGATTCTCTTGGCCGGCAGGTAGAACTCCCCGCCCAGTTGGATAAGGTAGCACTTTCCGGCTCCCTGTCCCAGATCGTGCTTTTTGCCATCTGCCCGGACAAGCTGGTTGGGATCGCTACCAAATGGGATGAAAGCGCCGCAAAGTTCTTTGATGCAAAGTACTATGATCTTCCCCTGCTGGGCCAGCTTTATGGCGGCAAGGGAGAACTGAATCTGGAAGCTCTTCTTGCCTCTGAAGCACAGGTGGTCATCGACGTGGGCGAGCAGAAGAAAAATATGACTGAAGATCTGGACGCTCTGCAGGAACAGACCGGGATCCCCTTTGTTCATATCGATGCCTATACCGCTTCCGTGGGAGAAACCTACCGGATTCTGGGCAAACTGCTGAATATGCCCGAAGAAGCCAACGCACTGGCCGATTACTGTGAAGCTACCTATGCCAGAATCCTGGATATTGCCAACAAGATAGAAAAAAAGCGGCTGCTGTATGTTTCCGGTGAAGGACAGCATGTCATTGCCCAGGGTTCCTTCCACGCAGAGATCATCGACCTGCTGGCAGACAATCTGGCTGTAGTAGACGACCCCTCCTCCAAGGGCACAGGTAACGAAGTGAGCATGGAACAGATCCTTGCCTGGGATCCTGACTATGTGATCTTTGCTCCCGGCTCCATTTATAGCACGGTAAAGGATGACCCCGCCTGGGCCGCCGTTACCGCCATCAAGGAAGGACAATATTATCAGGCTCCCTTCGGGCCCTACAACTGGATGGGCTTCCCCCCCTCCGTGCAGCGGTATTTGGGTATGCTGTGGATGGCTAAGACCCTGTACCCCGAAGCGGCCGACTACGATCTGTATGAAGAAGTCAAAACCTACTTCCGTCTCTTCTATCACTGTGATCTGACTCAGGAACAGTTTAACGAGCTGGCTTCCGCCGCTTGATCCTGAAATTGCAGCGAAGCTGCCTGACGCATAGGTTCAAGCAGCTTCGTTTATAATACGTTGTACAAAAGGAGTACACATGGAAAAAATATTCACTGCCCTGCTGTATGAGCTGGAAAAGGGGCACGACTGCATACTTGTGAGTATCGTCTCTGACCGTGGTTCCGCCCCCCGTGGAAAGGGCTCTCAAATGCTGATCAGTGGAGAAGGGCGGGTACAGGGTACCATAGGCGGCGGCGCCGTGGAAAAATATTCCGAGGATATGGCCCGCTCCCTGTTGCCGGAAAAGCGCTCCGCCCTCCACCTTTTCACGCTGCGTACCAACGACCGCGAAGACATTGGCATGGTCTGCGGCGGGGACGTGCTGGTGCATTTTCAGTTTATTGACCACAGCGAACCCGATTGGGCGGCTTTTGCCAGGGAACTGCTGGCCCGTATCCGTGGACAGCAACCGGGCTGGCTGCTGCTGTCCAGGAATGGTGCGTTTCCAAAGCTGGCTCCCACCCCGGAAGCGGAAGCTTTTTCCCTGCCCTTGCCTTTAGGGGAACGGGCATACATTTTCGGCGGAGGACACATCGCCCTGGCTCTCACGCCTCTGCTTGCTTCTATAGGCTTCCGGGTAACGGTTATGGACAATCGACCCGAATATGCGGATCCACAACGCTTTCCGCAGGCGGAAGCAGTTGTCTGTGGAGATTATACCCGGCTGAAGCAGTATTTTACCCTGACGCCCGAGGACTATGCTATTGTCATGACCAATGGACACAGCTTTGATTATGAAGCTGAAAAGCAGATACTCCTGGGCGACTTTGCCTATCTGGGTGTCATTGGCTCCCGCAAGAAGACCGCCGCTGTCAACGCCAAACTTCTGGCAGACGGTCTGTCCCAAAGCCTGCTGGATCAGGTGCATACGCCCATCGGACTGCCCATTCTGGCCGTGACCCCCGAAGAGATCGCCGTAAGCATTGCTGCGGAAATGATCCTTGTCCGGGCCCGGCGGCGGGAACAGGCCGGCAGCGCCCCCTCACATGCCTGTCCCATGCACTAAAAAGCAGGAATACTGAAATGCGCTTCATGTTGTAAGCCGTCTTAGTATAGGAAAGCTCCTCTGCAGGTATGCGGAGGAGCTTTTTATAATGTCTTACCATTTTTACTTCAATTCACAGCGCCATGCATCCCCATCCTTACGGTAAAAGAACTCACTTAGATCGTTTTCCCGAAACACACGAAACGCATCACGCATATCTTCTGCCGCAAAAGGCCGGTCGAAAACGGTCTCCATATCCGCCCACCAGACTTCGCCTTCTTCGGAAACTCGAAGAGTTCCCTCAAAACGGTCCGTCATGTACAGCAGAACCACATACCGCACCTGTTCTTCCACCCAATCCTTGATGCCGCATAACCGGGGCGCAGATATGGTCAACCCCGTCTCTTCCCAAACCTCCCGGATGACTGCTTCCGTGAAGGATTCTCCTTCCTCCACATGGCCGCCGGGAAAGGCAATACCGGGCCAATCCTGCTTCTTTCGCTCCTGCACCAGAACTTTACCGCCACTGCAGATCATGCACATATTCATAAACACGGTGGGTTCCGTTTTTCTCATATTCCGTCCTCCGTTTCGTCTGGCTTTATTTCTTTGCTTTCCATGATAACATAAAAAGCCGTTCCGTTGCTGTACCGGTTTACCCCTGCGGATTTCATAGTAGCCTCCGCTGTTTGAAATCAGTATTCGAAGGTGTATGCCCGGAAAGAAGCTGTCTGCCGGGAAGCGGCAGGCGGGGCGCACTGCATGCCCAAGGGCACGCCTGCGGGGTATTTCCCCGCAGAGTTCCGACGGCAAAGCCGCCGGAACGTGCGCCCCGGGACTTTCGTATGCAGACCAGTCCCGGCTTCCTGCGCTTTTCCCACAGATGCAGAGTCAGGCCACTCCCTGAGGACGTTTCTTCATAAAAAATCCGCCCCGGAAGTTTTTCCAGGGCGGATCTTCATTTTTTTATGAATTACAGGGTCGGATCCGTCCATTCATTATTGGAAGAACCGCCGGAAGAGCTGCTGCCGGAAGAGGACGCCTTGATCTTCTTTTCGCTGATCTGGCTCTTTTCCATAAAGCCCAAGGTCTTGTCCACCTTAACCAGGCACACATCCCCCACTTCATCCAGCACCTGCACCCGGGTATTCAGTTTCAGCGCCTTGATCTTCCCCAGCATGCGGTAGTTATCGCACAGCAGAGCGTCCTTTTGGGAATACCCCTTCCAGGTCTTATAGGCTTCCTGGCTGTCCTTGCGAAGCATATCTGCGGGAGCTTCCCCTGCAAAGCTTTCATAGCTTACCTTGGCAAACTTCCCTGCCTCATCCACCGCTGCAAAGATCTCTGCGCTCTTGCTGCCGCTCATGAAGCAATAGTACAGTTCCACACCATCGGCCAAAGCCGTAGCATTCACCGGGAATTTTACTTTTTTGGCGGTGCTGAGCTTTATGATACCGCCGCTTACCTCCAGCGTAATATCCTCACCGTCATTACCGGTAGAACCGCTTCCGCCGCTGCTGCTGCTTCCGCTGCTCTTTTTGGCTGCCTTGAACTTGCTCTTGCTCACATCCCGGGCGTGCATATAGCCTTCTGTACCGTCCGCCTCTACCAGCATGGTAACGCCCAGATCCGCCTTTACGGTAACTCTGGCGTTGAGATCCATGGTTTTCAGTGTCTTACCATCCATGTAAGGGGAATCGCTGAGCACGGCATCCTTCTGCGTATAGACCTTGTATTCCTTAAAGGTCTTGGCGCCTTCCAGACGGACCAGCCGCTTTTCCACCAGCACTTCCTGGCCGTTGTAAGTGGCCTTATAATAGAGCTTGTCTTTTTCGCCGGTGATCTCCAGGGTGTCTCCCTTAGCCAACCGTCCCGCGATCAGCCCAAGGCCGTCTGCCTTTGCCTTGCCGGGTTCGCCCGTAGGTTCCGGCGTGGCAGTGGGTTCCGGTGTGGCAGTTGGTTCCGGCGTGGCAGTAGGCGTAGGCGCAGGCGTGTCCGTCGGCAGCGGAGTAGGTGTATCCGTGGGAACGGGCGCGGGCGTATCCGTCGGCGCCTGTGTGGGTGCCTGGGTTGGTGCTTGGGTCTCTATGGGAGCGTTCGGCTCCTGCCCGCAGCCTGCGCTCACCAGAAGCACTGCGCAAAGCAGGAAAAACAGGATTCGCTTCATGCTTCTTCAGTCTCCTTAGTTCTTTTTATATTCTGCATCATAGGTATTGCCGTAAGCGGCCCGAATGATGCCCCAGATATATTCATAAGCAGCGGAGCCGGGCTTAAAGGCGTTTCTGTTCTGATAAGCAATGTAGCCGATGCTTCTGTGCACGGTGCCGCCATACAGTGTCACGGTTTCTCCTGCCGCATTCTTCAGGATCATATAAGGCCGCATGGCCAGATCCGGTTCACACTGAGCATCGGTATAGCCCACCAGGCTGTTGGTATACTGAAGCAGGCCGCTGCCTGTCTTTTTGAACACGGGATCCTTCTTGTTGGCCTTGCTGTAAGCCGTGCCCTTCTTGGTGTAGCTGGCTCCCAGAACCAGATCCTTTTCGCCCATTTCGGAATCCCAGGCCACGATGGTACCCGTCTCCTCCAGCGTATAGCCCATATAGCCGCTCTTGCTGATAAGCTTCGTCTTAATGCCCTTGGGAATGCCGGTGATCAGGCGGATGCCCTTGTTGCCGGTGATGCGGATGGAGGCGCCGCCATACTGCAGGATGTTATCAAATTCCTTGAGCCGCAGGGACACATACATGCCGTCCTCCTGGGAAAGCATCCATACATACATGCCCGTAGGATAGGTGGTATGCACATCCTTTGCGCCAGGATTCATAAAGGTATAGATCACGGCTGTTTTTGCCTTGCCGTCGGCCAGCTGGATGGAGACCTGCCCGCTCTTGGAGATGTCTACCGTGTCTTTGCCGGAGTAAGCAACGCCGTCAATCCACACAGTGGTGCCCTTAAGACCCGTGCCGGCAAGATCCAGCGTTACACGGTTGGCCGCGGTTTCCTTATACATATAAGTAAAGGCAGCCTTGCCCAGCGCTTCATTGCCCAGGCCGATCACAGTGTCTTCCCACTGCGTTTCCGTGCCGTAGTAATAAATGGTATCCAGTCTGGCACATCCGGAGAAAGCGTTCTCCATAATAATGGCATTCTGCGCATGGAGCGTCAGCCGCTTAAGGTGTTTGGCGCCCTTAAAGATATCCTCCCGGATACGCAGCAGTGCACTGTTCACATATGCACTGGTAAGGCCGGTGCATTCTGCAAATACGCCCTTGCCCAGTTCCGTAAGGCTCTTGGGCAGAGTCACGGAGGTGAGTGCTTTGCAACCGTAGAAGGCGGACTCCCCTATGCTTTTCAATCCATTGGGCAGGTTCACGCTCTTGAGAGCCTTGCAGCCGGAGAATACACTGCTGCCGATCTCCTTTATGGAAGCAGGCAGCTTGATCTCCGTCAGCGCAGAACAGCCGTAAAAGGCGTTGCTGTCAATGGAAGTAATGCTCTCCGGCAGATCAATGCTCTTAAGTGCGCTGCACTTATAAAAGGCAGAAGCGCTGATGCCGGTCAATGTGGCGGGCAGCTTCACGGAGGTGAGTTTGCTCCCGCCAGCAAAAGCATTTACCGGCAGGGAAGTGATGCCTTCGCCTACCACAACTGTCTTGACCTTATCAAGGATCTTATGCTTGCTGTCCCGCCAGGGCGTCTTATCCACAGCGCCCTTGCCCGTAATGGTCAGGGTGCCGCTGGATTCTATCCAGGTCCATTCCATATCCCCCACCTTGCCGCCATCGGTATATTTGGTAGGCAGGATGGATTCCAACCCGGAAATGACCTTGCCGCACAGTTTGCACTGTACACCGGCGGTATGGCCGTATTCGGTTTCCGTAGGAGCCTTGGCCGGTACGCTTTCTTTCACATGCTTATCCGGCGCCTTGGCCAGAATGGCCTGGGGCTTCAGGATCGTATGGCATACGGAGCATTCTTCCCCTTCGGTCAGACCGTTCTCGGTGCAGTTAGGCTCTTGGGCCGGCAGTTTTACCGGGGTGTGCGCCTTTTTGTCGTCATTCTCGGGGCCATCCTCTTCCCAGCCGCAGGGGCAGGCATAGTGGATATGGCTGCCCTTGGAGCAGGTAGCTTCCACTGTGGTCTGAGTCATGGCGTCCTTATGGTTTTCGGGGTCATAGTGTTTGAAGCACACCAGTGCGTTTTCGCCCAGCCCCAGATAGGCGTTGCTGTATTCTTTCCAGCTTTCCTTTTCCGCTTCTATAAAGAGCTTCACATTCCCGGCGCAATCCTTGAAAACGTCTTTTTCCAAAGTGGTCAGCGTTCCAGGGATCTGTATCCGGGTGATCCTGCTGCAGCCGGCAAAGGCTTCGGTCTTAAGAGTGGTGGGGCCGCTGATGATCTTCACTTTTTCGATACTGTCAGCCCAAACGCTCCAGCCCTTGTCCGTTTCGGTAAAGGCACCGATCTCGCCCTTGCCGGACAGGATCAGCAATCCTTCGCTTTTATCGAAGATCCAGTGGACCGTGCCCAGATCGCCCTCCGTGACCTTTTCGACAGGTTCTGTCTGGGGCTCTGCCTTTCCCTCCTGAGGGACAGGCGTTTCGGGTTGTTCCGGCTTGATCTCCTCTGCCAGCGCCACGGCAGGCACCAGCGAGCAGAGCATGCACAAACACAACAATCCTGCCAAAATACGTTTCTTCATCATATCCTCCTCTCCTGTAGGCCTATATCGGGGCATACTTTCCCCGAAGGCTTTTTCGGATGTTTTCATTGTAGCATAGAGATTCGTCCAAGTTGTAAATATTTTTTATGAAATGGGGGTCAAAATGAAATTTTACAATTTGTCCGCATCTGCCTCCGTCACTCGCTGTCCCTGCCTCCGGCCATATGCGTCTTTTGCAAGGGTATACTCCACCGCATCCTGTAAAACGCCCAGCTGATCCTGAAAGACACTTCTGCACACCCCCTGCCGGGCAAAGCCAAACTTTTCATATACATGCTGGGCCCGCCGGTTGTTCAGATTCGTGTTCAAAGTGATCTTTTCTGCCTGAGGTGCATGGGTATAAAAAAGATAGTCGCACAGCAGCTTCAGGCACCGTGGGCCCAGCCCCCGGTTTTGAAAGGTGCTTTCGCAGATCTTGATGCCGATCTCCGCTGCCCCGTCCCGCAAGGAATAGCCCATTTCCCCTATGGGTGTGGCTGCATACTCTATAAGAAAGAGCCTCCGTTTCAATGCCGCCCAGGCTACGTCCTCCCTTGTCTGCTCCATGGTCTGCCCCAGACCATTCGGAAACCCCGCATGGGCCATAACGGCCCCATCGTTCCACCATTTGTGCAGCAGCGGCACGTCTTCTTCCCCGGCAGAACGCAGTGTCAGCTCTCCATCCTGCAGACATACCCTGGGCAAAATAGGCCGCAGCGCCACCGTTTCCCCATCGCAGGTCTCCTCGCTTTCCGTAAAGCCAAAGGCAGCGTACAGCCTTTTGGCCGCCGCATTCTCCGGCACATAGGATACCCAGCAGCAGGAAGCCGGGCCCCGGGGCAGTGTATCTATATGGAAGAGAATCATGGCCAGCGCCCGTTTGCCCAGTCCCTGTCCCTGACGGGTTTCATCCACCATGAACCGCCACAGGCAGTAATTCCCCTTTGCTATGGCCGGGTCGTCTTCATCCAGAGTATCATATCCCAGCATACAGAAGCCCACAGGCTCCCCCTGTTCATACAGGCCAAAGGGCAGGGCCGTAGCTCCGTCCTTCTCCGCCGCATAAGCTTCCAGGATACTCTCTGTATTGGAGGCCACAAATGCCTCCTGTTCCGGCTTCACCCGCAGCTGCACCAGTTCCCATAATGTGTTTCCGTTTACAGCCCTCAGTTCCATTGGAATTCTCCCGTGATCAAAACCATTTTACGGATACAATATAACAGAAAGCAGCTCACGCTTCAATAAATTCGGCAAAACGCACGGGTTTTTTCGTAAAAAAGAACCTCTGTCCCTCATTGGGGGCACCATTCTGCCATCGCCTTTTTAGAGGCGTGCATGGAATATTTGTCGGCCGCGCCCTGAGCGGAACCGATACGGCAGACTTATAGACCGTTCCTGCTGCCGGATCGTCCCAATGCCGTTGCCGATATTCCCGGCAGATTGACCCCCGTCAAAGAGATCGCTCTTCTTCGTATACCGTCTCTCAAGTCCGCAAGAAAGCCTCTTCCGGGCTTTTCAACTGTCAAAAAAACGTGTATACTAATATAATTATTCGCAACGGCGAAAGGAAAGAAAATGAAGTATCTGCGGTTTTATTTTAAAAAGTACCGGCTGGAGAGTCTTTTGGCTCCTCTGTTCAAAATGCTGGAAGCCTGCTTTGATCTGGCCGTTCCCATTGTAGTGGCCCGGATCATCAATATTGGCATTGCTCAGGGAGACAGAGGGTATATCCTCACCCGCTTTGGTATCCTGGGCGCCATGGGACTCTTGGGTCTGCTGTGCAGCTTCACCGCCCAATGGTTCTCTGCAAAAGCGGCGACCGGTACGGCTACGGGGCTTCGGCACCGTTTGCTGGAAAAGATCCAGTCACTGAGCCTTACGGAACTGGATGGTATGGGCGTCCCCACGCTGATCACCCGCATGACCAGTGACATCAATCAGGTGCAGAATGGCATGAATCTGTTTTTACGCCTGTTCCTGCGCAGTCCCTTCATTGTGCTGGGCGCCATGGTCATGGCCTTTTCCATCGACAGCACGCTGGCGCTGATCTTTGTAGCGGTCATTCTGGTGCTCTCTCTGATCGTGGGCGGGATCATGCTTTTGAGCAATCCCCGCAACAAAGAAGTGCAGCGTAAGCTGGACGGCATCACCGCCGCCACCCGGGAAAGTCTTCTGGGGGTACGGGTCATCCGTGCCTTTGGCCGGGAAGAAGCAGAGACCGAAGCTTTCCATGCCCGCAATCAGGATCTGACCCGGGCCCAGATCGCCGTCAGCCGGGTCACCGCTCTGCTGAATCCCCTGACCTATGTGGTCATCAACGGCGCCATCATTGCCATCCTGTATTTCGGCGCCCGGCGGGTAAACGGAGGGCTTCTTCTTTCCGGCGATGTTATTGCTCTAATCAACTACATTTCCCAGATCCTGGTGGAGCTGGTAAAGCTGGCCAACCTGGTGGTGTCCCTCAGCAAGGCCGTAGCCAGTATGGGCCGTATTGAGGAGATCCTGGATACCCCCTGCTCCATGGATTTTTCCGGCAGCGCCGCAGGCAGCAACCCCGCTGAAGCCGTGCGCTTTGAGGATGTTTCCCTGCGCTACAGGGACGCTGGGGCCGATTCATTAAGCCATATCTCTTTCACCGCCATGGCCGGGGAGACCATTGGCGTTATCGGCGGCACCGGCAGCGGCAAAAGTTCTCTGGTGCAGCTTATCCCCCGTTTTTATGACGCCGCCTCCGGTACGGTATACATACAGGGCGACCCCGTTAAAAGCTGGGATAAGGCCGCCCTGCAGAGAACCGTAGCTCTGGTGGATCAAAAGGCCCGCCTCTTTAAGGGTACTATCCGCTCCAATCTTCTATGGGGCAAAAAGGACGCTACGGAAGCGGAGCTCTGGGCCGCTCTGGAGACGGCACAGGCGGCGGACTTTGTCCGCGCTAAGCCCTTGGGGCTGGAAGAGCCTGTAGAACAGGGAGGCAACAACCTTTCCGGGGGACAGAAGCAGCGGCTGACCATTGCCCGAGCCCTGCTTGCCGGTGCGGATATCCTCATACTGGACGATTCCGCCTCGGCGCTGGACTATGCCACCGATGCCGCCCTGCGCCATGCCCTTCGCGCCATGCCGGGAAAGCGCACGCTGTTTATTGTAAGCCAGCGCACGGGATCCATTGCCCATGCAGACAAGATCCTGGTGCTGGAAGAAGGACAGCTTGTGGGCTGCGGTACCCACGAATCTCTTTTGGCCGACTGCCCCGTATACAAAGAGATCTACGACAGTCAGTTTAAAAAAAGCGCCGATATCCCGGTGGAAAAGGAGGCCTGATCCATGAAGAAAAAAAATCTGTCCTCCCTGCGGCGTATCCTTCCCCTGCTGCGGCCCTACCGGCTGCTGGCAGCAGCCACCCTGCTTTGCTCTCTGGTCTATGTGGCCGGGCAGCTGCTGATCCCCATTCTTTCCGGCCAGGCCATTGATCATATGCTGGGCCGGGGCCGGGTGGAACTGGCACCCGTGCTCCGTGCAGGTGCACTCATCGCCTGTACCGCTGCCCTTTCGGCTCTGTGCCAGCATCTGCTTGCCCTGTGCAACAACAAGATCACCAGCTATGTATGCCGGGATCTGCGAAACCGTCTGAACGATAAGTTCCACCGGCTCCCGCTTTCCTATCTGGATGCCCATCCCATCGGGGATCTGGTCAGCCGTATGGTAGCGGATGTGGATACCTTTGCCGACGGCCTGCTCATGGGCTTTACCCAACTGTTCACCGGGGTGCTGACCATCCTCAGTGTCTTGGGCATCATGCTGTATCTGAATCCTCTCATCGCCCTAGCGGTAGTGGTGCTTACACCCCTGTCCATCTTTGTGGCCCGGTTCATTACCACCCGCACCCACCGCTTCTTTAAGGAACAGTCGGTGATCCGCGGAGAACAGACGGCCCTGATCAACGAACTGATAGGGGGCCAGCGGGTAGTAAAGGCCTTTGGCCATGAAGAAGAAAGCCTGACCGAATTTGACGAGATCAACGGCCGTCTGGAAAAGGCCTCCATGCAGGCTACCTTTTTTTCCAGCCTGACCAACCCCTCTACCCGCCTGGTGAACAACCTGGTATACGCCGTAGTCACCCTTATCAGTGCTCTAAGCGCATTGGGCGGACATATTTCCATCGGCCAGCTGAGCATCTTTCTCAGCTATGCCAGCCAGTATGCCAAGCCGTTCAACGAGATCAGCGGCGTAGTTACGGAGCTGCAGAATGCCCTGACCTGTCTGGAGCGCATCTTCGCCCTGCTGGAGGAGCCGGATCAGATACCCGAAGCAGCGGTTCCTCTTGCTCCTGAGGCCCGGGGGCAGGTGGAGCTTTCCCACATATACTTCAGCTATGTGCCGGAACGACCCCTTATCGAAGACTTTTCCCTGTTTACTGCACCCGGGAAGCGCATCGCCATCGTAGGGCCTACGGGCTGCGGCAAGACCACTCTTATCAACCTGCTCATGCGTTTTTATGATGTAGACAGGGGCGTCATCCGTGTGGACGGAGCGGACATCCGGCAGATGACCCGCCACGACCTGCGCAGCCGCTACGGCATGGTATTGCAGGATACCTGGCTGTGTACCGGTACCGTACGGGAGAATATCGCCTACGGCCGCCCGGACGCCTCTCAGGAGGAGATCATAGCCGCCGCCAAGGCCGCCCATGCCCATGGCTTTATCCAGCGCCTTCCCCAGGGCTATGATACCCTGCTGACCGAAAACGGGGCCGGTCTTTCCGTGGGGGAGAAGCAGCTGCTGTGCATCGCACGTGCCATGGTCACCCGCCCCACCATGCTCATACTGGACGAAGCTACCAGCTCCATCGACACCCGCACGGAACTGAAGATCCAGTCTGCTTTTGCCCATATGATGGCGGGCCGCACCAGCTTTATCGTGGCGCACCGGCTCTCCACCATTCGTGAAGCCGACCAGATCCTTGTCATGAAGGACGGAAAGATCATTGAGCAGGGAAATCACGAAAGCCTCCTGGCTCAAAACGGATTCTATGCGGCGCTGTACAACAGCCAGTTCGCCGCCAGCTGATCCTTTTTCTTGGTACAGGCCATGCACACCGCCCGGAAGAGCTGCCGTTCCTCCGGGCGTTTTTTTATGGTTTTTTCTTTCAATTTCTGCTATGCTGTATTATATTGATAGCAGTCCCTTTTTACGGAGAAAGAGCATGAACAAACAAAGCATCATAAACGCAGTAAATGCCTTATTCGCAGAAAACGACAAGAATGTCATCAGCAGAGATGCTGCCATCCGCCCGGATCTGGCCGGAGTGAAATTGTTCGAACAGCCGCTGATCGGATTTGGTTCCGCCGCCGATGCGCTGTTTTCCGCATTCAAAGCCGAGGGTGTTATTGGGCCCTGGTTCATGTCCCCGCAGGCATGGCTGCCGGACGGAAAAACCGTCATCTCCCTGTTCTTTCCCTTTACGGAGGCGGTCAAAAGCAGTAACCGGGATTCTGCAAGCGGGCCTTCCGCCTTATGGCTTCACGGCCGGATAGAAGGCCAGCAGTATATAGCGGACTTTGCTGCGGATATATCCGGATGGTTTAAGGCACACGGCGTGCAGGTGTGCGTTCCCATACTGGATCAGCGGTTCAGGCAGATCACCCCAAACAGCGGATCGGCGGAATACGGCATTGTTTCCAAAGAGACCTTTGGAAGCAACTGGTCAGAACGGCATGCCGCCTATGTCTGCGGATTGGGAACCTTTGGCCTTTCAAAGGGGTTGATAACGGAAAAGGGGATGGCCGGACGCTTTCTTTCCTGCATCATCAGCGAAGAGATACCGCCGGATACACGCCCGTATACGGATATATACGCCTATTGCATCCGGTGCGGTGCCTGCATAGAACGTTGCCCGGTAAATGCTATCAGCTTTGAGCAAGGAAAGGTGCACAGTATTTGCAGCGCATGGCTGAACAAAACCGCCGCACTGTACAAGCCGCGGTATGGGTGCGGCCTCTGCCAGACCGCTGTTCCATGCGAAAGCTGCAATCCGGTTGAAAGACGCATGAAAAAGGCCGCTTCCTTCACAGAATAAAGGCCTTTGCACCGTATCCCCGTCTTGCCCGGAAAACGATCGCACTCCCTGCGTTTTTCCTTGCTGTGACTGTTTTTATGGAGTAGAAAATCAAAATTTGGAGGTATGAATACATGGCAAGTGCGTATTACAAACCTTGCAAGGAATTAGACATTTGCAATGAGTTGATTGAAAAATATTGGGAATCAAAACAATATGACAAATGTTTTGAAGGACATTTGGTTTTGGCAGAGCAGGGGTATCCCCTGGCGGAATGTCAAATAGGTTATTTTTACTATGACGGACTTGGTGTAGAAAAAGACCTGAAAAAGGCATTGTATTGGACTCGCCGTGCCGCAGAGCATGGCGATAGAGATGGACAATGCAATTTGGCATGGTTTTATGAGGATGCAATCGGAGTGGAGCAAGATATCGAGCAGGCTAAGCATTGGTATCGACTTGCGGCACTGCAAGACCATGATCTGGCAATCGAAAAGTGCAAGGAGCTGGGAGTTGCATTGTAATTCCCCATTGCAGCATGATGGACAGTTCGCCAAATTCGTTTTTGTCGTTTCAGTTTTACGAAGCTGAGAAATCCCTTTAGGAACTTAAGGGCGCACTTCTATACTCCCTGTCGAGAGTAGTACGTCCTGCGGAGCTTCATTCTCTGTCAGCTGTCAGCAGATGAAAACTGCATGACTGAAAATGCTTCGTCATGACCTTCCGTCAAGGGAGCTACACTCCCTTGCGACGTTTGCGCGTCTATTTCTTGTGGACTTGCCGTTCGCCGCCAGCAAGTTTGAAGATGAGAAAGTTGGATAAATTTCAAATTTGTTACGGAGGAATATGCTGTGAAAAAGATCATATCCATAGTGCTTTTTCTTTTGCTTGCGCTGTCATTGACATGCTGCGGAAAACAAAATGAAGCGCCTGAAGATACCCAAGCACTCACTGCATCAAAATGGTTTGACTCTCTTAATGGCGATGAAATGATCTGGGACGGCGTTCGGGAGATCCAGCTGGATGAGTTTCCCGGCGTCACGTTCCGTTGGCACCCTGAAAAGCTCGAAGCTGTCACTGACAGGGAAATCATTCCTCTCTACACCGGTATGCCTATCTGGAGCGTGTATTTTTGCGACCTGAACGGCGACGGCAGGCCGGAACTTTGTTCCACAACCAGCGTTGGTTCGGGAATCGTTGACAATCGTTTTATTATTTACGATTATGCCAACAGCACAAGCTATGAGAAATCCGATCGCGGGCAATATGATTACACGCTCAATCTGCAAAACGGCAAGCTGATCGTAGAAAAGCGGGGTTATATGCAGGAGAAGCTGCTGGCTTCAGGAGAATTGGTATTTCGGGATGAATCCTATCAGATCGTTTGGGATAAATAAAAATACGGCCGGATAGCCGCAGTCCCCCTGCTTTACCGGGGCGGAGGCTGCGGCTATGGGTATTTGCCGCCCTGCTCCCTGTGCTGCTTAAACCAAAAGACGCGGCTGTGAAAGCCACGTCTTTTATTTGCCTGTATGCACATCCATGTGCACTTTTATGCCGCCTGTTTTTTCAGGAACGGAGCTTCCAGCCGCTCTATAAGCCCACCCAACCTACATTTGTTGGCCAGGAACAGTCCCAATTCTGCAGCCAGTATCCCGGCGGGTACATCCACCAGCACATGCTGCTTCACCAGCAAGGTAGAGGCAAACACCAGCAGAGTCATCAGCGCCGTCAGCGGCAGATACCACCGGGGCACGCCCTTAAAACGCAGCGCATTGCGGAAGCACAGCCAGCTTTCCAGGCAGTGGATGGAAGGGAGCAGATTTTTTGGCGCATCGCTTTTGTAAATGCAGCGGGTAAGAAAAGCCGCAAAGGAATCCCCCTGAGGCACAGGCCGTGTCATGATTGTAGGCAGAAGAATAAAAAACAGGCAGCAGATCCCTTTGCTTATCCATTCTCCCGCCAGCCGCCGGTTCATAAAAGACCGCTCCTGACGGGCCAGCAGCATCCAGCCCATGGCCCACTGAAAGTATGCCAACACATAAATATAGATAAATTCCTGACAAAAGGGAATGCTTTCGTCTATCGGCAGCCCCATATATACCGGTTGGATCCCCGTAGGGATGAGCTTTGGCACATAATAAGCAAGGCCGTTTACCGCCACAGTCAGCAGCACCGGCAGCACGGCATACCGGGGTACATGCTTCCACAGAAACCACAGGCAAAATCCCAGCCCGAGAACCAGCAATATCCATAAAATGATCCAGTACATTGTTTTCTGCTCCGGTCAGCGGCCCCGGTGCTTTTCCTTTCTTTTTTGCTGCGCCATGGCAAAACGCCGGGCGGCCTCCACCTCCCGCTCTGCTTTGGTATGCGCCTTCTTTTCCTGTTTGTGCAGCTCCCGCTGGGCCTGCAAAGCCTGCTGGGCGCGGGTGCCTATCCCCGCCTGTGCCGTTTGCCGCCGGGCTTCCCGCTGCCGCCGCTTATGATTTTTCTCTCCCGCAGCAGGCTTTTCTCCCTTTATGGGTGCACTAAATAACAGTTGCCCGTATTGCTGCTGCACATATGCCAGCACCTGAGCATCCGTAGGTTCCGGGCCAAAGGTGATCTTGCACACCCGCAGCCGCCCTGCTTCCCGCTTTTCAAAGAGCCCTACATAAAAAGGCTCCTCAAAAAACACCTGTAAACTCCCGGATACCTGCTCCGGGGTCTGTGAAGCCATATACACTTTCCCTCCTTTTTCAAGTATGCCGCACAGGGAAGGGACAACCAAAGGAGGCAGGTTACTGACGGGGGACTCCCCCGCTCCCGGACTACCTACCGGGACGTGTTTTTATCCCTGTTGTATGGCGAGTATAGCAGATGCAGCGATATTCTTCAATTCCTGTGCCAAAAGGTTGCTGAAATCTCACAATTCCCCGGCCAAACATAAAAAGCCATGCCTGCCGAAGCAGACACGGCTCTGTTGCGTGCATATATGCGTTTTACATTTTTTCGAACTGCTCCACGTTGGAAATAAAGACCGTGGCGCCCCCAACTTCTACCTCTGCCGTATAAAAAGCGTTGTACAGGCTGTATTCGTTATAGATGGCCGCTGGTACCTTGGCCTTGCGCCGGGCACAATGCTCCCGGATCAGCTGCACGGCATGCTCCACCTTTTCATCTTCTGTGCCCATAAGCAGGGTGATGTTGCCGGAGCGGAGAAAGCCGCCGGTAGTGGAGATCTTGGTGAACATATAGCCTGCTTCCGTCAAAGCCCGGCACACGTCCGCTCCGTCGTCCTTATTGACGATGGCTGTGATCATTTTCATGGCGTACACCTCCTTTTTTGTATAGTATATCACGTTCCTGCCAAAAGAACAACCATTTCCGCGGGAGATGCCGCCATACTTTTGCATTGCAATACGTTTCATTTTGTGATACGCTCACAGGTAAAAAGCAAGGAGGCGTTCTCATGGCTCTTCCTCTGGAGCGGGAAGCTTATACAGAACCCCGCTGCCCCCTTTCCCCGCCGGCCCGGGCTGGCAGCCAGGGCCATTCCATCCCCCGGAACAGAGTATTGGAAAAACTGGATCAGTATCTGGCCCGCAGGGATTACCCGGGCGCAGAGCGACACCTTGTCTACTGGCTGGAGGAAGCCCGCCAGAACGGCGATGAAGAAGGGGCTTTTCTGGTACTCAACGAGCTTATGGGCCTCTACCGCAAGCTGAACCGAGAGGAAGAAGCCATTGCCTGTGCCCAGGAAGCGCTGGCCCTCTCTCATTCTCTGGATCTGGATAAAGGACCTTCCGGGGCTACCTGCCTGGTCAATGCAGCCACGGTACTGGAAGCTTTCGGTCGGTATGATGCGGCTCTTTCCCATTTTGAAGCCGCGCAGGAACTGTATGAGGCTCTGCTGCCGGCGAATGATCCCCGGCTGGGCGGATTATATAACAACATGGGCCTGTGCCTGAGTGCGCTGGGCCGGTACGAAGAAGCCCTCTGTCTTTATCGCCGGGCCATGGCCATCATGGAGACTGCGCCCTATGGCCCCTGGGAACAGGCCGTCACCTGCCTGAACATGGCCAACACGCTGGAAAAGCAAAAGGGTCTGGAAGCGGGAGCGGAAGAGATCGAAGCCCTTATGGAGGAAGCCTGGACCAGACTGGACCTGCCCTCCCCCGTCCGGGACGGCTATTACGCTTTCGTGTGTGAAAAGTGTGCCCCTACCTTCTCGTACTACGGGTATTTTGCCTATACCGGGGAACTGAAAAAGCGTTCCGAGGAGCTGTATGCAGGGGCTTGAACTTTGCCGGGCCTATTTTGAAACCTGGGGCCGCCCCATGCTGGAAAAGGAATTTCCCGAACTGCTGCCGCTTGTGGCCGCCGGGCTTATGGGCAGCGGATCCGAGTGTTTGGGCTACGATGATGAGATCTCCCGGGATCACGATTTTGAACCCGGTTTCTGCCTGCTCCTGCCCGAAGAAGCAGCCGTAGACAGGCGAACGGCCTTTCTGCTGGAGCGGGCGTATGCAAAGCTGCCCAAAACATTCATGGGCTTTACCCGCAGCGCGCTGTCCCCGGCAGGCGGCCCCCGTCACGGCGTATGGCGTACGGCAGAATTTTTTACAGAAAAGCTGGGCGCTCCCGATGGATGCCTGACGCTGCAGCAGTGGCTGACCCTATCCCCGCAGACGCTTCTGGAAGCTTCCGGCGGTACAGTCTTTTATGACGGATTGGGAGAAGTCACAGCCATCCGGCAGCGCATCTCCCGTTTTCCGGAGGCTGTCCGCAGAAAGCGCCTGGCAGGGCAGCTGCTTCTCATGCATCAGGCCGGGCCCTACAACTACCCCCGTTGCCTGGCCCGCAGGGATCCTGCGGCGGCTCAGCTGGCGCTGGGAGAATATGTCCGCCACGCTCTCAGCACTGCTTTTCTGCTGGAGAACGTATATGAGCCCTATTACAAGTGGGTCTTCCGGGGTCTGCGCGCTCTGCCGGTCATGAAGGATATGGCCCCGCTGCTGGAGTACCTGCTGACCGCAGACAATGAAGGCGACCGTCCCGAGATCAAGGCCGGGCTCATGGAAGATATAGGGGATATGTGCATTGAGAGCCTTCGGGCACAGGGGCTGAGCGCCATGGAGTGCCGGGATCTGAGCCGCCATGCCTGTTCCGTCAACGACCGTATCCGGGAGGACGAAGTGCGTCTGCTGCACATTCTCTGCACCGTGTAAAACAAGGAGAACTGCCATTATGATGATTCATGGGCTGCAAAAAATGACCCTGCTGGACTTTCCCGGCCGGGTGGCCTGTACGATTTTCCTGGGAGGCTGCGACTTCCGCTGCCCTTACTGCCATAATGCTGAACTGCTGGACGGCACCTGGCCCCCGGAAATGGAAGAGGAAACGCTGCTCCGCTTTCTGCAAAAGCGCCGGGGTCTGCTGGATGGCGTGGCTGTCACCGGCGGGGAACCCCTGCTGCGGGACATTGGGCCCCTGCTGGAGAAGATCAAGGCCATGGGCTTCGCCGTGAAGCTGGATACCAACGGGACCCATCCGGATCGGCTGGCAGACCTTATCCGGCGCAGGCTGGTGGATTATGTGGCCATGGATATAAAAAACAGTCCGGAAAAGTATGCTCTGACCGTAGGCCTTTCCGCCGTGGATCTGACCCCCATAAGAAAGAGCGTCTCCCTGCTGCTGGAAGGGCAGACGGAGTATGAGTTCCGCACCACCGTCTGCGCCCAGTTGCATAAGGATACAGACCTGCGCGCCATCGGCCAATGGATCCAGGGGGCCTCCAGATACTTTATTCAGCCCTTTGCCCCCCGGGACAGCGTCCCCTGCCAAAGCCTTACTGCGCCTGGAAAAGAGGCTCTGGAAGCCTTTGTGCGGGCAGTGGCTCCATATGTGGGGTCCGTGACCCTCCGGGGAGCCGATTAGGAGCGTATATTGGGTATGCAAAGCGCATAAATAACTATATGTTGTGGTTTTATGAATTTCGTCCACCATATATTGACTTTCTCCGCATTGTATGGTATCTTCGTACTGCTTCGATTTTGCATACGTCCGGGCCCCGGGCCCGCGATAATACCATCAAACAGCGGGGGATTTTTTATGTATCGAGTCATTAAACGGGACGGTCAACTGGTAGAGTTCAACATTGCCAAGATAAGTGCTGCCATCGGCAAGGCATTTGATGCCCTGCACAAGCAGTCCCATCCCAGTGTGCTGGATCTGCTTGCTCTGCATGTAACGGCAGATTTTGAAAAGAAGATCAAAAACGACTGCATCGCCGTAGAGGATATCCAGGACAGTGTGGAAAAAGTCCTCTCCGAGTCCGGCTATGCGGATGTGGCCAAGGCCTACATTCTCTACCGCAAACAGCGGGAAAAGATCCGCAACGTCAACTCCACTCTGCTCAACTACAAGGATCTGGTAGACAATTACCTGCAGATCAACGACTGGCGGGTAAAGGAGAATTCCACCGTCACCTATTCCGTAGGCGGGCTGATCCTCTCCAACTCCGGCGCCATCACCGCCAACTACTGGCTTTCCGAGATCTACGACAGCGAGGTGGCCGAAGCCCATCGTTCCGCCGCCATGCATCTCCATGATCTGAGCATGCTCACCGGCTATTGCGCCGGCTGGAGTCTTAAGCAGCTGATCCAGGAAGGGCTTGGGGGCATCCCCGGCAAGATCACCTCTACGCCCGCCGGGCATCTGTCTACCCTGTGCAACCAGATGGTCAATTTTCTGGGCATCATGCAGAATGAATGGGCGGGGGCTCAGGCTTTCTCCTCCTTCGATACCTATCTGGCGCCCTTTGTAAAGGTGGACGGTCTTTCCCAGAAGGAAGTCAAGCAATGCGTCCAGAGCTTCATCTTCGGGGTAAATACTCCCAGCCGCTGGGGCACGCAGGCGCCCTTCTCCAACATCACCCTGGACTGGACCGTACCCAAGGATCTGGAAAATCTGCCTGCCATCGTCGGCGGCAAGGAAATGCCCTTTACCTATGGGGACTGCAAAAAGGAAATGGACATGGTCAACAAGGCCTTCATCGACGTTATGATCGAAGGAGATGCCAACGGCCGGGGTTTCCAGTATCCCATCCCCACCTATTCCATTACCCGGGACTTTGACTGGAGCGAAAACGAAAACAACCGGCTTCTCTTTGAGATGACCGCCAAATACGGCACGCCTTACTTCTCCAACTACATCAACTCCGACATGGAGCCCAGCGATGTACGCTCCATGTGCTGCAGGCTCCGGCTGGATCTGCGGGAGCTGCGCAAAAAGTCCGGCGGTTTCTTCGGCTCCGGGGAAAGCACCGGTTCTATCGGCGTGGTGACCATCAACATGCCCCGGATCGCTTATCTTTCTCAGGACGAGAAAGAATTCTATGAGCGGCTGGACAAGATGATGGACATTGCCGCCAGAAGCCTGAAGACCAAGCGCACCGTTATCACCAAGCTTCTGGATGCGGGTCTGTATCCTTACACCAAGCGATATCTGGGCACCTTCAACAACCACTTTTCCACCATTGGCCTGGTGGGTATGAACGAAGCCTGCCTCAACGCCCGGTGGATCCGGCAGGACCTGACCCATGGTCAGGCCCAGCAGTTCACCAAGGATGTGCTCAACCACATGCGGGAACGGCTCAGCGATTATCAGGAGCAGTACGGCGACCTTTACAATCTGGAGGCTACCCCCGCTGAATCCACTTCCTACCGCTTTGCCAAGCATGATAAGGAGTTGTACCCTGGCATCCTTACCGCCAACGAAAATGGCACGCCTTACTACACCAACTCCTCTCACCTGCCCGTAGGCTATACGGAGGATGTGTTCTCCGCCCTGGATATTCAGGACGATCTGCAGACTTTGTATACCTCCGGTACGGTGTTCCATGCTTTCCTGGGCGAAAAGCTCCCGGACTGGAAGGCTGCCGCCACGCTGGTGCGTAAGATCGCCGAAAATTACAAGCTGCCCTATTACACCCTTTCCCCCACCTACTCCATCTGCCAGGATCACGGGTATCTCTCCGGGGAGCATTATTCCTGCCCCCATTGCGGCAAAAAGACCGAGGTTTACAGCCGCATCACCGGTTATTACCGGCCCGTACAGAACTGGAATGACGGCAAGGCCCAGGAGTTTAAGGACAGGAAGGTCTATGATGTGGGGCACAGCGTTCTCCGGCACAACGGCCCCATAGAGGCCCCCGCCGCTCCCGCTGTCCCGGCAAAGCCTCTGGAGGAGGTTTTGGAAGAAGAACAAGTGCCCGTCAACAGCACCGTATTTCTTTTCGTGACCCCCACCTGCCCCAACTGTAAGCTGGCCAAAGCCCTGCTGGATAAGGCCGGAGTGCAGTACGGCGTATACATTGCCGAGGAGCACCCGGAACTGGTGGAAGAGTTCGGCATTAAGCAGGCCCCTACGCTGGTCATCCGGGAAGGGGAAGAGCTGCGCAAATATAAGGGCGTTTCCTCCATCAAGGGGCACCTGATGGGTAAGGAATAACATAAAAAAGATTGCAGGGGCGCTCACAGCGGCGCCCCTTTTTTCTGGAAAATCAATACAGGAGTAATGCATATGTTGGATGTGATCATCGTAGGCGGCGGTCCCGCAGGCATGACCGCTGCTCTGTACGCCCGGCGCAACGGAAAAAGCGCCCTGATCATCGAAAAGCAGGGCTTCGGCGGTCAGATCACCTATTCCCCTCAGGTAGAGAATCTGCCGGGGTTTCTTTCTCTCAGCGGCAATGAATTTGCCGACAGATTTCTGGAGCAGGTTCTGTCTCAGGGAGCCCAGGTAGAGCTGGAAACCGTTATTGCCGTGACCCCCACCGGCACAGGTTTTGCCGTAAAAACGGAAGAGGGCAGCGTTTTTGAAAGCCGGACAGTGATCCTGGCCACCGGCGTCCGCCATCGCCTTCTGGGACTTCCCGGAGAAGAAGCGCTTATCGGCAGCGGCATTTCCTTCTGCGCCGTATGCGACGGAGATTTTTATAAGGATCAGACCGTTTGTGTAGCCGGCGGCGGGAATTCCGCCCTACAGGAAGCCATTCTCCTTTCCGACAAATGCAAAAAAGTCATTCTTCTTCAGGATCTGCCGGTATTTACCGGAGAGCAGCGGCTTCAGGAGGTGCTTTTTGCCCGTAAAAATGTAGAAGCTTGCCCCAATACCCGGATTCTGAGCCTGCTGGAAGAGCAGGGAGAACTTCGCGGCCTTTCTGTGGAAAACAAGGCTACCGGAGAAACGCGCAGCATCCTATGCGACGGACTGTTTGTAGCCATAGGACTTCTGCCGCAAAACGACGTTTTTTCTTCTCTGGCGCCCCTGGATGCCAACGGCTACTTTGACAGCAGTGAAAACTGCCTGACTCCTACTCCCGGTCTTTTTACCGCCGGAGACTGCCGGAAAAAGACGCTACGTCAGGTAACCACTGCCGCCGCAGACGGCGCCGTGGCCGCTATGGCTGCCTGCCGGTATATAGACGGGGTACAGGCATGAACATCCCCCTTAAAAAGCTCCATCCGGAAGCTCTGATCCCCACTCGCGGCTCTGCTTCCGCCGCCGGGTACGATCTGTATGCCTGCCTGCCTCAGGGGCCCGTGACTCTGGCGCCCGGGGAAACTCTTGCCATTGGCACCGGTATCACCTGCGCCCTGCCGGAAGGGTATTTTGCCGCCTGCTTTGCCCGCAGCGGACTGGCGCTGCGTCAGGGACTTCGCCCTGCCAACTGTGTAGGTGTGGTAGACAGTGATTACCGTGGAGAATACATCGTGGCTCTGCACAACGACAGCGGGGAACCGCGCACCGTATCTCACGGCGACCGCATCGCCCAGCTGGTATTGCTGCCCTATGTACCCATGGAATTCGTCCAGACCGATGTTCTGGACGAAACACAAAGGGGAAGCGGCGGCTTCGGCTCCACAGGCAAGTAACTTGCCCCGCATGCACCGTATATACGGGAGGTCAAATGGGAAACACATTCTTTTTCGGTTGGGAACCGGCTCTTATGGCATGGCTTCAGGCCAATCTGGGGGTCTTTGGCGTAAAGCTGGCAGTCTTCCTTACCCTTTTCGGACAGGAGACCATTATGGTGCTGCTGCTGGGCTATTTTTACTGGTGCCGCAGCAAAGAGATCGGCATCTATATGGGTACCAATCTTTTTGCCGTTTCCGTATGGAATCCGCTGCTGAAAAACATCTTTCTTCGCCGGCGGCCCTATTTTGACTGTCCGGAGATCACTTGCCTGAAAAAGGTCTCTGAAAATGCGGATCTATATGACATTGCCGCCCAGGGATATTCCTTTCCCAGTGGCCATTCCTCCAGTGCCGCCGCCCTGTACGGATCCTTGGCCCGGTGGTTCAAAAAGCGCTGGCTCACCTTCTGTTGTGGGATACTTATTCTGCTGGTAGGCGTCAGCCGCTTCTGTTTGGGCGTACATTTTCCTACGGACGTGCTGGTCGGCTGGGCTTTGGGGCTTCTGGCGGTATTTCTGGTTCCCTGGCTGAAAACCGTGCTGAAAAAGAAATGGCTCTTTTATCTGGTGCTGCTGCTCACGGCTCTGCCGGGTCTGTTCTACTGCACTACCTCCGATTATTACACCAGCCTTGGCATGATGATCGGTTTTTTTGCCGGAAATCTTTTTGAAGAGCGCTTTGTCCGTTTTCAAAATACCCGTTCCATTCCCCGCTCCGTTCTGCGGATACTGGGCGGCATAGGGATATACCTGGGGCTCAACGCTCTGTTGAAGCTTCCCTTCTCCGGGGAATTTCTTTCCTCCCCTGCCTTTGCTGCACGCATGGTACGCACCGCACGATATGCCGTGATCCTGTTTGTGGATATAGGTCTGTACCCTGCGCTCTTTGCCCTGACCACCCGTATCGGATGGAAGAAGAAGCCGGTACAGTAATAAAATGCAAAAACGCACATGGAGGCAGGCACATATATGCCTGCCTCCATTTTATTTTTCATTCCCTGGCAGCGATGGCCGCCACACTCTTTTTATCGGAAATCCACGGTGACCGTATTGATGTCCGTATCCATGGTCCAATCCGAGCGTACGCTCCATGTCAGTTTTTCCGGATAGGAAAGAGCCTTGGCCAAAGCTTCGGTATTCTTGCGCATGGGCCCCAGCAGCTTTTGCAGGGCGGCTGTCCGACCGGGTTCAAGGTCGTCTCCCACATTTTCAAACGCTTCCTGCGCCTGCAGCAGGCTGTCTTCCAAAGCGGCCTGCAAAGAACGGGTCTCTTCCGGCAAATCCGCCTGTTCTCTGGAAAATACCAGCACCTTGGCTCCGTTGCGCAGGTATTTCAGCGCCCGGAACCCCGTTTTTTTCAGCCACCGGGCATACTCATAAGAGACCCTGCTCTGAGGTTTCACCTGAAGGCCGAAAAGTGTTTCTATCAGCTCCGTCCGCCCGGATTGATCCAAAAACATAAAATTCCAGTCCGCCGCAGAACGGATCTCACCGGGCATGGTATACATGCCGATGGTCTCTGTATCCAGCCGGGCGGCAAAGTTCATGAGCGCCACCTGCTGCTGCAGGGTCAGATTGGTATATACCCCCTTCTGCAAGGTGCGCATCAGTGCCGGGATTTTGCTCAGCGTCCCTTCCTTTTTCAGCTGCTCAAACAGAGCCAGCAGCATACGTTTGCAGCGGTTCATGCGGCCCTTGTCTCCCAATTCCCCGGTGGCATTTTTTCTGGCCCGCATATAGTCGCTGATGCCCTCGCCGTCCAGATGCTGCATACCCTTCTTATACCTGCGGCCGCTGCTGCCGGTATACTGCATATCCATATCAAAATCCACACCGCCCAGCAGATCACCGATCTGAGCCACCTGATCCACATCAATGGCACAGTAATACTCTACCGGAATCCCTCCCAGCATCCACTCCGCCGCCTGGCAAACCTGTCGGAATCCCGCCTCGGTTTTGCCGCCGCCATAATTGAGTATACCGTTGAGCTTGTAAAATCCGTCTACCCCTTCCATATTCACAAAAGTATCCCGAGGCAGGGAGAGCAGATCCACCTTTTTCTCCTGGAAGTTCACCGCTACCAGGATCAGCGCATCCGTATGGCAGTCTGCCGTGG
Source organism: uncultured Eubacteriales bacterium (assembly GCA_900545265.1). Lineage (GTDB taxonomy): Bacteria > Bacillota > Clostridia > Christensenellales > CAG-138 > RUG472. The sequence continues at coordinate 46,625 of UQYI01000007.1, forward strand.
GACCGTAACTTTCCAATACGCCGGCTTCTTTATCGATCCCCATAAGCAGAATGTTGACCAATGCGGGCGTTTCCTCTTCAGCAGCCCGGGCGGTCGGCGCCGGTGTGGAAGGCAAATCCGGATCCTCATCCGCCGCAGCAGACGTAGGCGTTGCTTTCCGTGCGGAAATATGAAACAGGGATTCCGGCCGGTTCAGCGTTTGATGCAGGCAGGCTCCCAGAAAAGCGCCCGCCACCAGCAATCCCGTCAGCAAGAATATCCACAGAGTCCTTTTTTCGTTTTTCTTTTTATTATCGTTTCCCTGGGAAGAGACCGGCTCCTTTTCCATGGAAAATGCTCCTTTCGTTTTCGGCAGTACCGTATGGTATAGTGTGTCCCGGGTAGTCCGTTCCATACCTTACTACATTGTCCATGCAGGGTCTGCTTTTGATTTTATGGAGTATACCATATCTCTGCAAACGGATTGCAAACTTTTCTTGACCAAGGTGCAACATTTACACGGGAAAAGCAATCTCATAAAGCCATAACCGCCCTCTCCTTGCTTTTATGCTCCGTTTTATTCGCCGTTATTCATGGTCTTATCCTGGCCGTATTCCGATGGTGCCTTCAGATCTGCTGCATATTCTTTCCTGCACAAGTTTCATTTTCTCCCCCACTTCCTGTAAAAATGTTTATTTCAGCAAGAAATGCAGGAGAAATTGCAGGAGAAGCGTTACAGAAAAAGCAATTATGAGAAAAAAGGAAAAAAAGCTTGCCAGCAGTCAGGCAGATGGTTAAAATGTGTATATATTCCGTGGCAGGGATATAATTTTGGCCGTACTTATCTTGTGCCAAAGCAAAAAAACAGGAGGAATTCACATGAAAAAGACTTGGCTTGCAATGCTTCTGGTTGTTGTGATGCTCTTCTCCCTGGTTGGCTGCTCCAATGAACAGGCCGATCAGAAGAGTGAACCCACCGCTGAACCCGTTGCAGAAGTCACCGAAGCCCCCACTGAGGCTCCTACCGAAGCGCCTACCGAAGCCCCCACGCCGGAACCCGTACAGGGCGTAAAGAAAGTCACCGTTCTGAACACTCTGGTCAAGGATCTTACTCCCGCCAAGGGCGAAGAGACCCGTTTCAACGCTTTCTGGCTTCCCTCCTACAATATTGGGGAGATCGCCGAAAAGAACTTCTACTTCATGCCCGAAGCCACTGATGTGGTGGCGGTGGTAGCCTATACCGACGGTTATACCGATGACGGCACCGATACCTATGAGACTCTGGCAGCCAAAGGTCTGAGTCTCAAGTATACCGACGCCAAGGGCAACGAATATGATGTATTCACCGGCCCCACCCAGAAAAAGGACAACATGCCCCAGTTCATGGGCTATTTCACTGTAGGCCACGTCTGCGCCCTGTTCATGCAGCCCGACGGCTGGAACGTTAAGGAGCTTTTTGATGAGATCGCCATGGCTCAGGCCGATGCTTATGACTTTATCTGTGCCGACGGCTATTCCGAGACCATCCAGGCCGCCGATCTGGAAAAGGTGAGCATCTTTGATAAGGACGGTTCCATTGACGCTACCTCCATCGCTTACCCCGACTACACGCTCCAGAACATCCGCTATATCGTACCCACCGGCCTCACCAAGGAAAGCACTCCCGGTGAGGGGATCCAGCAGATCGTTGTCATGCCCAATGCAGAAGGCATACTGGATACCGAAGCTCCTTACACCCTGAACTTCGGCGGCACCATTTATGAAGCCTATGCCGTGACCGACGTCATGGATAAGGCCGGCATCGCCTCTGATACCTGCAAGGCCATCTCCTGGAAGGACGGCTTCGAGTATGAGTACGATATGGAAGCTTTCAAAGCCTCTTACATCTGCCTGAACAACAAGAAGGGCAACGATGCCTTTACCTGCGGTCAGAAGCAGGCCTACAACGCCCTTTGCAAGAGTGCCGGCTACTACGTCTTTGACGCTGACGCTCTGGTATACGTACCCTCTGTGGAATCTCTCCCCGATGGTTACACCGTAGCCGACCTGTTCAAGGCCATCGGCATGCAGGAAGCCGCCTCTTACAACTTCATCTGCGCTGACGGTTACAAGGAAGAGATCTCCGCCGACGAGCTGGCCAATGTGAAGCTGTTCATCAATGCTGCCGGTGACGGTGTGGATGCTACCTCCATCGCCTATCCCGATCAGAGCCTGATGAATATCCTTACCATCGAGCCTGCCGCATAAGCAGACCTATCCCATCAGGGGATCCTCTTGCAGCAAGAGGATCCCCTTTGCATACTCCCTTCAAAGAAGAAAAACTCCCCTGTTTTCCGCTGAATCCGGCAAGAAAAAATGAGAAAATATAGATTCCCGGAAATCGGAGGAGTATACTTGTACATAGAACAGGTTGTCCGTTTTTCAACGGACAGATTGTTGCTCATTTTATCTTATAAGGAACCGGAGGATGTCATTGTGAAAAGAACGCTCTCTCTTTGTCTGGCCCTGCTGATGGCTTTGACCCTTCTGGCTGGCTGCCAGAAGCAGCAGACTGCCGAAACGCCCAAAGAACCTTCTGCCACCGAGGCTCTCACCCAGGCAACCGCCGAACCCGTCCCCACGGAAGAGCCCATTAAGGGTGCTTATGAAGGAGACGATTACGGCACCGGCGCTGTTGGTGAATTTGGCGCTACCGCCTGCGCCGACCCCATTGCCGCCCAGATCGGCGTGGACATTCTGAAAGCCGGCGGCAACGCTGTGGACGCAGCCGTAGCCATGATCTATGCCGTTGGGCTTCTGGAGCCCGCTGCCTCCGGCATCGGCGGTGCAGGCCAGATGCTTATCTACCTGAAGGAGCAGGATCGCTACCTGGTGCTGGAATACATGACGCAGGCCCCCGGCGCTGCCGTGGCCGGTGAGATCAGCACCGATACCTCCTCCAATCCCCCCTCTCCCGAATCCATCGCCATCCCCGGTGTGGTGCACGGCACCATGACCGCTTTGGAAAAGTACGGCACCATGACTCCGGCTCAGGTGCTTCAGCCGGTCATCGATCTGGCCCGCAACGGTTTCACTCTGCCGGAGCGCTGGAACACCAATCTGGAAGGCCGCTATGCCAACCTTTCCGCTTACCCCTATACCATGGGCATCTATACCGATGACGGCTTCTTCTACAGCCATGGCCAGACCATCTATAATAAGGACCTGGCCGACACACTGGAGCTCATCGCCAACGGCGGCAAGGAAGCTTTCTACAACAGCGACTTCACCCAGAAGATGGTGGATTATATCCAGAGCATCGGTGGTCTGCTTACCCGGGAGGACTTCGCTCAGTACGAAACCAAAGAGCGGGAAGCCATCTCCACCACCTATCGGGGCAAGAAGGTCTATACCGTAGGCGGTCCCTCCAATGGTGGCACCGCCCTGCTGGAGATGCTGAACATCATGGAGAATTTCGACATGGCCGCTCTGGGTCACGACAGTATGGAGGCCGTTAAGGTCACCGCTGACGCCTACGCCATGGCCTGCATGGACGGCGTAGCCTTCATGGCCGACCCTGACTACTATAACCTGCCTACCGAAGAAATGATCAGCAAGGAATACGCTGCAGAGCGGGCCTCCAAGATCGATCTGACCACCTATCTCAAGAACGCCAAGAAGGGCAACCTTACCGTGACCCTTTCCGAGACCGGTGAAAAGGTAGATGCCGACACTACTCCCGATCAGGGCGGCACCACCCACCTGTCCGTTATGGATTCCTATGGCAACGTAGTTTCCACCACCAACACCAACGGTATCAACTTTGGCTCCGCCGTAGCCGTCCCCGGCACGGGCTTTGTATTCAGCGCTCATCTGGGCAATCTGAACAACTCCGCTACCGCCAAGGTCAACAAGCTCATGCCTTATATCCGGGTGCGCACCACCATCTGCCCCTCCATCGTGGCCGATGAAAACGGTGTTCCCTTCATGGCCGTAGGTTCCCCCGGCAACTGGGCGCTGGTTTCCGCCGTGGCCATCACCATCTCCAACGTCATTGATTATGACATGAACGTGGCGCAGGCCATCAATGCCCCCCGTATCTACCGGGATAAGAACAGCAAGCAGCTTTCCATCGAATCCCGCTATGGGGAGGAAGTGCTCCAGAAACTCACAGACCTGGGCTTTGAGATCAGCGATGAAGGCGAGCTGGGTGCGCACGTAGGCTGCGTAGCCGCCATTTACCATGGGGCTGACGGCAAATTCTATGCCGGCGCAGATTACCGCCGTCTCTATGGCGCTGCCGCCTATTGATCCTCATTAACAAGCTGCGGCGGCAGGAAGCCTGCTTTCTGCCGCCGGGAAGGATTTTATTATGCGTGAAGAATACATTCTCGCCATCGTAATGCTGGGACTGGTGGCTCTTGTGCTGGCCTTCACCAAAAACGACCGCAAATGGTGGACGCCTGCCCTGCTTCTGGCTGCCGTAGCAGGAAGTCTGGCGGCAGGCATGGGACTCCGGTTCCGGGAGATCGTAGAAGGTTCCTTTGGTTTTCTGGATGCTCTGCTGCCGGTAGTCATGGCTGCTTTGTTTTTGCGGATGCTCAAGGATAACGGGGCATGGGGTCTGCTTTTTGATAAACTTGCAGGCCGCAGCCCTCTTGGCGCCAGCTTCGGACTGCTGTTTTATCTGGCTCTGCCCGGGATGCTCACCGGATGCGCCAGCATGGGCGTGCTTATGAGCGCCGTCCCTGTCTATGACTATCTGCAAAAGAGAAACGTCCCCAAGTCCAAAGCCGTATCCTTTATTGCCGCCGGGTCTTTTCTGGGCATGATGCTGCCGCCCAACTGCCTGCCGGCCATCATTGCGGCCAACGGCGCTGGCAGTGTGCTTCCTACCCCCTATGTTGGCTTCTTCCTGCCTCTGCTGGTGCTGAGCGCGCCGGCCTTCCTCCTCTGCGGTCTGCTCTTTGCCGGACTGTTTAAGGACGAACCCGCCGCCGCTCCTGCCGCTGAAAAAAAGGCCTCTTTGCTGCCGCTGTTCCCGCTGGGGCTGGTGCTCCTGCTGGTGCTGATAGACGGACTTCTGGGTTCCTATTTGTATATCGGCGGCCAGACCCTTGTCTTTCTGATCGGGTTGGTGCTGGCAGCTCTGCTCCCCGCCGTAAAGCGGAATGCCAAAGGTGTCCTTTCCAGCCTGATGCAGGGCATTACAGACTGTGCCCTGCCTGTAGCAGCGGTATTTGCCCTTGGCTCTTTTATTGAAGTCAGCTCCATGAACGGCATCCGGGGCGTTTACAGCCTGCTGATCCTGCCCTATTCCACTACGGCGGTGATGCTGGCGCTTATGGCTCTGAGTCTGCTGGTTGGCTTCTTCTTCTCCGCTCCCCTCCCGGCTTTCTTTATTGCCTACGCCGTATTTCCCATCGGCTGGCTGGCCAACACCGTTACCGTAACGGGCTGTGCCGCCGCCATCGGGCTGGCCTGGCTCATTGCCTGTCGGGGCGGGCTGGTATCTCTGGTAAGAGATGAGCTTTCTCTTCCGGAAGTATCCTACAAAGAAACAGTCCCCGGTCTGCTTCTGGCGGGACTGCCCGTGCTGCTTATGGCAGTGCTGCTGGTAGTCTTTGGAGACAGCATGACGGGTCTTATCCTGTAAGGAGGGCAGCCATATGATTTCTATCGTCTATTATGCCGTCATCTCGCTGCTGAGTCTGCTGCTGCTGGCTTCCATGCTGAAAAAGCGCCCCGTGTACGAGCTCATTTCTCTGGCAGTGATCCTGGTGACCTTTGCCCTGCGGGCGCTGCACATCAAGTAAGGAGGCTGCCATGAAGAAATACACCCATATCTGGAAAAACCTTCTGGTACTGGCGCTGGCGCTGGTCTTTGCCGTCCCGGCCTCCATAGACTTTCTGGCCATGCACAGGCAGGAAGAAGTGGTTCAGACCTCTCAGCTGACGGAAGTCAAAATGCTTTCGGAATACTGCGAAGGACTTAAAGGCTCCGACCTGGATACGGAGATCTATATGTTTGACAGCGGCGTTCCCGGCGGCACCTTTCTGGTGCTGGGGGGCACCCATCCCAACGAATCCGCCGGTATGATGTCTGCCATCGCCATGATCGAAAACATTCAGGTCACGGCAGGCAAGGTCTATATTATGCCCTGGACCAACAAGAGCGGATTTACCCACACCTCCCCTCTGGACGGGATGCTGGACAGATTCTCCATCACCTTGGCGGATGGCTCCCAGCGAACCTTCCGCGTGGGCAACCGCCTGACCAATCCCGTAGACCAGTGGCCCGACCGGAACTTTTACGAAGGCTCCTCCGGCCGTAAGTTGGTAGGTACGGAAACGGCGGAGATCCGCAACGTCAACCGTCTGTACCCCGGCAATGAAAACGGCGTTCTCACCGAACGGGTATGCGCCGGGGTCAAGAACCTTATCAACGAAGAAAACGTGAGCATCGTCATGGACATGCACGAAGGCTCCCCGGAATTTCTGTATCTGGATACCACCATGGCCCATGAACGGGCTTTGGACGTAGCCTCCCTCATGGCCATGGACATGAGCCTGGAAGGGCTGAACATGAAGGCAGAACTTTCCGGCATGACCTCTTACGGCCTGTCCCACCGGAGTCTGGGAGACAATACCAGCGCTCTGATGACCCTCATGGAGACCTACAACCCCTCCATGGGGCCGCTTCACGGAAAGATGGATGATGACCTCATTGTCAACGGAAACGAACCCAATTATTACGAAGCGCACAAGCAGGGCTACATCTACTACAACGTGAAGGAAAACGGCATCCCTCTTATCGAACGGATCGCCCGCCACATCACCTGTATCTCCCTGCTCAAGGATGCCTATAACACCTACCATGCCGATGCGCCCATTGAATTTACCTGCATCGGCAGCTACAGCGACATGATGGATCTGGGTCTTGAAAACATTTTTAAGCCCCTTTCCTGATAAAACGATCAAAAACTACGGAGGATTTTACACTATGAAAAAAATGATCGCCCTTATGATGGCCCTTATGTTCGTTCTGGCACTGGCTGCCTGCTCCAACGGCACCAAGGAACCCGAAGCTGCCCCCACGGCCGCCGCAGAGAACAACTCCTCTTCCGGCTATACCTCCTCTCAGGGGACTATTGACGGCTATGACCCCAACGAAAAGTCCGATTTTGTTATGAACACCAGCGAAAGCACCCGCACCTTTAACATGGGCGAAGCGGATGCTTCCCAGTTCAGCACTCCCATTCTGGTGACCTCCTTCGGTCAGAGCGCCGATGCCTCCATGATGGACGCCATCATGAAGAAGGCCGGTGTTGCCGACTATACCTTCAATGCTCTGGCCACCGCTGAGGATGTGAAGAACTACAAGACCGTTATCATCGTCTGCGGCGCCAGCTCCAAGGGTCTGGGTGCTGCCGGTATCTCTGAGAGCGACGAAACCGCCCGTGCCGAAGCCATCATGACCGCTATCGGCGAAAGCAAGCCCGCCGTGATCATGTGCCATCTGGGCGGCGCTATCCGTCGTGGTGCGTTGTCTGATAAGCTTACCGACATGGTGTTGGATGTAGCCAACTACCTGGTGGTGGTGGAAGACGCCAACTATGACTATAAGTTCTCCAAGTTTGCCGAAGAAAAGAACGTGCCCCTCACCTTCCTGTATGCCATTGCAGACGGTGTGAGCGTGTTCTCCGGCCTGTTCAGCAAATAAGCCTGTCCCATGACGCTCCGGGGCGCCGGCCGCTTTCCCCTTACAAACGGCCGGCACCCCTTTCCCTTTTTATGAAACAGTGAGGAAAAGATTTTGAGTACGGAATTGCTGGTCCTGCTGGTGATGCTGGGGGTGTTCCTGCTGGGGAACCTGCTGTGCAAGCTCCCGGTAAGCCTGTCTATGATCCTGGGCGCCATTGCGGGTGCTCTGGTAGCCGGGGAGGGCATCCCCGTCCGGCATCTTTTTGAGGGATGCTTTACCTATATCGACACCATCCTGATCATTTCCACCGCCATGTTGTTCATGACGGCCATTCAGCGCTCCGGGGCTCTGGAAGCCCTTAACGCACTGATCGTAACCAAGTTTTACAAAGCCCCGGCTCTGATGCTCATCCTTCTGATGTTCATCATCATGTTTCCGGGCATGATCACCGGCTCCTCCACCGCTGCGGTGCTTTCCGCCGGTGCCATTGTGGCCCCCATCCTGCTGAAAATCGGCATTCCCAAAGAAAAAGCCGGTGCCATTCTGGCCATCGGCTCCATCATGGGTATGGCAGCCCCACCGGTCAATATTCCTGCCATGCTCATTGCCGGCGGCGTGGACATGCCTTATATCGGCTTTGAAGGCCCTCTGTTTTTGCTGACCATCCCCTGCGCCATCTTTACGGTTCTGTTCCTTGGGCTTAAATACTGCAAGGATCTGGATATCGAGGAGCTGAAAAAAGAACTGGATATGGAGATCGGCAAGCAATACGGCTTCAAACTCTATATCCCCATTCTGCTGCTGGTGGTGCTGCTGGTCCTCACCCGGGCTTTGCCCCAGTTTATGCCCCAGTTGGGCACACCCCTTATTTTCCTGATCTGCGCCGTAGTGGCTCTGTTCACCGGTAAACGCTTCAATGCCTGGCATGCCGGCCTGGAGGCCATGGATACCACCATCCCCGTGCTGGCAAAGCTTATGGGCGTGGGGATGTTCATCCAGATCCTGACTTTGACCGGCGCCCGGGGCTACATCGTGGTCAGCTGCCTGGGTCTGGGTATTGTCCTGCTGTATGCGGCGGTGTGCATTGTCATGCCTGCCTTCGGGGCCGTCAGCTCTTACGGGGCCGCCAGCGTCATGGGCGTACCCTTCCTGCTTGTGCTGCTGGATACCGGGGACCAGATTACCCTGGCTGCTGCCCTTTCCTTTATCTGCTGCCTGGGCGATCTCATGCCGCCTACGGCTCTGGCCGGGAACTATGCCGCTCAGATTGTTGGGCTCAAATACAAGCCCGTACTCAAGCACTGCATCATTCCTTTCCTGGTGTGCATTGCACTGGGTCTTGCCTGTCTGCTGCTGTCCGGGTATCTGGGCTTTTTGACGGCATAAGCAAAGGAGGAAGTTATGATTCTCAAATATATCTATCTGGCTATTATCGCCCTTTTGCTGGTGTTTATCGTAGCCAATATGTTCCGCAAGGATAAGCTTTTGTACCAGATCGATGCCGCTTTGGTGCTCATCCCTCTGGTGCTGCGGCTGCTGCTGATCAAGTGAGGTGCTCATCATGAAAAAAAAGATCCCTACCCGCATCCTCACCGCCTCCCTTCTGTGCCTGCTGGCCGTAGGCGCCATTGTGTACCTGGCTTTGCTGTTCACCTCCATGTGGCAGGACGAGCCCATTTACCCCGGCCCCGGCGTAACGGAAAAGCAGATGCTTTCCGACTACAATCCGGAGCTTAAGGGCACCAATGGCGACACGGAGATCTATGTGCTGGATTCCGGCGTTCCCGGCGCCTCCATTCTGGTGCTGGGAGGCACCCATCCAAACGAACCTTCCGGCGTGGTGGCAGCCGTTGCCCTCATTGAAACCTGCACCCCAAAAACCGGCGTCATGTATGTCATCCCCCGGGCCAACCACAGTGCTTTTACCTGCACGGATCCCCAGGAAGCGGCTCCCATGTTTTATACCGTTCAGACCGCCGGCGGGGAGCGGACCTTCCGCTTTGGCTCCCGGGCTACCAATCCCATCGACCAGTGGCCGGATTCTGATGTATATGTGCACCGCACCAGCGGTCAGACCCTTTCCGGCAGTGAGACCCGCAATCTGAACCGGGCTTATCCCGGCAGCAACAGCGGCACCTTCACTGAGCGGGTGACCTATGGTATTACGGAGTTCATCAAGCAGAACAACGTATCCATCACCGTGGATCTCCACGAAGCTTCCCCGGAATATCCTACCATCAATGCCATCGTAGCCCATCAGGACGCCATTGAGCTGGCCAGCTGGGCCTCCATGGATATGCAGATGGAAGGCATGACCATCAGCATCGAAGCCTCTCCCACCAACCTTCACGGTCTTTCCCACCGGGAACTGGGGGATTACACCGATACGCTGGCCGTGCTTATGGAAACGGCCAATGCCTCTCAGGGGCGCCTTCGGGGCCGCACCGATGCGGATCTGGTGGTCACCGGGCAGGATCACTACTACTATCTGGCCGGTAAATACGGCGCTCTGTATGTGGATTTCCCGGAAACCGGCATTCCCCTGGATGTGCGGGTCGCCCGTCATATCTGCGGTGTGGAACAGCTGTGCAACGCCTATAACGAACTGAGCGGCACGGATACCCTGGATCTGGGAGATCTTCCCTCCTATTCCGAGATCATTGCCAATGGTGTAGGCGCTTATCTGAACTCTGGAAACTAAAGCCAGGCAAGGTGCTCTGCGTGAAAAGACTGTGTGTACTGACTCTGGGGCTGCTGGTGCTTCTATGCGCCTGTACCCCCGGAACATCCGAAAAGAAAGCGGAAGCCGCCCCCACGGCGGCTCCGCTGCAAACCCTTTCTCCCGATTCCGACGGTTCCCCGGAAGAATCTGCGCCTGCAACGGTGACCATCAACGGCGAGACCTTTGCCTATGACGGCTTCCGGGTGCTGGAGCCGGAATGTGATCTGGATATCTACTCCATGGAGCCGAAGGACTTTACAGACGATTTTAACACCGTGTATGAGTGCCAGCGGGAAAGCTATCAGCTGACACCCGAAACGGAAACGGAAACCACCGTAGTCAGGATCACCGGGCAGGAACCGGGCCCAACGGTCTACATTGCCGCCGGTATCCACGGGGATGAACGGGCTGCCTGGTTTGCCGGGCTCATGCTGCAAAAGATCACCATCCGGGCCGGCACGCTGTATGTCCTTTCTCCCGCAAATGCCAAGGGCGCAAAGGTCGTCAGCCGCATGGTAGGGGAAGAAGATCCCAACCGCTGCTTTCCCGGTCAGGAAGACGGCACCGAGGCCCAGCGCCTGTGCTATGCCATTTTCCATGACATTGAAGAAAAGGCTCCCGAGCAGCTGTTGGATCTGCACGAAGCCATCGTCTATAAAGAGGGCAGGGATTTTCTTGGCAGCACGTTGATCTATTCCTCACTGGATGGTATGCAGGATATGTTTTTTGACCTGCTCTTTGCCACTCAGGCAGGAGAAGTAACCTCCACTTCCTTCGGCTATAACGGCCCTGGCCCTGCCGGAAGTATGAACCGCACCGTTACCGACCAGCTGCACATTCCTTCCATCACCGTGGAGACCTTCCGGGGCTTCCCCATAGAGCGGCGGGTGAAGGATCAGCTGAAAGTGGCCGCCTATGTGCTGCGGTATAAAGGGATGCTATGACCATTGCCGGCCTGTTCATCTGCATATTATGCCTGTTGTATCTCCTGTATCTGGGGGCAGAAAAGCTTCTTGCCCGCAGGTATAGGAGATCTTTGCTTCATGTGATCCAGGTAAACGGCATCCGGGGCAAATCCTCCACCGTCCGACTTGTTGATGCGGGCCTTCGTGCAGGAGGCTTTCGGGTGGTCAGCAAATCTACCGGCACTTTGCCCATGATACTGCATACCGACGGCCGGGAGGAGGAGATCCGCCGCCGGGCCCCGGCCAATATCCGGGAACAGCTCTCCCTGCTGGCTGCAGCGCATCGTGAGGGGGCTCAGATAGCCGTATGCGAATGCATGGCCATTTCTCCCGAGCTGCAGCGGGCCTCCCAGCAGATGCTTCAGGCGGATATCGCCCTGATCACCAACGTGCGGCTGGATCATACGGATGTCATGGGCGCTACCCGAGAGGAAATTTGCGCTTCTCTGCTGCATATGGCCCCGGAAAAAGGACTGCTGATTACCGGAGAAGAGGATATGCTTCCCTTCATGCAGGCCGTCATGAAAAAAAGACAGGGCTGTGCAAAGCTGGCACTGCCCGATGCTGCCGGATACCCAGGTATTCCTGATTTTCCGGAAAATATTGCACTGGCGCTGGCTGCCTGTGAAGCCGCTGGTGTTTCCCGGGCTGCCGCCCTGAAAGGGATGGAAAGTGTGCGCCGGGATCCCTATGCTTTTGAACGGCTGCAATGGGGGCATACGGTCTTTCTCAACGCCTTTTCTGCCAATGATGTGCAATCCACCCGAACGCTGTATGAAAAGAGCGGAGAAAAAGCCCCCCTTATCCTGATCTTGAACAACCGCAAAGACCGTCCTGCCCGCGCACTGGAAATGAGTCGTCTGGCCCGGCTGCTGCCCGTCCGTGAAATATGGATTCTGGGAGAGCAGAAGGGCCTGATGCAGCGGCTGCTTCGGCGGCAAAATCCCTCCGTTCCTCTGCGCCGCTTTGACCGGGCAGAGGATATCCCTCTGGATTTTACGGAACCCCGGGTGCTGCTGGGAGCCGGAAATATCAAAGGGCAGGGAGAAGCCCTGACTCTGCGCATACGCCGCCGGGCAAAGGAGGTAGAATGAGAGAAGAAATCCTGGTGCTGGGGATACTTTGCAGCATCCTGTTTTATGAATGTACCCGTCTTTCCCCCGGAGGGCTGATCGTACCGGGGTATTTTGCCCTTTGCCTGCAATCTCCCCTGCGCATTGGGTATACGCTTGGACTGGCTCTGCTCACATGGGGGGTCATGGCTCTGTTGTCTCAGGTGCTGATCCTGTATGGAAAGCGCCGGTTTGCTCTGTCTATCGTACTTTCCTATCTTTTGAACATGGCAGTTGTTGCCCTGGGCATACTGCCCTTTGAAATCAGCGTTATCGGGCTTATCATTCCCGGAATACTGGTGCGGGATATGGAAAAGCAGGGACCTGTTAAAACCATTTTGTCTCTTGGAATAGTCACCGGAGTATTGGGGCTTGTCATGCTCCTTATGGGGGCGCTGTGAAGCGGCGGGAACTGGGCAAGGCCCTGTGTCTGCTGCTTACGATGCTGCTTCTTTTGGCAGGCGGGTTGATCAGCTACGAAAATGCTTTCATGGAAAAACGGCCCGAGTATGACCGGATGTGTGATGCCGCCCGGCGCATGGAAGCCTGTATGGCCGAAATCAAAGCAGAAAGACTCCGCCGCGGCCTGCCGGTAGACGAAACGGAAGACATCTTTTCCACAGGCCTGCTGGGCACCGGGCATACAGCCATCACCACCACATTGGGAAATCTGGAGGCCAAGCGGACCTCCTGCCAGCGGGACATGGGCGCTCTGGTGCTGCGGCTGCTGCTGGAAGCCGGGGTCAAGGCCGGGGATCGGGTAGGCATATGCGCTTCCGGTTCCTTCCCCGCCCTGAACATTGCCCTTTTTTGCGCACTGGATGCGCTGGAGGCACAGCCGGCAGCCATTATATCTATCGGCGCCTCCACGTATGGGGCCAACCTGCCGGAATTTACTGCCCCGGAGATGCTGTATCATCTGTATGAAAAAGGGCTTGTTTCCACCGCACCCCTGTATGCCACTCTGGGGGGAGACGGAGATATGGGGCAGAATATGGGGGCCGCTTTCTTTGAAGAAGAACAGGCAGTGCTGGAGCAGACTCTGACCCGGCTGGAAACAGCAGGCATTCCTCTGGTTTGTATACCCGACCGGCAGGAAAATCTTGTCTGGCGGGAGCAGGTATACGGCGATATCGACTGCTTTGTCAGCATAGGGGGGCAATCCATGGCCATGGGGGCTTATGAAGAAGGCTATGCCCTTGGGCAGGGAGTCCTGCGCCGGCAGCGGGTCAAAAACGGTGAAAGCTTCCTCCTTGGTCACTATCTGAATCTGGATATTCCTGTCACAGTGCTGCTGAACGTCCGCACTCTGTGTGCGGAATACGGCCTGCCCTTTGATCCGATTGCTCTTGCGCCCATCGGGGAAAATGCTTTATACTATAAAAAAACCTGTCCTAAGGTTCCGGTGCTGCTGGCACTGGGCCTTGGAGCAGGTATGCTGCTGCTGTACAGGAGATGGTTCGTATGGAAGGGCAGAAACCAAGAATAAGATACTCTTCCCTGCTTTTGGGCTGTGCGCTGCTGATACTGGGGCTGTTGATGCCCCTGCTGCTGAACGTAGGCAACATGGAAGTGTATACCTCCATGTACAAGGCATTCTCCCGGGATGAAAAAATATATGTGCTGGCAGCGGCTTTTCAGCTGCTGCTGCTGAACATTCTCCGAGGATACCCCAATTACCTGGGCGCTTTCTTTATTGCAGACAGTTTTTCCACCCTGACCCCCCGGCGCTACAAGAAGATCCTGCTGGGCTGCATGGTCTTTCCGCTGGTACTGCTGGAATACCGGCTGATCCACCTGCTGTATGGCATAAACTATGCTTTTGGCGTACCTGCACTGCTGACCATTGCCATGATGCTGGTGCTGGCCATGGTGGATCTGACTCTTGTCTCCAATATAAAAAAGTGCTTTACGGTGTTCTTCTTTCATGGAGCCATCCAATGCCTGGATGTAATGCCCTCCCTCAGCGGCAGCTTCTTTGGTCAGGGAGAGACCACCCGTGAGATCCGTGCTGCCAGCGCCTTTTTGCAGGCGGATACCTTTTTGAATCTGTCTCTTCTATGCGTTTTCATTCTTCTGGCCCTGAGCGCCTGCCTGTATACGGTGCTGGTGGCGGATGAGAACCACATCCGTCTGGTAAGCCGCCAGAAGGAACAGCGGGAGCATGAGCTTATGATCGCCCGCATGAGCGAGGTGGAAAACCGCACCTACCGGGAGGTCTATCATGTAGCCCACGACCTGAAGACCCCCCTCACCTCCATCCAGACCATTATCGGCATCCTGGCGCTGGAAGAAAAGGAACCCCGGCGGCTCCAGCTGCTGCACGGGGTGGAAACCTCTGTAGAGCACATGAGCCGAATGATCACCGAGCTTCTGGATGAAACCCACGTCAGCCTGACCACCGCCGGAGATATCCTGCGGGAGGTCATGGCACAGGTATCCATTGCTCCCTATGTGCACTGCATTGAGCTTAAACAGCCTGCGGAAGATCTGTATGTCAATGCCAATCGCATCCGTTTTGACCGGATGCTCATCAATCTGCTGGAAAATGCCTATTATGCCCTGACCGATCATAAAAAAGGCGTCATTCGGCTGGAAGCGGATCGGGTATACCTGCAGGGAAACGGGAAAATACTTTCCCCGTCGGAGGTCAAAAACGCCGGAACGCCCTATGTACGCTTTCTGGTCAGCGACAATGGCCGGGGCATGGACGAAAAGACTGTGGCTTCCATCTTCCAGCGGGGCTTTTCCACCCGAGGCTCCAGCGGCCTGGGGCTGGTCTTTGTAAAAGAAGTTGTAGAGACCCACGGGGGGCTTGTACAGGTGGACAGCCACCCGCAAACCGGCACCACCTTTACCATTCTGATACCGGAGGAAGAAAGCGATGAGTGAGCCCACCAGGATTTTATGCATAGATGACGATGAACAGATCCGCTTTGCCCTTGGCGCTCTGTGCGAATCTCAGGGATGGCGGCCCTTGACCGCAGGAGATGTACAGGAGGGCCTTTCCCTGTTCTTTCGCGAAAAGCCCGACATGGTGCTTATCGACTATCATATGCCCAGGATCAATGGAGTGGAAGGCGTCAAAATGCTTCGCCAGCTTTCGCAAACCGTTCCCATACTGGTATTCACCATCGATGACGATCAGGCCATAGCCGACGAGTTTCTCCGGGCCGGCGCCAACGATTTTGCCCTTAAACCCATCAAGGCCCCTGATCTCATCTCCCGGATAAAGCTCCATATTCGCCTTATGCAGGCACAGCGGGATCCCCACGGAAGCGCTTCCTGGACAAAGGGCATCAGCCGGGTGACCATGGAGCTTATTATAGACGCCCTGAAAAAAGAAACGGAGCCCCGCACCGTCCAATGGATCGCCGAAAAAACGGGGCTGGCCACCCAAACCACATACCGGTATCTTCAATATATGGTATCCGAGCAGACGGTGGAAGCCCTGAATGTATACGGCAAAGTGGGTCGTCCCAAACAGAAATTTATCCTCACCCTCAAAGGAGAAAAATAATGCCTGCTTCTTTGCTTTCCCAGTTCCTTCTTCGTTATGAACAGGCCGATACCCTCCCCGAAAAGGCCCTGGCTTTGTATAACGGCGGTTTCTGTGTTCTGGGTCGGGAAGGTCTTTCCCGGCTGTTGGGAGAGAATGCGGCCCCTTTTTTAGCCTATATACAGGCACTGCAGCAGGAGGATGCTGACGGCGGCCATGCGTTGGCCCACCTCCAGGATGCCCCTTCTTCCGCCCTGTTGGGATCGCTGTACGAAAAGCTCCGCACGCTTTGACCTCACGCCAAAATTGCCTGGAGCCCCATTCTCGGGGTTGCTTTTGCTTCTTTTCCAGCGTCTCCGAATATAATGTCCATGCAAAAAAGCCGGGATATCGCTTCCCGGCTTCCTGTTTGTGTCTGTTTTACTTTTCCAGAAGTCTTGCTTCCATATAGTAACGCTTTTCCGCCGCTTCCCCCATGGAGAAAGTCTTGCGGGGCAGTGCGCCATCATACACTACGGTGGGGAACAGCTCGCTCTTTTCCATATCCGGCAGGAGGAATCCTGTGGTATCGGGCTTCTGGGCCAGTTCCTTGACCACATCAATACCGTGGATATAATCCACCTCGCCTCCCAGTTCCTTCAGCACGGCGTCAATGGCATTCTGCAGCGTGCCTACAGCCAGCTGCACGGCGGGTTCGGTTACGATAAAAGCACCGCTCTTATCCCCATAATAGAAGGGGATGACATGCTTTTCGCCTCCGGCAGGCGCCTGTTCAGGGCCGATCTCTGCGCCGCCGTTCTGCTCCCGCAGTTTTTGAAGCAGAGCTTCCACCAGCTTTTCCCCGGGAATACCAAACACGTTCCTGTGAATAGCCTCAAACACAATGCCTTTATCGTGGACGTTGTTCAGCTCGATAAGCGCATACCGGGCAGGATGATCCTCCCTCTGTTCCTCGGGCAGCGTGGCCTTGATCTTCTCCCAGTTCGCCTTGGCCGTGGCCAAAGAATGGTTCCCATCGCCCATGGCAAAAAGAAGTACGGGCTTGCTGCCGTATTTCTTTTCAAAGGCAGCTTTGTCGCTGAGTGCGGTAAGAGCTTCCAGCACTCCCATGATCTCCTTTTCCCCGCTGACCAGACGGCCGGAGATATGTCCGCCGCCCAGCATCAGATCCGTATCATACAGCAAAGGAAGCTTTTCGGCCTGCGCCGTCAAAGGCTCGATAACCGTCTCTTCAGGATCGTCAATGAGCACCAGAATATGCGGCAGCTCCACCGCTGCTCCCTCCCGGATGCGCAGCCGGGGCGGAATACGCTCTACAATAGTGCCTTCCGTAGCCCGGATAAGTGTACCGGAGCCCTTGCTGTAATCATATTTCTCCAGATCCAGTGCCATAACCAGCCCATGCCGGGTGTTTCCTGCAGCGGTGCGCTCCACCAGCACAAATCCCTGAGGCTGTTTGACCAGCGTGCCGTTGTGCAGATATTCCTGCATCTTCTCTTTAATGCGTGCAATGCGCTCCTGCTCATCCTGAGCGCCCAGCCAGGCTTCCGGCAGGATCAGATCCAGCGTGGAAGGGGCATCGCCGATGATCCGGCGGGCTTCCTCCCAGTATTCCTTCTGAGAGGTGAATTGATCGCAGGCCACCACGGCCCACTTGTACGTATCTGTCCCCTGAGGGGGCAGCAGGATCTCCGGCACCAGAACGCCGACACTGTTTTCGTATACTTTCATTGCTTCCTCTTCCTTTGCAGAATGGTATTTTTATTGTATCGTTTTCAGTGTCTTTTTGCAATGCATTTTCTGAGTGAAAGAATATATATTTATACCCCCTCCCCCTATTTGAGCCAGGCGTGCATTCGGCATGATCACCAAGTAAAAAAAGAGGCCAAGAGCCTTTATCGCTTCTTGCGCCCCTCAGTTTTTATTCTTTTGCCTCCTGTATACCGGAACCGTTCAGCGCCTCCCATATCTTCTTAAAGCAGGGCTGGAATGCCGGCTCTTCCCTTCGGCGCAAAGGCGTCATCTCCGGTGGGAATGGCAGGAGCACCTCTTTCTTCAGCATGGCAGGCCGTCCCGAAAGCACCAGCACCCGGTCTGCCATGGATACGGCTTCCCCAATATCATGGGTCACCAGCACGGCGGTTTTGCTCTGCTCCTTGATAATAGCACGCATCTCGTCCCCCAGGTTCAGCCGGGTTTGATAGTCCAGGGCAGAAAAAGGTTCATCCAGCAGGAGCAATTCCGGTTCCAGCGCCAGTGTGCGGATCAACGCCACCTTTTGCCGCATACCCCCGGAAAGCTGGTTTGGTTTAAAAGAAACAAATTCTCCCAGTCCATAGGTATCCAGCAGCGTCAAAGCCTTTTCCCGGCTTTCCTCGTTCAGAGTATGACGCACTTCCAGTCCCAGCAGTACGTTCTTCTCCACCGTCCGCCACTCCAGCAAATGATCCCGCTGAAGCATATACCCCATTGGACATTTCCCTGCGGGATACAGCACTTTCCCTCTGGTAGGCGCCATAAGTCCCATGATCATGCTGAGCATGGTGGTTTTTCCGCAGCCGGATGGCCCGACAATAGCCACAAACTCCCCTTCCTGAATGGAAAGGGAAACATCCTTCAGGGCCTGCGTTTCCCCCTGCGGGGCCTGATAGCACAGGCTTACGTTCTCAAAGGCGACCAGCACCCGCCCCATGTTGCTTTTTCTCTTTTCCATACCCTATCCTATGCAGGGCCTGCGTTTCCCGTCACCCTCTGCGCCGGGTCTGCGTACTATGGAAACATAAGGGAGGTGTGTTCATGAGGAAAAGACGTTTTCGCTGCCGGCCCAGGTGCCTGCTGTGGCTGCTTGCATTTCCGGCCGCGGTATGCCTGCTGTATCTGCTGCCTCATTGGCTGCTCTGCATTTTGATCATGGCCATGCTTCTCTTTTACCTCTGCTGCCGCGGCAGCTGAGCATAGAAAAAGGGCGGAGCGCCGAAACAACGGCCGCTTCGCCCTCTTTTGTTTTGCACTTATTCCTTGGAATACAGGAGCTGATTCAGCAGAATCTTGTTCTTTTCCACCTCCGGGATCACGGCAAAAGCCCCATCCTGGCTGGTTTCGGTATAGCTGTCGTCAAAAGGCACCCTGGCTCCCTGGAATCCCAGCTCGTCCGTACGGATGGCTTCATTTGCAATGCCTTCCAATATCTCGCCATCCAGATTCGTGCGCACCCTGGTAATGATTTTCAAAAACAGGTCTGTCATCTGATCCACATCCTGATTCAGCCGCAGATATGTCAGTGCGTCTTCGACCATTTTCAGCTGCCTTTGGGTCCGGCCAAAGTCTCCGGTGCCGCCGCTGGTACGATCCAGCAGATAGGTCACCGCCTCTTTGCCGTTGAGCTGCTGCTGTCCTGCCGTCAAGCTGCCGCCGCATTTCCCGTTGATATATGCAGCTTCCTCTTCCGTCAGTGTGGCCGGAATACCGCCGATAATATCCGCCAGCTGTGCCAGATCCTCGGTACCCGTATACACATAGTTCTGCAGATCCAGATCAAACACGCTGTTCAGCGTATTCATCAGCAACCCCATGCCGCCCAGAGAATAGGCCGCATTCAGCCGCTTCCATCCGTAGCCTTCAATGGGCACCAGCATATCCCGCATAAGAGAAACAACGGTAAACTGCTGCTTCAGGGCATTAAAGGAAGCAATAAACATCATATCCGTCTGAGGTGCTTCCTCTTCAACGCTTCCGTTTTGTATTACAATAAGAAAGCTGTACAGAAAACGGTCTCTTTGTTTCTGGGAGTATATGGGCACCTTTTTGATCTCGCCGGTCTCGTAATAATCCACATCCGTGGAAAGAGCGGCAGCAAAAGGATCCGGCGTAGGGGAAGGCGCAGGGGTAGCGGTAGCATCCGGCTGTTCCACCGTCTCCACCAGATCTTTATGCAGGCGGTTGAGCTTTTTAAGGCCGATCACACCGCCCATGCATAGCAGCACCAAAGCGATAGCCAGACTCAGAGCCGTGATCCTGAGCCGTTTGAGAATGCGGGCATCGTTGTGGTTTTCCATAAGCCCTCCCGTCTCAGGCTCCCAGGGCCATGCGCAGCAGGATAATATCCACAGCCAATGCCCCCAGTACCAGCAGCCCCAGCACAACTATCAGGGCTATGTACAGTCCCTTTTTAATCTTTACGCTCATAGTTTATTCCACAGTCGTTCTGATGGTCACCTTGTCTGCCACTTCTTCATAGGAAGGGGCATTGCCCTCCAGATCATATTCGGCAAAAACCAGCATATCCAGCAAATTCCGGTCTGCTACACCGTCTCCGTCCCTGTCTCCGCTGGGATGGTTGATGATCTCACCCATAAATACCATGCGTACACTTTCGCCGCCATCCAGATTATAGGCTTCCACACACCCCAGGCTCTTCATGAGCTCCACCTGTTCATAATAGTTCATGCCGATGGAATACCCTTCTTTTCCCTGCCGTCCATCCACCAGTACCAGTACATAATGGCCGGGTTCATAGTATCCCAGCATGCAGCGTGGATGCCGGGTGGCATTTTCTTTATATCCATCTTTTGCCACGCCATCGCTGATAAAGATCGGGCCAAACTGCCACGCCTGCCATGCGCCGTTTTCCACAGCCTTTTTGTCATTGAATTTGGCCGCAGAATAGTCCATGGTCTTCATTTTTCCGTCTCTGTAAATTACGCAGATTTCCCTTGTCAGTTCCCGGCTGATACCCTTATACCTAACTCCGTTATGCAACGTCAATCCGTTATTATAAGAACCGGTAATTCCCAAAACAGCCCTTTCTCTTTGGCACATGCTGTCTGCCGACTCGGTTCCAGAGTTAAAATCCCCGTTTCCAAAGGCCGTGCGGAAGCTCCGGTAATTGCGCAGCCAAATATCCGCTACAAAATAGGTCAATACGTTCTCTTCATCCACCACTTTTTTGATGGCGATCCGCAGTTCATCGCTCTGATAGCTGTAGTCTGCATCCACACCCGTATCATAATCCGGGAAATTGGCGCACACGTCTCCCTCCTCCGGTTCCCGGGTAGGAGCAGGGGTGGGCGTATCCGTGGGGGCGGGGGTATCCGTCGGTACGGGAGTAGGTTCTTCCGTAGGTTCGGGCGTGGGGGCCTGGGTAGGTGCCTCGGTCGTAACGGGTTCTACCTGATCGTCTACCGTTTGAGGCGCCTGGGTATCCTGAACCGCTGCCTGCGGTTCACTCTGCTGCCCGGCACAGCCGGTAAGAACCAGCACTCCTGCCAGCAATGTGCAAAATATCTTTATAAGAAAACCGTGTTTCATCATTCCTCCTGTATGTTGCTGAGAAAATACGCTGATATTCATCTTATCACGGAACATTCTACCACACAAGGCGAAAAATGTACTTTTTACACTTTTATGACATTCCGCAAAGCATCTTTTCTTATTCCAGAAAATCCTTCAGCCGCTTGGAGCGGGAGGGATGCCGGAGTTTGCGCAGAGCCTTGGCTTCGATCTGCCGGATCCGTTCTCTGGTCACGTTGAACTCCTTCCCCACTTCCTCCAGCGTCCGGGCCTTGCCATCGTCCAGACCGTAACGCAGGCGCAGCACCTTGGCCTCCCGGGGCGTCAGGCTGTTCAAAACATCCATCAGCTGCTCCTTGAGCAGGGTGGAAGCCACGGCTTCGGCAGGAGCGGGCGCATCGTCATCCGGAATGAAGTCTCCCAAATGGGAATCGTCCTCTTCGCCGATAGGGGTTTCCAGAGATACCGGCTCCTGAGCAATCTTGATGATTTCCCGCACCTTCTCTTCAGAAATGCCCATTTCCTTGGCGATCTCATCGGGGCGGGGCTCCCTGCCGTACTCCTGTACCAGCTGCCGATTTACCCGGATAAGCTTGTTGATGGTTTCTACCATATGCACAGGGATCCGAATGGTCCTTGCCTGATCGGCAATGGCTCTGGTAATAGCCTGACGGATCCACCAGGTCGCATAAGTGGAGAACTTATAGCCTTTACGGTAGTCAAATTTTTCCACCGCCTTGATAAGCCCCAGGTTGCCCTCCTGGATCAGATCCAGAAACAGCATCCCGCGACCCACATACCGCTTGGCAATGGATACCACCAGCCTGAGGTTGGCCTCGGCCAGCTGGTGCTTGGCCTCCTCGTCTCCCTCAGCCATACGCTGGGCGATCTCTACCTCTTCCTGGGCGGTGAGCAGAGGTACCTTGCCGATCTCCTTGAGATACATACGCACGGGGTCGTCGATATTGATGCCTTCTGTGGCAGACAGCACCGCTTCCACCTCGGCGATCTCCTCGTTAATATCCTCGGGGACCTCTACATCCTCCACCACGTCGATGTTCATCTCTTCCAGAGCTTCGTAGACTTTCTCTATCTGCTCCTGATCCAGATCCTCTTCCTGAAGGGTCTCCATGATGGTCTTGTAGCTGAGAACGCCCTTTTGCTTGCCGGTTTCCAGCAGTTCCTGGATCTTGCTCTTCTGGGCTTCCTTGGTCTGGGTCTTTGCTTTGTTTTCGCTCATATGCCTCTCCTTATTTGTTTGCGCGTATCAATGCGGTTATCTGTTTGAGCAGTTCTTTTTTTTCTTCCGGGGAAAGGGTCTCTTCCTTGAGCCGCTCCTGAAGAGAGCTGAGCTCCTCCCCGCTGTTCTTTTTTTCCAGCCGGCGTATGCACTCCCTGGCCGTCTGCACCGGGTCTTCCCAGGCGTTTTCCCCCTTCAGCAGAGCAGAAAGCTTTTCCGCCTCCTGCTTCTCTCGCCCGGCAATATAGGCGGCTAAAGAAAACTCCTTCTCCCCCATGCCTTGCAGCAATGTGCGGTACGCTTCCGTTTCCAGCAGTTCTTCCGCCGGCTCTCCTGCAAGAAGCGCATATACCTCCCGGCTCTGCAGGGCGCATTGGAGCAGCGTCCGTTCCAGCGCTTCCCGAGCGGTTTCTTCCTCCCGGGAGCGGCGGCGTCCCCCGATGGAGGGCAGCGGCTTTCCTGCCGCCAGCGGCAGGTGTTCACCCTGCATCCCCTGTGCCTTTAAAGCGGATAGCGGATAGCCTGTTTTTTCGGCAACGTATCGATAATACCGCTCCTGCTCCAAGGGCTGCAGCGAAGCAACATAAGCGCAGGCTTCCTTTGCGTATTGCTCCCGCTGGTCCTCGTTGCCCATATCCCGGCCCCCGGCCATGGAATCCAGTTTAAAGGCGCTGAGCGTCAATGCCGAGCTTTTCAATCGCTCAAAGCCTTCCCGGCCATATCTGCCTGCAAATTCATCCGGATCCAGGTCATCCGGAAACACAATGACCTTCACCGACAGCCCCTCTCCTGAAAGAATATCCAGCCCCCGGATGGTGGCATGCTGCCCGGCCGAATCCCCGTCATAGGCAATATACACCTGCTGAACGTATCGCTTCAGCAGCCGGGCCTGCTGGACGGTAAGCGCCGTTCCCAAACTGGCCACGGCATTGCGTACTCCTGCCTTATACAGGCCGATAACGTCCATATACCCTTCTACCATGACGATATCGCTGAGCTTTTCTCCCTTCAGCAGATGCAGGCCATACAGGTTGTTGCGCTTGTTATACAGGAGCGTATCCCCGGTGTTCAGATACTTGGGCTTGGAATCATCCAGCACCCGGCCCCCGAATCCCAGCACCTGACCGTCTATGCCCTGAATGGGGAAGATCAGCCGGTTTCGATATACATCGTAGGAGCGGCCTTTTTCCCGGTTCAGCACCAGCAGCCCTGCGTCTTCCAGTTCTTTCTGGCTGTAGCCCGCCTGCATAAGATGGTTCTTCAGCAGATCCCAGCTCTCCGGTGCATATCCTATGCCAAAGCGCAACAGGATCTCTTTATTCATCCCCCGCTTCTGCGCATACAGCCTTCCCGGCTGCCCCAGGGGGCCCAGCAGCTGCTGGCAGAAAAACCGTGCGGCCAAACGGTTGGCCTCCTGCAAGCGGCGCCGGTATGCCCGCTTCCTTTGCAGTTCGGCATCATTCTGTTCTTCCGGAAGCTCCATATGCGCCCGTTCCGCCAGAAAACGCACGGCTTCTCCGTAAGTAAGCTTCTCCATATCCATAATGAACTGGATCACCGTGCCCCCGGCGTGGCAGCCAAAGCAGTAAAACAGCTGCTTGTCCGGCGAAACGGAAAAAGAGGGCGTTTTCTCTCCGTGCAGGGGACATAGGCCCCAGAGCTTGCGGCCCTTGGGCTTGAGCTCCACATAGGAAGAGATCACGTCCGCTATATCATTTTTAGACAGCAGCTCATCCAGCCACTGGGTAGGAAATGCCAATGAGTATCGCCTTTCTTTATAAATTCTTCCGGCTTTATGTTTATACGACAAAAAGGGATTTATTCCTTTATTTTTTGTCGAAATCCAGTATATGTCTTTAGTTCCAGGCTTTAGGCACGAACAGCCGCTGATAATCGGCAATAGCGTAAGTATCGGTCATACAGGCGATGAAGTCTGCGGCAATGCGCTCTTCCCCGTCTTCCTCCCTGTACAGAAGAAATTCCTCCGGCAGTTCTTCCACATGGTGCAGATAATGGCGGTACAGCTGCTCCACCACATATTTGGCCTTATCCTCCTCCCCTTTGGCCACGGGGTTGAAGTATACGGCACTGAACATGAAGGAACGGAGCTCCTCAAACCGTTCCCGGGCCTGCGGGGTAAAATCCACCCGGTCGGAATTGGCGCAATGGCTGACAATATCCGAGATCATGCTGTTGATGCGCTTGGAATGAGTCTCCCCAAAGAATTTCCGGCAGGAAAGAGGGATCTCCTCCGCCTTCAGCACCCCGGCCCGGATAGCATCGTCAATATCGTGATTCACATAGGCGATCTGGTCAGACAGGCAGAGCACCTGTCCCTCCACGGTGCCGGGATGCCCGCGTCTGGAATGGTTCACAATACCGTCCCGTACCTCCCAGGTAAGGTTCAGTCCCCGACCGTCCTTTTCCAGCTTATCCACCACCCGCAGGCTCTGGCTGCTGTGCACAAATCCCCCGGGCACCAGCTGGTTGAGCACCGCCTCCCCTGCATGGCCAAAGGGTGTATGCCCCAAATCGTGCCCCAAAGCCATGGCCTCCGTCAGATCTTCGTTGAGTCGCAGTGCCCGGGCAATGGTCCGGGCGATCTGCGAAACCTCCAGAGTATGCGTCAACCGGGTACGGTAATGATCTCCCCGGGGCGCCAGAAAGACCTGGGTTTTATGCTTCAGCCGCCGAAAGGATTTGCAGTGAATGATCCTGTCCCTGTCCCGGACAAAACAGGTGCGCAAAGGACATTCCTCTACAGGTCTTTCCCTTCCCCGGCTGTTTACGGCCAAAACGGCATGGGGCGAGAGGGTCTGTTTTTCCAGTTCCTCCCAGTGCTTGCGGATCTCGCCGTTTTCCATGGCTGCGCTCCTTTCGCCCATCAGGCAAATTTTTCTTAATATAAAATACGACGCCGAAATCATCTTTCCCTTTATTTTCCCGGATTCTCTATAAAAAACGGGTCTCATAGGGTCTATTTTCTGCAAACGCTCTCTTCCTGTAAAATATCGGTCAAGAATCCTTACATCTCTATAGAATGTGCAGGGCAGATGACATGATATGTTGATCCGCAAGATGTAGATATTTGCGTGATTTGCCTGCATCAAAAATTCGGGACGTCTATAAAAGCGCTTTCAGTTTATCAGAAAATATATTAAATGATTCATCAAAGAGACTGTCGGAAAACCCGGTTGCCTTTTATGATATTTCAAAAGGCAAACAGCAACAAACGTCCGGAAAGAAACCCTTTCCGGACGTTTGGAGTATCTGTTCACCGAATTCACTTTTTACTGCCGCCGCAGTGCGTTTTCTGCTTTTTCTCACAGCCCGGGCAGCCGCCCCGGCATTCCCGGCAGGAGCCGCATTTTCCGTCTTTATGATACGCCCGCAGCGCCAGAAATGCCAGCAGTACCAACACTCCCAGCAATATCCAGGAAACCAGGTTCATCCTATACCCCCAGGAGCAGCAGCAGTGTCCGGCACAGAAAAGCAAAGATCCAGGCCAGTGCGCACTGGAAAAGAACTGTTAACGCAGCCCAACGTGGACCCAGTTCCCGGCGAATAGAGGCGATTGCCGCCACACAGGGGGTATACAGCAGACAGAACACCAGCAGCGCCCCGGCTCCAGCCGGTGCAATGACCTGCGTCAACGCCGTACCTGAAGCAAAAAGCACGTTTAGAGTGGAAACCACGCTTTCTTTTGCCATAAATCCGGCTATAAGCGCCGTGCAGATACGCCAGTCGCCAAAGCCCAAAGGCCGGAATACAGGGGCCAGAAATCCCGCCAGCCCCGCCAGAATGCTGTTGCGGGAATCCGTTACCCGATCCAGCCTGAGGCTGAAGGTCTGCAAAAACCATATGACCATCGAAGCCAGAAAAATCACCGTAAACGCCCGGTGCAGAAAATCTTTTGCCTTATCCCACAGCAGCAGCGCTACGTTTTTTATACCGGGCAGACGGTAGTTGGGCAGTTCCATCACGAAGGGCACCGCATTGCCTTTGAAAAGCGTATTTTTGGATATATAGGCCGCCAGTATACCGATCAGTATGCCCAGCAGATACAATCCCACCATGATCAGACCGGAATATTTTGGGAAAAACAGATGGGTAAAAAAACCGTAAATTGGCAGCTTGGCCGTGCAGCTCATAAAGGGAGTCAGCAGGATCGTCATTTTTCTGTCCCGTGCACTGGGCAGCGTACGGCTGGCCATAACCCCCGGCACCGTGCAGCCAAAGCCAATAAGCATTGGTACAATGCTCCTGCCGGAGAGCCCCAGCTTTCTTAGCGGCTTATCCATAACGAAGGCGATCCGGGCCATGTACCCCGTATCCTCCAGCAGGGAAAGAAAGAAGAAAAGCACCACGATAATGGGCAGAAAACTCAGTACACTGCCCACCCCAGTGAAAACCCCGTCTATCAGCAGGGAATGTAATGTGGGATTGACCTGCCAGGCGGTAAGCACTCCATCGGCCCAAAGGGTAAAGGCCTGAATCCCCTGTTCCAGCAGTCCCTGCAAAAAGGCGCCGATCACATTAAAAGTCAGGTAGAATACCAGCCCCATAATGGCAATAAAAGCCGGAACGGCCGTATACCGCCCCGTCAACACCCGATCTATGCGCTGGCTGCGGCTATGCTCCTTGCTTTCGTGGGGCTGAATAACAGTTTTGTCTACCAAACTGCCGATAAAGGCAAAACGCATGTCCGCAACGGCTGCCTTCCTGTCCATCCCCCGTTCCTGTTCCATTTGGGTGATGATATGTTCCAGCATCTCCCGCTCGTTTTCTGTGAGTTTTAGGGCATTTTCTACCAGTTCATCCCCTTCGATGAGTTTTCCGGCCGCAAAACGAAGGGGAATCCCCGCCTCTTTGGCATGATCTTCCACCAGGTGCATGATGCCGTGCAGCGCCCTGTGTACGGCTCCGCTGTGATCCTGTGCGCTGCAATAATCCTGCGGCACGGGTTTCTCCTGATAATAGGCAATATGCAAAGCATGACGAACAAGTTCTTCAATGCCTTCGTTTTTGGCGGCGGAAATAGGCACCACCGGGATGCCCAGCAGCGCCTCCATGGCGTTAATATTTACGGAGCCCCCGTTTCCCCGAAGCTCGTCCATCATATTCAGGGCCAGCACCATGGGCACATTCAGCTCCAGCAGCTGCATGGTCAGGTACAGATTCCGTTCCAGATTGGTGGCATCGGCAATGTTTATGATGCAGCAGGGCTTTTCCTGCAAAATGAACTCCCGGGTGACGATCTCTTCTGCGGAATAAGGAGAAAGCGAGTAGATCCCCGGCAGATCCGTGACCTCCGTATCCGGATGGCCTTTGATCGCACCGCTTTTTCTGTCTACGGTGACGCCGGGAAAGTTCCCCACATGCTGGTTGGAGCCTGTAAGCTGATTAAACAGGGTAGTCTTGCCGCAGTTCTGATTTCCTGCCAAAGCGAAGGTCAGCCTGGTCCCTCTGGGCAGGGGCGAAGCCTGGGCCTTATCGTGAAAGCGGCCTTCCTCCCCTAATCCGGGATGCTCCAAAGACAGCAGCGTGACCTTTTCCTCCTCCCGTTCCGGAACCTCTCCCTCCAAGGGTTCTATTTCTATTTTCTCTGCATCCGCCAGGCGAAGCGTCAGTTCATAACTGTGGATCCGCAGCTCCATGGGATCTCCCATGGGTGCCAGCTTGATCAGTGTAACTCTGGCACCTGGAAGCACCCCCATATCCAGAAAATGCTGCCGCAGAGAGCCTTCGCCCCCTACAGACAGGATGCGCGCCGACTGCCCTGGTGCCAGATCCTTTAATGTCATATTTCCGCCCCTTTGCTCCTCTTTTTGTTAGGTTTGCCTAACTATGTATATAGTATACACTCTCCGAGGACCTTGTCAATGGGCAGCGACCCGCCTTACCATATCCCTGCTGAAATACACCCCGCAGCATAGACGGAATGTGAATGTCCGGAAGATCTGTACATACCTGTGTCGTACCCCGAAACGGCCCGAAATAGGACGGTGTGAACTCGCTCCATCCCAAAGACAACGTTGCATAGGATTGGCCGCGCTTTAGGCGGCGGCAGAACATTTCCTGATATGCGTGACCCGGCGCGGTTGTTTTGCGGTCCCATTGCTGTGCCTTTTGGGGAAATTTTGCTTTATCCGGATTAAGAATTACATCGGCATAGAGCCGATAGCATACATCTGTCAGCACCGTTGCGTAAAGCTGATAGTTATTGCCCTTTTTGATGGAATCACTCTTGCGCAGGGGTCCACCATAGTTGGTAACATAGGAATGGTATTGTGGGACAGAGCAAAGCTCCACCTTCCGGGGAATAATCAGAACCGCAGGTCCCCAGAGAATGCTCTCAAAAAGGCCACGAACCGAGGAATAGGTCGGAGCCGGATAGCTACAAGGCGAGTCGCCGCAGTCCGGTCTGGTCCACATCGCTGTGTTCCCGGCAATCTCCATTTCAACGGGGTATGTTTTATACACCATTGCACCATGCTCCTTTGCTGCGTATTTTGTATTTTGATCTGTGATTTAATTACATCATAGTAATATTTTCAGATAATGTCAATTTGTTGTATGCCAGGCATATGATATTGGTGATGTCATCATGAAAGTTTGTCGACAATTATTCTCTTACTTGTAATTGCGTTTTCTCAGAATAATCTTGTTTCTTTCCTTGGCGCCTTTTCAAATAGATTCCGATCCGTTATAATATATTTATTAACGCAATGATGCAATTTGCGGAGGGGGGTACGGCTACACTACGAAGCGCGGCAAGCAGTTCACGCGCTTTGCCATCCGGGGCATTCTCACAAACCCGGTCTACATGATTGCCGACGACACAGCGTATCAGTATCTGAAAGAGAACAATGTGGATTTGTTTGCCGAGCGTTCGGAATTCGACGGCGAGCACGGTATCATGGCATATAACCGCACGCTCCAGCGCCCCGGCAAGGCAAACCAGATCCGTCCCATGGAGGAATGGATCGTGGCGGTGGGTAAGCATCCGGGCATCATCGTGGGCAGCGACTGGGTGCGGGTGCAGGCCATGCTGGATGTCAACAAATCCAAGAGCTACCGCAGGCCCCGCAGCAACGTGGCGCTGCTGTCCGGGCTGCTGCGGTGCGGCGAATGCGGCGACTATATGCGCCCGAAGCTGACCAACCGCCGCACGGCGGACGGCGAGCTGATCTACACCTACATGTGCTCCACCAAGGAGCGCAGCCACGGCACGGTCTGCTCTATGAAAAACTGCAACGGCAACACGCTGGACGCCAAGATCATCGAGGAGATCCGTAAGCTGTCCGCCGATAAAGAAACTCTTGCCAAGCTGCTGGCGCAGACCAAGAAGGTCATCAGCGGCAGCAAGGAGGGCTACGACGCAGAGCTGGCGCTGCTCCGGGAGAAACACGCCGAGACGGAAGACCGCATCAAACGGCTGGTGGAATCCCTGTCCGTTGCCAGCGACACCTCCGCGAAGTACGTCATGGAGCAGATCGACGCGCTCCATCATGAGAGCGAGACGCAGCAGCTGCGCCTTGCCGAGCTGGAAGCCCTCACTGAACAGAGCCGAATGCTGCATGAGGAGTTTGCCTTCCATCAGGAAATGATCGAGTCCTTTGCCAGCGCGGTGGATTCTGCCACGCTGGAGGAAAAACGCCGCCTACTGCGCACCATCGTCAAAAAGGTGGTCTGGGACGGCAAAAATGCCTATGTGTACCTGTTTGCGGAGGATGGAGAGGCGGATTTACCCCCTGTTGAGCAACCTATGTATCCGTTGGAAGAGGATAGCGAATACTCTATGGCGGTATCGCAATCCTCGTTATAGGGGGCATCTGCCTTATTATTTCGCAGAAAAAGAGCCAGGACGTTGAAACGGAATAAAAGTCTGGCATGGTACATGGAACCGAAAACAGTACGCTTTCCGATTCCGAATGGAAAGCGTACTGTTTTTATCTCTATAAAAATGCGTTGCGCTACCGCCTCCACGGGCGACACTGTACGCTGCTTTACTTATGCATGCCTTCCGGCTGCCTGCACAGCCGCCGGATATAGGGCACCACCAACAGAGCGGATACAAGCAGTGCGATGCCCTCTGCCCCGGGGGTAGCCCAGGCGATCCCCTGCACGCCCCAGCGTTGGTTCAGCAGATACATCAGCAGTACATCCACGGTGCCTTTGCGCATCAATGACAATAAAATGGGAGGAAGCTTCTGCCCGGTAGCCTGAAAAAGGGTAATGGCATAGAAATTCAGCGTTGTGGCCATACAGGCAAGGCTCAAAATGCGCAAAAACAGCCATCCGTAGGCCACCGTCTCCTGATTTTGAATAAAACAGCCGGTAATGGACTCCGCCCCAAAGAACAGCAGCAGGGTCTCCCCAAAAGAAATGCTCACACAAAACAGCAACTGGGTTTTCATTGCCGCCAGCATCCGCTGCCGTCTACCGGAAGTATAGGTATAGCCGATCAAAGGCAGCGTGCCCTGATTCAGGCCCTGCGCCAATGCAAAGGCCAGCATCCCCATCTTCTTGGCAATGCCCATGCCTGCCATGGCTTCGTTGGAATAAGCGGATACATACCGGTTCAGGCAGGTGTTGGAAACCGTAGCCATCAGCGAAATCAAAAAACTGGGCAGACCCACCGACAGCACTTCTCCGGGGATGCGAGCCCCCAGTGTAAAGTATCCCGGCGAAAGGGTCAGTACGCTGCGTCCGCGGATCTTATACAGCAGGCGCAGAAAGTAGCCCAACGCTGCCACGTTGGAAAGAAATGTGGCTATGGCCGCCCCGGTGATCTCCATCCTGAACACAAACAGGAGCAGCGGATCCAGTGCCATATTCAAAATGCCTCCCAAAGCTACCCCCAGACTGGCCTGCCGGGCATATCCTTCCGCCCGAACCAGGTGCGCCAGCACGCCGCTGAGTATGGTAGGCAAAGCCCCCAGCCCTACTGTCCAGAACAGATAGTTGGAAACATGGTGCCACGTATCTTCGTTTGCCCCAAGCACCGGCAGCAGCCAGGGCCGCAGACACAGGACGGCCGCCCCATACACCAATGCCGCTCCTGCAGCCGACCACACACAGAAGGCGGAGCACCGGGCGGCTCGCTCCGGTTCCTTCGCTCCCAGGCTCCGGGAGATCAAGCTGGCTCCGCCGATGCCAAACAGATTGGTCAAAGCTGTCATGAGCATAAACAGCGGCATGGAAACGGTAGCCGCCGCCACCTGCGCCGGATCGTTGAGCTGACCCACAAAAAATGTATCCGCCATGTTATAAACTACGGTGATCAGCTGACTAATGACCGTAGGCACCGCCAGAGAAAGTACTGCTTTGCCTACCGGCATTTGGGTAAACAGCGCCTCTTTATCCTCTGTCTGTTTCGCCTTATGCATATCGCTCATACGATCTGTCCTTTTCCCTTACTCTTTCTGTCAGTATATATCTATGCCTCTACAGAAGCAATGCGGCTTCCGTTTTATGTGCTGTACAAATATGTCAATTACTCTTGTTTGTCAAAAATTTGTATGAAGGGAAAGAATTCTCCAAGAACCTGTGGATCGGGACGCTGGATTTCTTCTGTGCATACAGGTATAATAGAAGCAAATCTGATTGAAGAGATAAAGGAGCAAACCTGTGAAAGAGGTAAAAAGCCCCAGAAAACCGCTGATCTATTACTACGGCATCGTGCTGCTGGTAGTGATCCTGTTTAACGTATTTATTTCCCCCCTGCTGTCCAAAAACGTAGTGGAGGAAGTGGACTACGGCACTTTCATGCGCATGACCGAAGAAAAGAAGATCGGCCGGGTGGAAGTGGAGGATTCCCAGATCCTTTTTACGGAAAAGGATAATGAAAAAACCATTTACAAAACCAGTGTCATGGAGGATCCAGGCCTTACAGAGCGGCTGTATGCATCCGGTGCAAAATTCTCCAAAGATATTGACACCAAGGTTTCTCCCCTGCTGAGTATTCTGTTCACTGGGCTGCTGCCCCTGCTGCTGCTTTTCCTCTTAGGGCAGTATATGGCCAGAAAGCTGGAGCAGCAGATGGGCGGTAAAAACGCTATGACCTTCGGCCTGGGAAAGAGCAATGCCCGGGTCTATGTGCAGTCTACCAAAGGCATTCGCTTTGAAGATGTAGCCGGGGAGGACGAAGCCAAAGAAAACCTGCAGGAGATCGTCAACTATCTGCACGATCCTAAAAAATATGAAGACGCCGGTGCCTCCATGCCCAAGGGCATCCTGTTGGTGGGCCCTCCGGGCACGGGCAAGACCATGTTGGCCAAGGCCGTAGCCGGAGAAGCGGGCGTTCCCTTCTTTTCCATGAGCGGTTCCGAATTTGTGGAGATGTTCGTGGGCATGGGCGCCAGCAAGGTGCGGGATCTGTTCAGTCAGGCTAAAGAGAAGGCACCCTGCATCGTGTTTATCGATGAGATCGACGCTATCGGCAAGAAGCGGGACGGTCAGTTCGGCGGCAATGATGAGCGGGAACAGACTCTGAACCAGCTGCTTACGGAAATGGACGGTTTTGAAGGAAACACCGGCGTTATCATTCTGGCCGCCACCAACCGGCCGGAATCTCTGGATCCTGCGCTGACCCGCCCGGGCCGTTTCGACCGCCGGGTGCCGGTGGAACTTCCTGACCTTGCCGGCCGGGAAGCCATCCTGAAAGTACATGCCAAAAAGATCAAAACCGATGCGGATGTAGATTTTCATACCATTGCCCGGATGGCGGCCGGTGCTTCCGGCGCTGAACTGGCCAATATCATCAACGAAGCCGCTCTGCGGGCTGTGCGCAGCGGCCGGATCGTGGTCAACGAAAGCGATCTGGAAGAAAGTGTGGAGGTAGTCATCGCCGGCTATCAGAAAAAGAATGCTGTCCTCTCCGATCAGGAGAAAAAAGTAGTGGCCTATCATGAGATCGGGCACGCGCTGGTAGCGGCGCTGCAAAGTCACTCCGCCCCCGTGCAGAAGATCACCATCATTCCCCGAACCAGCGGCGCTCTGGGCTACACCATGCAGGTGGAGCAGGGAGATAAATACCTGATGACCAAGGCGGAAATGGAAAACAAGATCTGCACCCTTACCGGCGGACGGGCTGCGGAAGAAGAGATCTTCCACGAGATCACCACCGGTGCTTCCAACGATATAGAACAGGCCACCCGATTGGCCCGGGCCATGATCACCCGCTATGGCATGAGCGATGATTTTGATATGGTCGCCCTGGAAACGGTGAACAACCAGTACCTGGGAGGCGATTCCTCCCTGTGCTGCTCCCCGGATATGCAGAAGGAGATCGACCGCATGGTCATCGCACTGGTAAAGAGCCAGCACGAAAGAGCCAGGCAGCTGCTGCGTGAAAACCGAAGCAAGCTGGATCAGCTGGCTTCCTTCCTATATGAAAAGGAAACCATCACCGGAGAAGAATTTATGAACATGCTCGACAAGAACACACAGGAGGCAAAATGAAGAATCGTTCTGTATTCGGATGGCTGGAACTGGCCATCGGCATCCTTTTGATCGGCCTGGGAATTTACAGTTTCTTTGAGCCAATGGATATCCTTATGGGCCTTGTATTTCTGTATGGTCTGGCTGCTCTGGCCACGGGCATTGGAGACATTGTGTTCTACTGCCGTATGGACCGGCATCTGGGCATTGGCCCCACACTTTCTCTGGTATCGGGCATTCTCAGCGTTATGGCAGGTTTTGTGCTTGCCATTCATCCCAGCGCGGGGAGCTGGGCCGTGGTATTGTTGTTCCCCCTGTGGTTCATTGCCCACTGCATCTCCCGTTTGGCCCGGCTGCCTTTGGCCCGCTTTATTGCAGGACGCGGGTACTATGTTTTTTCTTTGATCGTCAACATTCTGGGGCTGCTGCTGGGGTTTGCCATGCTGTTTTCTCCGCAGCTTTCCATGACCTCGTTAAACATTATCATGGCCGTATATCTGCTTCTGCTGGGTATTGACTGCCTGACCGAAGCGTTCACCAACATCGGCGCACAACGGTAAGCTTTTTCTCTGTCCTAATGGCTCCTTCCCCCGGAAGGAGCTTTTTTGCTCGTCCCCAAAGATGGTCCCGCTGCTTCGAGGGCCGTGGGATGCACGCAAGGCGGCTTCAGCCGCCTTGCTCTGCGGGGCTACGCCCCGCAGGTGCGGAAACCGCACCGTGCATCCCCCACCTTCGAACTGCCGCAAAAAACATAAAGCCGGGCTTCGGAAAAGGCGCTCCGGAACCCGGCCAATGGCACGAACAAAAGCATACATGCTCTGTCCGAATGCAGCTTTTCAGATAAGGATCATTAAAACCCGATAGAGCAGCCTCCGTCCACGGTCAGCACCGTGCCGGTAACGAACTTGGAAGCCGGTGCGCACAGATACACCGCCGCCCAGCCTATATCCTCCGGCGTTCCATAGGCATACATGGGTGTGTGTCCCAGAATCTTCTGCTGCCGGGGCAGATCCTTATCCACTACCTGATGGAACATGGGCGTATCTATGAACCCCGGTACAATGGCATTGACCCGGATCCCCTCCCGGGAAAGATCCCCAGCCAGACAGCGGGTGATCCCCAGCAGCGCCGATTTGGTCGCTCCATATACGCTGACCTTGGTCAGCCCCAGCAGTGCCGATTCCGAAGAGATAAACACTACGCTGCCATGTCCTCTTGCCTTCATATAAGGATAGGCTGCCTGAGTCAGGGCAAAGGCGCCGTACAGATGCACATCCATCAGGTTTCTGAAATCCTGGATCTCTATGTCCTCTATCTCTTTCTTGCAGTGCCGCCCGGCATTATGGATCAGGATATCCACGGAGCCAAAGCTTTCTTCCAACTCCTGTATAAAAGGTTTCGCCTGCTCCGTTCGGGTAATGTCATGCACCCGGTAATAGGCGCCGTTCCCCAATTCCCGGCAGGCCTGCGCCAATACTTCCTCCCGGCGCCCGGCAAGCACCACATTGGCCCCAGCGCTGTGAAGACATTTTGCAATAGCCAGCCCTATGCCGCTGCCGCCCCCGGTGATAAGGGCCGTTTGTCCTGAAAGATCAAATGCTTTGCGGAAAAAATCGTTCATATTCTTCTGCCTTTCTCTGCTTTACAGCAGTCCCCGTTCCATCGCCTGCATCAACGCCCGCATATACCCAAGGGCATACGCCATTCCTCCGTGCCAGGGAGCAGCGCAATTTACCAAAGGCGTATGGTCCGGAATCAACACTCCCTCAAACTCGTTATCCCGAAGGATCTGCAATACCCGGAGCATATCTATATCTCCCTCATCCACAAAAACCTCATCGTAGCAGGGTACTTTTCCTTTGACGTTTCGGAAGTGGATATAGCTTATCTCCCCTGCCCGGGCATATTTGTCCAGATAGTCATAGATGGGCCGATCCGACTGCATTTCCTGCAAGCTCCCCAAACAAAGCTCCATCTTGTTGGCAGGGCTCTTTACCAGCTCCATGACTTGCTGATAGATCTCCGGCCGGTACACCAGGCGTGCCGTTTGTCTGAGCTCCGGCATGGGCGGGTCGTCCGGATGGAGTGCCATATCTACGCCAGCCTCCTCTGCCACGGGGAGGATCTCCCGAAGGAAATACTCCAGCCGCTGCCACAATTCTTTCTGGGAAACCGGAGGCATATATCCTCCGTCCCCGGGGCCGTAAGTCATGTTCCAAACCTGTCCGTTGGGGATAGGCGCCTGTATATCCAGCAAAGAAGCATCAAAACAGGTGCTCTCAGCTCCGCCCCGGGCCGCATGTTTCTTCTGATGGCCCCAAACCCCTGCCAGGCTGAAATTATATCCAAAAGCTCGTATGCCTGCCTGCCCGGTTGCCCGAATGATGGCCTTGAGCCGCTTCATCTGCTTTTCCTTTTTCGGGCCGTCCAGCAGCACATCATACCAGTCTGCCGGGCTGAAATTCTCTATACCGTAAATACGGAGCCCGTATTCCCCCGCCTCTTTCTGCAGAGCCAGCAAGTTTTCCGGCTCCCAGATGGGATCCTGAGAAAGTGCGGTCCCGTAGTTGCTTGTTTCATTGGTAGCCGTAACAATATGCATTCTAGCCGTACTGGTCAGTCTGTTCATTTATAAAAGCGTTTCGGAGATACTGCGACCGGTATACACCATGATCGATGTTTCCAACCAGCTTACCGCCGGGCACTTTGATATTCCGGATATAGACTATCCGCTTTCCAACGAAATGGGCCGTCTGGTGGAATCCTTCAACCAGATGAAAAACGCTACCGGCCGCCTTATGACCGCCATGGAGGAAAAGCGCCATGCAGAAACCCTTCTTGCTGAAGCGCGTGCCCGAAAGGCAGAGCAGGAGCAGCAGCTTCAGGAAGCGGTCGTGCTGCAATTGCGCAGCCAGATCATGCCTCATTTTCTGTTTAATACTCTGAATATCATCAGCCGCACCGCCCGGGTAGAGGGCGCACCCAAAACAGAAGAGCTGCTGTATGCCCTGGCGCATCTTTTCAGGGCAAGTCTGCAATCCACCGTGGCCGGACAGGTGACCCTTGCGGAAGAAATAAATATGGCCCGGAACTATTTTATCCTGCAGCAGGCCCGTTTCGGCAGCAGAGTAGGGCTTACTTTCCGCGTGGCAAAAGATGTGTATCCCGAGGAGCTGCAGGTCCCCAGCTTCTTTTTGCAGCCCCTGGTAGAAAATTCCATTCTCCACGGCCTTGAGAACCGGGTAGACGGCGGCCGGGTGCGGGTGCGGATCCAGCGGGACGAAACGCACCTGTATATCAGCATCTGCGACAACGGCTCCGGCATGAGCCGGGAGCGGCTTGCGGAGGTCATCCGGGAGGATACCGTCCGGGAACGCCGGGTCACCGGCATCGGCGTAAGAAACGTGCGGGCCAGGATCCTTATGGCCCACCCGGGCAATGCCTTTACCATCTATTCCAAAGAAAATCTGGGCACCATCGTGCGCATCACCCTGTATCTGGAGGAGGAGTGAATCCATGATCAAGATCCTTATTGCAGAAGACGAGGCACTGGAACGCAAGTTCCTGCTGAAGATCCTGGCCGATGCCTTGGGCTCAGCGGCAGAGCTGCGGGATGTGGAAAACGGCCTCCAGGCGGTGGAGCTGGCCCGTTTATGGCGGCCGGATCTGCTGCTGCTGGATATCCGTATGCCCGGCATGACCGGCCTGGAAGCCGCCGAGGAAATACGCACCTTCCTGCCCTATGTGCGGATCGCCCTAATCACCGCTTACGGGGAGTTTTCCTATGCGCAGCAGGCCATCCGCCTGCATGTGAGCGATTATATTCTCAAGCCCGTGGAGGATGCCATGCTGATCAGCACCGTAAGGCGGCTCATGGAGCCCATCCGCCAGGAACAGAAGCTGGCCGATTACTTTACCGTGCCGCCCCTTTCTGCCAAAGCCCCCCAGGGAAGCGAAAGCCAGCAGACAGTCATGGAACGGGTAGACAGCTATCTACGGCATAACTATGCTCTGGATATCTCTCTGGAGCGGGTAGCGGATATCATCGGTGCCAGCCCGGGATACTTCTCCAAGCTGTTTAAGCAGCATTTTGGGCAGACCTTTCTGGAGCGCCTGACCCAGATACGCATCCAGCAGGCAAAAAAGCTTTTGCGCACCACAGACAAGAGCACCCGTGAAATCGGTGAAGCCGTCGGGTATCCTTCCATCACCTATTTCAACGCCAAATTCAAGAAGGAAACGGGGCTGCCTCCGGCCGAATACCGCCGGAATCCCCCGGAAGAATAAGCCTTCTTTCCATATAAAACTTCAGGGGCTGCAAATACAGCCCCTTTTTTAATGCGGCTTTCCAGAGAATTTCTACCGCCCCGTTTTCCGGCAGCTTCCGTTCCAGACACATGCTCCCGCTCCTTTTCAGGCCCGCTTATTTACGCAAAGATCCTCCGCAAGCCGGCAGCCTGCGGAGGAGCCTGTTTCAAGATATTCTACGTCTCAATGACCGTAATGCTGCAAAAAGCGGCGGGTGCGCTCCTTTTGCGGGTGTGTAAAAAGCTGTTCCGGCTTCCCCTCTTCCACGATGACCCCTTCATCCAGAAAGAGTACCCGGTGGCTCACCGCCCGGGCAAAAGCCATCTCGTGCGTAACGATGACCATGGTCATGGTGCTTTGAGCCAGCTGCCGAATGACCTTAAGCACCTCGCCTGTCAGTTCCGGATCCAATGCAGAGGTCGGCTCATCAAAAAACAGTATCTCCGGCTCCATAGCCAAAGCCCGCGCAATGGCCGCCCGCTGTTGCTGCCCTCCGGAAAGTTGGCAGGGATAGGCTTCCGCCTTATCCTCCAGCCCCATGCGCTCCAGCAGGATCCTTGCCTTCTGTTCCGCCTGTGTCTTGCCCATCTTCCCTGCGCACACCGGCGGATCGGCTACATTTTTTAAAAGCGTAAAGTGCGGAAAAAGATTGTATTGCTGGAAAACCAGTCCAAAGGTTCCCTGCAGCTGCCGCAGGGTCTTTTTATCCGCATAAACACTGGGGCCATCTCCCCGGTTTTGGGCTGCCGTCCTGCCGCCGTAATACAGAGACCCGCTGTCCATCCGTTCCAGAAGGGTGGCGCACCGCAGCAGAGTGCTCTTTCCGCCGCCGCTGGGACCGATGATGGAAACTACTTCTCCCTTTTCCACCCGGAGAGAAGGACCCTTGAGCACCTGCCTGCCTGCAAAAGCCTTGCAGGCATTTTGTATTTCAAATACAGCCATGGCAGTCTCCTCAGTTATAATAGGTAAAAGCCTTTTCACATTTTTCCATGGCAAAGGCTACCCCGTAGTTGAACACATAGTAAAACACCCCTGCCGCCGCTAGAGCCAGCATCCCCGGGGTTTGAGGAGAGGCCACGATCTGCTTGGCCCGGGTAAACATCTCCACCGTGCCTATGACCGAAGCCAAGGACGTGTCCTTCACCAAAGTAATGACCTCGTTGGTCACGAAAGGCAGTACACGCTTTATCATCTGCGGCAGCAAAATGCGAAAGAAAGTCTGTCCCCGGCTGTAGCAAAGCACCTGCGCCGCCTCCCGCTACCCCTGAGGGATGGATTCCAGACCACCCCGGTAAATCTCTCCAAAGTAAGCGGCATAGTTGATCACAAAAGCCAGTATCACTGCCGTAAACCGCCAGTTCCCCGGCACGGTGATCCCCAGCAGAAGCTTTGGGCCATAAAAAACCACCATCAGCTGGAGCATCAGAGGCGTTCCCCTCATGATGGAGATATATGCCTTTACGACGCCCCGCAGCAGCATGTTCCGGCTCCGCCGCCCGGCCATGACCAGCAGACCCAAAGGCAGCGAGCCCAACAGGGTCAGCAGAAAAATAGCCAGTGTGGTAAGAAATCCCTGCCCCAGCAGGGAAAACATGGTGGAAACGTTCATCTTATTTGCCGAGCATGCACAGGCTGTCCAGTACCAGCCCCTTATCCTCGTACTTTTGCGCTATCTCCAGCATGGTGCCGTCCTTAGCCATGTTCCACAGCTGTTCGTTCACCGCATCCCGCAGCTCCGTGTTGCCCTTGAAAAAGCCGACGGCATATTGTTCCTGGGAAATGGCCTCCTCCAGCATTACATAGCCCTCTCCGTTGACGGACAGCTGATACGCCGCCACGCCCTTATCCACGGCCACGGCATCTACTGTACCCTGAGACAGATCCAGAAAGCCCGTGTTATAATCTCCCAATTCTACCACTTCCTTCAAGCTTGCCTTAAAGGCTTCGTTGGCGTTCACCGCATCGGAAGCGGAAGAGGCCGCCTGCACCATCAGCCGCTTGCCGGCCAGATCCGTCAGCGTTTGTATGCCGGAATCCGCCTTTACTACCACTACAATGGAATTGTCCACATAGGGATCGGACCAGGTGTATTCGTCTTCCCGTCCGGTAACGGTAAACCCGTTCCAAATGCAGTTGATGCTCCCCGCAGCCAGCTCTGCATCCTTACTGTTCCAGTCAATGGCCACGGCTTCAAAGTCCCAGCCCAGCCGGCTGCAGGCTTCCTTTGCCAGTGCCAGATCAAACCCGTCATAGCTTCCGTCTGCCGCTATAAACCCGAAAGGCGGGAACTCTGCGTCAAACCCAACGATCAGTTTGCCGGAGGATTGCCCGGCCTGCTTTTCGTTATTCTTGGCACAGGCGGCTAAAGACACCGCCAGCACCAGCGCCAACATTACGGAAAACCATTTTTTCATTGCTTCATTTCCTCGCTTTTGTATTTATACTCTGTAAATTTGAATTTTAATACAATTCCACACCGGACCTGGATTGTAACGAGCAAAACGGTGCTTTCCGTAAAAAATATATTTTTCTGTCATCCTGCAAAAGTATGAGCCCTTGCGGCAGACTTCTCCTTTGCTGTATACTGAATGCTATAAAAGAAGTATATCTTGTGACCGGTGCAGGCGGCTACCTGGGGCGAGCGGCAGTGGAAGCGCTTTTGCACCGGGGCTGCCGGGTGAGGGCTCTGGTACACAGCCCTCAGGGCGCCGCCAACCTTCCTGCCGGAGCCGAGGCCGTACCGGGCAGTGTTCTGGAGCCCGCTTCCTTGCAGGCCCTTTTCTCCGTTCCCGGAGAACCGCCCCTATGCTGCATCCATGCTGCCGGGTTGATCTCTGTAAACCGCAGAGATCCTCAGGTGCGCCTTGTCAATGTGGAGGGCACAAAAAACATTCTGGAGCTGTGCCAGGCCCGAATGGCCAGGCTTGTATATGTATCCAGTGTAGATGCCCTGTGCCTGCCGGAAAGAAATGAGCCCGTTCGGGAACCGCAGCGCTTCTTCCCGGAAAAGCTGTCTACGGAGTACGGCCGTTCCAAGGCGGAAAGCGCCAACATGGTTCTGGAAGCCGCCAAAGGGGGGCTCTCCGCTTCCGTTGTGCTGCCCAGCTGCATACTGGGCCCCGGAGATGCCCGCAGAGGCTTTACCAGCATAATGCTGCAAGCCTATCTGCGGGGTATCCCGCCTGTAAGCATTACCGGCGGATATGATTTTGTGGATGTGCGGGATGTAGCCCAGGGGATCCTTGCCGCCTGCCTGACCCCCGGTGGGAGCGTTTATCTGCTTACCGGCCGTTACGGCTCTGTAAAAGAGGTGTTTGATTGTCTGGCGGATTATACCGGGCGCCCCCGCACCCGCCTGACCCTGCCTTTAGAGCTTCTGTATCCGGCGCTGCCCTTTGTATCCCTCTATGGTGCAGTGACCCGCCGCCGAATGCCCCTTTCCAGCAGTGCTTTAAAGCTACTGGCAGCCCATCCGCTATATGACCATAGCCGCGCCACCCGTGAATTGGGCTTTATGCCCCGCCCTCTGGAGGAAACCGTCCGGGACACGGCCGCGTTTTTGCTGGGCCGAAGCGTTTGAAGCTGAATCAGTCTCTTATGCTGTATTGTCCATGCCGATGTCTGTGTGTTATACTTGCCCGGTAAATGCAACAGCATCTATGCATTCCGGCATGATATACTGAAGACCTGTTTTTTACTTTGCAACAGAACAGCTTTCTTTTTTCTTTCGTCTGACAAAGGATATTGGCTGAGGGAAAATAACCGATGGCGACAAAATAAATTACATTATCTGTTTTTAAAGGCAGAATTCCAATTTTCCGGACTGCAAAGATGCAATAACAGGGGACACTGGAAGCTATTGAAAACGTTCTTTACATACGGAGAAACCGAGCTTGCCTATTTGCGGCATAAGGATAAACGGTTATGCGCCGTTATCGACCGCATCGGTCATATAGACAGAACGGTAGATGCAGATCTGTTCTCTTCGGTGGTACACCACATCATCGGCCAACAGATTTCTACCAAAGCACAAGCCACTGTCTGGCAGCGGATGCAGGATGTACTTGGTAAAGTGAACGCCGAAACGATCCTTGCGGCAGGCGTTCCAAAGCTGCAATCCATGGGAATGACCTTCCGCAAAGCAGAGTACATCACCGACTTTTCTGA
Source organism: uncultured Eubacteriales bacterium (assembly GCA_900545265.1). Taxonomy (GTDB): domain Bacteria; phylum Bacillota; class Clostridia; order Christensenellales; family CAG-138; genus RUG472. The sequence goes on from UQYI01000007.1 coordinate 89,038, forward strand.
AAAAGTTCATGCAGGCGCATTTGATCCCAGTGCAGTCGTGCATATGTCCGATGAAGAGGCGATTCGGGAATTAAGTGGGCTGAAAGGCATCGGTATCTGGACGGCGAAGATGATTTTGCTCTTTTGTTTGCAGCGGCCCAATATTTTCAGCTATGACGACCTGGCTATCCGGCGCGGCCTGCGAATGGTATATCACCACCGCAGCCTAGATCGCCAACGCTTTGAAAGATACCGGCGGCGGTTCAGCCCATATTGCAGTGTAGCCAGTCTATACCTGTGGGCAGTGGCAGGCGGCGCTATCCCGGGGATGCATGACTATAAACCGAAGGCATTAACCGAAAAAAATCCCGGCTCTTCAATAAAAAAAGAGCCTTCCATACTCCCTGATCCATAAACTTTTTTTGAGGTGTAAGCCATGATTTTCATTCAGCATTATGATTCGCCAATGGGCGGAATTCTGTTGGCGGCAGACGAAGTCGGACTGACCGGGTTGTGGTTTGATGGGCAAAAGTACTTTGCCCGCGATCTGCCTGCTGAGCGCATTGAGCGGAACACACCCGCACTTTCGCAAACCGGTCGCTGGCTGGATATCTATTTTACCGGTAAGGAACCGGATTTTATGCCGCCTCTGCACCCCATTGGCTCCGCGTTCCGGCAGTCTGTGTGGAAGATTCTTTTGCAGATTCCCTATGGGCAAACCACCACCTACGGTGAGATCGCACGGCAGCTTGCAAAAAAGCCGGGGCGTTCAAAGATGTCTGCCCAGGCGGTGGGGGGCGCTGTGGGGCACAACGAAATTTCCATCCTCATACCCTGCCACCGGGTGGTGGGCACCAGCGGCAGTCTTACCGGGTATGCCGGGGGCATAAATAAAAAGATCCGTCTGCTGGAACTGGAGCATGCGGATATGCACCGCTTTTTTATCCCTCGAAAAGGCACCGCGCTCTGAAACTCTTTCGACATCCACCGCAAAAAGGTGCAGCCGTTTCCGCCCCCTGAAAGTGGCTGTTTTTTACGGGCAGTTTTTCTTAAACACCAAAACAGGTGCGGTAATATCTATAAGAACGGCAAATTCATCTTCCGGCAATTCCTTCCGGCTGTTGAAAATTTCCGATGTATACACCGTTTTCAGCTGATAATTCTCCATCCACTCCTGTGTGCAGTAATAGACGCTCTCATCATTGGGCAGTCCGCAAACCGCAATACGGCCCGAAAGTGCTTCATCGGTATAGATTTGTAAAATAATATTGGAGGGCAGTGGCTGGGAAACAATGACTGCGTTGCGCAGCCGGTATTTCAGCCACTCTATGGGCAGCAGCTGCTTTCCGCACTTGTCTGCGGCGTAAAAAAGGCCTGCGCATATGGCCGCTTCCAACACGCCCATCACTGAAAACAGAACCCAATCCGTTTGGCTGAACGCATCCAGATCCCTGCCACCCGTCAGCCATACTGTGATAAAAATACCGGCAAACATCAGACCCGCGCGGCCTATCACCCACCATATGGCCCGTTTGTGTTCTGCCTGCAGGCGGTTCAGCTTTTCCTGCAGTATACCGGGCGCTTCTCTTTCCGGAGCAAAGGTTTGTCGACGGATCGCCGCGCACAGCGGCCATGCGTTTTCAACAGCTGATATACTGCACCGTTTTCCGTTTTTCAGCAGAAAAAGCAAGGTGTATTCCTGTGCCATCACAAAATCCACCTCGTCTACGCTGCAATCCAGTTTGCCGAACCAGTTATATCTGGCTTTTATCCTTCCCTCTTCTACATGCAGATAGGCACCGTGATTATGCAGCAGAGAAGGAACAGCCAGCAAGCTGAAGGCAATCCCCATGATTAAGAGCACAGGAAAACCGGCAGGCACCTGTGGATCGACAACAGACAGGAAAATGTAAAGGGCTGTAAGAACCAGTCCATCCAGGAATAAAATCCAAGAGGTGATTTTTCTATGGATAAACACACCTGTCATACCATTTCCTCCCGCAGTTCTGATCCGTTTGCCAAAAGTATACTTGCCCGTTCGGCGCTAATCAAGAGGTTTTATGCAAAGTAAGTGTTTTCTCCCTTTATGAAAGAGCTTTGCTGTGACACGCCGTTCATCAGGTATCAATTAACAGCATTCTTCCCCCGGTGTCTGCTCTGCACAGATGCCGGAAGAATTTTTTGTAAAAAACCGCACGAATCTTGGCTCTACAATCGTTATAGAGTTTACAATGTTGGCATCGCGAAAAAGGAACAAACGCAATGGAAAAGAACCTAACCACCGGCAGTGTATTCAAAAATATCATTCTGTTCTCGCTGCCGTATTTACTCTCATATTTTTTGCAGACACTCTACGGCATGGCTGACCTTTTTATTATCGGTCAGTTTGAAGGTGTTGCCAGCACGACTGCTGTTTCCATCGGCTCACAGGTCATGCACATGCTCACGGTGATGATCGTCGGGCTTGCGATGGGAACGACCGTCAGCATCGGGCAAGCCATCGGTGCGTGTGACCGCAACCAGGCTGCAAAGGATGTGGGCAATACTGTGACACTCTTTATGGCGGTATCCATCACGCTGATGGCAGTCTTGCTTGTGCTGGTTCGCCCTATCGTTTCGGCAATGTCCACTCCGACAGAAGCCATAGGTAGCACGGCGGCGTACCTGACCATCTGTTTTATCGGCATCCCCTTTATCACAGCGTATAACATTATCAGTTCTATTTTCCGTGTCTTTTGACGTCACCTATGATACATCAAATAGCGCCCGTCATGGCTTTTTGAACTTTCATTTTGCCGTGCGGCGCGCCATTTATGCACCAGTTTTCCTTTTGTGCTCGGCTGTAATTTTCTTTTGCACCAGTTTCCAAATATGCAACTTACCATGAAAAACTTAATATCTTGTGCTTACAATATGGACAACTGCTGCGTAGAATTGAAATTCACCGATGGCAGCATGATTGCGATTGACACTAACGCAGTGGAGAACGAGGTTGCCGACGATATGTACCAGCGGTCAGAGTTGGGCTATCTAATCTACAATGCACCGTTGGAATATGCAAATCTCATTTTGAACGGCGATCCCGAAACCTATCTAAAGACGGTTACAGAATACAAGTGTCTTGATTAAACGATTTAAGCCCTGCTGTTGGTCGATTAAGTGACTGACAGCAGGGCTTATTTTATTTTGCATAGGTTATTTTAATTTGCAGTTTGTCGCTGTTGTAGATTGCTTCAATATTCCCACCCTGTAAATGGTAAGATAAAGTATACCAATTTCGGCCAAGAGAAGTATACCACCCTTCGCCACGGAAACTGGGCCACTTTCGCCACAAAAGGGGCCACCTGCGCCACAAAGTATACCACTTAAATTCAGGTCATTTTTCTGGTACAATGGCTGTATTCCAGAGAAAGACCGTGACGAAATGAAGGGGTATCAAGTGTACAGCAAGGTTCATCAAATGCGGGAGGCTGGCTTTTCCCAGCGCGCCGCAGCAAAAGCTTTGGGTATCAACCGCAAGACCGTGAAACGATATTGGGATATGGATGTGGACGAGTATGAGCATAACGCCCGGAAGATCGTTCGCATCCGCAATCTGGATTCCCGCCGGGATAGATCGTTACCTGGCTCCGGGAGTATCCTTCTTTGACAGCAGCCCAGGTCTGTGACTGGCTGAAAGAGCATTACGAAGAAGCTCACGCTGAGAGAACGGTGTCCCGGTATGTGAAAGAACTCCGGGAGGAATACCGCCTTCCCCGGCATCCGAATCCACGAAGCTATGAGACCGTGGCGGAGCTTCCCATGGGGCAGCAGATGCAGGTAGACTTCGGTCAGACCACGCTCAAGAATGTGGAAGGAGGCTGGACGACGGTGCATGTAGCCGCCTTCCTGCTTTCCCATTCCAGATACAAATACGCTCAGTGCCAGAGCAGGCCCTTTACGGCGGCAGATTTGGTGGCTGCCTGCCATAACTGTTTCCGTTACTGGGGCGGGATGCCCCGGGAGATGGTATTTGACCAGGACAGCATCGTCTGTGTCAGCGAGAACAGCGGCGATATCGTCTACACCTACGAATTTGAGAAGTTCCGCCAGAACTGCAAGGTGGAGATCTACCTCTGCCGGGGAGCAGACCCCGAAAGCAAGGGTAAGATTGAAAATACCGTCAAATTCATAAAAGGCAATTTCCTCAATAACCGTCTTTATGTGGACGATGAGATTCTGAATCGAAGCTGTGTGGAGTGGCTGGAACGGACGGGCAACGCCAAAATCCACGGAACCACCAGGAAGATCCCGGCGGAAGTATTTCAGGAAGAACGGGAGCAGCTTCGTCCTCTCTTTGCGTTGATATTGGCAGTCCGTCATATCCATAGATGGTTCGGCGGAAACAGGTAGAAAAAGCCCCACGGGAGTGATTTCCCGTGGGGATTGCAGTTCTATTCTGTTTTACTGCTCCCACTCGGCTTTGTGGGCTTCCCACCATGCGGGGAAGTTGGGGTCTTTCTTTAGCTGGCCTAACAAGTAGGAAATATTACGGCTATTATCTATGATGTGCTGGTCATCAAAGACAATTATCTCATTGAGAAGGAAAATGTCACCCATTTTATTTCCGGCATGGCAATCGGCATTGATATGTATGCCGCAGAAATCGTTCTTGACTTGAAAAAAAGTTATCCTGGCATTACACTGGAACTCAGCTATGAACAACTAAATACCCCTTTTGCTTTATCTTCTTTGGTGTTAAATGTTGAGATTTCCTGCAATCGTTTTCACGACTTCATAATGTCTTTGCATTTTTTATAGCCTTGGGAATAGGTTACATCCAAACCAAGCTTAACGAATTCATCATACGCATTATCAAGCTTGGTTGGATTAACAACGAATGTACCGGCACCTTGGAAGCGAGGGGCTTTTGCCTTTCCCTTCATTTTACTGCCCTGTACCACTCATTTTAACGGCGTCGTCACCTTGGTTTCCAGCTCGCAATGTGTTACATCACTCCAATGGCGGCGGATGGCAATATCAGCAGAAAGGTCAGTATTGTTATAGGAAATAGACCATTGTGTGTTGCTTGTGATGTTATCGGGGTTTGGGTCTTGTGCCGCCGCTTTCATTGCGTTCCACACGGTATCGTCGGTGTAATTGCCTTTTTCCGTTTCCAGCACCTCCAGCACAGCGTCATAGCGTTCCCTGCCGTGACCGTAGATACCGTTTTTCTGATTTGGAAGCACCTCATCCTTATGACGAATAAAGAAATTAGTAACCGCCTCTGATGGAGTATCTATCAGCTCTCTTAGTTCGCCGTTAATGTCATACTCTATTACTCTGCCATCGCCTGATGCATCGGTTATGTAGAAATGATAATCTCTACCGGATGATGCGAACATATCATAGCTGCGCAAAAGCTCCACTGCTTCCTCTGTGGTCGCTGCCCTGTCAAGAACAAGTCGTATCGCAAGAGTAGTTGAAATGACAGGCTTGCCTGTGCTTTGACGTACAGGCTCACTATCAAGTGTCAACACAGCGATAGACACGCCCTTCTCATTCATACCATCAAGGCAGATAAATGGAGCTGTTAGACTTGCTAGCTCTTTTTTGATATTCTCATCAGGCACATTTGCTGAAACATTGTCAAGAGCGGCAAAGGCAATAGACTTATATCCGTCCTTTGGAGCACAGTAAACCAACATAGCAGATGTATCTTTACTAAAATCGTAATTACGTCCCATATGAACGTCGCCGTCCGTATCGGTCAGACAAAACACCGTACAGCCGAAATTGGGCGCTTTGATCTTCACAGGCAGCAGCGGAAGAGCCTCTTTCAGAATCGCGTCGATCATCGTCTGATCGTCCTGAATGCCGTAATCGATCATATCGTCAAGATTGTAATCGTATTTGACATCCATGCGATAGAGATTGTATCCATCCGCGTAATCCGTAAGCCGCTCAATGCTGCCGATGGTCTGGATCCTGGTGAAATACAGTCCTAAAAACGCAAGCAAGGCGAATACAACGACCGCCAGAATCGCCAACGAAACGATCAAACTACGCTTCTTTACTTTATTCATGTCTTATTCTCCTTTTTGGTTCGGTATTATTCTGTAATAGAACCCGACCTTGCTTTCGGGTTGTATTACAGAATAAAGAGTTCAAGGGTTTCTTTGAGCGTTTTTATTTGTGCTATCCTTTTATTCGTTAATCTATATGATATGCAATATTAATGGGTACTTCCTGTTTTGAATTTAAATACGAAACCTTAATTCCAATACGTTTTGATTCTCCCTCTAAATTATCGTGCCAACGCAAGATAAATTCTTCTTCTGTAAGATATGTGTAACTGCCGGAAGTCGATGGATCCATAAAATAATAGATATATGTATCTTTTTGCGCATCCTTCTTATATCCGATTAACACAACATAATGACCATCGTCTTCTGTTTCAGTCTTATAATCACCGTCATCTTTCCATGCCTGAATCGCACAAATAACAGGAGAATCATCATCAAGAGCTGTCCTTAATTGTATTAGCGAGCTATCCGTATGATCCGAATCGTATTCATTTGAAGCATAATCTACACACACAACCTCTGTTGCAATCACCGGTGTATTCGGAAAACCTTCTGTACGAACGGATTCTAAATATTCTGCTATATTCATATAGTTAGTCCCATTTTCCGGAGTTGCTTCAAGCTCCAAAAGTAATCGATCTTCTCTGGTGTCAAAATCGTATCCCGCATAGCGTAAAACAGATGCAACGCAAGCCACTCCACAGGTAAAATTATGACTTTGTCTATATAACGGTAATTTTATAAGTTTACATATTCCTTTTTCATCCGTTTCAGGCAACGACGTTGATGAAACATTATAATCATAAAATGTATTTCCTTCCGGTTCAGTATCGTTCAAGTAATACTCCTTCATCTGATTGGCAATACCTTCAGATTTCGGTTCTTTGTTTGCTGTAATTATCATAAACAAAGACACAACAAATAAAAGAATTAAAAGCACAGGGATAATCTTCTTGATTGCTTTCATTTTGAAATTCCTCCGATTACAAAGCAAACACTTATTTATATTATCCTGCTTTTGCTTTGCTGTGTCAAGTGGTACAGAAAAATCATAGGTCTTTTCTCTTCATATTTACCACAATTGCGGTGAAATATGACTGCAATCGCATAGCAAGTACATTCTGTAATTGCTGTAAATTCATTTGATGTGTTTTACGCTCCAATCAATTCCATTTCCCCAATGAAACAAGGGGCATTTATGAAATTGATTAGGGAAATGAGTTTATGCTCCCTGAGTTTATGCTTCCTGAACTCAATCTTACAGAAACTGCTGTCACTGTGGTAAACGCATGGATCAGTGCTCACCCTTCATATGACTTGGAGGTTGTGTTCAGCTGTCTGAACCAGAAAAACTATAATTTGGTAAAAGAAAGAATGGGGCGTTTGGCAAAAGGAAATACAGTCGATGATCATGGTGAATTTTGAAGATGAGAAAAAGAACTCAAAAACTTTAATGAATAATTTCTTTTGTTGCATGCAGAGAGACATTTTTAAACTCTCTGCATATTATACCTACCTCATCAAAAGAAAAAGGTATTAAGAAGGAGTGGAATCAGGATGATTGATAATGCGGACATTATTGAACAAACCGGTGCACTGCAGAAACTCAGCGATGCTGACAGGGTTATGCTTGTGTTTAATATATATGTATGCCCAAGTAAATGCTACCAATAGCAATTCTTACATTGAACGATATAAGGCAATATTGCTACAACATCCTGAATTTACCCCGTTTTCTTGGGGTTCCAACACAATTTATATTGATACTGAATATACGCTCTATGATGTAGACAAAAACGGAATTCCTGAACTTATAGTGAAGGAGGATAGGTCGAAGTATTATATTTACTCTTTTAACGGAACGGATGTTATTTCAAGCGATGTGTGTTATTGGTCTTATGATGAGTGTTTGTATGAGTATGAAGGAAACGGAATTGCAATCCATGATGGCGGTATGGGGAACATGCGAATTGAGAACGTCTCATTATATTCGATGGTGAACAATAAGTTGGTGTGGTCAGGGGAACTTATGAGTACAGAGGAGTGCTCCTCCTTTGATGAGTTATATTCTTTCTTGGATAGCCTGACTCCAATCAACGATTTCCTCCCGATAACTGACTATTCACATCTGTCCAATTAACCGAATAAATAAGCGCAAAGGGTGGAAGTTAGAACGATTAACACTTAATTCTTGTACTTTGCGCTTGTTTACCTATAGTATTGGAAATATGGCTATTCAGCGGGTACTTCCTCAGTTGTGGGTTTCCGGTAGGAGAAGATGCTCTTCGTTGGAACTTACAGATTAAAGGCAACCATCGTTTCCTTTGGCGGCTTCTCATTCTCACAGTTCAGAAGATAGGCTATTGCTTTGTTCGCAAAGCGGTTTGTTTTTATGGTATCCCAATCGGCAAGCCGCACAATCTCCGCTGTGCCGTTCTCAAAATCAAATGCCGCAAACATATTGTTTCATAGGTTTTACCGCCTCCTTTATTTATATTTTATCAAATCACGACACATATTCCGTGACTTAATCACCTATTTCAGTCG
>UQYI01000008.1 GCA_900545265.1 uncultured Eubacteriales bacterium
AAACGTCCTGTTTACGGGGGTTTTTGTGGCGTACCCGGGAGGATTCGAACCTCTGGCCTTTGGAGTCGGAGTCCAACGCTCTATCCAGCTGAGCTACGGGTACATATTCAGTTTTTATACCCATAGACCTTTGGAGTCGGAGTCTAACGCTCTATCCAGCTGAGCTACAGGCACATCTGCAACACTCATATTATAGCCTCGGGGGCAGGATTTGTCAATGACAGAAAAAACTTTTTATGCCCTCTTTTATAACCGTCCCTGCTCTGCAAGGTACATGGCATAGCCTTCCAGTCCATCCCGATCCAGCGGGAGCAGCCGCTCCATATGCAGCCCGCCCATCATATAGGCAAGGATACATCCGCCCTGCAATATCACATCCCGCCGCTCTCTCAGCAGGGGCGGGATATTCCCGGCTTTCAGAGAGGCATGCAGCCTTTGCAGCAATGCGTGCAGAGAAGCAGGCGTCAGAGCAGACAGCGCCTGCCCGTCAAAACGGGTCTGTCCGGCCATGAATGCCCCCAGAGTGGTAATGGTGCCGCCCACCCCATAAAACGGTTCCTGTACCGCAGGAAAAGGATCCCAGTTCTTTTGCAGCCAGGGGAACAAAGAGGCGCACAGTTCTTCCGGAGTACCATTCGGGCAAAGATCCTTGGCCCGCACGCAGCCGGTGGGACGGCTTACGGAGAAAGCATCCGTCACGATCTGGGCGCTGCCGCCGCCTATATCCAGCAGCGTGCCCCGGCCTCCCGCGCCCAGATAGGCAAGGCGGCCTTCGTCATGACCGCTGAGCACTTCCACAGTGACGGGGCAGACGGCGGCCAGCCGCTCCATAAAGATATGCCGGTTGGCGGCGTCCCGCACGGCGCTGGTGGCGTAAGCATAGACCGGGAAGCCACGGCCCGCAGCCATGGCATAAAATTCGCATACGGCAGCAATGGCTCTTTCCATGGAGGCGGGCTGCAGGCAGCCTGTTTCTATCAGGCCCTGCCCCAGGCGGACCGTGCGCAGCTGCTTTCCTTCCGGGCAGCAAAAATAACCGCCCTCCTGATCCTGCTTATACTGGCACAGGCCAAGGCGAACGGTGTTGCTGCCGATATCTATAATGGCGGCTTTCCGGCTCATGGGGCAGCAGGGGCCGAAGGCGCCGGGGTGCTTATTGCTATGGAAGATGCGGCGGGCGCAGTGCCGCCGGGCATAACGGAAGGAGAGGCAGAGGACCATGCGGAAGGCGATACAGAGGGAGAGGGAGAAGGGCTGGCCGTTCCTCCTGTCAGACTCTGGTTGCCGGTAAGACTGGTGTTGTCTCCGTCATAGATGATCTCGTCGTCCTCGTAGTGCCAGCCGTATTTGGCGGCGCCCTGCTGGAGCTTATAGTCTGTAGTCTTCATGTAGTCCAGATTTTCCTGCTGCCGCTCGTACTCTATTTTTACGGCGTTGAGCTGGTTCTGGGTCTGTTCCAGAAGATTCTGAGCCTCGTTGATATTGGTGCGCTGGGGCACAATAATGCCGGCCAGAACGATAGCGTCCACAGCCAGCAGGATCATAAAGTGTATGGGGCGGAAATATGCCCGTTTGGGAGCCTGTCTTTTTTTCACTCCCTCAGTATAGCAGATTACGGCCCGGCAGGGTACTGGTTTTTGTGGATTTTTTGACAGATTTCTGTAAACAACCACCGAAAGCCCAGTCTGGCCAGCCCCATACCGGCTCCGAACCCGGCCAGTGCGTACCAACGGGGCACACCGTAAGTGGCCGTCAGCAGGGATCTTATAAAGATATACCCGCCCGAAGCAAAGGAAAGCACATCCATGCCCCACGTCAGCCCCGGATCCAGACAGCGAAAAAAACGCAGCAATTCATACACCAGCCCCGTCAGCAGGCCGCCGTAAAGCATCACCAGCAGCTCATAAGGCTGGGAGAATACATCTACTATCATCCCCTGAGCCGGGCAAACAGACCCCGGCGGTGTTCCCGCTCGCAGGCATATTCCAGACTGATCAGCGTACCGTCGATCAGAGCCGTGTGGCTGTCGGGATCCAGCCGGGTGAGCTTCATGCCTTCGCCTGCCAGATATAACAAGCCATCCTGCACCCGAATGGCGGCCTCCTCTTCCTGAAAGCTTTCTACATCCACCACCCCGGTAATGCGGATGCGGTGCCGTTCTTCAATCGTAACACAGTGGGGACAAAGCTGGGGCGCAAGATCCCCATAAGACATATCCATATGGAGCAAGCCTCCTTTCCGCTATCAACCTATGCTCCATATCGAAAGAAAATGTGTAAAAGTATGCAGTCTTTGCTGTGTTTTTGACCATTGTCTTGACAAAGTCCCGACGGGTGGCATACAATACAGATATTCCAGGTACGAAACCTGGTCACTTCTTTTATAGATATCTCATGTTTATACAGTACACTAATATGGAGGAAAGATGTTCTCTGAAGAACTGGCTGAAAAAAGCCTGGCAGAGCTCAGAGCAATGGGCCGTGCCAGAGAGATCCCCAATCTCAACAAACTGCGCAAGGGAGAGCTGATCGCTATCCTTTCCGGCGAGGAAGAAGCGCCCAAACCGGCCAAAAGGGGCCGCAAGCCCTCCGGCAAAAACGCAAAAAATGATGAAACGGCAACCGAACCGGCAGAGCCCGCTGCCGCGCCGGCTGAAAGCGGCAGGCAGGATAGCGCTGCTCCGGTTCAGAAACCTGCAGCATCGGAAGCGGTCGTTTTTGAGCAGCCGGAAGCAAAGCCGGAAATGCTCGCCCGCCGTCCCAGGGCTTCCGGTAAGAGAAAGTCTCAACTTAGCGAAAATGCTTCGGAACCTGTGGAGCTGCAGCAGACTTCGGAGCCGGAAAAGGAAAAGACTCCGGAGTCCACAGGGGAGAAACAGAACGAGCAGGCAGATCCCGGCCAGGAAGAACACAGCTCCAGCGATAAAGAAAAAGAGACAAAGGCAGAAACGCCTGCCCCCAACGGCCGTTTTCACGGCAAGGAAACCTCCCGCTATACCAGAAACCGGTATGAACGCAATCAGGGGGGGTATCGGCAGCAGGGGCAGAATGGGCAGAGGACCGGCGGCTATCAGAACCGCCGTTACGAAGCCGCTCCCGGAGAGGCTCAGGGGCGGCGAAACAGCCAGAATCCTGCGCCCCGCACGGAGGAACGGCCCAGATATACCTCTGTAAATCCGTGGGAGAATGAGGGAGAAAATAAAACTCCTTATTATAATGCCGAATACGGTACCAGCAACCCGGCGGTGCCCAAGATGCTGGAAACAGAGGATTGCCCCAAGGTGCAGGGAATACTGGAAGTGCTGCCGGACGGATACGGTTTTTTGCGGGTACGCAACTATTACTCCAGCCCCAAGGATATTTATCTTTCCATCACACAGATACGCCGCTTTTCTCTGCGCACCGGGGATCTGGTCTGCGGCCGGGCGCGGCCCCATCGGGAAGGCGATAAGTTTGATGCCCTGATGTATATCGACAGCGTAAACGGCGTTTCTCCGGATGAAAACGCAAAGCGGCCCAATTTTGAGGATCTGGTGCCCGTTTTCCCCAACGAACGCTATACACTGGAAGTACCCGGAGAGAAAAACGAGCTGGCCGTAAGGCTGATCGATCTGATCGCCCCTATCGGCAAGGGGCAGCGGGCCATGATCGTGGCGCAGCCCAAGGCGGGCAAAACCACCCTGCTCAAGCAGATAGCAGCGGGTATTGCAAAAAACTATCCGGAATCCCATCTGATGGTACTGCTCATTGATGAACGGCCTGAAGAGGTCACGGATATGCAGCGGAGCATCCAGGGGGAGGTCATTTATTCCACCTTTGACGAACTGCCGGAGCATCATACCCGCATTGCCGAAATGGTGCAGGAGCGGGCCATGCGTCTGGTGGAGCGGGGGAAGGATGTGGTCATTCTGCTGGACAGCCTGACCCGGCTGACCCGGGCCTATAATCTGGTGATCCCGCCTACGGGGCGGACGCTTTCCGGCGGTATGGATCCGGGAGCCCTCCATAAGCCCAAAAGGTTTTTCGGGGCTGCCCGGAATATAGAAGGAGGCGGAAGCCTTACCGTTGTTGCCACGGCCCTTATCGAAACGGGCAGCCGCATGGATGATATTGTCTATGAGGAGTTCAAAGGTACCGGGAACATGGAGATCCATCTGGACAGGAAGCTTGCCGAGAAGCGCATTTTCCCGGCCATCGATATATACAAATCCGGTACCCGGCGGGAAGATCTGCTTCTTTCCCGGGAGGAATTGGAGGGGGTATACATGCTGCGCAGGTTCATGGCCGGAGGCGGCGCTTCCGATGTGACGGAGCAGGTGATCCCCATGCTGCAAAAGACCACTACCAACGAAGAGTTTGTGGCAAAGATCAAAGACTGGATCCGGATTTATGAGAAAAAGGGCTTTACGCTTTCCGGCGGCCAGAATCGTTACGGGCAGTAACCAAAAACTGCGGAAAAAATTAAAATATTCCTTGCATTTCCCGGACGGTGTGGTATAATGACTGATGGTAATGCATTACACGACAAAGGAGTGATAATACATGAAGAAAGATATCCATCCGTCTTATGGCGAAGCAGTCGTACGCTGCGCCTGCGGAGAGACCTTCGTTACCGGCTCCACCAAGGGTGAGCTCAAGGTCGAAATCTGCAGCAAGTGCCATCCGTTCTTCACCGGCAGACAGAAGCTGGTAGACAGCGGCGGACGAGTAGATCGCTTCAAGAAGCGCTACGGTATGTAAGCTCCCTGTCATGGGCGCTGCAGCAACAGAAATTGTGTTTCTCCCTGAGTACGCTCAGGGAGATTTTCTTTTACCCGTTCTCGGCTGTTTTTTCCGCAAAATGCAGTTCTGCGCTGCATAAAGCGGCCGGGTTTGTATACAAAATCCAGGGGGCGCACGTTCCGGTTGTGCCGGAACTCTGCGGGGGCGTATACGCCCCCGCAGGCGTGCCTTAGGGCACGCAGTGCGCCCCCGCTTCCGCTTCCCGGCAACTTTCGCCTTGCCGGAGCATACCACTTTGAGTCCTCTGCTGCACGTCTATCCGTGCAACAAACATTCGGCATATAAAAAGCCTGCCGCAGTTTCCATAGCGCAGCAGGCATTTTGTTTCTATTCAGGGGCAACATCCCTGCAGAATGGGGGAGAGGGAGATATATCCCGGGTGTATATCCGGCAGCCTCCCTCTGTTCCTTCGTATATAAATCCATGACGCAGGGCAACGCGAAGACTGGCGGCGTTTTCCGGGACACACTCTATGATCGCCCGGGCATACCGACCCCGCAGACCATCCAGCAGCATATCCGTCAGCCGGCCGGCCAATCCCTGGCCCCAATACTCCGGCAGCAACACCCAGCCCAGTTCTACGGCATCCCGGCCCCAGGAATGGCAGATCACATATCCCAGAAAGGTGCCGTTTCTTTCCGCGCCATAGATCAGGGGCTTTGGCCCTAAACCGGCCTCCTGTAAAAAAGCATGGGTGCGGGCCCGGTCAAAAGGTGGCTCCATATATCGCATGACTGCCGGATCTCCCAGAAGTCGAGTCATAGGTTCCAGATCTCCCGGCTCCATCCGGCGTATCCGCAGCCCTTCTTTTTCCAGAGGAAAGATATCCGCCAGGCCGCTCACGGTGCATCCTCCGCAGGCAGCAGCGGGAGCACCTCCCCTATGGCACGGGCCAGATAGGGAATGGTGTTGGCTGCATCGGCAAAGGTGTTGGCATTGTGCCCCAGCTCCACCAGCATGCAATAAGGGCTCATGTGCTGGTTGTATCGGCCTACTTTCAGGCGTATGTCGCCGCATAGTTCCGGATCCGCTTCCCGGAGTTTCTCCGTCATGGATTTGGCCAGCAGATAGTTTTGCTGCCAATCCGGGGCAATGTCATATTCTCCCGGCCGGGTGCCGATGCCCGTACCTACTACAAAGAACATTTTGGCACAGCGCTTACTGTCCAGCAGCACCACATCGTCTTTTTTCTCTTTTACATTGGCAGCATTCCGGTGCAGGTCTATGAACACCGTGGCCTGGGGGTATTTTTCCATGACCTGCAGGGAGCGGGAATAGGCGCTGTATATATCAGGGGGTTCACAGTCCGTTTCGTCATGCAAAACCGTGTAGCCCATTCCCTCCAGTGCCTGCTGCAGCAGGCGGCCCAGGGCAAGGATGGATTTATCCGCTTCCAGCGTTTTATAGGTGCCTTCTCCGGTTTCCTTATAGGTATAGCCTTTTTCCTGCCGGAAGGCTTCTTCCCCATGGGTATGATACAGAAGGATCACTGTGTCTGCTGCAAGAGGAAAGCTGGTGGGTTCCAAACTGTTTTCCAGATCCTGATTGATATCCAGATTCCCCTTATCGTCCCGTGGGAGGAACAGGGGCGTGGGCGTAGGCACCGGCGTAGCCGTGGGCAGGGCGGTGATCTCTACCTGCACCCGGCCGGGGGTAGGGGTAACACGTGTTTCCGGAGTCGGCTCTTCGGTACATCCGGTTAAAAAAAGGAAAAGGGCTGCGCAAGCAAGCAGCCCGAACTTCTTCACAGACCATACACCTCCGTGAACTTGTTTTTCAGGTATTCCACATAATAAGCAGGGTCAAAATCGGCGCCGCAGGCGTTTTGCAGCAGCTCACGGGGCTTGAGCAGCCGGCCATAGCGATAGATGCGTTCCGTAAGCCAGTCTACAATGGGGGCAAGCTCTCCGCGTCCCACCAGTTCCCACACGGGGAGATCCTTCTCCATGGAGGCCAAAATCTGAGCACCGTAAGCGCTGCCCAGCGCATAGGAGGGGAAGTAGCCGAAGGAACCGCCGGACCAGTGGGAATCCTGCAGCACCCCCAGGGTATCGCTGGGCACCTCTATGCCCAGGTATTTCTTATACAGCCTGTTCCATTCTCCGGGCAGCTCCGCTACCTGCAGGGAACCATCTATAAGCCGTTTCTCCAGCTCGTACCGGATCATAATGTGGAAGCAGTAAGTAAGCTCGTCCGCCTCCGTGCGTATAAGGGAGGGCTGGCTCACATTGGCGGCCAGATACATCTGGTGCGCAGATACATTCTGGAACTGCTCCGGGTTCAACCTTTGGATCTGAGGATAGATATGGGTGATGAAAGGCTCGCTGCGGCCTATGATGTTTTCATAAAAGCGGCTCTGGGATTCGTGGATCCCCATGCTGGCCCCTCCTGCCAGAGGCGAACCGATAAGCGCATCCCCGGTGTGAAGCTCATACAGGGCATGGCCGCCCTCATGGATCACGGAATACAGGCTGGAGAGAAATTCGTTTTCATAATAGTGGGTGGTAATGCGCACATCGTGCTTGGAGAAACTGGTGGTGAAAGGGTGCTCCGTTTCGCCGATGCCGCAGCAGTTCCGGTCTATGGTCATGACTTCCATGGCATAATCGGAAAGAAGCCGCTGCATGTGCACAGGGAAGCTGCGGTGGGCAAAGGCATCGTCTACCGCCGGACCTTTTTGGGCAATGGCCTTTATCAAGGGCACCAGCTTTTCCCGCAGGGAGGAAAAGAAAGCATCCAGGGTCTCCATGGTAACGCCCTTTTCATACCGATCCAGCAGCACGTCATAGGGGGCTTTGGAAGCATCCCAATACCCGGCAAAGCGGCGCTTAAAGTCCAGCAGCTTCTGCAGGTGAGGCGCAAACAGGGCAAAGTCGTTGGTCTCCTTGGCAGTTTTCCAAACGTTCACCGCTTCATTGCAGGCCACCTGATAGGCTACATACTCCTCCATGGGGATCTTTTCCATGCGCTCCAGGTTTTCCATGCCTTCTTCCGCTTCCCGGCGGGTCACATAGTCCACCTGCTCCCGGTTGTCCAGTATCTCCTGCATAAGGGCACGGAAAGCGGGCTCCACACCCATCTTATAGGATTCCTCGCTGAGCACCTCCAGCGCCCGGCTCAGATCCTGTGCGCCGCCGCGGGGCATGGCGGTCTCGCTGTCGTAGTGCATCACGCCCAGCGCGTGGTTATAAGCGTCCATACGCCGGAGCTTTGCCTTAAAGTCAGCTACCGTTTTTTCCATGGCTGGGGCGGTTTGGGTCGCATTCATATCGATCATGAGTGGCTCCTTTCAGGCCTGAGGGCCGTAGATTTCTTCCGTATAGAGAATATCCTTGCTGACGGGTTTATAGAAAAGCTCGGTGATCCGGCCGTGTTCCCGGGTCTGGCCTAATATCCACATGAGCTTGGCCACCACAGCTTCGGTGGTCATGTCATAGGCTTCCAGAATGGGCAGGTGCTTTTTCAGCTCATGGCCCACCCGGTACACCGTCAGATCGCTGCCCTCATTGGGCACCTGCGTGGTCATGACGACGGTCTTGCCCGCCTCCACGGCGGCGGCGATGACCTCATAAAACCGGGAATGCCGGCCGGGCACTCCCCCTACGCCAAAGCTTTCCACCACCAGAGCCCGGTTGTGCTCCAGTGCATAGGCCAGCAGATCGGCATCCATGCCCGGGATAAGTTTGACCAGAGAGACCCGTTCCTCCAGCTTGTGGCAAAAGACGGGCGGTTCTTTGTAGCCCAGGTCGATAAAGCGCAGCACCCGTCCCTCCCGCACGCTGGCCAGCTCCGGGAAGTTGATGCTGGAAAAGGCGGAAAAGCTCTTGGAGCGCACTTTCCGCGCCCGGGTGCCCAGTATCACCGCCCCGTTGAACACAATGACCACTCCGCAGCTGCCTGGAGCGCAGGCATAGGCAAAAGCATCCTGTAAATTGACCCGGGAATCCGTATTGTCGGAATGAATGGGTTTCTGCGCCCCGGTAAGGACGATGGGCTTGGGAGAGCGGCGGATCAGGTAACTCAGCGCTGCCGCCGTATAGGCCATGGTATCCGTACCGTGGGCAATGACAAATCCGTCATAGGCGTCGTAATGCACCTCAATGGTCCGGGCAATGAGCAGCCAGTCCGCCGGGGTCATGTCGGTGCTGTCCAGATTCAGCACCTGCATGGGGGTGATCTCACAGGCCTTGGCGGGGCCCTGCAGATCCCGGAGCAGTTCTTCCGCCTGAATGGAGGGGGCCAGGCCGTCCGTTGTGCTGCTGGAGGCTACGGTGCCTCCGGTACCGATAAATAAAATCTTCTTCATGGCATCATTATACAAACCCCCCGGCGGGTATGCAAGCGTATCCGGGAAATATAGCAATTTGTACGCATATAAAAGGCCCGCTGCGAGGCGGCGGGCCAGATTTGATCTGCAGGGGAGCATCAGGGCGCAGGGAGTTCCCCTATGACGCCGGTTTCTTCCCGGGCAGCCGGCTTTTCCTTTCGAAGCAGCGCCCGGATCTCTCTGGAAGAAAGGCCTTCCAGCAATTCCATGTTTTCTTTTACGGTGCCTCCGTATACACGGGTATACGCCCGGATCGTTTCCAGCCGCTTGGGGGAGAGACGTACGACTCCGGAACGGCTGTTTTCGGGAGCAGGGGGCAGCTCCTTCTGGCTGCGGCGGTATTCCCGGATCCGTTCATAGATCTCTTTGACGGATACATCCCGAAGCAGCTCTTCATTTTCAGACAGTTCCCCGCCAAAACAGGCTCTGTAGGCCTTCAGCGCCCGGAGCCGACGGGCGGGCAGATGGCTTTTCAAGGCTTCCTGGTTGTCCGATTCCTCCATGGCATACAGATTCACCTCCAAGGCGTCCTGTTCCAGCGTGTCGGAAACGGCTTTTATGCTTTTGGCCAGGGCAGCATCCCCCTGGGCCAGGGTGATCTCTATATCCGTGTTGTTTTCATTCAGATAAGCCTGTTCCCGGCACAGGGTCACAATATTCTCCACACAGGCGGCGGCAGAGCTTTGATCCGGGGACTGCCCGGACAGCAGTGCCTGAGCATCCGCGTTCAGGGGTACTACCCGGATCACCCGCCCCAGACAGTTCACATCCAGACGCAGGCTGGGGTTTATATCCACATACACATAGCCCGCCGGGCGCAGAAGAACGGCCAGTCCACCGGCTGCCAGCGCGCACAGCAGCACCAGACAGGCAGCGGCAGTCCGTATGAATCCCAGCCCCTGCGGCGGCAGATGCACCTGTTGGCCCACGGACCAGCCTTTGTCGGCGGTTTCTTCAAAAACACCATCCCGGCGCAGCACCACGCAGCGTCCGTTTTTCTTCTCCAGTACGATAGCTTTCATCGCTTATTCCTCGCTGCCATACAAATAGTCCCGCAGTACTTCGTAGCCGCCCCGGCTTATCAGCACCCCCGCAATGATATATGCCCGGTGCCGTTCCAGCAGTTTGTCGTTTATGTGGAGAGCGGCGAGCAGCTCCCCACTCGGCAGGCACTTCTTTTCCAGCAGCTGCCTGCACAGGGGGCCGGTCTTACACAGGCAGCGAATGACCTGCAAACAGGTGCTGCGGGTCTTACGGGTTTTGGGGGAGGCTTTGGGCAGATCCCAGAAGGAAAGTCCAAAGGCTGCCAGTTCCCCGGAGAGTGCTTCTATTTCCAGGGATACTTCGCTGACTACAGGCCGGGGATCTTCTGCTTCAAAGGGAAGGGTCTCGCCGCCGTCCGTTTCCCTTTCCAGGCTGCTGAAAGGGAGAGGGAATCGCTGCCTGTTTTCTTTTCGCATGCAGTCTATGACCCGGTTGCGTATGCTTCGGGCTGCAAAGGCCCAAAAGTCACCCTTGAGAGGCGTATATTTCATCACCGCATCGTCAAAGGCCAGCATGGCTTCGGCATAAGCCTCCTCTTCCCGGCCAATGCTTTTTCCGGCTGCCTTGGAGGCGCAGCGGCGTATAAAAAAATCCTGCTCCCGGAGCAGTTCTTCCCGCTGCTGCGGGTCCTCCCGGGCAGCCAGTATGCGTTTTGTCAGGCGCTTTTTATCGTCGCTTGTACTCAGTAAAAACATGCCCCGGGGGCGATCCTTTCAAACGTTTCCGTATACGTCTCTGCTTACATCCGGGGCAGGTGAAAAAGAATATAAAAGCCTGCCCCGGAACATGATACCACGGCGATTGGCACCGTGGAAGAGGCCGGGTGAAAAAGAATGTAAAAGTCCGGCCTCCATGCCGCCTTTTCGGCGGCAAGGGTAAGATACTTTATGCGCCCAGAGAGAGCAGCTTATCCCGCAGCTGGGTCAGTTCCTGACGGATGGCATCCCGCTGCGCCTGATTCATTTCCTTAAAGGACTTCTGAATGGACTTGAGCGCCTGGATCATTTCCGCCTTCTGCTCTTTATCCTCCAAAGAGCGGATACTCTTGCGTATCTCTGTGAGAAGCTTTATTTTCTCGTTCCGGCTTTCCACGCGCTGCTTTCTCAGGGCCTGCGCAGTCTGGATCTTTTGCTTTCTGGCTTCCAGCCGGGCCAGTCGGGCTTCTTTGTATTCTTCCTTCTTATTTGTGCTTGTGTTTTCTTCGCCATTCTGCGCAGGTTCCGTCTTATCCTGATCGGGAGAGGGTTCCTCAGGTGTGGTTTCCGGGGGAAGCGTATCCTTTTCCGGCTGTTCCGGTTCCGTTGCTTCTTCCGTTTCCTCCAGTTCCTCCAGCATCTCTTCAACCAAAGGCAGGGGTTCTTCTGCTTCGGCATGAGCAGCAGCGGCGAAGCTGCCCAGCATCAGTACCGTCATGCACATGGCTACTATTTTCTTGCATTTCATTTTGTTGTAAATCCTCCTTTCGGATTTTCTGTTTATATATACGGTGCCAGTCCCTTGGATTTGGGGGAAAAGAAAAATTATATATAAAAACAGATGCGATGCCGTCAAAGGAGCGCACAGAGAAAAATACCGCAGCCATGTTTTCTTAAAAGCATCGGCGTCAAAGCTGCCCGGCGGTTGGTGATGCAGCCGCCATTTGCTATAGATAAAGAAAGAAGCGTTTTGAAACGATGGGTATGCAGATTGCTTACGGTGTCCGGAGATCAGACATAAAAACGGCATGGCCGGGGCCATGCCGTTTTATACATTCGGTATTCTGGTTTACACTGTTCCGGGAACTTTGAGCTCATACCAGCACAGCGGATTCGCTGTCCCGGTGCAGGGGCTTTTGCAGGGCGTAGCTCAGTATATCCGTAGAAAGTGCGTCCACCCGCATGGATTCCCGGGCGGCATCGGTGCAGCGGAGCATATCCGAATTGCGCATGATCACCGGTACATGGCTTACGGAGCTTATGGCAGAAAGCAGGGCCCGGGCATCCCGGCGCATCCCCAGGATCTTGTAGTACAGGTTCTCGTCCTGCTCCATATCGGCGCACAGGTCGGCGCTCATATCCAGCAGGGCGCTCATACCGATACGCTTGCACCGGGCCATGGTGTAGCGGCGACTTTTGACGGCCTCAAAAAAACTGTCTCCGTCTACACTGGTTCTGGCGGCGGCGTACATGGCCTGCTCAAAGCCTTCGGATACATCCGGAAGCAGGCGGATCCCCTCCGGCCCCAGCATGCGGAGTTTGTAAAGCATCATGGCGGAAACGTCGTTTACCGTCAGAGGAAACTGACTGTCAAACTGCATGGCGCCGGAAACAAACAGGGGCAGGGCGTTCAATGCGTTTTTATCTCCGGCCCGGACGGCATCCCGTATGGCTCCGGCAGAGGAGTATTCTCCCGTAAGCCGGGCTTCGTTATATCCGCCGCCAATGCGTTCCACCGGCACCGGGCGGATGGGGGAGCCCAGCCGCTTAAGACTGCGCAGATACTCCATGGCCAGTATGTTGTTGGGTTGGGAAAGCTCCTGCAAAGACTGCTGCCCCACGCCTATATCCGCCAGAGCTTCATATCTGGCCCGGGGATAGGATTTCCCTTCCTGCAGGTGATACCGCAGGCACTGGCGGTATTCCGGCGGCTCCCGGGTGATGAGCGCGGCCAGCTCTTCCAGCACGGGCAGGCTGCTCTGTTCACAGCCAAAGGCCAGATCCGTTACGATCCCCGTCTGGTGCAGCAGTCTTACGGCGCCGGAGGCAAACCGCTCCGCAGAAGCGACCGCAAACACGCTGGGGAGCTCAATGACCAGATCCGCGCCCGCTTCCAGCGCCCACTGCGCCCGGGTGAATTTATCCGTACAGGCAGGCTCCCCCCGCTGTACGAAGTTGCCGGACATGACCACCACGCAGTAGGCGGCGCCGGTAAGGCGCTTTGCCTGCTCCATGTGATAGATGTGCCCGTTGTGTAGCGGATTGTATTCCGCCACAATACCCACTACCCGCATAGGTATCCTCCTGTTCCTCATGAGAGATTTTCATGAAACATTTCTTGCAATAAGTATACCATTCTTTTTGCGTTTGTGGTAGAATAATTCAGAAATTTAACGTGGAGGCCTATTTCACATGTCTGTATTGGACAAACTTAAAAAAGTTGCAAAAAAAGATAAGCAAAGAATTCTGCTCCCCGAGGGTGCTGAAGACCGTACCGTCCAGGCGGCCGTATACTGCCGGGATCAGGGCTTTGCGGATGTGACCCTGTTCGGCAACCGCAAAGAGATCGAAGCTACCGCCGCCAAGTACCATCTGGGTCTGGAAGGCATCGGCATGATCGACCCCGAAGGGGATCATATGTTCCAGGAATATGCAGACCGGTTCTATGAGATGCGCAAGACCAAGGGTGTGACCCCCGAAAAGGCCGTGGAGCTCATGAAGAACCCCCTGTATTACGCCGCCATGATGGTCAAGGATGGCCGGGGCGACGGCTTTATCTCCGGCGCCATCAACACCACCGCCAACACGCTGCGTCCGGGTCTGCAGATCATCAAAATGGCTCCCGGCATCAAGACCGTATCCAGCTTCTTCATCATGGAGGTCATGGATCGTCATTTCGGCGATAGAGGCATTCTCTTCTTTGCCGACAGCGCCGTAAACATCAACCCCGATGCGGATCAGCTTTCCGATATCGCCATTGCCACCGCCCGCAACGCCAAGGGCCTGCTGGGCGTGGAGCCCCGGGTGGCCATGCTTTCCTTCTCTACTCACGGTTCCGCCAAGCATGAGCTGGTAGATAAAGTACAGGAAGCTACCCGCCTCGTAAAAGAAAAGGCCCCCGATATTCTGGTGGACGGCGAGCTGCAGCTGGATGCGGCCCTGATCCCCACGGTGCAGGAACTCAAGGCCCCCGATTCTCCCCTCAAGGGCAAGGCCAATATCCTCATCTTCCCCGATGTCCAGGCGGGCAACATCGGCTACAAGCTGGTCCGCACTCTGGGCCGTGCCAAGGCCATCGGCCCCGTGTGCCAGGGCTTTGCTTCTCCCATCAACGATCTGTCCCGCTCCTGCTCCGTGGAAGATATTATTTCCATGGTGGCCGTTACCGCCGTGCAGGCGCAGGCCCAGAAGCGCAACGCAGCAAAGAAATAAGCCTTTTCCACTTATCAATATAAGGAGAATAAAATGAAAAACATTCTGGTCATCAACGCAGGCAGCTCCTCTTTGAAGTATCAGCTCATCGACATCGATACCGAAACCGTCATTGCCAAGGGCCTTTGCGAGCGCATCGGCATCGAAGGCAGCCAGCTCACCTACAAGTCCAACAAGGGCGATAAGGTAGAGATCCAGAACCCCATGCCCAATCATGAGGTAGCCATCAAGATGGTGCTGGATATTCTGGTAGACAAAAAGGTCGGCGTTATTTCCGATATGTCCCAGATCGCAGCCGTTGGCCACCGGGTGGTCCATGGCGGCGAGAAGTTTGCCGCTTCCGTTCTCATCAATGATGAGGTCATCAAGGCCATCGAATCCTGCATCCCTTTGGGGCCCCTGCATAACCCTGCCAACCTTATGGGCATTGCAGGCTGCCAGGCCGTTATGCCCGGCGTTCCCATGGTAGCCGTTTTCGATACCGCCTGGGGGCAGGCCATGGATCAGAGCGCTTATATGTACGCCCTGCCCTATGAGATGTACAAGGAGTACGGCATCCGCCGTTACGGCTTCCACGGCACCTCTCACAAGTATGTCACCGGCCGGGCTCTGGCCCTGCTGGAGAATCCTGATGCCCGCATCATCACCTGCCATCTGGGCAACGGCTCCTCCGTATCCTGCTCCGTGGCCGGTAAGTGCGTGGATACTTCCATGGGTCTCACGCCTTTGGAAGGCCTCCCCATGGGCACCCGCTGCGGCAGCATGGATCCTGCCATCGTTACTTATATCATGAACCGCCTGCATAAGGATGCCAAAGAGGTGGACGCCATCATGAACAAGCAGAGCGGTATGCTGGGTATCTCCGGCGTATCCTCCGACTTCCGCGATCTGGGCGCCGCCGCACAGGCGGGCAACGAACGTGCCAAGCTGGCGCTGGATATGTTTATTTACAGCGTTAAGAAGTACATCGGTTCCTATGCAGCTGCCATGAACGGTGTAGACGCCATCGTCTTTACCGCCGGTGTTGGTGAAAATGACCGCAGCGTCCGGGCTGGCGTGCTCAAGGATATGGAATACCTGGGCATTCTCCCCGATTTCGAGTATAACGAAACCTGTCCCCGCGGGGAAGAGGTCTGCATCTCCAAGCCCGAAAGCCCCGTCAAGGTCTTTGTCATCCCCACCGATGAGGAAATGGCCATTGCCCGGGATACCGCCCGTCTGGCTCTGTAAAAAAAGAACGAGCAACGGCGTCTGCTGCTGTGCAGGCGCCGTTCTTTTGTGCCATACCCCAGGAGAATCCCTATGGAATTTGTTTTGAAACGCACCTGTCCCGAAGATCCGCAAAAAGAACAGGTTCTTATGGCGGCTTTGGGCTGTTCCCGTCCCATGGCCAGGGCTTTGCTGCAAAGGGGGCAGGATACGCCCCAAAAGGCAGCCGCCTTTCTGGAACCGAGCCGCATTCCCCTGCCGGATCCTTACGGCCTGCAGGATATGGACCGGGGTGCTGCCCTGATCCGGGAAGCGGTGGAACAGGGGCGCTCTATCTGGGTGTACGGGGATTATGACGCCGACGGCGTCTGCGCCACCGCCATCCTGACCAGGGGTCTGCTGGGGCTGGGAGCCAACGTTCACTGGTATATCCCTTCCCGTCATAAGGAGGGCTACGGTATGAACAAGGGCGCTGTCCGGGCACTGAAGGAGCAGGGGGCGGAGCTGATCGTCACGGTGGATAACGGTATTGCCGCCTTTGAAGAGATAGCTCTGGCAAGGGCTTTGGGCATGGAGGTGGTGGTCACGGATCATCATCGCATTCAGGGAGATCTGCCGGCCTGCGGGGCGGTGGTGTGTGTTTCCAGAGAAAAATACCGGGAACGGGTCAACGATCTTTGCGGCGCAGGCGTGGCCTATCTGCTGGTGAAGGCACTTTGGCAGCAGGAGCCGCTGGAACTGCTGCCTCTGGCGGCGGTGGCTACGGCAGCGGACATTGTGGATGTGACCCGGGAGAACCGGGGGATCCTGTATAAAGGCATGTCCATGGTAAAGGGGCAGACGGGGTTTGCCGCCCTGCTCCGTTCTGCCGGTGCCTACCAGCAGCCGGTGACGGAAACTACTCTGGGCTATGTGATCGCCCCTCGCCTGAATGCTGCCGGCCGCATGGGAGAGGCGGATGCCGCATTGAAGCTTTTGTTGACGGAGGACGAAGGGGAAGCGGCGGCGCTGGCGCTGGAGTTGGAGCGCATGAATGTGCAGCGCAAAACCGAAGAACAGCGCATCTATGAAGCCTGCCGGAACATGCTGCCGGAGTGGGAGGAAAAGCCGGTGCTGCTGCTTTGCGGGGAAGACTGGAACCCCGGGGTAGTAGGCATCGTAGCTTCCCGGATGGTGGAGCGCACCCATAAGCCCGCCATTCTTCTGACACGGAGCAAGGAGGGATATACCGGTTCCGGCCGCAGTGTGGAAGGAGTGGATCTTTTTGCACTGCTGACCTGCTGCCGGGAATGTTTTGTCCGGTACGGAGGGCATGCGGGGGCCGCCGGTATGACCCTGACGGAAGATGCACTGCCTGTTTTTCAAACACGGCTGGAAGAAGCCTTTTGCCGGCTGTTTCCGCAGGGAGCGCCACTGCCCAGCCTTGCCTATGAGGATGTGCTCCGGCCGGAAGCCTGTACCGCTGCGCTGGCCCGGGAACTGGAAGGCCTTGCGCCCTTTGGCCCTGGCAACGAGGAACCCGTGTTCCGGCTGCCGGAGGTGCCGCTGGGGAGCGTAGCCTTTTTGGGTCGAGAGCAGAAGCATCTCAGCGCCCGTCTGGGAACGGGGGAGAGGGGCCTGCGCCTGGTGGCCTTTGGCCAGGGAGAATGCTATGCCCAATGGCGGAGCATTTCCCGGGCGGATGTGCTGGCCCGGGTGCAGCTGAACCGCTATAACGGGTATGAAAGCTGCCAGCTTCAATGTCAGTGGCTCCGCAGGGCGGGCACCTGGCATAAAGACGAAAAAATCCCTAAAATAGTGGATGACTTTTTTGCAGGATTGCGGTATAATACTATGTCTCAATTTTTTCCTATGGCCGAGCGTATTGCCGGGCGGCTGGGGCCGCTGCCGGTAAGCGAAGCAAGGCTCAGAGATCTGTACCGCCTTTTATACCGGGGCTATGCTCAAACGGAAGCCCCGCTGCTCACTTTGGGCACATTAGAAGAAAAGGCGGCAGCACTGATATTTCTGGAGCTGGGCTTTTTCACCCTGGGCGAAGAGGGGCTTTGCCCCGTGAAGGGCTGCCCCAGGCGGGACTGTAAGGAAAGTATGCTTTACCGGGCGTTCTGCGCCGGGCAGAGCGGCAAGGAACAGGTGCAGGAGGCATGAACCTCCGCCGGATATATTCCCAAAGAAAGGAGACTTTCGCACAGGCGAAAGCAACGGCTGCTAACAATGGAACTCAAGGACATGGTACGCAACATCCCCGATTTTCCCAAGGAAGGGATCCTTTTCAGGGATATCACCCCTCTTATCGGCGATAAGGACGGTTTTGAACAGCTGATCCACCACATGGCCGACTATCTGCGGGATAAGGATATCGACGTGGTCATCGGGCCGGAAGCCCGTGGCTTTGTTTTCAGCGCAGCGGTGGCCTATGCCATCCATGCGGGGCTGGTCATGGCGCGCAAACCCGGCAAGCTCCCCTACAAGACCATCTCCTATCAGTACGGGCTGGAATACGGCACCGACGAGCTGCAGATCCACGTAGATTCCATCAAGCCCGGTCAGCGGGTGGCGGTCATCGATGACCTGCTGGCTACCGGCGGCACGGCTCTGGCCTGCGCCAAACTGGTGGAAAAGGCCGGCGGCACCGTGGCGGCCTGCTGCTTTGCCATCGAGTTGGAAGACCTTAAGGGCCGGGAGACTCTGAAGGGCTATCCTGTGGATACCATTCTGGTTTACTAATTCGAGAAAGGAACCGAAAGAATCAGCGGGGGATCCCCCGTTGGTTCTTCTTTAAGTACAAATGACGAAAGAAGAGCTCCTGCAGCGTTTCACACAAAAATTCGGCCCCCAGGAAGGCGAGACCATGGCCCGTGCCCTGGCCTTTGCGGAGCATGTCCATGCCGGGCAGAAGCGGGAGAGCGGGGAGCCCTATATCATCCATCCCGTAGCGGTAGCCGGGTACCTGCTGGACATGGGGATGGACGAAGCGACTATCATTGCCGGTCTGCTTCATGACACGGTAGAGGACGGGGATAACGTATCTCTGACGGATATCGAAAAGCAGTTCGGCCGCGAGGTGGCCAAGCTGGTGGACGGGGTCACCAAGCTGACCCGCTCCGGCAAGCAGGAATATGTGACCAAAAAGCAGGAGCAGAGCGAGAATCTGCGCAAACTCTTTCTGGCCATTGCAGATGATGTGCGTGTGGTGATCATCAAGCTCAACGACCGGCTGCACAACATGCGCACACTGGAGTACTGCACGCCCCAGAAACGTGCCAGAAAAGCCAAGGAAACGCTGGAGGTGTATACCCCTCTGGCTCACCGCTTCGGCATGGGCGCTATCCGCAGCGAGCTGGAGGATCTGTCCTTCAAGTATCTCATGCCGGAAGAGTATGAGCGCATCCGGGATCTGGTAGACAGGCAGCAGGCCGAGCGGCTCAAGCTGCTGGGATCGGCCATGGAGCGCATGAAGGAGCTTATGGATAAGGCGGGCATCGCCTGCGAGCTTTCCGGCAGACCCAAACATCTGTACTCCACCTACCGCAAAATGCAGCGCAACAACGTGGGCATCGGAGAGATCTACGACCTTATCGCCATCCGGGTCATCGTTAATACGGTAAACGACTGCTATGCCGCTCTTGGCGTGGTCCATGCGGAATGGAAGCCTCTGCCCGGCCGGTTCAAAGATTATATTGCCATGCCCAAACCCAATATGTACCGTTCTCTGCATACCACGCTGATGAACAAGAACGGTATCCCCTTTGAGGTGCAGATCCGTACCCATGAAATGCATGAAACGGCGGAATACGGCGTGGCGGCTCATTGGATGTATAAAGAGGGTCGGACGGTGCAGACGGAGCTGGATAAAAAGACCTACTGGCTCCGGCAGGTGGTGGAGGCCAGGGATACCACCGAAGACTCCCGGGAGTTTGTAGACAACATCGTCAAGGATTTTCTGGGGGAGTATGTATATGTGCTCACTCCAAAAGGAGAGATCATCGATCTGCCTATTGGTTCCACCCCGCTGGATTTTGCCTACCGCATTCATACCAATATCGGCCATCATTGCCAGCACGCCAAGGTCAACGGCGCGGTGGTGCGGTTGGATTATACCCTGAAGACCAATGATGTGGTGGAGATCATTACCTCCAATACCCAGCCCGGCCCCAGCCGTGACTGGCTGAACATAGTCAAAACACAGTCCGCCAAAAACAAGATCCGCCAGTGGTTCAAGCGGGCCAACCGGGAGGAGAATATTGCCAAGGGCCGGGAAATGCTGGAAGAAAGCGCCCGCCGCCATGGCCAGGATCTTTCCCGCATCATGAAGCAGGAGTATATCTCCTCCATTCTCAAAAAACACAATCTCCAGAATGCAGAGGATATGTATGCCGCCATCGGTTATGGTGGTATATCCTCTGGTCAGGTGCTCCATAAACTCATCGAGCTTAACCGCAAGGCAGAAAAAGTGCAGTCCATACAGCAGAGCCTGGAAGCCGCTGCCGAGACGCCTGCCGGTTCTGCGGGGATACTGCCAGCTAAAAAGAATGCTTCCCATGGCAATTCCGTCATCGTATCCGGCGATCCCAATATGGCAGTGCGCTTTGGCAACTGCTGCAATCCCCTGCCTGGGGATCCCATCGTGGGGTATGTGACCCGGGGGCGGGGGGTATCCATCCACCGGGCAGACTGTAAGAATCTGCAAAGCCTGCGGCTGGATAAGGAGCGTTTTTTACCCGTAGAGTGGAACATGGATGACAGCGAGCGCTTCTCGGCTACGGTGCAACTTCATCTGGTGGATAAAACAGGCTCTCTGCTGGAGATCTCCAAACTTTTGACTGCTTCCAACATCTATATTTCCGATATGAGCGCCCAGACCTCTCCCGATGGGGTGGCGGTCATGCGCATGACCTTTATGGTTTCGGATACCGCGCAGCTCAATTCCATTATCAGCAGCCTGAAACGGCTGAAATCCGTTATCGACGTCAGGAGGGTAAGCAAGTAATGCGGGCCGTAGTGCAAAGAGTCGCCTCAGCTTCCGTAGCCATCGCCGGGGAGCAGACGGCGTCCATCGGAAAAGGCCTTATGGTGCTGCTGGGGGTGGAAACGGGGGATACCCCGAAGGATGCAGCCTATATTGCCGAAAAACTGCTGCATCTGCGCATCTTTGAAGACGGGCAGGGGGTCAGCAACCTGTCGCTGCTGGATACGGGAGGCAGCCTGCTGCTGGTCTCTCAGTTCACTCTGGCGGGGGATGCCCGCCATGGTCGGCGGCCCAGCTATATAAATGCCGCCCGGCCGGAGGAAGCCGTACCCCTGTATGAGCAGGTCAAAGCCCTTCTTGCCCAACAGGTGCCCCTGCAGTGCGGCACTTTTCGGGCGGATATGCAGGTGAGCCTGGTCAATGACGGGCCTTTTACCATTCTGCTCAGCAGCAGAAAAGAGTTTTAAACCTTTGCCCTTGGGCAGAAAGGATTTGCTATGAAAGTTTTGACCTATCCCTGCGGCCCCATTCAGGCCAACACCTATATCCTCTATGCAGAAGGACAGCCCAACTGCCTGGTCATCGATCCGGCAGACGGGAAAAAGATCACCAAAGCCATTCAGGATACAGGTCTTACCTGCACCCACATATTGCTGACCCACGGGCATTTTGATCATGTGTGGGGAGTAAAGGCGGTGAAGGAGGCCACCGGTGCTCCGGTTTACATGAGCCGGGAGGATCTGGATCTGGTCAGCGGAAAGGGACCGTTCTTTTCCGCCATGCAGCAGGTGCTCAAGCCCTTTGCTCCCGATGTGTTTATCGGGGAAGGGGACATGATCGAAGCGGCCGGGCTGAAGCTTCGGGTGCTGGATTGCCCGGGCCATACCAAAGGCGGGCTCAGCTTTGTAGTGGAGGGGGAGAAGGCCGTTTTCACAGGGGATACCCTTTTCAGGGAGAGCATCGGTCGGACGGATTTTCCCGGGGGCAGCATTCAGGAGCTGATGGATTCCGTGTTCAAAAAACTTTTTGCCCTGCCGGAAGATACGGTGGTCTATCCCGGGCATGAGGGGGTAACCACCATCGGTCATGAAAAAGAATGTAATCCTCTGGTAAAGTATAAGGATCACCCATGGTTCAGCTGATCACCAATGCGCCCCGGTTCAAAAACGACATAGCCGAGGAGATCCGTCTGTTTTTGGGCATGGTGGATATAGAAGAGACCGGGGCGGATCCGGAACTCATATGCACCGTAACTCTGGAGGAAAAGGAGGCCGTGTGCCTCCTTATGCCTGGGGGCACGGAGGGCCGGGCGCCGGTCATGGCTTATGAGGGCGCTCTGGACGAAAAGCGGCAGCAGAAGCGGGCGGTAAAGCTATGCACCTACCGGGCCATGCAGCAGCGGTTTGAAATGCCGACGCCTTGGGGCAGCCTGACGGGGATCCGTCCCACCAAGCTGTACCGGGAGATCCTGCATGCCAAAGGGCAGGAGGAAGCCGACCGGGAGTTTCGGGAGCTGTTTACCGTATCTCCGGAAAAGCTGGCGCTGACGCAGACCATTACCCGGGTGCAGCGCCCTTATATAGCTTCTGCCGGCCGGCGGGATGTGGATGTATATCTGGGCATACCCTACTGCAAGACCCGGTGCCTGTATTGCTCCTTTGGGGCGGAGATCGCCAAAAAGGAAGGGATGCTGGATGCGTATGTGGCATACATAAAGCAGGATATCGCCCAGGGGGCTGCCATGCTCCGGGAACTGGGGTATACCCTGCGCTGCGCCTACTTTGGGGGCGGCACGCCAACGGTGCTCAGCGCCGGGCAGCTGTTTGAGCTGCTGACCTTTGCCCGGGCTCAGTATGGAGGCTTCGGGGCAGAGTTTACCGTGGAGGCGGGGCGGCCGGATACCATCACTCCCGAAAAGCTTCGGGTACTGAAGGATTGCGGAGTCAGCCGTATTTCCATCAATCCCCAGACCATGCAGGATAAGACTCTGCGCACCATCGGCCGGTTTCATACGGGGGAGGATATCCGCAGGGCCTTTGCCCAGGCACGGGAAGCGGGCTTTACTTCCATCAATATGGACGTTATCGCCGGGCTCCCCGGGGAAACATTGGCGGATTTTGCTTCCACTCTAACTCAGATCCGGGAAATGGGGCCGGAAAATCTGACCGTGCATACGCTGGCCATCAAGCGCAGCAGCCGTCTGAAGGAGCGTTTGGAAGAGTATCCTCTTCCCGACGGAGAAACGGCGGAAGCCATGGTGCGTCTGGGAGCCGAGGAGGCCGCCCGCATGGGCATGGAGCCTTACTATATGTACCGGCAGAAGTATATGAACGGCAACCTGGAAAACGTAGGATATGCCCGGCCGGGGACGGAGTGCATGTATAATATCGACATGATGGAGGAGACCGTATCCATTCTGGCCCATGGAGCCGGAGCCATGACCAAACGGGTCTACGGCGGGGAAAACCGGGTGGAGCGGCTGCCCAACCCCAAGGACGTGCCCACCTATTTTGCAAAACTGCCCCGGCTTTTTGAAGGGAAGCAGGTTCTTTTTGAATGATGCTCCTGCATCTTTGCCGTTATTTCACCCCTTTGTCACATCGTGTTCTTGCCGAACCGCAGGCTATGGGGTACAATACAGAAAAAACCGTGAAAGGAATTGTTTGTATGGACTTTATTCATCATATCGAATCTCCTATGGAGCTGGAAGCGTTGCTCAGCGAGCATGAACTGGTGCTGGTGGATTTCTGGGCTTCCTGGTGCGGGCCCTGCCGAATGCTGGCACCCGTCTTTGAGGATCTCAGCGATGATTACGCCGGCAAGGTCACCTTTGCCAAGGTAAATGTAGACGATAACCGGGAGCTGGCCAAGCAATATAAGATCATGAGCATTCCCCAGCTGCTTCTGTTCAAAAACGGAAAGCTGGTCAACAGTATGGTAGGCGCACAGCCCAGAGAGGATATTGCCGCCATGCTGGACAGCACCCTGTAACCCGTAAATGGAATCCAAAGGAATTTATCTGGATAACGCCGCCACCACCCGGCTGAGCCCGGGCGCTCTGGCGGCGATGCTTCCATTTTTGGCCATGGAGGGGGGGAATCCCTCCGGCAGCCATCGTTTTGCCCGGGAAGCCAAAAAAGCTCTGGAACAGAGCCGCGAGACCTTGAAGCAGTGTTTGGGCTGCGGCGGCGGAGCACTGCTTTTTACTGCCTCAGGGAGCGAAGGAAACAATACGGTTCTCCGCTCGGCGCCCATAGTTACGGGGAAAAAGCATATCATCGCCTCTGCCGTGGAGCATCCGGCCATCCTGAACACCTTGAAGGATATGGCGGCGCTGGGCCGCTGCACCTACACGCTGCTGCCGGTGGACGAGGACGGGAGCGTATCTCCGGAAGCTTTGGAAGCGGCCATCCAACCGGATACCTGCCTGATATCCGTTATGCTGGCCAATAACGAAGTGGGCACTCTGGAGCCTGTGGAAGCGCTGTGCCGCCTGGCCCATGCCCACGATATCCTGTTTCATACGGATGCCGTGCAGGCGGCCGGGCATATTCCCGTGGATGCAGAAAAGCTGGGCGTAGACTATATGACTGTTGCCGCCCATAAGTTCCACGGGCCCAAGGGCATGGGGGCTTTGTATATTCGCAAGGGCGCTCCGCTGCATCCGTTTATCACCGGCGGGGAGCAGGAGCGGGATCTTCGGGCAGGCACGCATAATGTCCCCGGTGCGGTGGGCATGGCCTGCGCCATGGAGGAAGCCGTTAAGAATATGGAGGAGGATGTGCCCCGCATAACCGCCCTGCGAGATAAGCTCATTGAGGGCATATTGGCCGCCGTTCCGGATACCAGGCTCAACGGACCCCGGCAAAACCGGCTGCCCCAGAATGTCAGCTTCGGGTTCCCCGGTGTAGCAGCAGACCGGCTGCTGATGCTTCTGGACCGCCATGGGCTGGCAGCTTCTTCCGGTTCTGCGTGTCTGGCAGGTTCTTTGGAGCCCTCCCATGTGCTGCTGGCCATGGGGCGGACGGAGCGGGAAGCCCGCAGCGCCCTGCGTTTGAGTCTCAGCCGCTGCACCCTGGAATCCGAAATAGAAACGGCGATGACCCTTATCCCTGCCTGCGTGGGACTCCTGAAAAAATGATTTTTTCAATTTTTACCGTACTATCTTTCCCTTCTTTTTGCCATACTATCCACTGAAAGCAGGAGCCTGCTTTTCAGGCAGAAAGATAAAGGAGGCAAAAAGAATGAAATCCGTATTCATGGTTGCAGGCATGGCGGCGGGAGCGGCTTTGGCCGTAACGGCCGTATCCGCCATGTATCCCGATGTAATGCGTCGGATGAAGCGGGACGGGGCCAAAACCCTGCGTTCCATCAAACGTACCGCCGGGATCCACTGAACCGCAGGCCGGAGCACTTTAGGGTGGCTCCGGTTTGTTTTTTATGCAAAAAACACCCGGGCGATCTTACGTCCGGGTGCTGTATGCTGTTCATAGCATTTGTTATTTTATTCGGAAAACGATGCCCAGCGCCTCCGTATCAGATATGTGTATTTCAAAGCTGGGCGCATCCTATGCGGATTCGTCCGTTTCCGGGTGCTTCAGCAGACTTAAGGGGAAGCTGCTTCCACCGTGCCGGAGCATCGGGGCAGCGTTACATCCATCCGGTATGCTCGGCTTTATAGGCTTCCAGCAGCGCATCGGCCTGCCGGAGCAGGGGGCGCATGCGGCTGCGCTTATCCAGCGTTGCGCCGCTGGCACAGGCGTGCCCGCCGCCGCCAAAGGCTTCCGCCAGCTCGTTGACAGTCACGAACCGGGAGCGGAGCCGCACCCGGATGGTGCCGTCCGGATTTTCAATAAATGCGATCCAGATCAGGCTGTCTTTCAGTCCGCCCAGATAGCTGATGGCGTTGCAGGCTTCCTCGCTGGTGAGACCGAAAGATGCCTGCGCCTTTTGCGAAATGAAAAAGTGAGCCACGCCGCTTGTGGTCAGCTGCATACGGTTAAGCACATAAGCGTGGAATTTCAGTGCCCGGTATTCATCCAGATACAAATGGGCATACAGGGTCTGCATATCCACTCCCGTATCCAGAAGCATGGCAGCCAGCCGCAGAGTCTCTCCTGTGACGGATTCATATTTGAACCGGCCGGAGTCTGTGACCATGCCCGCATACAGGCAGGTGGCCGCCTGTACATCCAGCTTCAGGGTCTGTGGAAAGGCAGCGCACAGAGCAGCCAGCATTTCACACAGGGAGGAACGGTCCGGCTCCACCCAGGCAATATCTCCGTAGGGATGCCTTTCTATATGATGATCGATGACCATAAGCTCCCGGCCCATGGCATATTTGGGGTTGGAAATCCTGTCTGCGCTGCCCGTGTCCAGCACAATGACCAGCGCCTCCTTATACAGCTCATCGGGAAGCTGCCGGTCCTCGCTTCCGAGAAAGGCCATATCTTCGGAATAATCCCCATTAATAACATACACCTCCTTTTCCGGGAAGGAAAGGGAGAGCACCCGCTTAAAGCCCAGCGTGCCGCCTACCGCATCCCCATCCGGGCGCAGGTGGCGGCTGAGAATGATGCGCCTGTAGCTGCGGATCTTTTCTATCAGAGCGGCCTGAATGGTATCAGCCATGAAGCGCCTCCCTGCTCAGTGTATCCAGATCCCGAAGCATGGCCATGGCTGTTTCCCTGTCCGGCAGGGTGGCGCCGCTGGCTTTGGCGTGGCCGCCTCCACCGTATTTTACGGCAATGGGGTTGATGTTGCAGCGGTTGGAGCGCAGCTCACACAGCACCCCCTGCGGGCATTCCGTAAAGTTCACCCAGTTGCAAACGCCCTTGATGTCTGCCATGAGATTCGCCATGCCGCGGGAGATGCTGAAGGTGTCTACCCCCAGGCTGTCCATGGTAGCCCGATCCGTATAGATATAAGCCGTTCCGGCGGGAGTCAGCTGAATGGCGTTCATAAACCGGCCCCGCAGCCGGATACGGGAAAGGTCTTCTTCATACAGCCGGCCGTAGATCTCTTCCAGCGGGATGGGGGCCTGCTCCATAAGGAAAGCCGCCCGCAGAAAGGTCCCCGCACTGGTGCTGTCATAGCGGAAGCGGCCGGAATCCGTGACCATGCCCGTGTACAGTGCGTTGGCGGCAATGGGGGGGACTTTCCAGCCTGCCTCCATGGCCAGTGCGATCACAAGGCCGCAGCAGCTTTCAAAGGCGGTATCCGTTACCTCCGTATCTGCGATCCGCCCGCAGAAAATGTGGTGATCAATCCGTGCCGTTGCGGCGGCCAGAGTATACCGGGGGTCGCTGATCAGCGCAGGGGCAGAGGTATCCAGAATCACGGCCAGAGCTCCGGAAAAAGCTTCGTCCGGCAAAGTTTCCGGGGCGGAATCCTCCATGAAAGCGTAACGGCCCGGGGCATCGCCTACCATGTGTACTTCCTTTCCTGGCAGATTGGCCAGTATCAGGTGCTTGAGGCCTATCTGGCTGCCCAGTGCATCCCCATCCGGGCAGGTGTGTCGGTGCAGAATAATGCGTTCATAGCGGCATAACAGAGACAGAATCGATTCAAACATGTATATTCCCTCAATATATAGTAATAACAGTATATCATGGCGGCGCACGCCTGTAAAGCGAACGAACCGTTCGTAAGAATATATACAGCATGGATGTGCGAAAAATATGAATATACCTTATGAATCAAACATGGGGTGACGGAGCCTGTATATCAGGGAACGGAAGAGACGGGGCAGACGCGCATCCATAAACAAACGCTCTGGAGCATATTTTGCATATCAGGCCCAGTCTTTGCACACATCCACCCATGCTTCATAATCGGAAAATGTTTCCAGTTGGGGAATGGTCAACTCTATGGCGCTGTTGCTGCTGACGCAGGTGGGGAACACCGTTTCAAAACGCCGTAAAGAAACATCCAGAAAGATTCTCACTCCCGGCCGTACCGCAAAGGGGCAAACCCCTCCTACCGCATGATCGACCAGGGTGGAGGCTTCCTCTGCGAAAAGCATTTTGGCCTTTTTTCCAAATCGTGCTTTGTATTTGCCGTTGTCGATGCGGGCATCTCCCGCCGTTACCACCAGAACAGGACTGTCATCCACCATAAAAGAAAGCGTTTTGGCTATCCGGCAAGGGGGCACGCCCAGAGCCTGGGCAGCCAAAGGCACCGTGGCGCTGGAAACGGGCAGTTCCATGATCTTTTCTTCCATGCCCAGAGGACGGAAGAAGGCTTTTACTTTTTCAATAGACATACAAAATACATATAAAGGGCGGCAGTTCAATACGCCGCCCCTTTCGTTCCTTTTGTTAAACGGGTCACTGCACGCCTAACCGCTGCTTCATGACCTTTTCCACTGCGTTGAGAATATTTTCATATCCGGTGCAGCGGCACAGGTGCCCGGAAAGAAGCTTGCGCAGCTGCTCCCGGGTATACAGTTTACCGCTTTCCAGGATCTCTACGGCGGTCATGATAAATCCAGGAGTGCAGAAGCCGCACTGAATGGCCGCTTCATCCACAAAGGCCTGCTGAATATCCGAAAGCTCTCCGCCGGGACCCAGCAGACTTTCCAGCGTGCGGATGTTCTTCCCGTCAGCCCATACGGCCAGATATATGCAGGAATTAAAGCATTCCCCATCGATCAGCACGTTGCAGGCACCACATTCGCCTACTTCGCAGCCCTTTTTTACGCTGGTCAGCCGGTAGTCGTTCCGGAGCATATCCGTTAAAGAAGACCGCACATCGATATAGGCATCCCGTTCCACTCCGTTCAGGGTAAAATGAATGTGTTTCATCTGGGCCATTACAGTGCACCTCCGCTGCGAAGAATGGATTCCTTCAAGGCCCGCATGGCCAGTTCCCGGGTCAGATGCAGGCGGAACTCCTTAGTGGCCCGCCAGCTGGTGCGGGGGTTCACATCCTGCAGAGCCGCTTCTCCAAAGGCTTCCACCGTTTCCATGGAGACAGGCTTGCCTTTGGCAGCTGCTTCTGCGGAGGGAGCCCGCATGGGGATGGGCCCAGCCACTCCATAGGCAATGCGCACATCCTCTATGTACTTTTTGTCTGCGGAGAGCTTCACGTTTACGGAGCAGCCGCAGGTGGCAATATCCATGGCGTTGCGCATGGCATACTTGATGTAATGCCCCCTGTAGCCCTCATAGCTCTCTTTTTTGATGAGAATGGCCGTTTCCAGCTCGTTGTGCTGCAGCGCCACCTGCCCGGCTTTTATATAAAACTGCTGGATAGGCACCTGCCGTACGCCCTGGGGGCCGGTGATCTCCATCACAGCGTCCCAGGCGAAAAGCGTGGAGGCGGAATCGGCGCTGGTCACGCCGTTGCAGGTGTTGCCCCCAATGGTGCCGATGTTGCGGATCTGGGGGCCGCCCACCTGATCCACGGCCTCTCCCAGAACGGCGATATGCTTCTGAATAAGGGGATCCCTGGTAATGTGGGAAAAACTGGTCAGGGGCAGGATCCGCAGGGTGCCGTCCGCATCCATGGAGATCCCTCGCAGCGCATCGATGCCGTAAATGCTCACCAGTTCGCAGCCGGCCAGCTTGCCTTCCCTCATTTTGATAAGCACATCGCTGCCCCCGGCAATGATGATGGCCTGAGGGTGCTCCGTCAGCAGCCGCACCGCATCCTGCACAGACCGGGCTTCATACAGGGCTTTCATATCATACATAATCTGGTTCCTCCCTTAGAGTAGGCCCTCTTCATGAAAGCGGGCATAGAGCTGATGGGGATTCATGGGCAGCTTTCGCAGGCTTACGCCGGTAGCATCCATAATGGCGTTGTGAATGGCCGGGGCTACGGGGCACACCGGGGGTTCGCCCAGCGCTTTTGTGCCAAAGGGGCTGGTAGGCTCCGGGTTTTGCACAAACCCCGCCATAAGGTCCGGGTGATCCATCATGGTGCACAGCTTGTAATCCAACAGGTTGTTGTTCAGGGGACGGCCGGTTTTTTCGTCATAGAGCAGCTGCTCGCCTATGGCATAGCCGATCCCCATGCTCATGCCTCCGTGTACCTGCGCCTCCGCCAGAGCGGGGTTGATAAGCTTGCCGCAGTCATGCACGTTGATGATATTCAGCAGCTTATACTTGCACAGGGGGATATCTACCTCCACCTCCGCTACGGCGGCGCCGAAGGAATAGGCATTGGTGCGGATGGTATAGGTGGATTCGCTGGTCATATATTCATTGTGCTCCATGGAATAGAGCACCTCCGTAGCCAGCTCGCCCAGCGTCATGAGCACCTGGCCGTCCGTGGTGCGCACAATGCTGCCGTCTACTACATCCAGGCTGTATACAGGCATACGGGTCAGGGCACTGGCGTGGTTCAGAATTTTCTTTTTCAGTTCCAGCCCCGTCTGCTTGATGGAAAAGCCCCCCACATAGGTCTGTCTGGAAGCATAGGCTCCGGTGCCGAAGGGAGTCACGTCCGTATCCTGATTGGAGAGGACGTGGACCTTTTCAAAGGGAATGCCTACGGAATCTGCTGCCATTTGGGCAAAGGCCGTGTCCGCTCCCTGACCGATCTCCGTTTCGCCCAGCTGCAGCTGTATGGAACCGTCCTGATTGAGCACCATCCGGCAGGAGCTGGTTTCCAGGCTGATGGGCCATACAGCGGTATTGTACCAGAATACCGCAATACCAAGGCCGTGGCGAACGGGGCCTGTCTCCTGCTCATATAGGGCCTTTTTCTCTTTATAATGGATGGCCTCCATGGCCTTTTCCATGCACATTTCGTGGCTGGGATAGAAGTTGACGTTTTTGCTGAACCCGTCGGTAAAGCCTACGGGCATAAGATTCTTTTTTCGCAGTTCCCATGGATCCATATGCAGGCCGTGCGCGATCTCTTCCATGTGGCTTTCCATGGCAAAGCTGATCTGGGGCATACCGTAGCCCCGCATGGCTCCGGCGGTAGCGGTATTGGTGTATACGGTGTAGACTTTTGCCTCTATAGCGTCTGCCTGATACAGCTGGGAAAATCCGCTCTGGGACTTTGCCACAATGGAGTGGCCGTGGCTGGCATAAGCGCCCTGATTGGAAAAGCCCTCCATCCACCGGGCGGCAAAGGTGCCGTCAGGGCGGACATAGGAGATCAGGTGATACTTGATGGAATGGCGCACCCGGGTGCAGGCAAAGGTCTCCTCCCGGGTCATATCGTATTTCACCAGCCTGCCTCCCAGCTGCCGGGAGATCCAGGCTACAAGGGGTTCATACAGTGCATCCTGCTTGTTGCCGAAGCCCCCGCCGATATAGGGCTTTACAATGCGAATCTGTCCCCAGGGGAGCCCCAGGGCCTGGCCCACCACCCGGCGGACAATATGGGGGATCTGGGTGGAGGAGACTACCACCTGCTTGCCCGCTTCTTCGTAGGAATAGCAGATATGGTTTTCGATGTGGCAGTGCTGCACAATGGGCGTTTCATACCAGCCCTCAAAGCGGAGCAGCCCCGGCTCCTGAATGGCTTCTTCAAAGTTCCCTTTGGAAAAGCTGCTCTGGGCCAGAATGTTATGCTCTATGCCGTCCTCTGCATGGAGCTGGGGCGCCCCCTCTTCCATGGCCTTCAGGGGGTCCAGCACAAAGGGAAGCACCTCATATTCCGCCTCCAGAGCCCGGACAGCCTGTTCGGCGGCAATATCGTTTTCAGCAACTACGGCGGCGATCTCGTCCCCGTAATAGCGTACATGGGTGTTCAGCAGATTCCGGTCGGCCTTGTCTTGGTGATGGGGGTCCGTAGACCAGGGGTGCCCTGCCGTGGGGAATTTCTGCGCCGGCACATCGAAGCAGGTGAAGATGCGCACCACCCCTGGGATCGCTTCCGCCCGGCTTCTGTCAATGGCTTTCACATAGCCGTGGGCAATGGTGGAGCGGCACAGCTTGATGACCAGCGCATTTTTATCACACAGATCCTCAGTGTACCTGGCCCGGCCGGTGACTTTATCATAAGCATCCACCCGGGGCAAACTTTTTCCAACGTACATGGTGCCTCCTTAGCTGATAAACTGCATGGTATCCGTATGGAACATCCCCATATCGGTAATGCGCACATGGGGAATAACGGGCAGGGCGATAAAGGAAAGAGTGACAAAGGGATCTCCGTCGGCATACTCGCCAATGGAAGAAAACGCTTCCAGCAGCGCCTGCTGCCTGCGGATGATATCTTCCAGGGGCAGGTCGCTCATAAGTCCCGCGACCGGGAGCGGCAGGCAGGCCAGTACCTTGCCTTCGTGTACCACCACAAAACCGCCGCTGCAGGCTTCCAGTGCGTCTACGGCGGTCAGCATATCAGCGTCATTGTCGCCCACCACCACCAGATTGTGGGAATCATGCCCTACGGTGGAAGCAATGGCTCCCCTGCGGATGGTCATGCCCTTGAGTATGCCCACGCCCGCCCGGCCGGAGGACATATGCCGCTCCAGCACCGCCGCCTTGAGCAGGGTAGGCGTGGCCTGGAACAGGCCGTTTTTCTGCTCTACCTTTTCATAGGTCAGGGTGGTCAGCAGCTCTCCGGGGGTCAGGTTGAGGACAGGCATCTTCTCTCCGGCAGGAAGATCCAGTATACCCGGTTTCCGGGGCGCCAGATGGATGCTGTTGTAAATGCGGGGATCCCGTTTCAGCGGTTTGCCCGGTGCGGGCACGAAGCGCTGGCCGGCGGTATATACGGCCTGCACGTTAAAATCGGTCAAATTGTCAAACAGAACAAAGTCCGCCCGGTAACCCGGCGCAATGGCGCCGTAGCGACGGAGACCATAGGTCTCGGCGGCATTGATGGTAGCCATCTGAATGGCCTGAATGGCCGGTATGCCGTTGGCAACGGCTCGGCGGAGAATATAATTGATGTGGCCTTCCCGCTGTATGTTTTCCAGGTGCTTATCATCGGTGCAGAAGAGCATCCGGCGAGTAGGCAGATGCTCCCGGGCAATGGCGGCCATAATGTTTTCCACCCCCCGGCAGGCGGAGCCCAGCCGCAGGTGCAGGCGCATGCCCTTGCGCAGCTTTTCTGCAAATTCTTCGTATTCGGAACATTCATGATCCGTCTGGATCCCGGCGGCGCAATAGGCATTCAGCGCATCGCCGCTGAGCAGGGGGGCGTGGCCGTCAATGGGGCGGCGGCGGAAAAGCTCCAGCTTATCCAGCATCTCCCCATCGCCGGAAACGGTGGCCATGCAGTCCATGACCTCCCCCAGCCCCAGCACCCGGGGGTGATGCAGAAACTGCTCCATATCCTTGGCCACCAGCTTGGCGCCGCTGGTTTCAAAGCTGGTGCAGGGCACACAGGAGGGGATCATGATAAAAACGGACAAAGGCATCCATTCCGTCTGATCCAGCATATACTGGATGCCTTCGGTGCCGCAAACATTGGCGATCTCATGGGGGTCGGCAATGACCGCTGTAGTGCCCTGGCTCAAAATACAGTCGGCAAAGCGGGAGGGATGAGCCATGGATGATTCAATATGCACATGCCCATCTATCAGCCCCGGGCAAAGATAAGCGCCGTGGGCGTCCACTTCCTCCTTCCCGGAGTAGCTGCCTACGCCCAGAATGATCCCATCCCGGACGGCTACGTCTGCTGTTTCAATGGATTCGGTAAAAACATTGACCACCCGGGCATTCTTGATGACCAAGGCTGCATTGCGGCTGGCCGCATTGAGAATGGCATTTCGTAAACGGGTCTTCTCCATACTGTTTAGAATCCTCCTATATTGCATTATAACAACTAACACAATAAATTGGAAGTACACAAAATATTTTTGCACCCCTGCACAGAAACTTTTTTTCATGTTATACTGCAGTATAAACTATTTTATCCAGGCAAGGAGGCTGCCCATGACCACTTTGATTCGAAAAGGCATGCTGGTGCTGCCCAGCGGCGTTATGGAAGGAGATATTCTGGCGGAGGAAGGCCGTATCCGGCGCATTGCCCCGCACATGGAAGCAGCGGCAGATACCGTGCTGGAGGCGGAGGGGTGTTATGTATTCCCCGGCTTTATCGATACCCATACCCATTTTGATCTGGAACTGCCCGCCACCGTAACGGCAGATAACTTTCCCACGGGCACCCGGGCTGCCGTGGCGGGGGGTACTACCACCGTGCTGGACTTTGCTACGCAGGACAGGGGCATGACCATGCGGCAGGCGTTGGAAAAGTGGCATAAAAAGGCTCGTGGCAGCAGCTGCCATTATGGCTTTCATATGGCTGTTTCGGAATGGAACGAAGCCCGCATGGACGAAGTGCAGGCCATGATCGATGGGGGCGTGACTTCCTTTAAAATGTACATGGTCTACGACAACATGAAAGTGGATGACGGCCGCATGTATGAGGCGGTCAAGTTTCTCAAAGACAGGGACTGCATCGTAGGCGTCCACTGCGAGAATGATGCTATCATTCAGGCGCGGGTACGGGAACTGCACCGGGCGGGGAAGCTGGCGCCCATTTACCATGCCAAATCCCGGCCTGACCTGGTGGAAAGCGATGGAGTGGCCCGGCTCATGGATATCTGCGCTCTGGCGGGGGCGCCTGCCTGGGTGGTGCATCTTTCTACCGGAGCAGGGTTTGCAGAAGCCCGGAAGGCCCGACGCCGGGGACAGGAAGTGTATCTGGAAAGCTGCCCTCAGTATCTGGTGCTGGAAGAAAAAGAGTATCTGGCCGCGGACGCGGAGAAGTT
The DNA here is from genome assembly GCA_900545265.1 of uncultured Eubacteriales bacterium. Lineage (GTDB taxonomy): Bacteria > Bacillota > Clostridia > Christensenellales > CAG-138 > RUG472. Next base: position 34,142 of record UQYI01000008.1, read on the forward strand.
TATCATGAGCCCGCCCCTGCGCTCTCCGGAGGATCAGGAAGCCCTGCTGCAGGCCATGGGGCAGGGGGAGTTAGACTGGATCGGTACGGATCACTGCTCCTTTACCATGGCACAGAAAGCCATGGGCGGCGGGGACTTCTCCAAAGTACCCAATGGCGGAGCAGGGGTGCAGAACCGGGCGGAAATCGTGTACACTCGGGGCGTTCGGGGAGGATATATTACCATAGAGCAGATGAGCCGCCTGCTTTCCGAAAATGCCGCAAGGCTGTTCGGTATGTACCCCAAAAAAGGGGTGCTCATGGAGGGATCCGATGCGGATATAGTGATATTTGATCCCAACTGCCCTCATGAGATCCACGCAGCCACCAACCTGCATCATTGCGATAATTCCCCCTACGAAGGATACGCGGCCGCAGGGAAAACACGGGATGTGCTGCTCAAAGGGGTGCCGGTGGTGCGGGACGGCCGGGTGGTTCTGGAAGGGCAGGGGGAATATGTGTTCCGCGGCCCCTGTCAGAGGTACAGAAAGTGAAGCTGGTGTGCGTGCTGACGGCGGCAGGCCTTTCCCGGCGTTTTGGTGCAGATAAGCTGGCCTGTCCCATAGAGGGGGTGCCCATGGGCATCCGTTCCATGGCATTGTATGAAGAACTGCCGTTTTCCGCCCGTATTCTGGTGACCTGCGCCGCAAGACCATATCTGATGGAAGCAGGGGAGCGGCATGGGTGGCAGACCCTGCTGAATGAACATCCGGAGGCAGGCATGAGCGGCAGCGTGGTTCTGGGCACCCTGGCGGCCATGGCGGCGGGGGCAGAGGGCATACTCTTCGCTGTAGGGGATCAGCCATACCTGCAAAAGAACTCCGTTCTTTCTCTGATCCGGGCTTTTGAAAAAGAACCGGAGCAGATCTGGGCCCTGGGCGGCGGGGGCAGGAGCGGCAAGCCTTCCGTTTTTCCTAAAAGCTGTTTTCAGGAACTGCTGAAGCTGACCGGGGATCGGGGAGGAAAGCCTGTCATGCTGGCTCACCCGGAACTGGTTTCCCTTCTGGAAACACCGGAACGGGAGCTGACGGATTTGGACGTGCCCCTTTTCTGAAATGTATGTTTTTTTAAAAGCGTTGCATCCTAATAACCGGAACCTTCCGGAAAGGATGTGACGCTTTTTGTATCTGTACCAACCCGCTTTACTGGCACTGGCTGCATGGACGGCGGCGGGCCTGTTTCCCTTATCCCGCAAACGCAGGGCACTGTATACGGCCATGTTTCTGCTGACCCTGGCTGCATCTTTCCTGAGGGTGGAAAAGCCGAACTGGGCCCTGTTTCCGGCGGCTCTGCTGCTGGCCGGTTCTGCCGGATTCTGCCGGGGTCATTGGTCCCGGATACTGCTGGCGGGGGTGTTTGGCGGAGCCGCCGCCTGGAGGCTGACGGATCTGTTTCCGCTGTGTCTGGAAAGGGCATTGCCCGGTAGCCTGTGCCTGTGTCTCTTTGTGCTTTTATATGTGCGGGATATACCGGGGCGGCTTTGCGCCTGTGCGCTGGGCGGCATTGTCTGCGAACTGGGGTTCTGCCTGCAGGAGTATTTTCTGTTCACATACGCCCGCTGGCGCATAGGCAGTGCTCTTGGATTGAGCATCAGCGCCTTTTCCATGTGCCTGGTCTACGGAGTATATGGTATTTTAACTTTTTTTCGGCAGAAAAAAGCCAGGCATCATGGGAAAAATATAGAATATGGATCAGTTGCTGCAAAAGATTTTTAAAATTATGCAAAAAAACACTTGCTTTTTTCCGTGCGATGAGTATAATAATTCTTGCGCGGGGGGTTATAGCTCAGCTGGTTAGAGCGCCACGTTGACATCGTGGAGGTCATTGGTTCGATCCCAACTAACCCCACCACAGCAAATCCTGCGGTGTGCGTTACGTTTATTGTGATAAACCCACAGAGTGATTACGGATTGGCCCGTTGGTAGCGAGGATGTCAAGCCTGCCTGATTCAGGAAGATTGATGCCTATCACAGCCTTACCACCTGCCGGGAGGCGGGTGTTATCACTGGAACGGACGGCACCTCGGGATTTGAGATAACATTGCGGAATTGTGTAATGGCAGCACCTACGACTCTGACTCGTATTGTCTAGGTTCAAATCCTAGTTCCGCAGCCAAAAACCTTCTCGGACAGAGTTCGAGAAGGTTTTATTTTTCACTTTCACTGAAGTTTTTGGAAGTAATAGGTAATACAGAGTATGGGCTTGAACCTTTGAGCAAAAGCAGCTATTACAGCGACAGAACAATACTTGACAGGTGTATCGAAATAAAAAACTTATTTCATCACTTAATAAGGCAAAAGAAAATGATCATGCGTAACGGCGCAAACCGGATATTTCACTTTATCATTTCGATTCAAAAGCCATACTTTAAGAACCTTAGAAAGGAGCTGAAATATGGACAGTGCGGTAATATATGAAGCTTTTTTATCGAAAGTGCAGGCAGATCTTTTGAATTATGGATATACCCGAAGCGGAAAAAGCACACTTTTTTATCGTTATTCTGCCGATAAAAAAGTAGGGTGCTGCATTGAAATGCAAAAATCAATGTTTAATTTACCCGACGACTATTCTTTTACCTTTAATTTTCTTTGCGTTGGGTCATATGAATTGAATGGATATCATGATCGCAGATTGACCGTTTCCGCATTGAAAGCTTGTTTTTGTAACCCGTTTGCTTACGAAAGAATCGGAGCCGTATGCCGCGGCAGGGATTATTGGTGGAGGATCACATCCGACATTTTGAAAAATTGTGATCCGGAAGAATATTATGACAGATGCATTAAAAACGATATAAAGGCATGTGCGATTTACCTTGATAAGCTGGCAGAGAAAAAGCAAAAGAAATACATGTAGAATGGGGCATCTGCCGATTGATATTGCAGCAGCGCTTTCTAAAATGTTCGTTTTTTTCGGTAGCGCAATACAAAACAGGAGCGGCAGAAAATAACGGACTGTTGCTGTGTTTTATTCCCAAACGGTGTATAATGAGATCAAAAAGGGATCAGGAAAAGCGATGGAAACAGGCAGCATGATGGACTCCATACACAGGATGACGAATGAGATCGCAGGCGCTTTGGAAGGCAGCCTTTATTGTATTTGGCTGTATGGGAGCGTTGTCTTCGGCGATTTCAGAATGGGCTGGAGCGATATTGATTTTGTTGCTTTGACAGACAGACCGATTACTGAAAAACAGGCAAACAAATTGCTTACCCTCCGGCAGACGCTGTCGGAAGGAGAGCCTGAGAATTTGTATTATCGCGCGTTTGAGGGAATTATTGCGGATATCCATGAATACCGCCGAAACAACTACAGCAAATTGGTATATTGGGGTACTTCCGGGCAGCGGATCACAGACACCTATGCTTATGATGTTTTTTCTCAGCTCGAATTATCGAAATACGGCAGATCCGTTTACGGAACGGCTGACCGCAGCATCTTTTCGGAACCCTGCCGGGAGGATATTGTAAAGGCAGTTCGGGCACACTATGAAGCAATTCGAAAGTATGCCTGTCAAACGGATGCACGGCTTTATTCCTGCGGGTGGCTGTTGGACATTGCAAGATGCATCTACACATTGAGAAACAATGACGTGATAGCAAAAACCCAGGCCGGGATCTGGGCGTTGGAGAATCATATATTTCAGAATGAGGCGCCCCTGAAGCGGACTTTGGAGATCCGTCTGCATCCGTTGGAGTTCAAGGACAGAGAAGACGTAAAGCATTGGCTGACCGGACTGGGGCCAACGGTTCAACAGTACGCCGATGTGCTGGAAGCCCAGCTGTCATTGTGCTTATAAACGCATAAAAATCGCAAAAAGGCGATTATTTTCGGCGGTATAATACAACATAAAAGCAGATGCGTCGGCACCTGCTTTTTCTTTTCAAATACAAGAACAATAGATGTACTGGAATGTTCAGATGGGACATATGCCGTTTTGTTGAACCGGCCTCAGGTTTATGGTATACTGCGTATACGAAGCCGCAAAGGATGTGTGCCAAAAGCATCGCGTAAGCTTCCACATGGGCAGAACATTCAGTACGGATTCCGTATTCGCACAATATGCGCACGTGGAAGAGATATTAAAAATGGGCTGCAACGTGATCGAAATGGAAACCGCCTCCGCCTTTCGGGCAGCGCAAACCGCCGGATTGAAGCTGGCGGCCCTCTACAGCGTTTCCGATAATACCGTGCTGAACAAATCTCTCCTCAGCGGCAGAACGGAACAGGATATGCAATACCGCCGGTTTGTAAGAGCCAATCTCTTCACGGAGATTCTTCTGAAGGTATTTGCAGAATGTGAACCGCAGACTTGAAAACAGATAATAAACAGGAGGGAATCCCTATGAAGATCGCCGTCATCGGTTTCAGCGGCGGAGGCAAAAGCACCCTTGCCCGCAGATTGGGAGAACTTTATGGGGTAGAAGTGCTGCACCTGGATACCGTGCATCACCTGTCCGGCTGGAAAAGCAGGCCCAGAGAGGAGTCTAGAGCCATGGTAGAAGCATTTCTGAATACACATGATGCTTCCGGCTGGGTCATAGACGGGAATTACGGAAAACTTGCCTATGACCGGCGCATGGAAGAGGCGGACAGAATCGTAATGCTGCTTCTGAATCGGCTGGACTGTCTGCAAAGAGTCTGCCGCCGCTACCGCAAATATCGGGGCATCAGCCGGCCGGATATGACCGAAGGCTGTCAGGAAAAACTGGATGCGGCATTTATCCGGTGGATCCTGTATGAAGGCAGAAGGGGAGAGCAGCGAGCCCTGCTGCAAAAGGTCATGCGCCGTTACAAAAACAAACTTGTTTGCCTCCGTTCCCAGAGGGATATTGATCGTTACTGGAAGCAATGCACCGCCGCAGAAGCTTTGCCTGCCAAAGAATGATGCCAGCAAAAAAGTCCGGATCTTGTGCCCGGACTTTGCTGCATTTATTATTCCAGTCCGGCGTCAGCCCGGCGGATGGTATCGTCAATAAGCTTTCTGGCAGTATCTTTCAGCTTCATGGTCAGCACCGTTTGGATCACGGACTGCTGCCTGTCTTCTGGTACGCCATAAAGGGTGAAGCAGCAGCCCAGATACCGCCGCAGCTTTTGCTCCATGGGGAAGTTCGGCCCACAGGCCTTGGCCATATACCCCCGAGTGATACCGGCGGAAGCAATCTCCAGCTCATAAAAATCCTGTGCACTGGCCTGGGGCATATAGGAGCCAAAAAGGAAAGGCAGCTTTTCCGTCATGCTCCGGTAGATGAATTCGGAGGTGCTGGGCAGGGAATAGGCCGTTACATACAGTTCCCGCAGGGCGGGGTTCAGCTCAGCAATGTGCAGCTGCAAAGCCGTTTCCACCCCATACAGCAGTAGCGGGTCATTTCTGGAAGCAAAGGCCTCTTCCGTCAGGGTAAACTGATCGGCAAACATACGCTTGGTAAGGGTCAGCAGCAGCGCTTCCTTATTTTCGAATGCGGCAAAAAAGGAAGAGGGGGTAAAACCGGCCGACCGGGCGATGGATGCCGTGGTGGTCTTTTCATAGCCCTGAAATAAAAAAAGCTGAATGGCAGCCCGGAGCATTTTGTTGCGGCGTGCGATTCCCTTGGGCTGAATTCCTCTGGGCATAATTCCCTCCCCTATCTGTTAAGAACTTATTTCAGTATATCATACTTATTTTACGCCTGCAAGCCGTAAAGCCTCTCATGGATCCGGCTCCTTCCGTGGCAGCAGCCGTGCATACTGTAAAGCATCCTTCCCGAAACGGCTGCGTATGCTGTCTAAAGCCTGTTCCATACGCTGCTGCTTTTCCTCCCGACCCGTATCGCCGAACAAAGACAGCTGTTCCTCTCCCTCATGGGAAAGGCGGGCAGCCGTTACCGTCAGCAAGCGGATGGGCGCGCCGGCCGGGACGCTTTTTTCCACGATCTCCATGGCCGTGTCCTGCAGCACCCGGGTGGAACTGGTGGGGCAGGGGAGAGGCTGCTGCCGGGAAATCACCTTCAAATTCGGATCCTTTATCTGTACCTGCAGGGTGGAAGCATACAGCTTCCGCTGGCGCAGCTGGGCGCCCACCTGATCGCAGAGCAGCAGAAGCCCGGAAAGGATCTCTTCCCGGCTGCGGATGTCCTGTGGAAAGGTCATGCCCCGGCCCATGCTCTTGGGTTCCGGATCGCTTCCGGCCAGGGCCACCGGGGAAGCATCCTCCCCTCGGGCGGCCAAACGCAGCTCCGGGCCGCTTTTCCCCAAAGCGCGGAGCAGGGCTTCCGGATCCCCGTTGGCCAGTGCGCCAATGGTGCCTATGCCCATGGTCCGCAGGCGGGCCGCCCCGGCTTTGCCCACAAAAAGCATGTTTTCTATGGGCATGGGCCACAGAAGCTCCCGATAGTTGGCCCGGCTGATGAGGGTGGTGGCATCCGGCTTTTTATAATCCGATCCCATTTTGGCAAAAGTTTTGTTATAGGAAACGCCTACAGAGATAGTCAGCCCTATTTCATCCCGTATTCGCTGCCGCAGGGTATCTGCAATGTTCTGTCCCGTACCGAAAAGAGGCCTGCTGGCGGTAACGTCCAGAAAGCTTTCGTCGATACTGAAGCGTTCCACCTGATCCGTGTAGGATTCATAGATCCGGTTGATCTGTTCGCAGAGCCGCTTATAAAGACCCATGGTGGGCGGCACCAGCAGCAGGGAGGGGCACTTTTTCAGGGCGCTGTACACCGTTTCCGCCGTTTGTATTTTATAGGCCCTGGCCAGATCGTTTTTGGCCAGAATGATGCCGTGCCTGCTTTTCGGATCCCCGCATACGGCCATGGGGACCTTTCGGTATTCCGGGTGGTCGATGGATTCGGCAGAAGCAAAAAAGCTGTTGCAGTCTGCGTGGAGGATCACCCGGTCCTCCGGTGCAAACCCTGCATCAAGAAATTCATTTTCCTGCAAAAACGGCATAAGGCACATCCTTTCTCTTTATTATAGTATAGCATATAATCCAGCGGTGGGCAAAGATTTATACACAACGGATCGTTTGTAATGAAATCAACTTTTTTTGCGGAAAAGGGATAGATACATAATTAAAATCGAAACCGAAAATAGAATAAAAATAAAATATTGCTCGTTTTTGAGAAAAAAGTTATTGCAATTTTCTATCCGCAATGGTAAGATAATGAAAACAACAGTAAATCAAAGCTTTTTCACATTCGTTTGCACCTTGAAAGAAGCATAACGTTTGACGCATTTGACTCAGAGATATATTCATGTATGCCCGCATATTGTTTTTTAAGCGGGCGGTTTTTCCCGTAAAGATTGTTTCAGGTTTATGGTTTTCCATAGGTTTCCATCCGCATATACGGATAAACATAAAAACAAAAAGGGAGGACGAATTTCAATGGCAAAGTACATTATGGCACTGGATGCAGGCACTACTTCCAATCGATGCATTCTCTTCAATCAGAAGGGCGAGATCTGCAGCGTTGCCCAGAAGGAGTTCACTCAGATCTATCCCCAGCCCGGCTGGGTAGAGCATGACGCCAACGAGATCTGGGAAACACAGCTTATGGTCTGTAAGCTTGCCATGTCCAAGATCGGCGCCAAGGCAGCCGACATCGCCGCCATCGGTATCACCAACCAGCGTGAGACCACCGTGGTTTGGAACAAGCTTACCGGCAAGCCCGTATTCAACGCCATCGTTTGGCAGTGCCGCCGTACCTCTGAGTATTGCGACAGCCTGAAGGCCAAAGGTTTGGTGGATAAGATCCGCGAAAAGACCGGCTTGGTCATCGACGCTTACTTCTCCGGCACCAAGATCCGCTGGATCCTGGAAAATGTGCCCGGCGTCCGCGCCCTGGCTGAAAAAGGCGACGTTATCTTCGGTAATGTGGACACCTGGCTCATGTGGAACCTCTCCGGCGGGAAGATCCACAAGACCGACTATTCCAACGCTTCCCGTACCATGCTCTTCAACATCAAAGAAGCCAAGTGGGACGATGAGATCCTGGAGGAGCTCAACATCCCCAAGGCTATGCTGCCTGAAGCCTGCCCCTCTTCCGGTGTGTTCGGCTATACCGATCCGGTCATTTTCGGCGGAGAGATCCCCATTGCCGGTGCAGCCGGTGACCAGCAGGCGGCTCTGTTCGGTCAGGCCTGCTTCAATCCCGGCGAAGCCAAGAACACCTATGGTACCGGCTGCTTCACGCTGATGAACATCGGCACCAACATCAAGTATTCCAACAACGGTCTGGTCACCACCATTGCCTGGGGTCTGGATGGCAAAGTGGAATACGCTCTGGAAGGTTCCGTATTCGTGGCCGGCGCCGCTATTCAGTGGCTCCGCGATGAAGTCCGTCTTGTAGAAGAGAGCCCCGATTCCGAATTCTTTGCCACCAAAGTTAAAGATACCAACGGCTGCTATGTGGTTCCCGCCTTTACCGGTCTGGGTGCTCCCTATTGGGATCAGTACGCCCGCGGCTGCATCGTGGGCCTGACCCGCGGCGTCAACCGGAATCATATCATCCGCGCCACGGTAGAATCCCTGGCCTATCAGTCCGCTGACCTGCTCTTTGCCATGGAAAAGGATTCCGGCCTGCAGCTGGAAGCCCTGAAGGTAGACGGCGGCGCCTGCAAGAACAACTTCATGATGCAGTTCCAGGCCGACATCATCAATGCCAAGGTTCTTCGCCCCAAGTGCGTAGAAACCACCGCCATGGGCGCTGCCTATCTGGCCGGTCTGGCTGTAGGCTACTGGGCCAGCAAGGAAGACGTTATCAACAACTGGGCCATCGATCGCACCTTCGAGCCCTCCATGGCCGAGCATGAGCGTCAGGAACTGCTGGATGGCTGGCACAAGGCCGTCAAGTGCTCCTTCGGCTGGGCTAAATAAGCAACACGGTTTCCATCTCAAAAAACGCACATTGAAACGAGCTTATATCCGCTCCGCTGTGATACCGGCGGCGGAGCGGAGAGCTGATAAAAAATAAGGAAAGAAAGAGGTATTGTCATGAATTTCTTCTTGAGCGAGTTGCTTGCAACCATGACTCTGGTTTTCCTCGGAGACGGCGTTTGCGCAAACGTCAGCTTGAATAAGTCCGGCATGAAGGGCGCCGGTGCCATCCAGATCACCATTGCCTGGGGTCTGGCCGTTACCATTGCCGCCTTCATGTATGGCAACACTTCCGGCGGTGCCTGCATGAATCCCGCTATTGTCATCGCCAACATCGTGATGGACAACGTGACCTTTATTAACGGCCTGTGGATGATCCTGGGCGAAATGGTCGGCGCGTTTGTCGGCGCATTCTTCGTACATATGTTCTGGAAGCAGCAGTTTGATGCCACCGAGGATGCCGCCACCAAGCTGGGCGTATTCTCCACCGCTCCTTCCGTCAAGAACACTCTGAACAACTTCTTCTGCGAATTTGCCGGCACGGCCCTGCTGTTCTGGTTCGGCAATGCAGCCGGTGCCTGGGGCCCCGATGCCTCTGCTCTGGCCGTTATCCCCACCTTCTGCATCATTATGGCTATCGGCATGAGCCTTGGCGGCGCTACCGGGTATGCTATCAATCCCGCCCGTGACGCCGGTCCCCGTCTCTATCACACCGTTGCTTTCAAGGGCGATGATCACAACTGGAGCTACGGCTGGAAGGTCGTTGTAGCCGATATCGCCGGCGCCGTGTTCGCGGCCCTGCTGTTCATGGCTCTTAAGGGTGTGGCCCTCTAAGCTGCCAGCGGTTGACCTGATCTGAGGGCCGCACCGGTATCGCGGTCTTCGTGGGGCTGTTCCCGTGTGGGCTTGATCGCCCCCTTGGGGGCAGCCCCTTTTATGTGTTATCCATCAAATTCGTATATCGAGGTAAGTGGAATGTATGATGTAATCATTATCGGCGGCGGTGTCGTGGGCTGTGCCGTGGCGAGGTTTCTCTCCCGGTTCCAGGCAAAGACCATGCTGCTGGAAAAGACCAACGACATCTGCAATGGGCAGAGCAAGGCCAATACCGCCATTATCCACGGCGGCTATGACTGCAAGCCCCATACGTTGAAGGCAAAATTCAACGTAGAGGGCAACGCCATGTTCCAGCAGATGCACGATGAGCTGGATTTTCCCATCAAGTGGAACACCTCACTCATCGTATCCTTTAATCTGGAGGATCATCCCGCCCTGGAAAAGCTTTTGCAGCAGGGCCGCGAAAACGGCTGCCGGGGGGAACTGCGCATTATCGACGAAGCAGAGCTTCGATGCAGGGAACCCAACGTGGGGAAGGATGCCAAAGAAGCCCTGCTGGTTGGCTCCGGAGGTATCTGCTGCCCCTATGAGATGACCGTGGCCTTTGCGGAAAATGCTGCCATGAACGGCGTGGAGTTCCACCGCAATGCCGAAGTTACCAATCTTACCAAGCTGCCGAATGGAAACTGGCAGGTGGAATCTTCCGTCGGCACCTTTGAGACCAGAGCCGTAGTCAATGCAGCCGGTATTTATTCCGATGTGTTCAACAACATGGTTTCCGAGGATAAGGTGCACATTCATCCACGCCGTGGCGAGTATTACATCGTGGACAAGAAGTACGCCGATATGTTCCACGCCGCCATGTTCCAGCTTCCCACCAAGATGGGCAAGGGCATTCTGATCTCCCCCACGGTAGACGGTACCCTGCTGGTAGGTCCCACCGCAGAGGATATCGAGGATAAAGACGATAAGCGCTGCACTGCCGAAGGCCTGGCCAAGACTATCCACTTTGGTTCCATGACATGGAACAACATTCCCATGCGGGGCTTTATCACCACCTTTGCCGGGAACCGTGCCACCGGCGATAAGGGAGACTTTGTCCTGGGCGAACCTGCGGATGCAGAAAACTTCTTTAACTGCTGCGCCGTGGAAAGTCCGGGTCTGACTTCTTCTCCCGCCATCGGCAAGTGGCTTTCCGAACAGATCGCCGGCAAGCTGGGGCTGAAAGAGAATAAGGCATTCAATCCTATCCGCAAGGGTATTCCCAAGTTCCGGGAGATGACCGATGCAGAGCGGGTTAAGGCCATCGCAGCCAACCCTGATTACGCCAAGATCGTCTGCCGCTGCGAGACCATCACCGAAGCGGAGATCCGGGAGGCCATCCGCCGTCCCGTAGGCGCCCGTGATGTAGACGGCGTCAAGCGCCGCACCAGAGCCGGTATGGGCCGCTGTCAGGCCGGTTTCTGCACCCCCCGCACCGTGGAGATCCTGGCCGAGGAGCTGGGCATTTCCCCGCTGGAGGTCACCAAGTTCGGCGGCAAGTCTGTGCTTCTTAAAGAGCATCTCTTTGGGGAGGGTAAGTAAGTATGCGTAATGTAGAAGTTCTTATTATCGGCGGAGGCCCGGCCGGTCTTGCAGCAGCCATCGGTGCTTACGAAGCGGGCTGCCGGGATATTCTTATTCTGGAGCGGGAGGAAAAGCTGGGCGGCATCCTCAAGCAGTGTATCCACAACGGCTTTGGTCTCCATACCTTCAAGGAGGAGCTTACCGGCCCGGAATATGCCAAGCGCTTTATCGACAAGGTCATTGACTATGAGATCCCCTATCAGTGCGATACCATGGTCATCAATGTTACCGGCGACAAGGTCGTTACCTGTGTTTCCAGAGACAATGGACTGCAGCACTTCAAGGCTCAGGCGATCATCCTGGCCATGGGCTGCCGGGAACGTCCTCGTGGTTCCCTGGGCACACCGGGCGAACGCTGCGCCGGTATCTATACTGCCGGTACCGCACAAAAGTTCACCAATCTGAAGGGATTCATGCCCGGCAAAGAGGTGGTTATCCTGGGTTCCGGAGATATCGGCCTGATTATGGCCCGGCGTATGACATTTATGGGCGCCAAGGTACACGCCTGTGTGGAGCTTATGCCCTATTCCAGCGGCTTGAAGCGCAACATTGTCCAGTGTCTGGATGACTTCAACATACCGCTGCTGCTGAGCCATACTGTGGTGGATATCCATGGACGGGAGCGGCTGGAGGGTGTTACCGTGGCCCAGGTGGATGAGAAGCTCAAGCCCATTCCCGGCACGGAGCAATATTTCCCCTGCGATACACTCCTTCTGTCTGTAGGCCTGATCCCGGAGAACGAGCTCACCGGTATGGCCGGGGTCGAGATCGCTCCTACCACCAGCGGCGCTGTGGTAGACGAAAGCCTGCAAACTTCGGTAGAGGGCATCTTCTCCTGCGGCAACGTGCTCCATGTGCATGATCTGGTGGACTTTGTTTCCGAAGAAGCAACCAAGGCCGGCGCTAATGCGTACCTGTATGTGCAGAGCAAGCTGCCCAAAGCAGAAAAGAAGATCCCCGTTGTCATGGGCTTTGGGGTGGGCGGTATCGTACCGCAGTTTGTAAGCGATGAGGTCAGTGCGCCCGTGAATTTCATGTTCCGGCCCCGGAACGTATATAAAAATGCCAAAGTCGTGGTGGCGGTGGATGATACGGTCATCTATTCCAAAAAGTCCATGATCCTGGCCCCCGGTGAAATGGTCAACGTGAAGATCGATCCGGAAAAGCTGACCGGGGTGGCCAATGCAAAAGCCATCAATGTAAGAATCGAGGTGCCTGAAGCATGACATACGAACTGACCTGCATAAACTGCCCCATGGGCTGCCGGATCACGGCGGAGTATGACGGCAAGGAAGTGACCAACATTCAGGGGTATACCTGTGCCCGGGGCAAGGCATATGCCCAGACGGAAATCACCAACCCCACCCGCATGGTCACGGCGCTTTGCCGCATCTATGGAACGGACGAACCTTTATGTGTAAAGACCAGTCAGCCCGTGGAAAAGGCCAAGATTTTTGAGGTGCTGGCCGCCCTGAAGGAGGCGGTAGTGATCCGCCCCGTGCATATAGGCGACGTCGTCATCGAAAACGTGTGTGGGACCGGTGCCAACATCATCGCCACGGAAGAGATCTATTGATCCCGGTGCTGTGGCTCAGTAATCGGTAAAAAAGCAGCCGTCCCTTTCGAAAAGGAGGGGACGGCTGCTGCTTTTCTGGCTGAAGAAAACAGGTAATTGTCAGATCACGATCCCGCCGTCTACCGACAGTATCTGTCCCGTGACCATGGGGGATTCCAGCAGATACAATACGGCTCGGGCCACGTCTCCCGGCTGCACATAAGCGCCCAGGGGCGTGTCCGCGCGAAAGGCTTCCATATCCTCAGGAGAAAGGGCGCTGTTCATGGGGGAGGGCACCAGCCCCGGAGCTATGGCATTGACCCGGATGCCGCTGAGGGCCAGTTCTTTGGCCAAAGCCTTTGTCATGGCGTTGACGGCTCCTTTGGTGGCGGAATATACTACCTCACAGCTGGCCCCGATCAGTCCCCACATGGAGCTGATAAAAATGAGCGAGCTGTTTTCATGGAGCCGCAGTTCTCCGGATGCGCGTTTTGCCACCAGCATGGGCCCCTTCACGTTTACGTTCCACAGCCTGTCCATGGCTTCTTCGGGCACATCCTCCAACAGCATCTGGGGCAGAGCGGCCCCGGCACAGTCTATAACGGCCTGAGGCGAGCCCAGCCGCTCCCGGGTCTGCCGAAAGATAGCATCTATTTGCTCTGCCTTCGTGCAGTCTCCCTGCACAATGGTGTAGGGAGCAGAAATGGGGGAGAGGCGTTGTAAAAGGGCTTCTCTGTTCCGGTGGCAATGGCAGGCCACCGCGTATCCATGCTCCAAAAGTGTACGGGCTATAGCCCAGCCTATGGTGCCTGAAGCACCGAGGACCAAAGCGGTTTTCACGGCTCAGTCCTCATATACGCCCAGAATACGCCCTATATACTGGGTGTGAGGGTCTTCGTTCTTATAAAAACGCTGGATAAGCGCAAATTCTTCGATAATGTGTTCGGGGATCTCCGTCCGGTGCAAAATCTTGCATTCCACATGGAACCGGCAGCCGGAAAGACCGCCCTGCCCGCCGAATTTCCCGGGAAGCACGGAAAGGCCAAGCGCCTCCGCCTTATGCACGTCCCGTCCGGAGCGGCTGCCGCAGAAAGCCAGTTCCTTATCCATAACGCCCTCTTCGGGCACACTGATGGTAAAGCAGTCGCTGTCTTTCAGCAGTTCGTGTGTGTAGCGGCTGCGGCGTACATAAACTGTAGCTACCGGGATCCCCCACAGAATGCCGAATTGAGCCCAGCCGATGGTCATGGGATTATCCCTGACCATAAGGAAGGCGCCTTTGCCGTTGAGCTGCCGGGAAGCGATCTCCATCCAGTTTTCAGGAAGCATATGTATTTCCTCCGTCTTTTTTTACATAGTATATCCTATGGCGTGCAGAAAAAAAAGAGGGAAGCCGCATATGCAGCTTCAGTAAATGAAAATTTCGGGGTTATTCCTCCGTGCAGGGCCCCATGCGCCGCACGTTCCGCTGGAAAAGCATTACGATCCCCCACAGTCCGGCCACGCCTACCAACGCATAAATAATGCGACTCAGCAGGCTTCCAACGCCAAAGATGGCGTCTACCAGGTTAAAGTCGAAAAAGCCGATAAGTCCCCAGTTAAGGGCGCCGGCAATCATCAGTATCAGGGCAACTACGTTCATAAAAAAACTCCTTTCCGTTTTGCACCATGTGTATTTGTAGCATGGCAGGGAAAAGGAGTTTTTATTCGTTTTGTGTCGTTTTTTTGTTTTATGCCCAGGCATAAGGGTCGCTGCTGCGCTTTTTCTTTTCCTGGAGCACTTCCACTTCAAACCGGTCAAAGTCCACAGGCTCCATAAAGTCGGATGCCTTGAATACTGCCCGGGAAAACCGCTGCAGATCCTGATAATGCTTTTGCAGCAGCACCGGTCGGCTCAGATCCAGCTGCTGGCAGAGGGGATGGAGGATATCTTCCCAGCCTGCAAGATCAGAAGGCCGGGGAGAATCAAATTCTCCCACGGCCTCACGGACTGTTTTATGCTCGGTTATGACTTTAGCCCAAACCCGCATAGCCTTATTTGTTGATCATGGCAAACCAGGCTGCCGTATACAGGCTGGTTCCATCGCTGTACAAACCGTTAAGCGTGCAGTAGATCTTATAGGATTTGCCCACGTTTTCGGAAGGTGTCCACTTCTCGCTCATGTTTACGCAGTAGATGTTGGTCGTCTTGCCTTTGGCGGTCATGGCTTCCACGCACACTACTTCCAGTCCGTCTACCTGCTCTACAGAAACGACTTTTCCTGTAAACCGGTATGCGCCCTTGTCGTTGGGGTCAGCCATGACTTTATCGAAGGAATACTTATAGATCTCGTGGTAGCTCTTGGTCTTGTTGTAAGCTTTGACCATGGCATCCTTGGAATCAAAGAACCGTGCCACATAGCAGCTCAGATCCTTCTCTTCATAGCCTTCCTGACTGGCATGGAGATTGATCTTATAGAAGCCGTATCCGTTGAAGGTGGCTTCGAAGCTGTAAGTGCCGTCGGCATTGACGGTCACTGCGCCGCACGCTACATCTCCATCATCACAGGAGGCGGTCACAGTGCTTCCGGGGGAAACGGTTCCGCTTACGCTCACCTGATTGGCCGTGCCTGCACGGATAATGGACTTATCGCCGTTTACGGTAAGCGTCATCGCTTCCGGAACAAACACATAGGGATTCAAAGTGAAGGT
Source organism: uncultured Eubacteriales bacterium (assembly GCA_900545265.1). Classification (GTDB taxonomy): domain Bacteria; phylum Bacillota; class Clostridia; order Christensenellales; family CAG-138; genus RUG472. Next base: position 49,743 of record UQYI01000008.1, read on the forward strand.
GTATTCGCTGCTGGCGTAATTGTCCTTGCTGGCCTTGATGACTACGGTTTCTGCCGCATCGCCACTGAGCTTGTAATCACCCTGAAAAACGCCTTCGTTATATACATTCAGCTGCTGATCGTTGGCATATACGGTAACGGTGTGGTCATCCACGGTGCCTTCAATATGCAGCACGTTGCCTTCCGCTGCCATAATGCCTTCCGCAGGAATGTTCTCAGGCACGGTAACGTTCAGATTGATCTTGGGCAACGTCAAAGTCAGGCTCTGCACCTCCCGGCGGGTCTTGGTTCCATCAGCGGAGATCACATACAACTCCGGCGTAAAGGTATAGGTAGTGTCCTCTACCGGTGTGTTGGGATAGAAGCAGACTTTGGGTACTTCCAGTGCCAGATGAATGATCTTTTCCGGGTCGGTGTTGGTGGACTGGGAAGGATCCTGATTGGGAAGATCCAACTGTACGGTTTCACCGGGCTGCAGATATACATAGATCTTGAAGCATTCCTGTCCGGCAGCATTGAGGCCTTCCTCAACAGAGGTAGCGTTAAAATCGATCTCGCCGCCGGTAACGGAACCGTCATTCTGCTGCTGGTTGTTAGCATCCTGGGTCTGCTGATCCTGGCCCTGATTCGGCTGTTCCTTACCCTGGCAGTTGAACTGCAGGAAGGAGGGAAGACGGCCTTTCAGATCGCCGCCCACCTTGTTGCAGTAGATCACGATGCATGCCATCAACACAAGGATCAGTGCTACGCCTCCCAGCAAAATGGCAACAACGTTCACGCCACCTGGTTTTTTCTTGCCGCCATTGGCAGATTTGCGGCCCCGGGGCGGCGTGGGCTCATACTCTTCGTATTCTTCGTCCTCGTCGTCCTCATCTTCATCGTCTTCGTCGTATTCTTCATCGTCGGAAGAATCGTCCTCATCATCTTCTTCCTCGTCGTCCTCATCATCTTCATCTTTCTTTTTGCGGCCGCGGCCAAAAAGAAATCCCTTGCGGCGGGGCTTTTCTTCTTCCTCGTCGTCCTCGTTTTCATCGTCCTCCTCGTCATATTCGTCTTCGTCATCCTCTTCTTCCACAATGACGGGGCGGCGCTTACGGGAGAAACGGGTGATGTTCTCTTCTGGCTCCAGAGTTTTGGCTGGAGCGGCAGCTTCTTCTTCGGTTTCTTCCGGAGCAGCTTCAGGCTCCGCAGAGGCAGCGGGCTTCTGACGGGCAGTACGGTTCATGCGGGAAGGGGCGGGCGCGGCCTCCTGTTCCTGGGGGGCAGCATCCGTTTCCGGCTCCTGAGGGGCAGGGGCGTCCTGACCTTTCAGGTTGGCGGCGCAGACTTTGCAGAAGTTGGCGTGGTCGGGATTATAGGCCCCGCACTCTTTGCAGATCATTATTGAAATCCTCCTTGGATCATATTTATACTGATGCTAAAATTATAGAGGCGTTTTATTGCCGAGACATGACGAATATGTAAACATTTTTCGCAGGTGCAAGTCATACGCATTGTCACGGACCGGTTCCTGTGATATAAATAGGAACGGCTCCAATTTGCACGGCTTTTGACGGGCCTTGCATAGAATAAAGTAAACCCATATGTAAAGGAGCGATTCTATGATATATTTTGACAACAGCGCAACTACCCGTGTGCTGCCCCAGGCCATTGCGGCGGCAGAGCAGGCCATGGGAGAGAATTTTTTTAATCCTTCCGGTGCATACGGCGGGGCGGCCCTGGTAGAAAAGCAGGTGGAAGCGGCCCGCAGCAGGCTGGCTCGTCCGCTGGGTGCCGCCAATGAAGAGATACTCTTTACCTCCGGCGGGACAGAAAGCAATAATATGGCCATCCGGGGCACCCTGCAAACCTGGCGAGGACCCTGCCGCATGCTGATTTCCGCCGTGGAACATCCCTCCGTATACGAAACGGCTCTATCCATGGCCGATGGGCAGACAGAGGTCATCGTGGTGCCGGTGAACAGCCAGGGAGCGCCGGATCTGGAGTTTCTGGCCGCCAATCTAACCGAGAATACGGCATTGGTATCCCTCATGCATGTGAACAATGAGCTGGGCACCGTTACGGATATTCCCCGGGCTTCTGCTCTGATTCGCCGCTATGCGCCCCGTGCCCTGTATCATGTAGACGGCGTTCAGGGCTTTTTGAAAGCGGATACGGATGGACGCTGGTTCGATCTGTATTCCGTTTCCGCCCACAAGTTCCATGCGCCCAAAGGGATCGGACTGCTGTATAAACGCCGGGGCATCCGCTTTGCCGGCGGACAGACCGGCGGCGGACAGGAACAGAATCTGCGCTCCGGTACTTTGAATGTCCCCGGTATTTTGGGAGCCGCAGCGGCAGCGGAACAGTATTTTGCCAACCGGATCCAGTGGCGGCAGAACATGCGTGCCTGTAAGGAGCGTTTGTATGCCAACATGATGACCCTGCCGGATGTCCTTCTTAACGGGCCGTCTCTGGAAGAGGGAGCGCCTCATATTCTGAACCTGTCCTTTATGGGTGTACGGGGAGCAGTGCTGCTCAACGCATTGTCACAGCAGGGCGTATATGTGGCCACGGGTTCCGCCTGTTCCTCTCATAAAAAAGGAAAGAACCGGATCCTTTCCGCCTCGGGTATAGAGGGCCCCCGGCAGGAAGGGGCTATCCGCTTCAGTTTCTGCCCTTTCAATACCCTGGAAGAGGTAGATGCCGCTTCCGACATGATCGCACAGCAGGTTACATTTTTGCGTAAATACAGGAGAAGATAACAACATGGAACATGCCATTCTTATCAAGTATGCCGAGATCCATCTCAAAGGTCTCAACCGCCCGTTTTTTGAAAAAAAGCTGGTGACAAATATTCGCCATGCCCTGGGGGAGATCCCCGGGGAGATCGTCCGGGAGCAGGGACGGGTATTTGTATATGCCATTCCGGAAGCCAGCATAGAAGAAGCAGCACTGCGGCTGACCCGTGTGTTCGGCATCCATTCCCTGTGTATTACCCGCTGCGTGGAAAAGGATTGGGAGACTATTGTAGAAAATGCAGGGGCCCTCATGGCCCCTTATGCCGGCGGCGCTACCTTTAAGGTGTTTGCCCGCCGGGCGGACAAGCGTTTCCCCATGACCAGCGAGGAGATATGCCGGGAATTGGGCGGACGGATGCTGGAAATGTATCCCATGCTCAAAGTGGATGTGCATACCCCGCAGATACCCTTAACGGTGGAGATCCGGCAGGACCGGTGCTTCGTGTATACCCGGGATATCCCCGGCTGCGGCGGGCTGCCGGTGGGCACCAGCGGCCGGGCCATGCTGCTGATCTCTGGCGGTATCGACAGCCCAGTGGCCGGATACATGATCGCCAAGCGAGGGGTCGCCCTGTCAGCCATTCATTTTTACAGCTATCCCTATACCAGCGAGCGGGCCAGAGACAAGGTGGTGGAGCTGGCCAGGATCGTTTCTTCTTATGCGGGGCCCATGGACCTGTATCTGGTACCCTTTACGGAGATACAGACCACCATCTACGATAAGTGTCCCTCCAGCGAGACTACGGTGCTCATGCGCCGCCTGATGATGAAGATCGCCCAGCTGACAGCCGAAAAGTGCGGCTGTCAGGCCCTGATCACCGGGGAGAGCATCGGCCAGGTGGCCAGCCAGACCATAGAAAGCCTGGCCGTTACCAACGATGCCGTATCTGTGCCGGTGTTCCGGCCCCTTATCGGCTTTGACAAGGAAGAGATCATCGAACGGGCAGAAAAGATCGGGACCTTTGCCACCTCCATTCTTCCCTACGAAGACTGCTGCACGGTCTTTGTGCCCCAGCATCCCGTTACCAAGCCAAAGGTGGAAAAGCTTCGGGAAAGCGAGGCGCTGGTAGACTTTGCCCCCATGATAGAGCGGGCCATGGAGCAGACGGAGGTTCTGCGGATTTCACACAATGTTTCCGATTGAACCGGCTCTTCCATGGTATACTGGACAATGTATTTTTCCAAGGAGGACTAAAGCATGAAAACCTTGCTTCGCATTATCGGCTCCTTGGTGGTGGTGCTTTGCCTGGCAGCCTTTGTGCTGTTCAAACTCAATGAGAAGGGATTTATTTCCGGCGCGCTTTCCGATTGGGTCAGTTCCATCACCGCTCATGTTATCGGCATCAAGAATGAGACAAAAGACTTTCTGGAGGAGGAGGGCATCACTCTGCCTACCGCCCGCCCCACAGATACGGCTGCGCCCCAGCCTACGGATACGCCTGTGCCAGAGATCACCGCTGCTCCGGAGAGTGGAGAGCCTCCTGTACTGACTACGGGGATTCCCGCCCTGACGGCGTCTCCCGCACCTGCCGGGAACTGAAACCAATACAGCCGCACTCCGCCTGAAACATTTTTATCAGATAATGTAAAAATTGGCTTGACATTTTCACGGCGGAGTGCTAATATACTCGAGTCGGCAGGAAATGCAGCAGAAATATCTGGGTGTAGCGCAGTTTGGTAGCGTGCTTGAATGGGGTTCAAGAGGCCGGAAGTTCAAATCTTCTCACCCAGACCAAATAAAAAGTCCCATGTAATGGGGCTTTTTTTGTGCCTTGAATCAGAGACTGCTCAATTGCCGCCTGTGGTTTTCTCACGGCGAGCAGACCGGCTTTACTGTAAAAAAGGTCGCATCTCTGTATTTTCTGGTTGTCATGCTGCGCGATTCATGGTATCCTGCTTTAGAGTAACTTGTGTGCCTTGGGCACGGTGGAAAGGAGATCCGGATGCGCTTATTGTTCAAGCAGCGCTTTTTCTCGTGGCTCGACAGCTATGATATCTATGATGAAAGCGGGAACATCGCTTATGTGGTCAAGGGGCAGCTGAGCTGGGGCCACTGCCTGAAGGTCTATGATGCCATGGGGCAGGAAGCGGGGCTTTTGCAGGAGCGGATCTTCACCTGGCTCCCCAAGTTTGAAATATATACCGGCGGCCAGTACAGGGGGTGTATCCGCAAAGAATTTTCCCTGTTTACACCCCGGTATGTTTTTGACTGCTGCGGCTGGCAGGTGGAAGGAAACTTTATGGAGTGGGATTATACCATACGCAGTGGGAACCGGCAGGTGGCCTCCGTCAGCAAGGAATTGTTCAACTGGACGGATACTTATGTGCTGGATATAGCCGATCCGGCGGATGCGCTGCTGGTGCTGCTGTTCGTGCTGGCGGTAGATGCAGAAAAATGCTCCAGAAGCAGCCACTGATTCCGTGAATTATGAGATAGGGGGATATATATGGAAAAGCCTAAGAGAAGATTTGGGGACCGCCGTGACGGACGATGGGTGCGGGAGGCGCCGGGACTGCAAACGGTCATGGCCCATCTGATGCCCAACCGTACCGATTGTGAGGTCTGCCTCCATGATACGCTGGATGCTACGGAGCTGATGAAGTTCATCGAAGAAAAAAACGCCCGGCATCCAGAATATAAGACTACGATCTTCCACTGCTTTTTACTCAGCTTGGCCCGGATGATCCGGGAGCGGCCAAAGATGAACCGCTTTATTGCCGGGCACAGGATGTATGAACGGTATGAAATAAGTTTCTGCTTCGTTTGCAAGCGCCGCTTTGCCGACGGGGCGGAGGAATCCCTACTGTATCTGGTGCCCAAGGAGGAGGAAACCATAGATTCCTGGTCCAAGCGCATCGTGGGCGATGTAAAGGAAACCCGCAAAAGTGAGCATTCCACCGGCGGTATCGATGCGGCGCTGGATGCATTTGCCAAGATTCCCCGGGTACTGCTGATGTTCGTGCTGCGTATTATCCGCTGGCTGGATTTCTGGGGACTGGTGCCCAAAGCCCTGACCTATGGGGATCCCAACTATTCCACGGTGCTGGCCAGCAATCTGGGCAGCATCAAATGTCCATCCGTATACCACCATCTCAATAATTACGGCACCAACAGCGTTATGGTCACCATCGGCACCCTTCACAAGGGGGAGGTCATACGTGAGGATGGCACCAAAGAGATCCGGGATCTGGTGGATATCAGCGCTACGCTGGATGAGCGTATTGCCGACGGCTTCTATTTTGCCCGGAGCCTGAAGCTGGTAAAACATATCTTTGCCCATCCGGAACTGCTGGATAAGCCCCTGCAGGAGCCAAGCGGCTATACCTTTGAATGAGTTTCAGGCGCTCTTTTTTTCGGAGCGCCTGTTCTTTTTCTTCAATTTTTCCTGCATGGCGGCATATTTGGCCTGTCTGTTGAAAAAAGCAGAATGGGGCTGTTCTTTTCTTTGCGGCTGTGTTATACTGTGCAAAGATGAGGTATGTATGAGCATCAGCGTGTTTGATATAATCGGGCCCCGGATGATCGGACCCTCCAGTTCCCATACGGCAGGGGCCGTGCGTATCGGGCAGGTGGCCAACCGCCTGGCAGGCGGCAAGGTAAAGGCCGCTTCCGTGACTCTGTATGGTTCCTTTGCACAGACGGGCCGGGGCCACGGCACGGATACGGCTATCGTAGCCGGCATTCTCGGCCTGGATCCCGATGAAGAGGGGATCTGCTATTCCAAACTGCTCATGAAAGAAGCGGGACTCCATATTCCTGTGCGCTTTTCTCATGAGGAGCCCGTCCATCCCAACACCGCACAGGTGTATGTAATGGGGGAGGACGGCAAGGAATATACCTATGTGGGCACATCCATCGGCGGGGGGCGCATCGAAGTGACCTCCATCAATAATATGGAGGTGGGCTTCAATTGCGAGCTGCCCACCTTGCTTGTGTTCCATGAGGATATGCCCGGGGTCATCATGCGGGTCAGTTCCATACTGGCATTGGAGCGCATCAATATTGCCTTTATGAAGGTCTTTCGCTCCGAAAAGAGCAAAGGGGCCTGTATGGTCATCGAAACGGACTCCCGGGTGGATGAAGCCACCCGCAGGCGCATCGAACTGAACGTGGATGGGATAACGGAGGTCTGCACTTTATGAGATATGCTTTTCATACCGGTGAAGAGCTGCTGGCCCTTTGCCGCAGCGAGCATATGCCCATCAGCCGGGTCGCTCTTGCATATGAAGAAGAGGCGGGGGAAAGATCCCGGGAAGAGATCCTTGCCGAGATGGAGAAAAACCTTGCCACCATGGAAGAAAGCATCCGCGTGGGGCTGGAGGATAAGCAGACCAGCATAACCGGCCTTATGGGAGACGCCGCAGACAAGCTCATGAACTTCAGGGAGGAAGCGCTCATGGGCAAAAATCTGGCCGCCATAACCGCCGCATCACTGGCGGTGGTAGAGGTAAACGCCTCCATGGGCCGCATTGTGGCGGCGCCTACGGCGGGGGCCAGCGGGGTTTTGCCCGGCGTGGTCATAGAATATGCCCGGCAGCAGGGTCTGCCCCGGGAAAAGATGATAGAAGCCCTGTTCAACGGCGGGGCCATCGGTATACTGATCGCCCATAATGCCTGCATCTCCGGTGCCTCCGGCGGTTGTCAGGCAGAGGTGGGCTCCGCTTCCGCCATGGCTGCCAGCGCTTTGACAGAGCTGCGGGGCGGCACTCCGGAGCAATGTCTTCATGCCGCCGCCATGACGTTAAAAAATCTTTTGGGGCTTGTGTGCGATCCGGTAGCAGGGCTGGTGGAATGCCCCTGCATCAAGCGCAACGCCATGGGGGCCGTTAACGCCGTGCTGTGCAGCGATATGGCGCTGGCCGGGATCACCAGCGTGATCCCCTTCGACGAGGTGGTGGAGGCCATGAAGAACGTAGGCCGGATGATGCATCCTGACCTGCGGGAAACGGCCCGGGGCGGCTTGGCCGCTACCCCTACGGCCAGGAGAATTGCCGAAAAGATCATGCATTGACCAGGCTCAGCCTGAAATCAATAAATAAAAAAGAGGTTGTCATGTATCAGATCAAATCAAAAACCGTTTTGAATCCGTCTGTCGTACGCATGGACATCGAAGCGCCCCTGGTAGCCCGCAAGGCTAAGCCCGGCCAGTTTATCATCCTGCGCACCGAAGCGGAGGGGGAGAGGATCCCCCTGACCATCGCCGATTCCGATAAGGAAAAGGGCACTGTGACCATCATCTTCCAGGTGGTAGGCGCCACTACGGAGAAGCTTCAGCACAAGAACGTAGGGGATTGCCTGGCGGATTTCGTCGGCCCCCTGGGCAAGCCCACGCATACCGAAGGGCTCAAAAAGGTAGCGGTCATCGGCGGCGGCGTAGGCTGTGCCATTGCTTATCCCGTGACCAAAGCGCTCTTTGAGCAGGGCACGGAAGTACACGCTATCGTTGGCTTCCGCAATAAAGATCTGGTGATCCTGGAGGATGATTTCCGTTCCCACAGCACAAGGTTCGTAGCCATGAGCGATGATGGCACCTGGGGTGAAAAGGGCCTGGTCACCGATGCGCTCAAGGCGCTTATCGAGGCTGGCAACCAGTATGACGAAGTGATCGCCATCGGGCCCCTCATCATGATGAAGTTTGTATGCAAGCTCACCAAAGAATACGGCATCAAGACCATTGTTTCCATGAACCCCATCATGATCGATGGTACAGGCATGTGCGGCTGCTGTCGTCTCAGCGTCGGCGGCAAGATGCAGTTTGCCTGCGTAGACGGTCCCGAATTCGATGGCCATGAGGTGGATTTTGACGAGGCTATGGCCCGTAACAGTGCTTACCGTGACTTTGAAGCCAAAGCCAGGGAGGAAGCCTGCAATCTGTTCAAGCAGGAGGTACAGTAAGTATGCCTAACATGAAAATGACCCGCAATGAAATGCCCACCCAGGATCCCAAAGTCCGTGCCCGCAATTTTCAGGAAGTAGCCCTGGGCTACACTGCTGAACAGGCTATAGACGAGGCCGCCCGCTGCCTGAACTGCAAAAACATGCCCTGCGTGGCCGGCTGCCCCGTAAACATTCATATTCCGGAATTTATTGCCCATATGGCCAAGGGTGAGTTTGAAGAAGCTTATCAGGTCATCAGCCGTTCCAGTGCACTGCCCGCCGTATGCGGCCGGGTCTGCCCCCAGGAAAATCAGTGCGAAAAGCGCTGCGTCCGGGGCATCAAGGGTGAATCCGTAGGTATCGGCCGTCTGGAACGTTTTGCCGCCGATTATCATAATGCGCATTGGGATAAGCCCGCCGAAAAGCCTGCACCCAACGGCCATAAGTGCGCCATCATCGGTTCCGGCCCCGCAGGCCTTACCTGTGCCGGGGATCTGGTGCGCAAAGGCTATGATGTGACCGTGTTCGAGGCTCTCCATGTGGCCGGCGGTGTGCTGATGTACGGCATTCCTCAGTTCCGTCTGCCCAAAGAGATCGTCCAGAAGGAGATCGCCTCCCTGAAGGAGATGGGCGTAAAGTTTGAGACCAACATGGTCATCGGCCGGGTGCTTTCCATTGATGAACTCATGGACGAGCAGGGCTTCGAAGCCATCTTCATCGGCTCCGGCGCCGGTCTTCCCAAGTTTATGAACATCCCCGGCGAGAATCTCAAGGGTGTATACTCCGCCAATGAGTTCCTGACCCGTGTAAACCTCATGAAGGCCTATAAAGAAGACAGCAACACCCCCATCCAGCATGCCAAGCACGTGGCTGTGGTGGGCGGCGGCAACGTGGCCATGGACGCTGCCCGCTGCGCTCTGCGCCTGGGGGCAGAGGAGGTCTCCATCATTTACCGTCGTTCCATGGAAGAGCTTCCTGCCCGCCGGGAGGAAGTGGAGCACGCCATGGAAGAAGGCATCGACTTCAAGCTTCTTAACAACCCTGTGGAGATCATTGGGGATGATAAGCGCAACTGCACGGGTATCCGCTGCATCCGGATGGAGCTGGGTGAGCCAGATGCTTCCGGCCGCCGCCGTCCCGTGCCTGTAGAAGGCAGCGAGTATGTGGTGGATGCCGACTGCGTCATCATGGCGCTGGGCACCAGCCCCAACCCCCTCATCAAATCCACTACCGAAGGTCTGGCCACGGAAAAGTGGGGCGGCATCATTGCCGATGAGACGGGCAAGACCAGCCGGGAAGGCGTATGGGCCGGCGGCGATGCCGTGACCGGTGCTGCTACCGTTATTCTGGCCATGGGCGCAGGCAAGACTGCCGCTGCCGCTATGGACAAATATATTCAGAGCAAATAAGCTTGCGTGTCTGAAACATAATGCAAAAGGACTGCCAACCAGGCAGTTCTTTTTCTGAAGGCTTTGCAAATTCCCGGCAAACTTGGTATACTTCAGCTGTATGAAGGGGGAGCGCATGGACAGACTTTTGCTGGTGGATGGCAGCAACCTGCTTTTTCAAATGTTTTATGGGATGCCTGCCCGTATCCCCGGTCGGGATGGCAGGCCTGTTCATGGTACCCTTGGGTTTACGGGGGCGCTGCTGCGTGTGCTGCGTATGCGGGTGCCGACCCACTGCGTCGTTTTCTTTGACGGAGAGCATGAAAATCCAAGAAAAGCGCTGGATGAAGCGTATAAGGCCAATCGACCGGATTTCTCGCATATGGAGGAACAGGAGACCCCCTTTGGACAGCTGCCGGATATAAACCGGGTGCTGGAGTATCTGGGCATTCCCCGGATGGAGACCACAGACTGTGAGACGGACGATCTTATCGCCGCCTATGCCCGCCGGATGGGGGAAAAGATGTATGTGGATATCCTTTCCTATGACAGTGACTTTTTTCAGCTCCTGTCCAACCGGGTCTCGCAGCTCCGGTATCGGGGCAAGCTTACAGTCTGCTGGGATCCAAACACGTTTCGGGAAAAGTTCGGCATTGAACCGGAACAGTATGCAGATTTCAAATCTCTTACAGGGGATGCTTCCGATAACATTCGCGGAGCGGAACGGGTGGGTCCCAAGACGGCCGCAAAACTGCTGCGGCAGCACGGAACGCTGGAAGCCCTTCTGACCGGAGCGGAGGAGATATCCCAACCGGCTTTGCGGGAAAGCATTTTATCCAGCCGGGAACGGCTTTTGCGGAACCGGGCCCTGATCCGGCTGGAAGGAACGGTTCCTTTGCCCTTTATGCCGGAAGAAATGACTTTCGTCCTTCCGGAAGAAAGCTCGGGCAGCATTCTGCGTCGGCTGGAGATCCTGTGAGGTCAACGCCTTATTACCAACGCAAAACGGACTTCTTTATGAAGCCCGTTTTCGTATGCTAATATTCCTTTCCCGGGAAAAGAATGCCCGGCAGCTGAGAAAAAGAAGTAAGGATATGATCCGGTTTCAGGTCAGCCTGTTCCATATGGCGGCGCAGACGCTCTTCCCGCTCAAAATCCTCCTGTGTCCAGCTGGTAATGGCGCAAAGCTTTTCATAATAATCGGTATCTTCCCGGGGATATCTGGCCCACAGAGCGGTGACCCCGGCCTTTTTAGCCATATACATATCCTTGGTCAGGCTGTCTCCCACATAAGCGACTTCCACCGGTGTACGGCCCTCCTTCCGGCATATATCCAGCAGCACGTCCACATTGGGCTTTTTTGTGCGCACGGTGCGCACCTTTTCGTTAGAGCCGTAAGTGCTTTGAAACTGACTTTCGCAGGCATATACCCGCTTGAAAAATCCATCAGCCCCCAGCTTCTGCAGACGGTAAAATCCGTTTTCCTGAGAGGATTCCGTGTAGCCGATGATGGTCAGTCCCCGGGCGGCCAATGCTTCCAGCGTCTCTGCAACACCGGGGAAAAGGCGCAGACGGCTGTCCCGTATGCCATTGAACTTCTTAAAAGCCGGGCGCAGGGCTTCTTTCATCTGTGCCGTCTCCATTCCGGTAAAGCAAGCTCGGATGCTGGGCAGACGCAGCGTGGCATAGGGGAATTCCACCGTACCAAGAGACTGGTGTACCTCCCGGTATTCATGCAGGAGCTGATCCATGGCTATCCCGGTAATGCCTGCGATCTCCTCGGCCATGGCATAAAAGGCCGGTACAAAAAAGCCGCTCCAGTCATACAGGGTATCGTCCAGATCCGTAATAAGCAGTTTATGCATCATGGCACCTCATGTAGAATCATTGTGTATGTTGCATCTTACTCCATGACAGCCGTAAAGTCAACCTCCCGGGCAGGGAGGGCGCAGCCGGCAAAATGGATATATGGGAAAATGACCCTGAATAATATATAATATGACGATACGCACAGATTGTATTGAAAATACACAGCAAACCATGTACAATAGAGACGAAACGTGGAAGCTTGCCTGCATCAGGCTTGCTTCCAATGTCTTTTGAGTCCAACCGGCTGGTTTGCGCTGTGCGCAGAGAGGGGAAAGGCGTGTTCGATTTACAAAAGGCCAATATGCTCAAGCGCATTTCAGCAGCCATGCTGGATGGTATCCTGTTGGGCATTCTGGCCGCAGGCTTTGGGTTCCTGCTGTCCCTGGCAACGGGATACGATGCCGGTTATACCCATCTGAAATCTTTCTATTCCCGGTATGAAACCGAGTATAACATTTCTTTTGATATTACCCAGGAGGCCTACGAGGCTTTATCTCCGGAACGAAAGGAGATCTATGACCGCGCTTCCGCCGCCCTGAACGGGGATGCGGAGGCTGCCGCCGCCTTGACTCGGGTGCTGCAGCTTTCTTTAACGATCGTTACCTTTTCGCTCCTGCTTGCCTGTCTTATTCTGGAATATCTGGTACCGCTGCTCTTCAAAAACGGGCAGACACTGGGTAAAAAGGCTTTCGGCCTGGCCGTGATGCGTTCCGATGCCGTTCGTCTTTCGCCTCTGCTGCTGCTGGTGCGTACGCTTTTGGGGAAATACACGCTGGAACTTATGGTGCCGGTGCTGGTGATTTTCCTGTTCTTTTTCGGGGGCATCGGTATTCTGGGGCCGGGGATCCTGTGCGGACTTGCGCTGGTGCAGGTGCTGCTGCTGGCATTTACACAGAACCATACGCCCCTTCATGATCTCATAGCTCATACGGTGGTAGTGGATTACGCCAGCCAGATGATATTCGACTCACCGGAAGCGCTGCTGCGGGCCAAGGAAGAATATCATGCGTCTCTGGCCAGATCGGAAAGATACTGACGCTTTTGCCTGCGGATATGCAGTGTTCATAAAAATAAAGCATAAGGAAAGATCGTATGAAAGTTGAATTGCGGAACATAACCAAGATTTTCCCCAGCCGGAACAAGAAATCCAATGAGGAAGTGGTAGCGGTAAACAATGTGAGCTTCACCATTCCCGATGGGAAGCTCATCGGTCTTCTGGGTCCCTCCGGATGCGGCAAGAGCACATCGCTGTACATGATCTGCGGCCTGCAGAAGCCTACCAGCGGGCAGATCTTCTTTGGCGAGAACGACGTTACCGAGCTTTCTCCCGAAAATCGGGGTGTGGGGCTGGTATTCCAGAATTACGCCCTCTATCCTCATATGACGGTCAAGCAGAACATCCTCTTTCCTTTGCAGAACCTGAAGGGGGAAGAGAGGCTTTCCAAAGAGGATATGCTCAAGCGCACCTATGAGACCGCCCGGCTGGTGCAGATCGAAGATCTGATGGATCGCAAGCCCAACGAGCTTTCCGGCGGGCAGCAGCAGCGTGTGGCCATCGCTCGCGCACTGGTCAAAATGCCCCGGGTGCTGCTGCTGGACGAGCCCCTTTCCAATCTGGATGCCCGGCTCCGCCTTCAGACCCGCGAGGAGATCCGCCGTATCCAGCGGGAAACGGGGATCACCACGGTGTTCGTTACGCACGATCAGGACGAGGCTATGAGCATCTCCGACTTTATCGTGGTCATGAAAAAGGGCGTGGTCCAGCAGATCGGCAAGCCTCAGGACGTGTATGACGATCCGGACAATCTCTTTGTGGCCAAGTTCCTGGGTACGCCGCCCATCAATGTTTTTGAAGGCACCGTAAAGGATGGGAAGCTTTATATCGGCGAAGACGCCGTGGCCGATGCGGCAGACATGCCTCAGGGCGATGTGTTCGTGGGTATCCGTCCGGAAGGATTCGTGCTGGATGCGCAGGGGCCTCTGTGCTGCCAGCTGAACAGCATCGAGGTCATGGGCCGGGATGTGAGCATCGTATCAAAACATGCCGCTTCCCTGAATCCCACAATCCGCTCCATCATCAATGCGGATATAAAAGTGGATCCCGCTGCCGGGAACGTTCGCTTCTCCATCAAACCTCATAAACTCTTTGTTTTCAGCAAGGAGGAAGGGGAGAAGCGCATCCGGCCCGAGGTAAAGTGATATGGTCGAAAGCAAAAACAAGTGGAAGGCATGGCTGTATCTGGCCCCGGCCATCCTGCTGCTGCTGGTGTTTACGGTATGGCCCATTGTCAATACCGTGCGCATGGCGTTTCTGGAAGGATACAGCGGCCTGAAGGCTGCCGGCGGCCAGAACTTCGCCTTCGGCGTGGGGAACTTTGTGAAGGTGATCAAATACAAGCAGTTTTTGAACTGCCTTAAAAACACCATAGTCCTGTGCGTGCCTACGGTGCTGATCTCCTCCTTTCTGGCGCTGCTCATCGCCGTGTTTCTCAATAACATCAAGTGGCTGCAGAAGCCTTTGCAAACCATTTTCTTCCTGCCGTATGTAACAAATTCCATTGCCATAGGCATGGTGTTTGCGGCCATGTTCAATATCGTGGGCAGTTTTTACGGCACGGAGAACGAGATCATCGTCACCGCCGGTATTATAAACAATATCATTGAGTTTTTCGGCGGCAAGCCCGTGAACTGGATCAATTACGGTTCCAGCTACTGGGCGAATATGACGGTCATGATCATCTACATCGTCTGGAACGCCCTGCCCTTCAAGATTTTGATCCTGCTGGGCGGTCTGCAAAGCGTCAACAAGCAGTATTATGAGGCCGCCAAGGTTGACGGTACCTCCCGCCGCCGGGTCTTTACCCGGATCACCGTGCCGCTGCTTTCCCCCATGATCGCTTATGTGGTCATTACCGGTTTTATCAGCGGTTTTAAGGAATACACCAGCATCATCGGTATATTCGGTGAAACCATGGGGCCCGCGGATGCCCCCGGGCGGCTGAACACAATGGTGGGCTTTATCTATGACGCTCTGTCCACCAACAATCAGGGGCGGGCCAGTGCAGCGGCGCTGATCCTGTTTGCCATTATACTGGTGGTAACGCTGCTGAACCTGCAGGTCAGCAAAAAGCGCGTGCATTATTGAGGTATCGACTATGGCGAATACAACCAAGCAAAGAACCATGCCGGAGCGGAACATGCGCGCTCAGAAGACCCGCCAGAGGATCGTAGGCACGGCCGCGCAGGTATTTTACTATCTGTTCCTGCTGGTCATGGCCGTGATCGTCCTGTTTCCCTTCTATTGGATGATCAACTCCTCCCTTAAAAGCCTGACGGAGTACCGCATGAGCACACCTACCTTCTGGCCCAACCGTGTGCTGTGGACAAACTATGTGGATGCCTTTCAAACGGCAAACCTGGGCAGGCTGTTTTTGAACACCGCCTATGTAGGACTCGTTTCCACCATTCTTTCCCTGATCATAACGATCCTCTCCGCCTTTGCCTTTGCACGGCTGGAGTTTAAGGGGAAGGATCTGATGTTCTCGGCTCTGCTGGCCACCATGATGATCCCCGGGGAGCTGTTCACCATCACCAACTACAGCACCGTGACCAATCTGGGCTGGATGAACACCTATACGGTGCTGATCGTGCCGTTTCTGGTCAGCGTGTTTTATATTTATCTGCTGCGGCAGAATTTCCTGCAAATCCCCAACGAACTGTACCTGGCAGCCAAGGTGGACGGGACCAGCGATTTTAAATACCTCTGGAAAGTCATGATCCCCCTGTCTCTGCCAACCCTGATCTCCATCACCATCCTCAAGATGATGGGCGCCTGGAACTCCTACATCTGGCCCCGGCTGGTGGCCAATGATGAGGCGCACCGGCTCATTACCAACGGCTTGAGAAACGCCTTTACAGAAACCACGGGGGATGTTAACTACCCCGTGCAGATGGCCGCCGTGGCTCTGGTCTCTCTGCCGTTGTTCCTGGTGTACCTGTTCCTGCGCAAATACATAATGAAGGGCGTAAGCCGAAGCGGCATTAAAGGGTAATCCCCATATACTGCAAACAGCAAATAAAGGAAGGAAAGTAACCATGAAGAAACGTATTCTGTCTACCATTCTGGCAGTTCTGATGCTTCTGGGCGCAGTCATGATGACTGCCTGCTCCAACGGCACCCCTGCCAACGACGAAAAAGAGCCCGAAGTCACCGATAATACCGGCGACAAGGCCTCTGAAAGCAAAGATGCCGAAGCCGTCAAGGCCGTTGGCAACTTTGAAGTACCTGAAGGCGGTTATGACGGTAGCGAAGTGACCATCAAGTTCTACAACACCATGGGCACCAAGTATACCGACATGATGACCCACTACATCGAAGAGTTCAACAAGCTCTATCCCAACATTCATGTAGAGTGCACCTCCGTGGGCAGCTATGATGACGTGCGGGATCAGATCAGCACTGAGATCACCGTGGGCAACCAGCCCAACCTGGCCTACTGCTATCCCGATCATGTGGCTCTGTATAACCTGGCAGGTGCCGTAGCCACTCTGGACAGCCTCATTGACAGCCAGATCGAAGTTAAGCGCGCCGATGGCACCACCGAGATCCTGGGTCTCACCGAGGAGCAGAAGAACGACTTCATCGCCGGTTACTACAACGAAGGCCGTCAGTTCGGTGATGATCTGATGTACTCCATGCCTTTCTCCAAGTCTACCGAAGTCCTGTATTACAACAAGACCTTCTTTGAGGAGAACGGCCTCACCGTGCCCACCACCTGGGACGAGATGAAGGAAGTCTGCGCCAAGATCAAGGCCATCGACCCCAACTCCATCCCCCTGGGCTATGACTCCGAGAGCAACTGGTTCATCACCATGTGCGAGCAGTACGGCTCTCCCTACACCAGCGCTACCGGCGATCACTTCCTCTTTAACAACGAGACCAACCGGAACTTTGTCAAGATGTTCCGTGAATGGTATCAGGCCGGCTACCTCACCACTCAGAAGCTTTACGGCGCCTACACCTCCGGCCTGTTCACCGTACAGGAAGAGGGCAAGACCCGCAGCTACATGTCCATCGGTTCCTCCGCAGGTGCTACCTATCAGCGGCCCGCCAAGGGTGAGGACGGCAAATATCCCTTCGAAGTAGGCATTGCCACCATTCCCCAGGTTTCCGCCGACAACAAGAGGGTCATTTCTCAGGGACCCAGCGTCTGCATTTTCAAGAAGAGCAATCCTCAGGAGGTCGTTGCTTCCTGGCTGTTCCTCAAGTTCCTGACCACCAGCGTGGACTTCCAGGCTGAGTTCTCCATGGCTTCCGGTTACGTGCCCGTGCTCAAGTCCGTTGCCACCAACGAAGCATACGCCGCATTCATGGCGCAGGCCGACGGCGGTGACTTCATTTCCGCTCTGAGCGCCAAGGTCTGCCTGGAGCAGGAAGACGCCTACTACACTTCTCCCGCTTTCAACGGTTCTTCCACCGCTCGTGATCAGGTTGGCTCTCTGCTGACCACCTGCCTGACCAAGGATGATGGCGGCGATGTGGACAAGATGATCCAGCAGGCCTTTGAAGACGCTGTCAGCGAGTGTGAGTATCAGGGCTAACCTGAGGTATATCCGTTTATGAAGAAGGTATGTTCCCTTTTGACAGCCTGGCTGCTCCTTGGCGTCCTGTTTATGGGGTGCGCCGCTCCGGCTCCCTCCGGAGAGACCGTTCCCACCGCCTCTGCGGTGTCGGGAACGGCTTCCCCGACACCGGCAGCAACGCCCCTGGAACCGGAGGACTATGCAGCCAGCGTACAACCGGCAGGCTCCGGTACCGCCGTGAGTCAGATCGTGACGGTGCATACTTTCATTGACGGAGACACGGTGCACTTTAACGTGCCCGAATCAGTGAATGAGACCGGGGTGCTCAAAGCCAGATTCCTGGCCGTCAACACCCCGGAATCTACCGGAAGAGTGGAAGAGTACGGCAAAGCCGCCGCGGCTTATACCAAAGAGCGGTTGCAGCAGGCCGCCTCCATTCTGGTGGAATCGGATACCGGGCAGTGGAACATCGATTCCACCGGCGGCCGGTATCTGGTGTGGGTCTGGTATAAGCCTCAGGGCTCCGCTGTCTATCGAAACCTGAACATTGAGCTGCTGCAGGAAGGACTGGCTCAGCCCTATTCGGCAGCCAATAACCGCTATGGCTCCGTATGTACCCAGGCGCTGAACCAGGCCAAAGCCCTGAAGCTGAAGCTGTACTCCGGTCAGAAGGATCCGGATTACTATTATGGAGATGCCGTAGAGCTTACCCTTCGGGAGCTTCGCTGTCATTTGGCGGAATACGATGGCATGAAGGTCGCCTTTGAGGGCAACATCATTGCCAATCGCGGGAACAGCGTCTACATAGAGGAGCCGGATGCCGAGTCCGGGCAGGTTTTCGGCATAACTGCCTATTACGGTTTCAGTCTTTCCGGAACTGGCATGTCCATTCTGTCCGTAGGCAACCGGGCCAGGATCGTAGGCACCGTCCAGTATTATGAAGCGGGCGGTACGTATCAGATCAGCGGCCTCAGCTATCGGGAGATCCAGCCGGATGATCCCAATAATCTGCAAAAACTGGGGGACGGGGTGTCCGCTCTGTATACCCCCATGACTGCCGAAGAACTGGCTTTCGGCACCGTTGCCCTGACGCTGGAAAGCGGGGAAATGACCCTGCCTGTCGCCCAGATGCGGCTGGATACTTCCGTATCCATGACAGGGCTTCTGGTAGAGCAGGTGCAGCTGCCGGATCCTAAAGGCGAAAACACGGCTGTTACGCTTTACTGCACGCAGGAGGGTATACCTGTTACCCTGCGGCTGGAAAAGGCGGGGGAGGGGATGGATCCTTCCAGCCTGGTGGGAAAACGCATCGATGTAAAGGGACTGGTAGACTGCTTTGCGGGCAGCTATCAGATCCGTATACTGTCCAATCAAGGTATTATCATTGAAAACTGAAAAGGAGAAATCATGAAAAAGTTCGTAGCATTGTTTCTGATGCTGGCGCTCTGCATGGCTGCATTTGCAGGCTGCACCAATGAAGCTGCCAACACGGAGAAAGAGCCTGAAGTACAGGCTACCGAAGCACCTGCCGCCGAGCCCACGGAAGAGCCCGTTGCAGCGCCCCAGGTGGATCCTCTTGAAAATGCCGTAGCTTATCTGCGGCTCATGTACAAGAATGCTGCTACCAAAACTCCTGCCGACTATAAAGTCGTAGGTGCTTTCATGTACAACGATGAGAGCTATGATATCGTCTGGACCGTCAACATCGCCGAAGGCGGCGAAGCTGATGCCGTTGTGGTAGGCGAAGCCGATGAGAACAAGCAGGTCACCATCGACGTTAACGAATCCTGCGCCGCCGAGACCGCCTATACGCTGGTGGGTACCGTTCAGGGCAAGGATGGCAAGACTGCCGAAGTATCCTTCGAGCATGTTGTACCTCAGGGCTTTGATCTGGCCACCGCTTCCTACGATGAGCTGGTCAATGCCGCTTATGAGCTGGAAGAGGGCGCTGCCATGGAAGGCACCTTCCGTCTCTATGGCAAAGTGGTCAAGATCGATACCCCCTACAGCGAAGAGTATAAGAACATCACCGTGACCATTGCCGTGGCCGGTATGGATGATAAGCCTGTCCAGTGCTACCGTCTTTCCGGCGAAGGCGTGGAAACGCTGGCCGAAGGCGAGTGGATCACCGTAGAAGGCTCCATTAAGAACTACAAGGGCACCGTGGAGTTTGACAAGGGCTGCGTGCTGGTAGGCCGCGGGGAGATCCTGGATCAGAGCAAGTTGCTGGAGAAGGCCTACGCTCTGGAAGAAGGCGCCGCAATGGCTGCTCCTACCGCTCTCAAGGGTGTGATCACCAAGATCGATACTCCCTACAGCGAGGAATACAAGAACATCACCGTCACCATCGTCTGCGATGGCATCGAGGATAAGGCTATTCAGTGCTACCGTCTTTCCGGCGAAGGCGCCGACAAGCTGGCCGAGGGTGATGAGATCGCCGTGCTGGGTACCATCAAGAATTACAAGGGCACCATCGAGTTCGATAAGGGCTGCCTGCTCATCCCCGTGGAGTCCGTCTCTGCCGCCAAGACTCTTTCCAAGGCCTATGCATTGGAAGAAGGCGCTGAACTCAAGGGCGTCAAGACCGTGACCGGCACCATCATCAAGATCGATACCGCCTACAGCGAAGAGTACAAGAACATCACCGTCACCATCGCAGCCGCAGGGCTTGCCGATATGCCTATCCAGTGCTACCGCCTCACCGGCGAAGGCGCAGATAAGCTGGCCGAAGGCGACGTGATCACCGTTTCCGGCGTGATCAAGAACTACAAGGGCACCATCGAATTCGATAAGGGCTGCACCTTCGTAAAGTAACAAATCTGTATATGAAAAGGATCGTCTTCGGACGATCCTTTTTTGTATTAAGAGTCATGAAAGCCTTTTTTGAAAGAGCCCTGCCTGCAAGGCATATAAGCAGGAAAACTGATATCTGAAAGCCAATGATCGGTAAATAAAATACATTCTTTCCGGATGAAATAACAACTTGACAGAGGGCATGAAAAGGTCTATTATATGTCCTTGTGCGAAAAGAAGAAATATAGGGGATATAAGAAGCAGTCCCCTGAAGGAGTAAACAATGTCTGCATTGATGTCTGCGGCTATGGCTCTGCTCATCGGTCTTTTGATGACCAGGCTCTTTAAGTATCTGCATTTGAATTTTCCGGATGTGACCGCATTTCTGCTGGCGGGTCTGCTGGTAGGGCCGTTCTGCCTGGGCAGATTGAATATCCCGGGGCTGGGCTTTCCCACCTTTGCGGATGCGGAAAAACTCAGCACCATATCCAACTGCGCCCTGGGTTTTATCGCTTTTTCCATCGGCAACGAGTTTTGCCTGAATCAGTTAAAATCCATTGGAAAGCAGGCGGTCGTGGTGGGCATTGTGCAGGGCATCACGGCAGCGCTGCTGGTAGATGCAGCGCTCATTGGACTGCATTTTCTCATGCCAGATACTCTCAGCATCCCTGCGGCCATCACACTGGGCGCCATTGCTACGGCTACCGCCCCTGCGGCCACGCTGATGGTCGTCCGGCAGTATAAGGCCAGAGGCAAACTGACGGATATCCTGCTGCCTGTGGTAGCGCTGGATGATGCTGTGGGTCTGGCGGTATTTTCCGTTTCCTTCGGCATTGCATCCTCCCTTATCAGCGGACATACGGATATTATTTCCATTGCGATGGAACCGCTGATCGAGATCCTGTGTTCGCTGCTGCTGGGAGCTTTTATGGGATGGGTGCTGACTCAATTGGAACGCACCTTTTTCTCCAACTCCAATCGTCTGTCCCTGACCATTGCGTTTGTGCTGCTGACGGTGGCCCTGTCTATGGTGGAGTTTGATATCGGCCCTGTCCATGTGGCTTTTTCCACGCTGCTGGTGTGTATGGCTTTGGGTACCGTTTTCTGCAATATCTGCCCTCTGGCAGCCGATCTGATGGAGCGGGCAGATAAGTGGACGGCCCCCCTGTTTGCCTTGTTTTTTGTGATCAGCGGCGCAGAGCTGGATCTGAGCGTATTTAAGGCTGGTGCAGTCATTCTGGTAGGTATTGTGTATATTCTTTTCCGTTCCGGCGGTAAGTATATAGGCGCCTATGCAAGCTGTGCAGCTACCGGCTGCGAAGAAAAGGTAAAGAAGTATCTGGGCATTACGCTGCTGCCTCAGGCCGGTGTAGCCCTGGGCATGTGTGTTACCGCCGCCACCCTGGGGGATAAGGATGGCGCTCTTATCCGTAACATTGTGCTGTTCAGCGTGCTGATCTATGAGCTGGTAGGGCCGCTGCTCACCAAGTGGGCGCTGACCAGATCCGGAGATATCCAGCCCATGAGTCTGGAAGTGAGAAACCGCCGTGAGCAGAAGCTCAAGGAGATCAAAAGCAGAAAGACCCGGTGAGACTGAAAATTTCAATAATCAATAAGATATAATGAAACGGCTGTGCAATGGGAGTATTCGTTGGCACAGCCGTTTTATATGTAGAGAGTGTATCGCAGACTGTCTAACTTTCCCATGGCGCATTATATAAAAAATGGCTGTCCTGATGGCTGTTGACAAGCATGTGTTTTCAGACTATAATAAAAATGATGATTGCATAACAAACGATGCAAAACGATTGATTTACATAACGAGGATATTATGCCGCCGAAGCCGAAATTTACCAGAGAAGAAATTGTACAGACTGCATTGAAAGTTGTATCCCAAAAAGGAGCAGAGGCCCTTACCGCCAAAGAATTGGGGGAGGCACTGGGCAGCTCAGCCCGCCCCATCTTCACCCTGTTCAACAGCATGAAGGAAGTGCAGGAAGAGGTACGCAAAGCCGCCATGCATAGATTTGAAAACTTTGCGGCGCAGAAGCTGCCCGATATGCCCCTGTTCAAGCAGGTAGGGATGCAGATGGTTCTCTTTGGCGCAAGGGAGCCGAAATTGTATCAGCTGCTCTTCATGCAGGAGAATAGAAACGCCGTCAGCTTTAACGACGTTTTTGGCGATCTGGGACCCACGGCTCAAAAGTGTATTGAGCTGATCCGGGAAGAATACAGCATGACGGAGGAGGAAGCGAAGCTTCTCTTTGAAAACGTATGGATCTATACCTTCGGGGTCGGTGCTTTGTGCGCTACACGAGTGTGCAGGTTTTCCGAAGCACAGTTGGGGCAAATGCTCTCTACCGAATTCCAAGCCATGATGCTGCTTGTGAAATCCCGGAAGGGAAAATGCCATGGAGCCGAATGAAACGCAATGGGTCCTGTGCCCGGAGTGCCATGGAAAGATACGGACGCAGATTCGGAGGGATACGGTTTTAGAAAACTTTCCCCTGTTCTGTCCCAAATGCAAAATGACCTTCCTGATCTCCATGCGGGATTGTAAAGTCCGATATGCTCAAAAGCCGGACGCTGAGACGCAGAGCTGAGCCTGATAAAAATCAGATTCGCTTTGCGTCATTTTTTATGTAACAGTATTGAGAGTCGTTAAGGATAATAATGCGCAAGAGCGCTGTGCCTTGAAGAAAACGAACATCACAGAGACAAGAGGAACAAAAAGTGAAAGAAAGATCTGTAAGACTACTATTTACTGCAGGCGGTTTGATGCTGCTGGCTGGGGGCATCGCCGTTTTTATGAAAGGGTGGCTGTATGCTGCATTACTGGGGGCTGCGGCCTTTGGATGCTTTGCCGGAGCCTTAAATTTCAGGAACAAACAAGGCAGGGAAGGGTGAGCCTGTAAAAATGGAGCAGACCTTTTCTACTCTTGCCTCGGTAGTGCAGACACAATACGAGCTGCACCTTCATGAAATGCAACGGTCTGCGGTGGGGGGCGGCTCCGAAACCTGGGTTTTACGCTGCGAAGAGGGAGATTATGTCATAAAGTTTCCGGCGGCCAGCCGCATCCATCACCCGGAAGCAGAACCGGAACTGTGCGCATTTTTGCGTATGCATGGCATCCCCGCCTGCGATTTTTTGAAAAACAAAAAGGGAAGCTATATCTCACGGAATACCGACGGGCGCGTATTCACTGTACAGCGGCGCTTTCCGGGTGTGACTCCGGGATGGAACTGTGCATCGAATACACTGTTGATGGAATCGGCAGAACTGCTGGGAAGGATCCATGCCGTACTACAGGCATATCCGCCGCTTCCGGAAGGAATAGGAGCAGGCTTTTTTTATGATATGACGCCTCGGCGAGCCCTGGACTCCTATCGCCGCTCTCTGGCCGCTGCCATTCAGCTTGGGGAAAAGGAGAACGCCGCAGAGTTGGAATGGCGGATCGATTTTGCGGAACAGGTCCCGGCATGGCAATTCGATCTGAATCGGCTGACCTTGCGGAATACACACGGAGATTGTTGCATCAACCAGTTCCTCTGCGAAAATGGGCACCTGACCGCCGTTATCGATTGGACAACAGCCTGTGTGCATCCCGTTATCTGGGAGATCATGCGCTCATTCGTTTACAGTGCGCCATCCTGTGCACAGGGAAGAGTGGATACGGAGCTTCTGGAGCGTTACGTATGCGCTTATTGCAGGTATGGCACACTGAACGACTATGACCGGGAAAATCTTTTTCGCCTGTATCTGTATCAAATCGCTGTCTGTGACTATTATGGGCAGTATTACGCTTCTTCCGATCCCAACAGAGCGATCTATCTTAGGCAGGCGCAGCATGGGACACGGCTGCTGAAGTACGCCGGCTCCGTCCTTTACCGGGAATAGGGTTTGAAAGAGCTATAAAAGCCGGAAGGAGCCGGTTGACAGGTGAGTGGAAGCAGTAACCGGCTTTGGAGACATTGCGAGATATAGCTGTCGGACTGAACGCCGCACAGATTCTGGCAAACAGATTGTTTATGTATGGAGGAGAAAATGAGCAAATACCACATGCTGTGGATGTATGTACAGAACAGCGGTAAACAGCAGCTTATGCTGTCATTCGATGAGATCGAGAAAATTGCGGGCATACCGTTGGATCATTCTTTTCTGAAATATAAAAAGGAACTGTGCGCATATGGGTATGAAGTTGAAAAGATATCCATGAAGGCGCAGACCGTGAGTTTTGTGCGCAAATAGAGCGGAGTATGGAGATTGCGTTGATCAACAGGCACAATTTCACCCGGGAATCTTTAGACGCCTTTTCCCGTTATCAGGTGGTAAAAAACGTGTATCGGGTGAAAGAAGGGGAGATGTATCTGGCGTACCGGCCTTTTGTGGAAACCTGGACGTTGGAACGGAAAAGGGAGAAAGCCGCAGAAATACTGGCTGGGGATCACATTGTTTATGGCGCATTTGAAAAAAACGGGGATATCGTAGGAATCATGCTGCTGCTTCCGGTACTGGAGCACGACCGAATGATCCTGGACAGCTTCCATGTTTCCACCCATAAACGCAGGCAGGGGCATTGGCCGGGCGCTGTTCGCAGCGGCAAAGGAAGAGGCGATCCGGTGTGGAGCAAAAGCCCTGTATGTATCGGCCTGTTCTGCCCGGGAGACGATTGATTTTTATACGGCCATGGGATTTACGCTCAGCCCGCATCCCATACGCTGCTGCGTGGAGGCCGAGCCGTATGACATTCAGATGGAATGTACTCTTTAGCCTTACAACGGGAGCAGAAGACATCTTTTTTGCTTTCTATGCGCAGATAACCTTGCTGCTGCCGGGTCTTCATATGCAGGTAACTGCCGATGCATTGATTGCAGAACAAAATTAGAATCGGGGAAGCTGCAAACAGCGATCCGAAATTTTAATAAACAGGGAGAAGCAAAATGAAAACACTTACTACCATTCAAAAGATTTCCAGGTTGGGAAAAACGCTCAGCAAAATTGCGTTTGTATTTTCAGTGATCGGCTTTGTTGGCTGTCTGGCGGGGCTATGCGGCATGGGGCTCGGCGGAGGAACCCTGATTAAAATCGGTGGCGTTACCCTCCATGGATGGATCCTCAACGACTATGGGTATAGCATGGGAAGCATAGCTGCAGCACTTGCCGCGTGGGTGATTGTTTGCGCAGGGGAGGCAGTGCTGGCAAAGTTTGCCGAAAGATATTTTAAAAATGAACTGAAGGCCGGGACTCCCTTCACCTTTGCCGGTGCAAAGGAAATGTTGCGGCTCGGCATTCTGATCCTTGCTGTTCCTACCGGCTGTGCAGTGTCAGGCAGTATTGTGGAAGGCCTTGTTACCGGTTTTATGGAAGTGGAAAAGGCGGCGGTCATGGACATGCGCTTTGGTAATGAGGCGAGCATTGTGTTGGGTGTCATGTTCATCCTTGCGGCACTGCTTTGCCGGTACGGGGCAGAACTCAGACAGAGCGATTGTTAATAAAGCAGACAAGAACTTGCGGACCGAAGGATCAATGCGATACATGCATGACGCATAAGGAGAAAGAAAATATGGAGAAATATTCTTATATCACTTTAAGACAGCAGCCGCAGCTGAAAGAGAGGGCAGCCGAATGGTTTCATCAGAAATGGAATGTGCCAAAGGAAGCGTATCTGAAATGCATGGACGAGTACCTGAACGGAGAAACAGAATATGGCTGGTTTCTTTGTCTGGACGGGGATACGCTCATTGGCGGATTGGGTGTTATCGAAAATGATTTTCATGACAGAAAAGATCTGACTCCCAATATCTGTGCCGTATATACCGAAAGGGAATACCGCTCCAGGGGCATTACGGGGCGGCTGCTTTGCATGGCTGTGGAGGATCTGAAGGTCAAAGGGATCTCTCCGGTATATCTGCTCACAAATCACACCGGCTTTTACGAGCGGTATGGCTGGGAGTTTTTATGCATGGTGCAGGGAGATGGGGAAGAAGAACTTTCAAGAATGTACACACACAGGTGATGCAAGGCAGACAGCGGCGTTCTGTGAAGAAGTTTTTGACCCCTGGACGGGAGAGCTTGTTCCTAATATCGGCAGCGGCCTGACTGCCTTTGACCTGAGGGTATACTATGCTTACCAACAGATCGGTATGACCACAGCAACGGTGCAGGTGTCTCTGACGGAATTTCTATCCATCGTACTTCAGGGCTCGGCGGCAGGCGTATGGACAGCTCGCTATGATCCGCCAAAGCTGATGCTTCTCGGGGACAGGGGCCGGCGCTGGGCCTGTTTTACATCAGCGTTACGGCGAGCGCAGGGTTTTCCTCATTGCTGGAACCTGCTTCCTGTGCGACGGTTTCAAACCTGATCCACAAAGAACAGTATGAAAGGCAAGTAAACTGGTGCAGCTGGCGGGTTATGTATTGCCTCCGGCACTGCTCCTCCTTCTGGGCGGTGCCTGTATGTGCACCCTGTCGCCGTGTATTTTTCGTTCCAATAAGATCAGAACTTTGAAAAAGCCGGATAAGAATCTTTCGATTCAGGCGCAAGCAGCATATTTGTAAAAAGCGCATAGAAGAGCAGGGGAGAGAACCCTGCTCTTTTGCTTCCGGAAGCGGTTCAGGTCAGTTCTATGGGCACGGAACAGTCCGCTTCCACCTGGCCGGGTAAGACACGGCAATCCAGCGCCCCCAGCTGTACACCGGCTTCTGCCGCTTCCCGTAAGGCATCGGCAAAAGCAGGGTGCGTTTCCCGGTTGGGGCGCAGAAGGGAAACGCCCTTCATCTGAATAATAAACAGGATTCCCGCATCCGATCCGTTTTTCTTTGCTCGTATAAGCTCCCGAAGGTGTTTGACGCCCCGTTCCGTGGGGGCATCAGGAAAGTAAGCTATACCGTTTCGTTCCAGCGTAACACCCTTGATCTCCAAAAAGAAAGGGCCATGGTTCGTTTCTCCTGCAAAGTCAAAACGGGAGCTGCCATAGACCTGTTCCTGCCGCAAAGACAATATCTGCGGGCAGCGATTCAGGAGAAATTCCTTTGCAATGGCATTGGGGGCCTGACTGTCCATGTTGATGAGAGTATCGCCCTTATACACACTGACCAGATCATAGGGGGTTCGCCGGGCAGGGTTTTCACCTTTGGACAACAGCACCCGGGTTCCGGGGATAAGAAGCTCTTTGCATCGCCCGGTATTCTTTACGTGGACGGTAAGCTCCTGCCCATCCAGAAGCACCTGTGCAACGAAGCGGTTCGGCCTTGCCAGAAAAATGGCGTCTTTTATGGAAGAATATCGCATACAGGCAGTATACTCCCTGCAAAAGGGGATTGCAACCACATCCGCAAAGCGATACAATGAAGCCAGAAAATAGAAGGAGGAACCGGAATGGCTTCTGTTATATACGCCCATCGGGGCGCCTCCGGCTACGCGCCGGAAAACACACTGGAATCCTTTAAGCTGGCCATGGAAATGGGGGCCGATGGCTTTGAACTGGATGTGCATGTAAGCAGGGACGGTGAACTCATCGTCATTCATGATGAGACCGTAGACAGGACCACCAACGGTACCGGGCGGATCATGGACATGACCCTGCAGCAGATCAAGGCACTGGATGCCAGCAACCATATGGAAAAGTACGCCGGTGCCCGGATCCCCACACTGGAGGAGGTATATTCTCTCATTCAGGGTACGGATCTGCTGATCAATTGCGAACTGAAAACGGATGCGATCCAGTATCCGGATATCGAAAAAAAGTGTCTGGATCTGGCCCGCCGCATGGGAGTAGAGGGGCAGCTGCTGTACTCCTCCTTTAACCACTATACTCTTATGCAGCTTAAAACTCTGGATCCTGCGGTATCCACGGGGGCCCTGTACAGCAATGCCATCTATGAACCGTGGAACTATGTCAGGCCCTTGGGCATCGACAATATCCATCCTCACTGGGCCAACCTGTATATCCCCGGCCTCATCGAGGGCTGCCTGAAAAATGGCGTGGGCATCAATCCCTGGACGGTCAATGACGAACAGGTCATGAAGCATTGCCTGCACCATGGCATCGGTATTATCACCAACTATCCGGACAAGGCGCTGGCACTGCGCCGGGCAGGGGAGAAAAAGTAATATAGAAAAAAACGATTCAACGTTCTTTTCTACCAATAAAAAAAGAAAAAAGCACTTGCCCTGCTCTGCTTCTCATGGTATACTACCTCTTGCTGTGGGAGCAGATGGGTGCTGGTGTGCCCCCTGGTCTTCAAAACCAGTGAGAGCGGTGAAGAGCCGTTTAGGTGGGTTCGATCCCCACATGTTCCCGCCAAAAGTGCCCTTTTGGGCACTTTAACTTTTATTGCTACAGGTTTCTTCCAAATATATCATCGAAGAAACAGATTATTCCGGTTTGACGATTGACTTTTTGCATGGAATAGGGTATAGTCTTATTGAGAAAAATGTTTTAGAATTAAATGGAATAAAAAGGACGACGACCGCAGGAGATCTCCTCAGCAGGAGGAGAGCCGAAGGGAATAAACAGCCGGACTTTGCCGCCCGGCTGCGAATATCTCAGGCCAAAGGACTGTGATTCGACTATCTCTGGAAAGCCAATTGGCACCGAAGGAGCAACCGGGATCTATGGGGATAGACCCGGGAATCTCTCAGGTAGATGCACAGAGTCAGGCAGGAGTGTTTCGTGCTCCTCCGTGACTCTGTTTTTTATTCCATTGATTCTAAAGGGCGAAAGGAAGGGTTCCAAAGGTGCTGCATCAAGCGGATTTTCTGATTTTGACCAACAATCCGTTGGTGGTAAAGTGCCTGGGGAACGACTATGAGATCCGCTTCGAAAAAGATTATTCCTATCGGGATATCCTGATCGAAGCAAGGGATCTTGTGTATAAGGGGCACACCTTGTATACACACCCCCTTTCCGGCAGCGTCAAGCCCAACGAGACCCCATATAAATCCATCGTTGTATCCGATGTGCCCCATGGCTTCAATGCGGATATGGCAAACATGATGGGGGGCAGCATTCAGGTGTTTGACAAGTTCACCCCCAAGAATCGGGAGCTGACGCAGAAGCTGCTGGAGGATTTCCAACTTATTGACTATACCCTGCTCTGCGGTGCTCTTGATTACGACGCGGTTGCCGGGCTTAGTAAGATAAAATAACGAAGAGAAGGAGGTGTTCGGTTTGAAGTTGGAATTGGGTTTCATTGAAATCAAAGATATTCAATTTTCAAACGAATGCAAGGTAGAAGACGGTATCCTGTACGTCGATGCCGAAGCAGTAAAATCATTCGTTTACCAGGACGATGATGTAAAGGCTTGTCTCAAGTCCATCAGCTTCGACATTGCCAAACCCGGGCAAAGCGTTAGGATCACCCCCGTCAAGGACGTTATCGAACCCCGTGTCAAGGTAGAGGGCCCCGGCGGCATTTTCCCCGGCGTCATCGCCAAGGTCGACACCGTTGGTTCCGGTAAGACCCATGTTCTCAGAGGCATGGCTATCGTGACCGCCGGTAAGATCGTCGGTTTCCAGGAAGGTGTCATCGATATGACCGGTCCTGGCGCCGAGTACACGCCTTTCTCCAAGCTCAACAACCTGGTCATGGTTGCCGAGCCCGTAGAAGGCATTCTCCAGCACGCCTATGAGCATGCCGTCCGTATCGCCGGTCTGCGCGCCGCCACCTTTGTGGGTGAACTGGGCCGCAATGTGACCCCCGATGAGACCAAGGTCTTCGAAACCTACGGCATCAAAGAAGGCATCGAGAAGCTCCCCAATCTGCCCCGCGTTGCCTATGTGCACATGCTCCAGAGCCAGGGCCTGCTCCACGACACCTATGTATACGGCGTAGACGCAAAACGCTCCCTGTCCACCATCATCTGGCCCACCGAGACCATGGATGGTGCCATCCTCAGCGGCAACTGCGTGTCTGCCTGCGATAAGAACACCACCTACCACCATGAGAACAACCCCATCGTGGCGGAGCTGTTCGCTCAGCACGGCAAGACCATCAACTACGTTTGCAACATCATCACCAACGAGAACGTTTACCTGGCCGACAAGCAGCGGTCCTCCGACTGGAGCGCCAAGCTGTGCAAGCTTCTGGATTTGGATGGCGTTATCGTTTCTGAGGAAGGCTTCGGCAACCCCGATACCGACCTGATCATGAATGCCAAGAAGATTGGCAGCCTGGGCATCAAGACCACCATCGTTACCGACGAATACGCCGGACAGGATGGCAAGTCTCAGTCCCTGGCTGATGCGGATCCTCTGGCCGATGCTCTGGTTTCCGGCGGCAACGCCAACCAGAATATCATCCTGCCTCCCATGGACAAGGTCATTGGTACCCTGGACTATGTGGATAAGATCGCAGGCGGCCATGCAGGCTCCCTCCGTCCCGATGGTTCCATCGAGGCTGAGATCCAGGTCATCACCGGCGCAACCAACGAGATGGGCTTCAGCTATCTCTCTGCCAGGTAATGGGAAAGGAGAATCCAAGCATGAGTTATCGTGTTGTTCATTACATCAACCAGTTCTTCGCCCAGATTGGCGGCGAGGAAATGGCTCACGTAGCTCCCGAGCTCCGGGAAGGCCCCGTAGGCCCCGGTACTGCTCTGGAAGCACAGTGGAAGGGTGAAGCAAAGGTCGTTAACACCATCGTGTGCGGCGACAGCTACTTTGCCGAACATGAAAAGGAAGCCAAAGAGCAGATCCTGGGCTGGGTCAAGGAACTCAAGCCTGACCTGTTCATCGCTGGTCCCGCCTTCAACGCCGGCCGTTACGGCTATGCCTGTGCAAATATCTGCGTAGCCGTTAAGGAAATGGGCATCCCCGTGCTCACCGGTATGTACGAAGAGAACCCCGGCGCCGACCTGAAGGACAAGATCCTCATCGTCCCCACCGCCAACAGTGCTGCCGGTATGCGTAAAGCTGCCCCCGTTATGGCCAAGTTGGCTATGAAGCTCATGAAGGGCGAAGCCCTGAGTGCTTCCTGCGTGGATGGCTATATGCCCAACGGCATTCGTGTGAACTTCTTTGAAAAAGAGCGCGGTGCAAAGCGTGCCGTGGATATGCTCATCAAGAAGCTCAACGACCAGCCTTTTGTGACTGAGTATCCCATGCCCTCCTTCGACCGGGTTGCACCCAACCCCGCCGTCAAGGATCTGAGCCATGCCGTCATCGCACTTTGCACTTCCGGCGGTATCGTACCCAAGGGCAATCCTGACCATATCGAGTCTTCCTCCGCTTCTCACTACGGCGAATACAATATCGCCGGCGTAGAAAAGCTGACCAAGGAGACTTATGAGACCGCTCACGGCGGTTATGACCCTGTCTACGCCAACGACGACCCCAACCGCGTACTCCCCGTGGATGTAATGCGCGAGCTGGAGAAGGAAGGCGTGATCGGCAAGCTCCATGATTACTTCTACACCACCGTTGGTAACGGTACTGCCGTAGCCAATGCAAAGCGCTTCGCAGCAGAGTATGCCCAGAAGCTCAAGCAGGCTGGCGTTCAGGCCGTTATCATGACCTCCACATGAGGCACCTGCACGCGTTGCGGTGCAACGATGGTCAAAGAAATTGAAAGAGCCGGTATCCCCGTGGTGCATATGTGCACCGTTACCCCGATCTCCCTTACCGTGGGCGCGAACAGGATAGTACCCACTATCGCCATCCCCCATCCTTTGGGCAACCCCGCCCTTACGCACGAAGAAGAATACGAACTGCGTAAGAAGCTGGTTCTGAAGGCTCTGAAGGCTCTGACGACGGAGGTCACCGATCAGACCATCTTTGAGGACTGATTCGGTTATTGATGCTGACAACCCTTCCCCGGTCTGGTAGCCGGGGGAGGGTTCCCGTCAAATAAAAAGAAAGAGGAACGGATAAAAAGACTTATGCTGTACGATGTGATTGTCCTAGGCGCAGGCCCTGCGGGCCTTACTGCCGGTCTGTATGCCGGTCGTTCCAGACTGAAGACCCTTATCATCGAGAAGGGCCAGGATGGCGGCCAGATCGCCATCACCAATGAAATCGAAAATTACCCCGGCCAGGAGCTGGAAGGGGAGAGCGGCCCCAGCCTTATCGCCCGTATGACCGCGCAGGCCGCCAAGTTTGGCGCAGAGCGTGTGTCTGATCAGATCAAGAGCGTGGATCTTAGCGGCGATGTTAAAAAGCTGGTTGGCACCAAGGGCGTTTATGAAGCCAAGACCGTTATTCTGGCTACCGGCGCCTTCCCCCGGCCCATTGGCTGCAAGAACGAGGGCAAGTTTGTAGGTAAGGGCATTTCTTTCTGCGCTACCTGCGATGCCGCATTCTTCGAGGATTTTGAAGTATATGTAGTAGGCGGCGGTGATGCTGCCGTAGAAGAAGCCATGTACCTGACCAAGTTCGCCCGGAAGGTTACCATTATCCACCGCCGGAACGAGCTGCGGGCTGCCAAGTCCATCCAGGAGAAGGCTTTCAAGAACCCCAAGCTCCACTTTATGTGGGACACCGTGGTGGATGAGGTAGACGGTGACGAGCTGATGAACAAGATGATCGTCAAGAATACCAAGACCGGCGAACTCACCACTATCGAAGCCGATCCCGATGACGGTATCTTTGGGCTCTTTGGCTTTATCGGCCTGCTGCCCAATACTGGTCTTTTTGAGGGCCAGATCGATATGGAGAATGGCTATGTGCTCACCGATGACAACATGCACACCAATCTCCCCGGCGTATTTGCTGCCGGCGACCTGCGCAAGAAGAGCCTGCGTCAGGTAGTGACTGCTGCTGCTGACGGTGCCATCGCCGCCATGCAGGCCGAGAAGTACCTTGCGGATCTTCACTAAGTATCCGTGCAATAAAATCAATTTGGAGGTTAATTATGCTGGAAGTTGATAAAAATACCTTCGAAGCAGAAGTGCTTCAGGCCCCCGGTAAGATTCTGGTTGACTTTTATGGTGACGGCTGCGTGCCCTGTGCCGCTTTGATGCCCCACATCCATGCCTATGCCGAAGAGTATGGCGACAAGATCAAGTTCTGCGCCCTGAACACCACCAAGGCTCGCCGCCTTGCCATCGCTCAGAAGGTTCTCGGTCTTCCCGTTATCGCTATCTACGAAAACGGCGCCATGATCGATTCCCGCGTTAAGGAAGAAGCCACTCCCGAAAGCGTTCTGGAGATGATCAAAAAGTACGCATAAGCCGTACAGTGTTTTTATGGTAGTTAGTCCATGTGGGCTTTCTATAAACAAAATCTAAGGAAGGAGATAAGACATGAGCATTTTAGCTGGTAAAAAGGCCATCATTATTGGTGACCGTGACGGCATTCCCGGACCGGCTATCGCCCTGTGCGCAGAGAGCGCCGGTGCGGAAGTTGTGTTCTCCTCTACGGAGTGCTTTGTCTGAACGAGCGCAGGTGCAATGGACCTGGAAAATCAAAAGCGGGTCAAAGGTTTCGCTGAGCAGTATGGTCCCGAGAACGTAGTTGTTCTTCTGGGTGCAGCTGAGGGCGAGGCAGCCGGTCTGGCTGCTGAGACCGTCACCAATGGTGACCCCACTTATGCAGGTCCGTTGACAGGAGTCCAGTTGGGACTCACGGTGTATCACGTGTGCGAGCCTGAAGTTAAAGAAGAGTTCGATCCTGATGTGTACAGTGAGCAGGTCGAAATGATGGAAATGGTTCTTGATGTAGATGATATCTGCAGCGAGATGAGCTCCATCCGCGAACAGTATTGCAAGTACTTGGGTTAACACGCTATAGGGCGGCGGCTTGTCCGCCGCCCTCACCATATACGCTCTTTTTATAGCGGATACCGATCTTCATCCAAGTTATATCGTTTATTTCGATCATACCCCAGGCGTATCTATTTGAAAGGAAGTTTTAAAAATGAAAAGCGTAATCAAGGGCGCCGGATACATTCTGGTTCATACCCCCGATATGGTGATCCACAACGGCACCACCCAGACTACCGAGCGCATCGTTAATCCCGAAAGCGAATATCTCAAAGAGCTGCCTTCCCACATCCGCACCTTTGAACAGGTTCTTTCTTACTACCCCAACCAGGTCTACATTGGCAACCAGACTCCTGATGATCTGGCCGCCGTTCCCCAGCCCTGGTATGATAAGACCTGCCCCGTAAACGATCGCTACGGCCACTTTGGCCAGATGATGCCCCAGGAGGAGTTCCTGATCCTCATGCAGGCTTGCGATGTTTTCGATCTGGTAGAGCTGGATAAGGATTTTGTTGCCAAGTATAAAGATCAGCTGGCTGCCAATCCCCTCATTGACGAGACCATCATGGCCCGTGTGAAGGACGGTATTGATGCTGCCGAAGTGGAGCGCCTGGTAAATGAAGAGCACAGCGAGGGTCTGTATGATCATGATGTGCTGGTCGGCGCAGTAAAGCGTGCACATGATATCGATGTAAATCTTTCCGCTCATGTTATGCATGAGAATCTTGTCTCCAAGGCTTCTTCTGTTCTTTCCCTGCTGGCAGCCGTTAAGAACGCCGGTATCGATAAGAACGAGGTAGAGTATGTTATCGACTGTGCCGAAGAGGCCTGCGGCGATATGAACCAGCGTGGCGGCGGCAACTTTGCCAAGTCTGCTGCCGAGATCGCCGGCCTTATGAACGCCACCGGTTCCGATGCCCGTGGTTTCTGTGCCGCTCCCACCCATGCCATGATCGAGGCTGCTTCTCTGGTAGCAGCCGGCACCTATAAGACCGTTGTGGTCACCGCCGGCGGCTGCACCGCCAAGCTGGGCATGAACGGCAAGGATCATGTAAAGAAGGGGCTTCCCATTCTGGAGGACATGATCGGTGGTTTTGCCGTGGTAGTTTCTGCCAATGACGGCGTGAACCCCGAGATCAACCTGGAGATCCTTGGACGCCACACCGTGGGTACCGGTTCCGCACCTCAGGCCGTTATCGGTTGTCTGGTCACCGATCCTTTGGCACGCGTAGGGCTGAAGGTCACCGATATCGATAAGTTCTCTCCCGAAATGCAGAACCCCGATATCACCAAGCCCGCAGGTGCAGGCGATGTACCTC
The DNA here is from genome assembly GCA_900545265.1 of uncultured Eubacteriales bacterium. GTDB lineage: Bacteria > Bacillota > Clostridia > Christensenellales > CAG-138 > RUG472. The sequence continues at coordinate 85,055 of UQYI01000008.1, forward strand.
TGGCCAACTATAAGATGATCGCTGCTCTGGCCGTTAAGAAGGGCGATATCGAAAAGAAAGATCTGGCCAAGTTCACCACCGAGCGTGGACTTACCGGTTGGGCGCCCACTCAGGGGCATATTCCTTCCGGCGTGCCTTATATCGGCTTTGCCCGTGAGGACATTCTCTCCGGCAAGATCCATCGCGCCATGATCATCGGCAAGGGTTCTTTGTTCCTGGGCCGTATGACCAACCTGTTTGACGGTGTATCCTTCGTTATCGAGACCAATCAGGGCCCCGAGAAGAAGGAATCCGGCGTCAGCGAAGAAGCCGTCCGTGGGCTGATTGCCCAGGCCATGAAGGATTTTGCCTCCGCACTTCTGGAAAAAGCAGAGTAAGGCGGTGCCTACATGAGCAGTATTGAAAAAGTCATTGCCCAGACATTTCTGGACATGGCCAAAGGGCTGGAAACCGGCTCCTTTGGAAAGCGTCCCCGCATTGCGCTTACCGGCATGGGCAGCGAACATGGGGAAGAAAATGCCATGGCAGCTGCTAAAATGGCTGCCAAACAGGGCGTAGACGTATACTATATCGGTTCGCTGGAAGCCCCCGGTATCACCACCATTCATGTGGCCGATGATGAAGAAGGCCATAAGAAGATGGAAGAGATGGTAGAAAAAGGCGAAGTGGACGGCGCCGTAACCATGCATTTCCCGTTCCCCATCGGTGTTTCCACCGTTGGCCGGGTGATTACTCCTGCCAAGGGCAAGGAAATGTTTATTGCCAACACCACTGGCACTTCCTCCGGCGATCGTATTGAGGGCATGATCCTCAACGCTGTGGATGGTATTGCTACCGCCAAGGCCATGGGCATTGAAGATCCTACCGTAGGTATCCTCAATGTGGATGGCGCCCGCCAGACGGAAAAGGCTCTAAACCAGCTCAAAGAACAGGGGTTTGCTTTTACCTGGGCTACCTCTCACCGGGCAGACGGCGGTGCTGTCATGCGGGGCAATGATGTCCTTCAGGGTACTCCCGACGTGTTGGTCACCGATTCTCTTACCGGCAACGTGCTGATTAAGATGCTCTCTGCCTATACCACCGGCGGCAGCTTTGAAGCTACCGGCTTTGGCTATGGCCCTGGTATTGGCAAGGATTATAAAAAGTTGATCCTCATCATCTCTCGGGCTTCCGGTGCTCCCCTTATCGCCAATGCGCTGCTGTATGCAGCGGATCTGGTGCGGGGCAAGGTCTTCGAGAAGGCAGCTGCAGAGTATGCAGCTGCAGAGAAGGCTGGCCTTACGGCTCTGCTTAAGGCCCGTAAAGAGGCGGCTAAGCCTGCAGCTGCAGAGGAAGAGGTCAAGATGCCTCCTGCCGAGCCCTGCACCGCTTCCATCGCCGGCATTGAAGTCATGGATCTGGAAGATGCCGCTAAAACCCTTTGGAAGGCTGGCATTTATGCGGAAACCGGCATGGGCTGCACGGGTCCTCTGGTGATGATGAGCAACGCCAACTTGGAAAAGGCCAAGGAGATCCTCAAGGCCGCCGGGTACATTGGGTAAGGAGCGGCTGCCATGAAGGTATATGAGCGCATCGAGAAGAAGGATCTGGATTTGACTACCGCCGAATTGATCGATCTGATGGTCATCAAAAACCGGCAGGTGGATCTGACCCATACCGAACCCCAGCATGATGAAGATGGAATGATGACCTATAATGGCGAGAATTGGACCACCGTGGATGGAAAGCGATTCATCCGCAGCTATTCCATGGATGGCCGGGTGCTGAGTGAATATTCTACTTACAACAAGTATGATATGAAGGGATATTTTGCTCCCGAAAAGGCCGCCACCGTCACGCTGAACTAATTCTGATCAGGATTCATAAAGCCCCGTCTGCGTCAGGCGGGGCTTTTGTTTTATTTGTTCTGGTGCGCGCATGGACTTTTCCTGTCGGGTGTGCTATGATATAAGCAGTACACGTTGGCATGGATTCGCAGCTTTTTCGGCTGCCGCAACCATATGCAACTGCCGGTTGCGGATTTTCCAGCCTGAGCTGGTGGCGGTTTTGGCGCTTTCTTTATAAACTGATGTCAAAACCGGAAAGGAAACACACAATATGAAATTATCTGAAAAGATCCTTTACTGCCGTAAAAAAGCTGGCTGGAGTCAGGAAGCATTGGCCGATAAGCTGGGTGTATCCCGCCAGGCCGTCAGCAAGTGGGAGACAGGAGTTTCCCAAAGTTAAAGATACCACATCAATCCCACGCGGACTTTTGCTCAACCGATACAGCCGGAGGGCTGGATAACAAGAAAAGGCGGTATGCGCCCCGTGGAGGGGTAGCGTACCGCCTTTTCTTGTGGGGGTTTCCAAAGGGGGCAACGCCCCCATTTGGCACACGACTTTGCGAAGCAAAGTGTAGTGTGTTATACGCTCTGTCGGCGTTGCCGTGAAAATGCCGTTGCCGCCGGGGAGGGCAAGGGCATTTGAAGCGGCAGGAAAACAGGGCTGTGCTTGCGTGGCGTGGAGCCGCAAGCACAGGTCTGGTTTCAACAGCAGACTGGGCGTATATGAAAGCCCCCGTCCCTCGTCCTACGCTCCGACTTGTGGACAAAGTGTCCCGAAGTTGTGGCTACACTCCCGGAAAAGTAACAGGACAGCGGGCAACCGTCAAGGCTGAAATGAACGGGTTTACACCCGGCCTTGACCGCCACCCGCCGTCCCGCTGAATGGGTGGACAAGGCGGCCAATCCCTCAAAGTGCTTGGCCGCTCTCGTTCTGATTTTGGAGCGTTTCTTTTCTCATAATGAAATGGGCGGGAAGCCATTTTAGGGCTTTCCCTCCTTGATTGCCCATCTGCAAAGACGGGCGGGACTGTCAACGGCGGCGCATGAAATGCGCCGCTCATTTTGACCGTTGACTGGCTTGGCTGCCTTTGCTATTTCTCTGATAAATGAAATTTCGATTTTTAGAAATCGTTTAAGATAGCAATGCGGCTCCACTTGAAATTTTTTCTTTTACTGCAAAAACAGCCTCTTGGATAGAATAGGTTGTCGTTTCTATAACATTCGATTCATATATCCCCAAATTACAAAATTGCTCCCACATTGTTTCTACTAATTCAACATTTGTTTTTCTGTCTAATTTTGAGCGTTCCACAGCTCGTTTCATAGTTTCTTCTTTACTGGCTCTTAAAACAATATAGTGTACTTCATAATCTTCTCGAACAAGGGCTCTCCATGGTTCTAAAAACCACGGCCCGACAATTCCATCTACAATTACATCATATCCGCCGCGGGCATAGCGCTTTGCAGCTTCTAAAAAGGCTTCAATGACAACTAAATTTTGTTCGTTGGACTCTGGTAAATGCGGCGGTATTGCTCCTTTGCTTAAATAATGAAAGGCTATGTCACAACAAACAGTTGATAAATAGCCATTTTTATAGGGGAGTATCAGAACTCCCCTACAAACTGTTATTTGCAGTTATCTATACTCATTTGGAATTTCGATATGAAGTGTCTCACACAATAACTTCACATCATGTGCATCATTTTCATCAAACTCGTATCCCAGATGGAACATTACTTGACTATATGGTTCAATACAGGAAACCTCTATTTCCTCAATTCTTCCTTTACCCGAAAAAGTTTCTACCGGAAAACAATCCCCATCATAAAGAATTTCACCTTCGTCCGTATATTCAAAACAATGCAAATCAATAATTCTGTTTTTCAAATCTTCCCATACAGTATGGTTCAATGTTGTATATTCCATCTTAATCTCATAAAAGCCATTAGCTTTCATTATTTCTATAAAGTTCTGATAATCGTTCTTTTCTACAAAAATGTCAATATCATTATGGGCTCTTGACTGATATCCAAGAAGAGCATCTACACCCCAGCCACCATCAAGAAAGACTTTAATCTCCGCATCTATTGCAAATTGAAGAATCTGTTTTACATCTGTTATATTGACCATCTTATCATCTCCACAAATTCTAATTAGGCGACCAGAGGAACTGCTGGTCTGTTTGATAAATCTCTGCATTTAGCAGTTTTCAATGTTGCCAAAACGAAAGTTAAGAAGATGTTCCTTTTCTCCATGTCGCTTTCTTTGGCGTAATTTACAAGGTTATTCCACACAAGATAGTTGTTCAGATACTTGGTAGAAACACCGTTAAAGCCACGCATAAACCTCTTTAGCTGGCTATGGTAGCTATTGATATGTTGGATATTATAAATGCCTTTCTTGGCTTTGCCAGTCTTTAACTGCACAAGGTCAATGCCATTGGCATTTGTAAATCTCACATAGGAGTTCATCTTGTCCGTAACAAGAGTGGAATTGGTCTTAATCCTACCATCATAAATATGATGTAAATCTCTTGTAGAAACTCTACCAGTATTCGTAATCTTGGAGATAGACAAGCCATTCCTATTAACCGCACAAGGAACACATACCTTTTCTTGGGACAAGCCTCTGATATGTGTAGAATGACCACGCTTATGAGCCTTGCGTGGCATAGCAAATGTCTTACTCTTGCTATGATTGCCCTTGTACGAGATGGCGAAAAAAGTTTCGTCAGCCTCAATAATGCCGTCAAGGGTAACATCGTCTGCCATATTCTGAAGTGCATCCAAAATCTTGTGTCTCCAAAGGAATGCGGTGTTTCTGTGAATCCCACAAGCAACAGCAGTCTTACGAATGGATAAGCCATTCATCATACAATCAATGTACTGCTCCCACACGGACAAGTCTTTTCTTGTACCAGACACAATGGAGTTCGTAGCAATCACGAAGGACTTGCCACAATCCTTACATACATATCGCTGTGTGCCATCTTTACGATGACCATTGCGAACCACATGGATACAGCCACAAAGAGGGCATACACGACCATTTGCAAAGCGTTCCTTTGCTACGAAATCTTCAATATTCAAAGACTTTACAAAGGCAGGACTTAAAAGCATTGTTTTAAGGCTTTCCTGCTCTGCGACAGTCAACTTACCGATAATATCTAATGCGTCTTTGATAGTAGGCATATCCAATTACCTCCTTCGGTGGTACTGTTTCTTACTATTATTATACGCTATTTCTCGTCAAAAATCAACCATTTGTTGTGACAGAGCCTAATGAAAAAAGTCGTCTGTGTGCATATGCACAGATTTATCCATGTTCGATTCTTTTGCGACAATCGACGCAGTTGTTGTCTTTCCTGTTCCCGGCGAACCTGTAATCACAATAATTCTTCCTTGATTCATCTACATTCTCCCTCGCAATTCAGATTTACCGCTCTCTTTCTGATTTTGGAGCGTTTCTTCTCTCAAGATTGAAATGGGCGGGAAGCCATTTTAGGGCTTTCCCGCCTTGATTGCCCATCAGCAAAGACGGGCGGGACTGTCAACGGCGGCGCATTTATGCGCCGTTCATCTTGACCGTTGATTGGCCCCGCTAACTTTGCTACTCTGTTCTAAGTAATTCCTCAATTTGTTTTTTCATATATTCTACAAGTGCCATCGCTTCCTTTTCTACTGTCTCCCATTCATCAGACAAATTTCCCAAATAAGCTTCCTTTGCCGTTGTTAGCAGGGGGGAAAATCTCTCCGGCAATTTTAAAATTACCCATTTTGCGGCAACATCTTTTGTCGTGATTTCTTCTGTTACTAAAGTAAACCACATTCGTGATAAGGTTAATAACACATTTCTTTCATCACCCTTAAAGCTGGAAATCAAACCAGGTAAAGAAAACCGAATTGCTTTTTTAATTTCGTGAAATGGGATAGCGGGAATAAGCTCTTTGCTTTCCGCCCCCTTCAAAGTTATGCTATTTTTTCTTGCTTGCCATAATAAAATCATTATATCTGGGTCATTGCAGGCTTGCGGATATTCTCCTGCTTCCATCTCTCCCCTTAGCCATTCACCATACATATACTGACATTTTGGCGGAAATTGCAACGGAACAATATCAGATTGATTGATAATAGTTACCTCTAAAGGTCTTTTTTCAATACAGCCTACGGAGCCAGAAATTTTCAATAATTGCTTTGTTAGATCTGCTCTGATTGAATTACTCAATTCTTGTTTAGTAATTATCAGTATATCTATATCACTATCTGGACGCAGCCCATTCATTGTTGCTGAACCATATAAATATATCCCCAATATTTGATCTTGTAATATGGTTTCTGCTATTGAAATAACTTGATTTACTTGTTGTGGAAATTCATTTATATTCATTGTAACTCCTATATGTATTTATTTTTACTCCTCAACAACTGATAAAACAGCGTCTAAGGCTAATTCTAAGGCTATGGATATACTTGTTTTTCCCCATTCTCTTTCTTGGTATTTATGAGGGTCTGCAAGAGTATCGGCTGAAAAAAGCAGCATAGCCCATGTAACTTTTCTAAATTTTGCACACGCCGCCAATGCGGAACATTCCATTTCTACTACTTGACATCCCTCTTCTTTCCGATACTGAACCATTTCTACTGTTTCTCGATAAAAACCGTCTGTTGTCCATGTTTTAACTTCCCAATATGGTATATTCTTTTGGCTTAAAGCAGATTCAATCGCATTTATACCAGCCTTTGAAATCTCTACTTCTCGGGAGGGAGGAAGATAATGGTAAGATGTTCCCTCATCTCTCAATGCAGAAACAGGTATCAAAAATCTATTTTCCGGGATGTCTTCCAATACGCCACAGGAGCCGACGGAAATAATCTTTGTTACACCCCCTGCAATTAAATATTCTAAAACTTGGACGGCAGCAGCACTTCCCACAGGAGCCGGACATAGACATATTTTCTCCTGATTATAAAGACATTCATAAATAGGATATCGTCTTGTTGCACTTTCAAATTCATCTATCTGTATTCCATCATGGGTATGTGCATAATTTTCAACCTCGTCTCCTAAAAAAGCAAACACTGCTTTTGCAGGAAAACATTTTTTCCCATTTCCCGGCTGAAAAACAGCTTTTGATGCGGTATCGTACTCTAAAACAGGGTAGTCATGCTTTACTAATGGCATATTATTATCTCGAATAACAGGCTATTATTCTATTCCTTTCATCATCTTTTTTGCCAACTGCTTGAACAGGTCGGCAGTTTCTTCATCCATCGGCGTAAGCTGTCCGATCTGTCCGGCAACCATCGCCGCTACATCGTCAATGGAAAGCGGGTTTTGCTTCTGTTCCGCCAATGCGTCCCGCATGGCTTGGAACATCGCGGCGGTCACAGCTTCTCCCGGCTGTTCCCCGTTGTCAATGTCTTTCTTAATATCCCGCAGGATAGCAAGGAACACATTTTTGATTTTCTCAATCTCCGCCTCATGTTCCCCCATCTTCTGGGCGTTCAAAAGCTGTAAATCCTGCTTTGCTTCCGCCCGGTGTTCCGGGTGTTCTTTCATCAGGTCGGACAGGGAAGCCGTTGCTATCTCGATAAGCTGGTTTCTTGCTGTTATGCCTTTTGCCGCTGTGTCCTGAAAATAAATCCGTATCAAATCTATCAGCTTAGGAAAATTCCTGTGTTCCAACAGGCGGTTGAGGATTTGCACATCAACAGCACCCGTCACGAGCCCCCTCACGGCTCCCTCGGACAAGCCTAATTCAGAAATATCGTAGCTTTTACGGACGCTCACGGTGGATAAGCCCAGTATGTAGTCTGTCGATACCTTAAATTCCTTTGCCACGCCTATGAGAATATCACTGCTGACCGTTCTCGTTTCGCCGCTGACAATGCGGCTCAACTGGGAAGCGGAAACCCCTATCTTCTCCGCAAGTTCCTTTTGTGTGATGTGGTTCCCGTTGCATAAATCGGAAATCCGCTGTCCGGGTGTTCCGGGTAAAGCCATAGATACGCACCTCCTCCGCATACTTCCATTATACAGAATGATTGCAAAAATGCAAGTTCCAAAGTGTAAACTTCATCAAAATGCAATTCTCGCAAAATTCCGGGGATTGCATTTTTTTCGTGTAGACTTAGGGTAGTTCATCGATGGACAGCACCTTGAAAACAGAATGACCGTCCGAAAAGGAATACCCCGGCTGGGGAAGCACCGCAAGGAACCGGACTTCGAGACAAAATGTCCCGAAGCTGCGGGGAGCGTGCCAACGCCGGAACACGCCGCAGGAATGGGGCAGGAAACCTTT
>UQYI01000009.1 GCA_900545265.1 uncultured Eubacteriales bacterium
AGCATCATTGAGTAACAAAACAAAGCAAACAAAAGGAGCCTTCGGGCTCCTTTTTCTTTATGACTACAAAAGAAGACGACGAAAGCAGCGGTTGCCATGGGCACTGAAGGGGGCAAGGCAGCCGGAATTGAAAGCTTTCTACCAGCAAGATTAGAGTCGGTTCCCGTTGACAGGGCAGGGGGGGTATGCTACTATCTACAGAGAAAAAAGAAAAAGGATGGATTTGGATGAAAAAGAACTTTTTTGCGGGCGTGATTCTGATTCTGATGCTGCTTCTGGCTGCATGCGGCAGAACGGATGCACAAGTGACGGAAGCCACACCGTCACCTGCATCGGCAACGGCTCAGCCTACGGATACCCCGGTACCTACACCTGCTCCCACAGATACCCCGGCGCCTACGGATACGCCCACGCCCGCACCTACAGACACTCCCACCCCAACTCCGGAACCCACAGCCACTCCCGTGCCGGAGATCACGCTGGATCAGAAGCCTTTGTATGTGTGCCGGCCCGGAAAAAAAGTAAATCTGCGCTTCCTGTACCCGGACAGCAAAAAACTGGGTTCCCGGAAAGTGGAGATCCGTCTGGAAGATGGCACAGTTGTGGGTGCCGATACGGTGGACAAAACGGAGGGCAGAATCGCAGCGACTCTGCCGGAAGGCACTTACCCGGCCCGTACCACTCTGTATCTGTATCAGGAGGGGACGGAGTATCCCGTGTCTCAGAAAGATATTGCCGTTATCGACCCGGAGTATAAGGGCGTGAAGGGTAATTATGAACGGGAAGACAAGATGATCGCCCTGACTTTTGACTGCGCCTATGGGGAGACCTATACGGATTACATTCTGGATCTGCTGCGGAAGTATGAGATAAAGGCTACTTTCTTTATGGTGGGTACCTGGGTAGGGAACCACGGCCCGTGGATCGAGAAGATGCTGGCGGACGGGCATGAGCTGGGGAACCATACCCAGACCCATCCCAGATTTTCCAAAATAAGCAACGAGGCCATCTATAAAACCATTATGCAGTGCGATGCGCGTCTGCTGGAAAAGGTAAACTATCAATCCCATATTATGCGTCCTCCTTATGGCAGCCACACGCCGGAATCCGATGCCATTACACGCTATTGCGGATATGAAGCCATTCTATGGGCCCTGAGTGCACGGGATTCCCGAGAAGGAATCACCAAGGAAACCATCCTCCGTACCCTGAAAGCGGAGACAGAGCCCGGAGACATCGTGCTCATGCATAACGGGGCTGCCTCTGTGACCTACTATCTGGAGCCTTATCTTCAGTTCCTGATTGAAAACGGATACACTTTCGGTACCGTTTCTGAGCTTATGGGCTGGGAAACTCCCATCCGGGAAGCGGTACCCTCTGCCCTGACGGAAACGACCGAAAGTCCGGCACCTTTCGCCCAGCCGTAAAACCGGATATGAAAACATCTGCAGACATGGCAGTTCCGGCTGTCATGTCTGTTCTTGTGTTGAAAAAAGAAAAAGGTATTGACTCTGCCCTGACGTCATGGTGTACAGTGAAATCCGTCAGGAGGAAAAGCCTATGATGACCGTAAATGAAATGAGTAAAAGAACGGGCGTCAGCGCTCGGACGCTGCACTACTATGATCAGATCGGATTATTGAAACCGGAAGCCCATACGGCAGGCGGATACCGGCTGTATGGAGAAAAGGCGCTGGAACGGCTGGGCTGCATTTTAATGTACAGAGAGCTGCAGTTCCCGCTGCAAAGCATAGCCGCCATTTTAGACAGTCCGTCTTTTGATCGAAACAGGGCGCTGCGGCAGCAGATAGAATTGCTGGAGATGCAAAAGGAGCATCTGGAAACACTCATTCTTATGGCACGGGGCGTCCTGATGAAAGGAACGGAAGGAGGATATCTTATGAACTTTACTGCCTTTGATACGGCAAAACTGGATACCTATGCGAAAAAAGCCAGGGAGACCTGGCAGCATACACCGGCCTGGCAGGAGTATGAGGAGAAACACAAAGACGCCACCGGGGAACAAAAAGCGCAGGAGGCGGAAGCATTGATGGAACTTTTTCGGGAGCTGGGGATGTATCGAGCCTCGGGGCCGGAGGCGGCGGAGGTTCAAACCTGGGTGGGGCGGCTGCAAAGCTTTATCAGTGCACACATGTACCATTGTACCGACCAGATCCTGTCTTATCTGGGGGAAATGTATGGCGGAGGCGGAGAGTTTCAGGAGAACATCGACAAAGCCGGAGGCACGGGCACGGGCGTACTGGCCCGGGACGCCGTCCGTCTGTATCTGAAAAAGAAAGAAGCCCAGCCGGATATTTGCGGATGAAAGCATCGTCCGGCGAAGCTGCGTACAGAACAGCCTTTGCGGGCTGTAAAGGTAAAGAAAAACAGACAATGCCGCCAAACGGAAGAACGGCAATTGCCTGTTTTTGCTCGAGAGGTGTTTACTTATTTATAATGACGTATCTTTTCTGACGGACGGGGAAAACGGTCAGCACTTTTCCAGAGGAATCCAGATCTCACTGTAAGTATCGGCAGGATCTTCTGCCGGGGGCGCATACATCTCCACATTGTAGCTGCCCCGGAGCCTGTATCCCTTCAGCGCCGGGAGCCACTGGGACCAGATGGCAGTGTTCACACTTTGCAGTGTCCGGGGCAAAGGACACCGGCAGGGGAACACGGCCCAGGTGCCTCCGGGAATGATACGGGTCACATATCCCTGGGGAACAGGCTTCCAAAGGGTATAAAGATCGGCGATCATATAATCAAAGCTGCGGCCGTCCCCATCCAGGCAAAGGCCAAAGGCGCCGCAGACGATCTTCCCGCCGCCGCTCTGGTAATGCGCATCCCAGAAGCGGGGAATCTCCTGATAACTGGTCTCGCAGTCAAAACGAGCCAGCTTGCCCATCACGGTAAATGCATCTTTTTCTTCAATACGGTATTCCAGCATGGTGCCACCCTCCAAAGTTACTTTTATTTGCAGCGGAGCCAAAGCACGCAGAGAGACCCCTTTTTCGCAGGCGGCGGAAGGAGATATGCCGTGAAAGCGGGTAAAGGCCCGGGCAAAACTGTCCGGGGAATCGTAGCCGTATTTCAAAGCCAGATCCATGACCCGGGCGCTTCCTACGGAAAGCTCCTGCGCGGCAAGAGTCAGCCGGCGACCCCGGATATACTCTCCGAGGGTCATTCCGCAAAGCACATGAAAGATCTTTTGAAAATAAAAGGGAGATACATATGCCTGTGCGGCCAATATCTGGGGATCCAGATCCTCCGTCAGGTGTGCTTCCAGGTAGGCCATGGCCCGGGCAAGGCCTTCCGTCCATCCGTTCATAAAGGGTCTCCTTTCCGTTCTTTTTTCTGCTGCAAAAAGAGTATAGCAAAAACACCATTCCGCTGCCCGACTTATTCTGCACAATAGTGAAGGGCCGTCGTTTACCCCATATATAGGGGATACGCCTGTAGCATACCACAGGATAAAGCACAGAAAAAGAAAAAACAAAAACAACAGAAAAACACGAAAAAATCTGAAAAAAACACTTGCATTCCGCAGCAGGATGCCCTATAATAAAAACGTTCGTGTGCAAGTATCCATAGGGGAACTATGGCCTTGCGCCGGTTCAGGCAGGAGGTTGCCGGCTGCCATCCGGGTAATTTCTGCCGGACCAACGCCTTGAAAATGAGGCGGGGCAAAAATAGCGGGCTGTAAGATCCAAAATGTGTGGCCGAAAGGCCACGCACAAATAAAGAGATTGGAAACACACGGCACCGTGTACTGCCCGAAAAAATTTTAGAAGGAGAGAAATAATATGGCAAACCAGAGAATCCGCATCAAGCTGAAGGGCTACGAGCACAGTCTTGTGGACCAGAGCGCCGAGAAGATCGTGGACACCGCCCGCAGAACCGGTGCCCAGGTTTCCGGCCCCATCCCCCTGCCCACTGAGAAGGAGATCGTCACGATCCTCCGGGCCGTACATAAGTACAAGGACTCTCGTGAGCAGTTCGAGACGCGCACCCACAAGCGGCTTATCGACATCATGCAGCCCTCTGCCAAGACTGTTGATGCCCTGATGAAGCTGGATCTTCCCGCCGGTGTGGATATCGAGATCAAGCTGTAACCAAACGGAGGTATGAACCAATGAAGAAAGCCATTTTGGGCAAGAAGATCGGTATGACGCAGCTCTTCCGGGCTGACGGTACCATGATTCCCGTCACTGTCGTCGAAGCCGGTCCGTGCCCCGTCGTCCAGAAGAAAACCGTTGCCAAGGAAGGCTACGATGCTGTGCAGGTTGGTTTCTGCGAGCTTCGCGACAAACTTGCCAACAAGCCTCAGAAGGGCCATTTCGCCAAGGCCGACCTCAAGCCCATGCGTTATCTGAGAGAGTTCCGTCTCGAAGACGCCGCTTCCTATGAAGTGGGCCAGAAGATCACCTGCGACGTATTCGCCGAGGGTGAGAAGGTGGATGTCACCGGCCGTTCCAAGGGCAAGGGCTTCGAAGGCAACATCAAGCGCTGGAACCAGTCCCGCGGCCGCAAGACCCACGGTTCCCACTCTTACCGGGTGGCCGGCTCCATGGGCGCCTGCACCTATCCCGGCGAGGTCTTTAAGACCAAGCGCCTCCCCGGCCATATGGGCTCCGAAACCATTACCGTCCAGAATCTGGAAGTGGTCAAGGTGGACGCCCAGCGGAACCTGCTGCTCATCAAGGGTGCCATCCCCGGCGCCAAGGGCACCATGGTCACCGTCAAGAGCACTGTTAAGTAAGGAGGAAAGAAAACATGCCTAAAGTTGCATTGTACGATATTAACGGCCAGGTGATCGGCGATATCGAGCTTTCCGAAAACGTCTTTGGTCAGCCCGTCAACCAGTTCGCTCTCCACCAGGTAGTAGTGGCCCATTTGGCCAACTGCCGCCAGGGCACCCAGAGCGCCAAGACCCGCAGCGAAGTCTCCGGCGGCGGCAAAAAGCCTTACCGTCAGAAGGGCACCGGCCGGGCCCGTCAGGGTTCCACCCGTGCGCCTCAGTGGACTCACGGCGGCGTAGTCTTCGCTCCCAAACCCCGTGATTACACCAAGCAGGTGAACCGCAAGGTCCGCCGTCTGGCCCTCAAGTCCGCCCTGTCCGCCAAGGTCGCCGACAGCGAGCTCATCGTGTTCGATGCTCTGAACATTGAAGCTCCTAAGACCAAGGAAATGGTCAAGGTCCTCAAGGCCGTTGATACCCAGAAGGCCCTCATCGTCCTCCCTGAGAGCGACGAGAAGGTAGAGCGTGCCGCCGCCAACATCCCCGGCGTCAAGACCACTCTGGTGGGCACTCTCAATACCTATGAGATCCTGAAGTATAAGAAACTGATCCTCACCAAGGATTCCGTTGCAAAGATTGAGGAGGTGTACGTCTGATGAAGGCTGCATACGACATCGTCAAGGCTCCTATCCTCACCGAGAAGAGCTATGATTACATCGCCCACCGTGTTTACACCTTTGAAGTAGCCAAGACTGCCAACAAGGTTGAGATCCGCAAGGCCGTAGAAGAGATCTTCGGCGTAAAGGTCCAGAGCGTACACACCGTTAATAAGCTGGGCAAGATGAAGCGCCAGGGCCGTTATGAGGGCCGCCGGGCTTCCACCAAGAAGGCTTATGTAAAGCTGACCGGCGATTCCAAGGGCATCGAGCTCTTCGACGGCATCGCCCAGTAAGGAGGAACACCATGGCAATTCGCAAGATCAACCCCACCACTCCCGGCCAGAGAGGCATGACCGTCTCTGCCTTTGAAGAGATCACCCGGACTACTCCCGAAAGATCCCTGCTCACCGATATGCGCAAAAATGCGGGCCGCAACTTCTCCGGCCGCATCACCGTCCGGCATCAGGGCGGCGGCGCAAAGCGCAAGTACCGCATTGTGGACTTCAAGCGCAACAAGGACGGCGTGCCCGGCAAGGTGTTCTCCATTGAGTATGACCCCAACCGTTCCGCCAACATCGCACTGCTCCACTATGCAGACGGTGAAAAGCGCTACATCATCGCTCCTCTGGGCCTGAAGGTCGGCGACGTGCTTTATTCCGGCGCCGAGGCTGATATCAAAGTCGGCAACTGCCTGCCCATCGAGAAGATCCCCGTAGGCACCATGGTGCACTGCGTGGAGCTGGTTCCCGGCAAGGGCGCCCAGCTGGTTCGCTCCGCAGGCAATGCTGCACAGCTCATGGCTAAGGAAGGCAACTATGCACAGCTCCGTCTTCCCAGCGGCGAAGTTCGTATGATCCCCCTGAAGGCCCGCGCCACCATCGGCACCGTGGGCAATCTGGATCACCAGAACATCATGATCGGTAAGGCCGGCCGGACCCGTCACATGGGCATTCGTCCCACCGTCCGCGGCTCCGTCATGAACCCCTGCGACCATCCCCACGGCGGCGGCGAGGGCAAATCCCCCATCGGCCGTCCCGGCCCTGTTACCCCCTGGGGCAAGCCCGCACTGGGTTATAAGACCAGGAAGACCAAGAACAAGAGCGATAAGTACATCGTTCGCCGCAGGAACAGCGGTAAGTAATGGGAAAGGAGTTAGCAAATGAGCAGATCGGTTAAAAAAGGACCGTTTGTAAATGAAGCCTTGTACGCCCGCATTGCAGCTATGAATGAGAGCGGCAAGAAGACCGTGGTGAAAACCTGGTCCCGTGCCTCCACGATTTTCCCTGAGTTCGTAGGCCACACCATCGCCGTACACGACGGGCGGAAGCACGTTCCCGTGTATGTTACCGAAGAGATGGTCGGTCACAAGCTGGGCGAGTTCGCGCCTACCCGCACCTTCCGGGGCCACAGGGGTTCCGAGAAGTCCAGCGGCGCCAAGTAAGGAGGAGACTATGGCAACTAGAAGCAAGACCAAGAGCGCCTATCGCAGAGAGCATGCTGACAAGCGGCCCCATGCAACGGCTCGTTACATCCGTATTTCCACCCGCAAGTGCAAGATCGTGGTAGACATGATCCGGGGCAAGAGCGTCAAGGAAGCCATCGGTATCCTGACTTATGCGCCCAAAGCTGCCTGCGAGCCCGTCCTCAAGCTCCTGAACTCCGCCATTGCCAATGCGGAAAACAACCTGGAGCTCAACCGTGACGATCTGTACGTGGCAGAGGTGTACGCCAACCAGGGCCCCACCCTCAAGCGCTTCCGCGCCCGTGCCCGTGGTTCCGCCTCCCCCATCATGAAGCGGACCAGCCACATCACCATCGTCCTGGATCAGGCCAAGTAAGGAGGAAAATATGGGTCAGAAAGTAAATCCCAACGGTTTCCGTATCGGCGTTATCAGAGATTGGAACACCCGCTGGTATGCGCAGAAGAAGGACTTCGCAGATTTCCTCGTAGAGGACCACAAGATCCGCAAGTTCGTTAAGGAAAAGTACTATGCGGCCAGCATTTCCCGCATCGTCATCGACCGTGCGGCCGGCAAGATCTCCGTGAGCATCTATACCGCCCGCCCCGGCATGCTGATCGGTAAAGGCGGCGCAGGCATCGACGCCATCAAGGCCGACATCGCCAAGGAGATCGGCAAGCCCGTCAACGTGAATATCATGGAGATCCGGGATCCTGATGCCGATGCACAGCTGGTAGCCGAAAACATCGCCGCTCAGCTGGAAAAGCGTATCTCCTTCCGACGGGCCATGAAGCAGACCATGAGCCGCGCCATGAGCCGTCCCAGCGTAAAGGGTATCAAGCTCAGCTGCTCCGGCCGTCTTGGCGGCGCTGAGATCGCCCGTACCGAAGGATACCACGATGGTTCCATCCCCCTGCAGACCATGCGCGCCGACATTCACTACGGCTTTGCAGAAGCCCACACCACTTACGGCCGCATCGGCGTAAAGGTCTGGATCTACAAGGGCGAAGTCCTTGGCAAGCGTAAGGAAGGAGGCAGATAACCATGTTGATGCCTAAGAGAGTTAAGCACCGTAAAGTGTTTCGCGGAAGAATGAAGGGTTCTGCCCACCGGGGCAACACCGTGACCTACGGCGAATTCGGCCTGGTATCTACCCAGCCCAGCTGGATCACCAGCCAGCAGATCGAAGCCGCCCGTATCGCCATGACCCGTTATATCAAGCGTGGCGGCCAGGTTTGGACCAAGATCTTCCCCGATAAGCCCGTTACCGAAAAGCCCGCCGAAACCCGAATGGGCTCCGGTAAAGGTTCCCCCGAATACTGGGTGGCCGTCGTCAAGCCCGGCCGCGTGATGTTTGAGATCGCCGGCGTAGACGAAGCAACTGCTAAGGAAGCATTGCGTTTGGCCTCCCACAAGCTGCCCGTAACCTGCAAGATCGTAAAGCGGGAAGAGGCTAAGGAAGGAGCAGAAGCATGAAGGCTGAAAATTTGAGAAATATGTCCGTGGAAGATCTGGAAAAGCAGGAGAAGGATCTCAAAGCTGAACTGTTCAATCTGCGCTTCCAGGTAGTGACCGGTCAGATCAGCAACCCCAGCCGGATCGGCGCATGCAAGAAGGACATCGCACGGATCAAGACCATTCTCCGTCAGCGTGAGATGGCTGCAAAAGCCGAGTAAGAAGGGAGTAAGCAATGGAAGAGATCATCAGAGGATATCGCAAGACCCGTACCGGCGTCGTTGTCAGCGATAAGATGGATAAGACCGTTGTCGTCGCTATTTCCACCAAGGTACGCCATCCCCTCTACGGCAAGATGGTAAATCGTACCCGGAAGTTCAAGGCCCATGATGAAGAAAATCAGTGCGGCATTGGCGACACCGTTCGTATTATGGAGACTCGCCCGATTTCCAAGGATAAGCGCTGGCGCGTGGTGGAAATCATCGAGAAGGCGAAGTAAGGGGAGGTAAAGTATGATTCAGCCTCAAACCAGATTGAAGGTCGCCGACAACTCCGGCGCTAAGGAAGTCATGTGCATCCGGGTTCTGGGCGGTTCCGGCCGTAAGGTCGCCCGCATCGGCGATGTGATCGTGGCAGCCGTTAAGACTGCTACCCCCGGCGGCGCAGTAAAGAAGAAGGACGTGGTCCGGGCCGTGGTCGTCCGCACCGTAGCCGAGACCAGCCGTCCCGATGGGAGCCATATCCGCTTTGACGATAACGCCTGCGTTATCATCAACGATCAGAAGCAGCCCAAGGGCACCCGTATCTTTGGGCCCGTGGCCAGAGAGCTTCGTGAGAAGGATTACATGAAGATCGTCTCACTGGCACCCGAAGTATTGTAAGGAGGAAGAGATGAACAAGCTGAATGTCAGAAAGGGCGATAAGGTCCGCATCATCTCCGGTAAAGATTCGGGCAAGGAAGGCAAGATCCTCACCGCTATGCCTGAAAAAGAGCGCGTCATCGTGGAAGACTGCAACATGGTCACCCGCCATGTAAAGCCCCGCCGTCAGGGCGAAGCCGGCGGCCGTATCGAGCAGGCCGGTTCCATCCATGTTTCCAACGTACAGCTGGTATGCCCCAGCTGCAAGATGCCTACCCGTGTAGCCCATCAGATCGTGGAAGTTAACGGCAAGAAAAAGAGCGTTCGTGTCTGCAAGCAGTGCGGCAAGCAGATTGACTAAGACGGAAGGAGAGAACATAAATGGCTAAGAAGAACGTAGAACAGCCCGCCAAGTCCAAGAAGGCTGCTGCCGCTGCAAAGCCCTTTTCCGGCGAACCCCGTCTGAAGGTCAAATACCGGGAGGAAGTGGTTCCTGCCCTGAAGGAAAAGTTCCAGTATGAGAACGTGATGACCATCCCCAAGCTGGAGAAGATCATCCTCAACATGGGTCTGGGCTCCGATAAGGAAAACCCCAAGGCCATCGAGACTGCCGTTGAGCAGCTCACCGCCATTGCCGGCCAGAAGGTCATTGTGACCAAGGCCCGCAAATCCGTGGCTAACTTCAAGGTCCGTGAAGGCATGAACATTGGCGCCAAGGTCACTCTCCGCGGCGACAGGATGTACTACTTCGCAGATAAACTGATGAACATCGTTCTGCCCCGGGTCCGCGACTTCCGCGGTGTTTCCGGCAAGTCCTTTGATGGCCGCGGCAACTATGCCATGGGCGTTAAGGAACAGCTGATCTTCCCCGAGATCAACTATGACGATGTGGATAAGGTGCGCGGCATGAACATCGTGTTCGTTACCAGCGCCAAGACCGATGAAGAAGCGAAGGCTCTGCTCGCATTCATGGGCATGCCCTTCAGCCAGGACTAAGGAGGAGCTTTTATGGCAAAGTTGAGCAAGAAATTGAAGCAGCAGGCTGCTCCCAAGTACAGCACCCGCGCTTACACCCGCTGCCGTATCTGCGGCCGTCCCCATTCCGTGCTCCGCAAGTATGGCATCTGCCGTATCTGCTTCCGTAACGAAGCATATGCCGGCAACATTCCCGGCGTCCGCAAGGCCAGCTGGTAAGAGAGGAGAACAAACATGACTGATACTATCGCAGATATGCTGACCAGGATCCGCAATGCCCTGATCGCCAAGCATGACACCGTAGACGTTCCCTGCTCCACCATCAAGAAGGCTATTGCCGATATCCTGGTAGAGGAAGGCTACATCAAGGAATATGCCATCGTAGAGGAAGGCCTCGCCAAGACTCTGCGCATCAAGCTCAAGTATGGCCCCAACAAGCAGCGGGTCATCGTGGGCATCAAGCGTATCTCCCGTCCCGGCCTGCGGGTATATGCCCGCAAGGATGAGATCCCCAAGGTGCTCAACGGCATGGGTATCGCCATTCTGTCCACCTCCCGCGGCATCATGACCGACCGGGAAGCACGCAAGCTCGGCGTTGGCGGCGAAGTGCTCGCTTACGTCTGGTAAGATAAACAGGAGGATTTACAATGTCTCGAATCGGAAAACTTCCGGTGCACATTGACGCCGGAGTGACAATCACGGTTGACGACAACAATGTTGTGACCGTGAAGGGCCCCAAGGGCACGCTGTCACAGCAGATGCACCCCCATATGCTTATCGAGCAGGACAATGGCGTTCTGACCGTTAAGCGTCCCGACGACGCAAAAGAGAACCGTGCTCTCCACGGCCTCACCCGCAGCCTCATTCACAACATGGTAGTGGGCGTGACCAAGGGCTTTGAGAAACACCTGGAGATCGTGGGTACCGGTTACAGGGCCCAGCTTCAGGGCACCACGCTGGTTTTGAACCTGGGTTATTCTCATCCCATCGAGTTCAAGGCTACCAACGATGTGAGCTACGAAGTGCCTGCTCCCACCAAGGTCATTGTCAAGGGTATTGACAAGCAGGTCGTGGGTCAGGTGGCCGCCAACATCCGGGAGACCCGTAAACCCGAGCCTTATAAGGGCAAGGGCGTCCGCTATGAGGGCGAAGTGGTCCGCCGTAAGGAAGGCAAGGCCGGTAAGAAGTAAGAGAGGAAGGAGAGTTAAAGGATGTTTTCTAAGATCGATAAGAATGCGGTTCGTAAGGTCCGTCATCATCGGCAGCGCAGAGACATCAACGGGACCACTGAGCGTCCCCGCCTGAATGTCTATCGCAGCACCAATCACATCTATGCGCAGGTCATCGATGATATCCATGGCAGCACCCTGGCTTCCGCTTCCACTCTGGATGCTGAAGTAAAGGCGCAGCTGGAAGGCAAGAACAAGAAAGACGCTGCAAAGATCGTAGGCAGCGTAGTAGGTAAGCGCGCTCTGGAGAAGGGCGTCAAGCAGGTGGTCTTCGATCGCGGCGGTTACCTCTACACCGGCCGGGTGGCGTCCCTGGCTCAGGGCGCAAGAGAAGCCGGCCTGGACTTTTAAGGAGGAAACAACATGCGTAACGACAGAAAGTTCGAAAAAGAAGTCTCCGAATACAAAGAGCGCCTGGTTTACATCAACCGTGTTGCCAAGGTCGTCAAGGGCGGTAAGAACTTCCGGTTCACCGCACTGATGGTAGTGGGCAACGAAAAAGGCAAGGTAGGCGTAGGCCTGGGCAAGGCCGTGGAGATTCCCGAAGCCGTCCGTAAGGGCGTTGAGGACGCAAAGCGTCACATGATCGAGATTCCCCTGGTAGGCACCAGCATCCCCCACGAGGTCGAGGGCAAGTTTGGCAAGGGCCATGTGCGCATGCTCCCCGCTGAAGAAGGTACCGGCGTTATCGCAGGCGGCCCCGTCCGTGCGGTACTGGAAATGGCAGGTATCAAGGATATCCGCACCAAGTCCTACGGTTCCAACAACCCCAGCAACTGCGTAAAGGCCACTTTGGACGGTCTTTCCCAGCTTCGCACCGTTGAGCAGATCGCTGCTCTCCGCGGTAAGTCCGTGGATGAAATTCTCAACTAAGGAGGTTTCTGGCTATGTTGAAAATCACGTTGGTCAAGAGCCCCATCTCCAGCCTCAAGGATCAGCAGGACACCGTAAAGGCACTGGGTCTGCGCAAGCTCAACCAGACCGTGGAAAAGCCCGATAATGCCTGCATCCGTGGCCAGATCTTCAAGGTAAAGCACCTGGTGAAGGTCGAAGAAGCATAAGGAGGGTACAGGTATGAAGCTTCATGAATTACAGCCTGCAGCCGGTTCCGTAAAGGCCCCCAAGCGGGTAGGCCGCGGCGTCGGCAGCGGCCTCGGCAAGACCTCTGCAAAGGGTCATAAAGGCCAGAAGGCCCGCAGCGGCAGCAAGAAGAACGGCTTTGAAGGCGGTCAGATGCCTCTGGCTCGCCGTCTGCCCAAGCGCGGCTTCTGCAATATCTACGCCAAGGAATACACCATCATCAATATTTCCGACCTGAACAAGTTGGAGGACGGCACTGAAGTGACTGCTGAGCTGCTCAAGGATCGCGGCATCATCAGCAAGATCGAAAAGGACGGCCTTAAGGTACTGGGCAACGGCGAGCTGACCAAGAAGCTTACCGTAAAGGCAGCCAAGTTCACCAAGTCCGCTGAAGCTGCTATCCAGACCGCAGGCGGAAGTGTTGAGGTGCTGTAATGTTTACCACGTTCATCAACGCCTTCAAGATCAAGGATCTGCGGAAGAAGATACTGTTCACCCTTCTTCTTCTGGTGATCTACCGTCTTGGCAGTGCAATCCCAATCCCCGGCGTTGATGCCGCGGCCTGGGCCAAGCAGATCGAAGGGCTTGCGCTCTTTGATTTCATGAGCCTGCTTTCCGGCTCTGCACTGTCTCAGTTCACCGTGTTTGCCATGGGTATCTCCCCCTACATCACGGCTTCCATCATCATGCAGCTGCTGGCCATTGCCATCCCCACTCTGGAGAAGATGAGCAAGGAAGAAGACGGCCGCAAGAAGATCGAGAAGATCACCCGGTATGTAGGTGTAGGTCTGGCGCTTGTTCAGTCCTTTGGCATCATTGTGACTTACGGCAGCAACATCGTCACTGGGGAACCCCGGTGGTGGAGCTATGTGACCATTTGCGTCACCAGCGCCGCAGGTACGGCCTTCCTTATGTGGCTGGGTGAGAGGATCACCGAAAAGGGCATCGGCAACGGTACCTCCATGCTGATCTTCGCTTCCATCGTAAGCAGAGTGCCCGAGTTTATCGTCGAGCGCTTCCGGCTGCTGTTCACCGGCGTTCAGATCTGGCAGTTCTTCGTGTCTCTGGCTTTGATCGTTGCCATGATCACCTTTGTGGTCATGATCGAAAAGGCCGAGCGGAAGATCCCCATCATGTATGCCAAGCGTGTGGTAGGCCGTAAGATGTACGGCGGACAGAGCACCTATCTGCCCATGAAGGCCAACGCCAACGGCGTACTGCCGCTGATCTTTGCCATGACGCTGATGCAGGTTCCCACCATGATCCTGCAGTTCTTCCCCGGCTCCGGCTTTGCCACCTGGTGGGAGAAGTACATGAGCTCCAGCGCAGCGGTGCCCGTGCCCTACTATCTGGTATACTTTGTGCTCATCATTGCCTTCGGGTACTTCTACTCCTCCATCACCTTCAATCCGGTGGAGATGAGCAAGAACCTGCAGCAAAACGGCGGCTTTATCCCCGGCATTCGTCCGGGCAAGCCCACCGGGGAGTACTTGGGTAAGATCAGCAACCGTCTGACCCTGTTCGGTTCGCTGTATCTCGCCATTATCGCCATCATTCCCACTGTTATCCTGAACAGCCTCCACGTTACCAGCATGTTTGGTGCCACCAGCGTGCTTATTATGGTCAGCGTGGCTATGGAAACTACGGAACAGCTGGAAGCCCAGATGCTCATGCGGCATTACAAGGGTTTCCTGAACTAAGGGAAAGCGTATGAAGCTGATATTCTTGGGCCCGCCGGGAGCGGGCAAAGGCACCCAGGCTATGGGAGTGGCCGAGCATTACGGCATAGCACACATCTCTACCGGAGATATGCTGCGCTCAGAGATCCGCGGAGGAACCTCCCTTGGCCGCGAGGCCCAGGCATACATGGATAAAGGGGAGCTTGTCCCCGATTCCGTCATCGTTGGCATGGTCAAGAACCGTATCGCCCAGGAGGATTGCAAAAACGGTTTCCTCCTGGACGGTTTCCCCAGGACCATTGCACAGGCACAGGCTTTGGAGGCGTTCACCGATATCGATTATGTGATCGACATCGATGTGCCCTTCGAAAGGCTGCTGGACCGGATCACCGGCCGGCGGATGTGCCCCGATTGCGGCGCTGCCTATCATGTATCCACTTACTCCGGTCCAAAGTGCGGCCATTGCGGCGGTACCCTGTATCAGAGGGAGGATGATAAGCCGGAAACCGTAGAGGTACGCCTGCGCCAGTATGAAAAGAAGACGGAACCTCTCATTACCTACTACAAAGAGAAAGGCACCCTGCGCCGGGTCAACGGAGATCAGGCTGTAGAGCAGGTAGCCGGAGAGATCCGGCGGGAGCTGGAAGCATGATCAACATCAAGACACCTGCCGAATTCAAAAAAATGGAAGCGGCGGGCCGGGTGGTAGCCGAGACATTAAAGCTCCTGGGCGAAAATATCCACCCGGGCATCACCACCAAAGAACTGGATCGGCTGGCTCATGCATATATTATAAGCTGCGGCGCAGTCCCCACCTTTCTGGGATACGGCGGATATCCTGCCAGTGTATGCATCTCCCTCAACAACCAGGTCATCCACGGGATCCCCGGGAACCGGAAGCTGAAGGAGGGCGACATTGTAAGCTGTGATACAGGCGCCACTCTGGACGGATTCGTTGGAGACGCAGCCAGGACCTTCCTTTGCGGAAACGTGGATGAGAAGGCCCGCAAGCTGGTGCAGGTCACCCGGGAATGCTTCTTTGAAGCGATAAAATACTGCCGGGAAGGATACAGACTCAGCGATATTGGTACGGCGGTGCAGACCCATGCAGAGGCCAACGGCTACGGCGTGGTACGGGACTATGTAGGCCATGGGATCGGGCGGAACATGCACGAAGACCCGGAAGTGCCTAACTACTATTCTCCCAAGGCAAGGCTCAGGCTTCGTGCCGGTATGGCTATTGCCGTGGAGCCCATGATCAACATGGGTACCTGGAAGGTTCGCCAGCTCAGCGACGGCTGGACGGTGGAAACCGAGGACGGCCTGCCCTCCGCCCATTATGAGAACACCATTCTCATCACCGACGGAGACCCCATCATGACCACCTTTTATGAGGAGAAAGCATGATCCGGGAGCCGAAAGCAGGAGATGTTGTGGTATCCAGAGCCGGTCATGATAAAGGCCTGGCCATGGTGATCCTTTCCGTGCCGGAAGAGGGAGTTGCCCTTTTGACCGACGGCAAGACAAGGCCCCTGGAGAAGCCCAAGAAGAAAAAGTGGATGCACCTGACGCTTTATCCCACGAGGATAGACGTCAGCATGAAGGCCCTGGCACAGGGCGAAACGGTCCAGAATGCGGATATACGCCGCCACCTGAAATGGGTGGAAGCGCAGACCCGGCAGGACCGAAAGGACACCTATGAAGGAGGTTAAGCTTGTCCAAACAGGATGTTTTTGAAGTAGAAGGCGTTGTGACCGACGCATACCCCAACGCGATGTTCGAGGTTACTCTCCAGAACGGACATAAGATCCTGGCCACCATTTCCGGCAAACTCCGTATGAACTACATCCGGATCCTGCCGGGAGACAAGGTAACCGTGGAACTGTCCATGTACGATCTGTCCCGGGGGCGCATCACCTGGCGCGCCAAGAACTAAAAGAAAGTCAGCTTCAGCAAGAATTTCTACTACGTTTAAGGAGATATAAAAATGAAAGTAAGACCCTCTGTGAAACCGATTTGCGAGAAGTGCAAGATCATCAAGCGCAAAGGCCGCATCATGGTCATCTGCGAGAACCCCAAGCACAAGCAGCGTCAGGGCTAAGCAAATTCGTTTGCGAAAGAGTACTTGCGGGGCGGCTGGCGCAGCCCGAAAGGGGGCGCTTCCCGCAAGCATATATAGATACAAAAGAGTGAATTTTTAACGGAGGTATGAAAACCATATGGCACGTATTGCTGGCGTAGACCTTCCGAGAGACAAGCGAATTGAGATCGGCTTGACCTATATTTACGGCATCGGCCCCTCCATCTCCAAGGAGATCCTGGCTGCTACCGGTGTGGATGCTGATGTTCGCGTTCGCGATCTTACGGAAAACGATGTCAACAAGCTCAGAGAGTACATCGACCATCACGTGAAGGTAGAGGGCGATCTTCGCCGCGAAACCTCCATGAACATTAAGCGGCTGATCGAGATCGGCTGCTACAGGGGTGTTCGTCACCGCAAGGGCCTGCCCGTCCGCGGCCAGAGCACCAAGCAGAACGCCCGTACCCGCAAGGGGCCCAAGCGCACCCAGGGCGGTAAGAAAAAGTAAGGGAGGAAGAATAAATGGCTAAAGCAACCAAAATGAAAAAAGTCGTTGCCCGCAAGCGCCGTGAGAAGAAGAATATCGACCGTGGCCAGGCCCATATCCGCTCCTCCTTCAACAACACTTTGGTGACCATCACCGATATGCAGGGCAATGCCATCGCATGGTCCAGCGCAGGTTCTCTGAACTTCCGGGGTTCCCGTAAGTCCACTCCCTTTGCTGCCCAGATGGCTTCCGAGACCGCTGCCAAGGCGGCCATGGAGCATGGTCTTAAGACTGTTGAGGTGTACGTGAAGGGCCCCGGCTCCGGCCGTGAAGCCGCTATCCGGGCACTGCAGACCGCAGGGCTGGAGATCAACATGATCAAAGACGTCACCCCCATCCCCCACAATGGCTGCCGTCCGCCCAAGCGCAGAAGAGTGTAAGGAGGGTAACAAACAATGGCTAGATATACTGATTCCGTTTGCCGGCAGTGCCGCCGGGAAGGCTGCAAGCTCTTTCTCAAGGGCGATCGCTGCTACAGCGAGAAGTGCGCGATGACCGTTCGCCACACCCCCCCGGGGATGCACGGTCAGGGCCGCAAAAAGCAGTCTGAATACGGTATCCAGCTGCGCGAGAAGCAGAAGGTCCGCCGGGCCTATGGCGTGCTGGAGAACCAGTTCCATGATTACTATCTGAAGGCCGCCAACATGCGCGGCGTTACCGGTGACAACATGCTCCAGCTGCTGGAGACCCGTCTTGACAACGTGGTCTACCGCCTGAACATGGGCGAGAGCCGCCCCATGGCCCGCCAGCTGGTCACCCATGGCCACTTCACCGTAAACGGCAAGAAGGTAGACATTCCCTCTTACCAGGTGAAGGTCGGCGATGTGATCGCCGTAAAGGAAAAGAGCCGTGAGATCCCCTTCTTCGCCACCCTGAAGGAGCAGGGCGCCAAGCGCACCGTATCCGAATGGCTGGAGCTGGACGCCGAGAATCTCACCGGTAAAGTGGTAGCACTGCCCAAGAGAGAGGATATCGAACTGACCATCGAGGAGCACCTCATCGTCGAGTACTACTCCAGGTAATCTACGTGACCAATCATTAGCAACATCACCGAAGGAGGGTAATTTATGTTGGAAATCGAAAAGCCCAAACTCGAATGCGTGGAGATTACGGAGAATTACGGCAAGTTCGTCGTGGAGCCTCTTGAGCGCGGATTCGGCACTACCCTGGGGAATTCCATGCGCCGGGTGCTGCTTTCCAGCCTTCCGGGCGTAGCAGCTACTTCCATCCGCATTGATGGTGTGCTGCATGAGTTTTCCACTATAGAAGGCGTCAAGGAGGACGTGACTGAGATCATCCTGAACATTAAGGAACTGATCTGCAAGCTCCACTGCCCCGGCCCCAAGAAGGTCATCATTGACGCTGCAGGCGAGTGTGAAGTAAAGGCAGGCGATATTCTGCCCGATTCGGATGTTGAGATCATCAACCCCGATTTGCATCTTGCTACGCTGGATGAAAACGGGAAGCTCCATATGGAGATCATGCTGGACCATGGCCGCGGGTATGTGGTGGCCGACCGCAACAAGCGGCCCGACATGCCCATCGGCGAGATTGCTGTAGACTCCATCTACACCCCCATCACCAAGGTGAATTTCACCGTGGAAAATACCCGTGTAGGCCAGATCACCGATTTTGACAAGCTCACTTTGGAGATCTGGACCAACGGCAGCATTAAGCCTGAGGAAGCCGCTTCTCTTGCCGCCAAGATCCTTACGGAGCATCTGATGCTCTTTATCAACCTGACCGATCAGGTACAGGGCGTGGAGATCTTGGTGGAGAAGGAGGAGAGCAAGAAGGAGAAGATCTTGGAGATGAATATCGAGGATCTGGATCTTTCCGTCCGCTCCTACAACTGCCTCAAGCGTGCCGGCATCAACACCGTAGACGAGTTGGTGCAGCGGGATGAGGATGAGATGATGAAGGTTCGCAATCTGGGCCGGAAATCTCTTGAAGAAGTGCAGCAAAAACTGGCGCAGTTGGGTCTTTCCCTGCGCACGAATGAAGATTGATAGGAGGAAGCAACAATGGCAAACCGGAAACTGGGAAAACCCACTGACCAGCGTGTTGCAATGCTCAGAAACCTGACCACCGCCCTTATTTGGAACGGCAAGATCGTCACCACCGAAACCAGAGCCAAGGAAGTCCGCAGCATCGCCGAGAAGATGATCACTCTGGCGGTTCGCGAGTACAAGAACTCTGAGACCGTGGAAAAGGACGTCATGAACGAGAAGGGCCAGGTCTCCAAGGTGGAGAAGGTGCAGGATCTTCCTTCCAAGCTCCATGCCCGCCGTCAGATCATGGCGTATCTGTATGACGTGCCCGAGCTCAAGAAGGCTAAGGAGCGCAAGAGCGCGTACAAGGAGCGCACCAAGGATCGTGCACATCCCGTTGTGGAGAAGCTGTTCCGTGATCTGGCTCCCAAGTACGATGCACGCATTCAGGAAGGCATGAAGGGCGGTTATACCCGGATATATAAGCTGGGCGCTCGCCGTGGCGATGCCGCTCCCATGGTAGTGCTGGAGCTGATCTGAGAACCAACAACCGAATAAATGCAAAAAGATCTGCGGAGAGATCCGGAGGTCTTTTTTTGTTGAACCGAATAGGAGAAGAGAAAACGATGTAAGGCTCACGACAAAGTAAATGTACGGTATGTCGGTAAAAAAGAGATCCGTCAAAAAGAATATGAGACGTGCTCTGGCAAGGCACATCAGTAGAGCGGTATTCAGCGGTTGAGCTTACTGCGGGCCTTGCAGCATGTCTGCGGGGCGACGGCTCGCAGAGTTCCGTCAACAGAGCCGACGAAACGTGCGTCCACAAATCGCCTTTCAACGTAAAAGATAAACCACAATATGTTTAATTCTCATAAAAAGAACGAACCATCGTTAATACCCGGGATAACATAGAACAGACCAGCGGTAAAACAGAGAAGAACAGATCGTTGCTGTCTTCACATATAAAAAGGATAGATCAGCGGCTTCCGGGGCAAAGTACTAATACTAAAGTAGATCCGGGAGGCGTGTATGAAAAAAAGCATAAAACTCTGGGCAGCTGCGGGAGCGGCAGCGGCAATATTTGGCTGGTATTTTTCCCCCGGAATGCTCCGCTTGCGTGCTATGCCCCAAATCGTGGAGGAACCGGATAGTCAGGGCGCCTTGCTATGCAGCATAAAACAGAATGGCGGGGCTGCTTATGTACGAAAAAGCAAGGATGCTTCTCTGGGGACACAATACACCGTTTCATTGTTTGGTATCATACCCCTGAGAACGATTGAGCAGGCCACAACAGGCACACTGGTAACGTTGGGAGGGGAAGCACTGGGAATAGTTCTGCATACAAAGGGCGTGCAGGTAGTCGGTTTTGCCGGCGTAGAAACAAAGGATGGGAGACTCGCGCCGGCCAGCAGCGCAGGACTTAAGGAAGGGGATACCATTCTGGCAGTAAACGGAAAGGAAATACAGGACGCTGCAGACTTTCAAACTCATATGGGGGAAACAAGCTGCCTTCTTACCTGTCTGCGGGAGGGAGAGGCCTTTCAAGTACAGGTGCAGCCGGCGCTGGAGCAAAATACCGGTTGTTGGCGGTTGGGTGCGTATGTACGGGATTCCACCTCCGGGATCGGGACGCTGTCGTTTATAAAGGGAGGCAAATTTTGTGCACTGGGGCATCCTATTGCAGATATAGATACGGGAGCTACGCTGGAACGGGGGCACGGCTATGTGACCAAAGCAAAAGTGCTCCGTACCGTTAAGGGGACGCCCGGACAGGTGGGAGAGCTGGTTGGAGCGTTTTCCCTTCATGAAGGGGACGCTGTGGGCAGCATAGAAAAAAACACCGTATTTGGGATAGAAGGCACATTACTTGCAGGTATATCCGGCAGTACCAATCTGCCCATTGCGCAGCCAGGAGAAGTGCATACCGGAGAAGCTACCCTGTATGTAACGTTGGAAGGGGAACACCCACTGCCCTATAGATGCCGGATACTGCGGGCCGATGTGCAAAGTGCACCGGAAGTGCAGGGAGTCATCATAGAGATTACAGACGAAGAACTGTTGGAGAAAACGGGAGGAATCGTACCCGGAATGAGTGGAAGCCCTCTTGTGCAGAACGGAAAACTCATTGGGGTCGTGACGCATGTGTTCGTCAACGAACCCCGCCGAGGGTACTGCGTGTATGCCAAGTGGATGGAACAGACTCTATTAAGCTGAAGTCGGCAAACACACACACTTTTTGCAAAAAAGAATGTGCCGCCGTCGCCATCGTGTGCAAATGACAGGGGATGGCAGGGTTTTAAAAACGGGTTCTAGGAAAACAGACGGAAATGCAAACATCGTTAAAGTTCCAGCTGCTATGCTGGTAAAATAAGTGCATATATGCGCAATGGAGCATTGTTCTTTAACAGTCGGCTGAAAACAAAGGGTGGAGAAGTATGCGTAGGAAAACAAACGACCTAGCGTAAAAGTGTTATGATTATCAAATGGCAATCACGGAACATAACGATGCACAAATTTATCACTCCCCGTGTGGGGAGCGACGTGACGCTAATCATCTTAACCCTGATAACGACAAAATTTCAATCCACGCTCCCCGTGTGGGGAGCGACACCGATGCAAATTCCGCTGCCTGTTCGGCCCATTGATTTCAATCCACGCTCCCCGTGTGGGGAGCGACAACTTCCTGCGCTACAACGTGGAACGGATGGGCATTTCAATCCACGCTCCCCGTGTGGGGAGCGACATTTCAACGATGTATATTCCGTCCTGCTGGACGATATTTCAATCCACGCTCCCCGTGTGGGGAGCGACTTGACGAATGGGGTCTCGGCAATGAGTACTCCGTTATTTCAATCCACGCTCCCCGTGTGGGGAGCGACATCCTGTGCGCCAAAGACAAAATCATACTCATGTATTTCAATCCACGCTCCCCGTGTGGGGAGCGACCTCGACAACACCGAGCGGGGCGGCGTACTGACCATTTCAATCCACGCTCCCCGTGTGGGGAGCGACGTTGAAAAGCTGGGATCCCCCAAGGTGGCTATAGATTTCAATCCACGCTCCCCGTGTGGGGAGCGACAGAAATCTGGAATCCATAAACACCACCTACAACATTTCAATCCACGCTCCCCGTGTGGGGAGCGACGACGGGACGCCGGACGATGCCGGAGGCACCTACGATTTCAATCCACGCTCCCCGTGTGGGGAGCGACCGGCCTTATAGACGCAAATGTATCCAGCCTAAAGATTTCAATCCACGCTCCCCGTGTGGGGAGCGACACTATGTCAACTGGGACAACGGCCAGAGCATAGCATTTCAATCCACGCTCCCCGTGTGGGGAGCGACGGACAACTCGGCCTTTTCAGCGTTAGTCATCTGGATTTCAATCCACGCTCCCCGTGTGGGGAGCGACCGGGAAGGACAACGGCGTGACCATCCGGTATGGATTTCAATCCACGCTCCCCGTGTGGGGAGCGACGAGTGAACTGCGGCGAAGGGTACGCACGAGGCATTATTTCAATCCACGCTCCCCGTGTGGGGAGCGACGCGGTTGCTTCGGCCTTAATACCGTTGTCTATGTAATTTCAATCCACGCTCCCCGTGTGGGGAGCGACGGGTGGGCACCGCCTTAGACGGGTACACCAAAACGATTTCAATCCACGCTCCCCGTGTGGGGAGCGACGGCCGTGGACGTGCAAGTACAGTACAATGCGGCTTTATTTCAATCCACGCTCCCCGTGTGGGGAGCGACTTAACGCTTTGACCAGCCGGAACATTGACGGTGTATTTCAATCCACGCTCCCCGTGTGGGGAGCGACAAAAAAATATATGCGGCTGGGCAAATATGACGGAATTTCAATCCACGCTCCCCGTGTGGGGAGCGACTGTAGGTGGTGTTTATGGATTCCAAATTTCTCTGATTTCAATCCACGCTCCCCGTGTGGGGAGCGACCAGGATGAAAGTCTTGCGCTTATCGCCTCTTATATTTCAATCCACGCTCCCCGTGTGGGGAGCGACTCCATGGAATCCGCCGCCGCTCTGGAAGCCTTGAATTTCAATCCACGCTCCCCGTGTGGGGAGCGACAGCGTTGCAACAAACCTCAAACAGGCATCGGCAACGATTTCAATCCACGCTCCCCGTGTGGGGAGCGACCGCAACAGCTGGATAGCCAAGCAAGAGGGGCGCTTATTTCAATCCACGCTCCCCGTGTGGGGAGCGACTATAGTCCGGATCTGTATTTCCGCTTTAATAGCCATTTCAATCCACGCTCCCCGTGTGGGGAGCGACCACAGGTACATATGCTTACAACTTGACACCAATCATTTCAATCCACGCTCCCCGTGTGGGGAGCGACCAGGCTGCCGCAAACGTAGCACTGTCCTACAACGATTTCAATCCACGCTCCCCGTGTGGGGAGCGACCGAGCTCGCAGCCACCTTTGCGGATGGATCCATGATTTCAATCCACGCTCCCCGTGTGGGGAGCGACTCTCGCTTAGGTATATCTGCTAAGGCCAAGATCGTATTTCAATCCACGCTCCCCGTGTGGGGAGCGACGTGGGGGATGTGGATGTAGGGATAACGGGATTGATTTCAATCCACGCTCCCCGTGTGGGGAGCGACGTTTGGCCAGATCCGACATGATCAAGAGTCCGTCAAAATTTCAATCCACGCTCCCCGTGTGGGGAGCGACACGGCTACGACTACAATGTCGACATTGGAAAAATATTTCAATCCACGCTCCCCGTGTGGGGAGCGACTATATACAGGGGTGTATCCGTACTGGTACTCGGAGATTTCAATCCACGCTCCCCGTGTGGGGAGCGACACGCGATTTACATTATCGCGGATTTTGGTAGTGATTTCAATCCACGCTCCCCGTGTGGGGAGCGACTTGGTGTGGGCCGAGGACGGTGATAACGGCTTTATTTCAATCCACGCTCCCCGTGTGGGGAGCGACGATGACGTGAAAGTTATTGTTGAGCGATATCCGGATTTCAATCCACGCTCCCCGTGTGGGGAGCGACAAGCCGAGCGGGACGAAATCAAGAAACGACAAGTATTTCAATCCACGCTCCCCGTGTGGGGAGCGACTTTTAGTACCCGAGCGGAGGACGGGAACCTGTACATTATTTCAATCCACGCTCCCCGTGTGGGGAGCGACCAGCTACCACCGAGGCCACCACGCAGAAAACTCAAATTTCAATCCACGCTCCCCGTGTGGGGAGCGACCCGTGCGCCAATACATATATTGGTGTCTCACTTAAATTTCAATCCACGCTCCCCGTGTGGGGAGCGACTACAGGCACCGGAGATCATCCGGCGCACCCTCTATATTTCAATCCACGCTCCCCGTGTGGGGAGCGACAGTGAAAAAACGAATATTTTATTCGAATTTTCAGTTTTTCAGTGTATAATATGCTGTTTTTCAAAAAACACCTACACACTAATGATAGAATACCACATCGGAAGCCGAATGAAAAGTGCTTTTTTCGGTGCGAACCTATCGAAAAAATCTGTGCACTTGCTCTTCGCATCAAAGCAGGATCGGGTCTTCAGGCATATATGCACTTTTACAGCCGAAGTGATCTATTTTGCTCTGATACCTGTTTCCAAGGTAATAGAACCGCAGACTGTCCTTTTCCATATCCATTATACTGCAAAGTTTCGCCTGCAGGCTGCGGCATTGAGCTGCGTCCAGCAAGCATTCAAATACAGAGCATTGAACCCGCTGACCATAGTTGACACATTGTTTGGCAATCTGACGCAGCCGCTTTCGTCCGGCTGCATCCTCTGTATTTACATCATAGGTAATTAACACAAGCATATGTCACTTCCATAAAAACGGTGGGTATGCATCCAGATCGCCTCGAATATATCGGGCCAGCAGCTGTGCCTGCACATAGGGGATCATGCCCCAGGGTAACTTTTCGGCCAGATAAGGATGCATCAAGGTTTCCTGCTTTTTCTCCTGCCAATGTTTGAAGAACTTTCGACGTCCGGCATCATTCAGAAAGACAGCACCGCTTTGCTGGCGGATAAAGTCACTTTCCTGCATAACCCGGTTGTTTATAAGCGTAAGAACAAATCGATCTGCCATGCAGGGGCGAAGTTCTTCCATTATATCCAGAGCAAGAGAGGTTCTGCCGGGGCGATCTCTGTGCAAAAAGCCTGCATACGCATCCAATCCATGGGTTTCCAGCGCAGAAGCGCAGTCATGAGCCAGCATACTGTACGCAAAAGAGAGCAGTGCATTTACAGGATCCAAAGGGGGACGGCGGTTTCGCCCGGAAAAACGGAAGGTATCGCTGCTGTTCAGTATTAGCTGATCCATGATGCTGAAATATGCGTTGGCACCATTGCCCTCCAGTCCGCGAAGTGTATCCAGAGAAGTTTCGGCTAACACTTTGGGCAGAAGTTCCTTGAGCTGCGCCGAAACCGCCGCCAGACGGAGGCTATCTACACGCATGCCATGGTCCCGGCGGGTGCGTTCAATACTCCAACGACAGTTATACAATTTGCCGAATATCATGCATCGGGCAATCTGGCAGCTCTGCTGTGGATCATCGGCAATTCGGTATTGCTGTCGACGCAAAAGTACATTCCCATTGGAAGATCCGCATATTCTGGCCAGAAACTTGCCTCGGGGAGAGCATAGGGCAATACCTATGTTTCGGCTGGCACATGCACCCATAAGGGCGGGAGAAAGCCCGGCGTAGGAGAAGCTGACAATATTTTGCAATGTGTGCAGGGGATAACGGGCCAGTTCCTGTTTTTCTTTGTTTGCTACAATATTTTCCCCGTCTAAAGACAGATAGGTATCTTCCGAAAGGGCATACAGCGTGTTCAGAAGTTTTCTCATGACTGTTCCTCCAGAGCATGGCGCAAATACTCCGCTGCCGTTCGAGTACGCATAAGGCGAGGGATACACAATTCCTTCAAGGAACATGCATTGCATGCTTTGGAAGGTTTGACCTTAGGCGTGTAGCCGCGGCGATAGTCCTGATGCATTTCGCTGACCATGTCTTCTACCTGCTGCCTGAGAACCTCGGTAAATTCTACCGGCAGTCTGCGGCGGGGCTGTCCATAAAACAGAGTACCCTGTGGGATGGGGCAGCATAACATTTCCTCCAGGCACATGGCCTGTGCACAAAGCTGCAAACTGTCGCAGGCATTTTCCTTTGGCTCTCCCCGCTTGTATTCTACGGGGAAGGGCTTCCATAGCCCTTCCCGCCCGTTCAGACGAATGCCATCCTGACTGCGGCGGAACTCTACTACATCGCACTGGCCGCTTATCCCTAACCTGGCGGAGTGGATGTGTATGCCTCGCAGAATAAGGAGATCTCCCCGGCTTTCGCTGCCTTGCGGGTCATGGGCCTTTTCGTGCAGAATGGCACCATCTGTGGTGCGATAATTTTCGACCCACATATTTTCTATGTGGATCAGAGCCCATTGGCGGCGGCAGAAAGCAAAGTGCTGAATGCCGGATAGCTGCAAAAAGTCCTCGTCCTGATAGTCCATCACATTATGGTGCGGCTTACGCCATCGGGAAAGTTTTCGTTATCTGCCCCCTCTTTTACGGTTTCCACATAGTTACGAATTTTGTGTTTTTTCAACGGTCTTTTAATGGCTTCCATGCTTATCCTCCTTCTTTGCATAATGCTTTTGTAATTGATATTCTGCAAGTCGATCGACCCGTGCCAGCCTCGCCTTACGATAGATATCTTTAGAAGTAAATTCAAAACGAAGCGCTTTGATAAAAGAAGTCCGTTTTCTGGTGCAGTCAATGTGATACATCCGTTAGATGCGTAACCACCGATGATTGAGCTTTTCCACCTTTCGCTATATGTGCATAAAATTCTAGGGGATACCTCGCTGTTGCCGGGAGGGGGCGGCGGTGTTGAAACCGCTGTCGAATTCCTGCACAAAGCACGTCATGCATATAAAATAGCATAAAAGGAAATATTTGTAAATAAAAAAGTAAAATTAGTTTTAGATATCATGTGTGCATATGGTTATATAGGATGCGGGGGCATTTTCCACCTTATCCTTGACAGTTCTCAAACGGGTTCATATAATATTAATTAATATATATTAACAGATGCTGGGGGCCATGTATATGAAGTCTGTTCACGAAGGGCATCGTGTCCGGCTGCGCAGGGCGTTCTTGTCCGGAGCGGAGCTGGAGGATCATGAACTGCTGGAACTGCTGCTGACATATGCCATACCCCGTGCGGATGTGAATCCGTTGGCCCATCATCTGATGGATCGCTTTGGCGGGCTGGAAAAGGTGTTTCAGGCATCCCCGGAGGAGCTTAAGGAACTGGCAGGGGTAGGAGAAAGCGCAGCCGTTTTGATCAAAACCGTGCAGGCATTGCAAAAGCGGCTGCTGGTTCGGTACTATACGGCAGGGAGCCGGCGACGGGTGCTTTTTTCTCTGGAGGAAGCCTGTGCCTTTGCGCTGACTCTTTCACTGGAGGATCATTATGAAACTCTGCATCTTATCTGTCTGGACAGTAAAGGGCAGGTGCTGCGCACAAAGACTCTGGCCGTAGGGGGTGTCAACTATGTCAGCGTGGAGCCCCGTCATGTGGCACAGGAGGCCCTGCTTTGCAACGCCCGGTATGTACTGTTGTGCCACAACCATCCTTCCGGAGATGTGCGTCCCTCCGATGCAGATCTGCAGGTGGGCGTGCAGATGAAAAAGAGTCTGGAAGGGATAGGCATTCAGCTGCTGGATCAGCTGGTGGCCGGGCAAGGGGCCGTATACAGCCAGAGCCGGGATAAGGTGCTCTGCTTCCATGGGGAAGCACCCTGCGAGACCCTTTTGCCGGAGGAGTTTGCCCGCCGGTATGGATTTGAACGCAGCGAACGGGA
Source organism: uncultured Eubacteriales bacterium (assembly GCA_900545265.1). Lineage (GTDB taxonomy): Bacteria > Bacillota > Clostridia > Christensenellales > CAG-138 > RUG472. The sequence goes on from UQYI01000009.1 coordinate 27,635, forward strand.
ATATGACGGCTTCCAACATCAGGCAGCGGAAGACTATTTCCCGGCAGATGATCCTTTCTCCTGGGGAGGATCATCGGATCTGTATTGATTGATATTTCTATGGAAGGAAGGATCTTATGACCCAGACAGACGGTGTTATCTGCATACAGAAGGTAACGGACTTTCAGGAACAGCAGCGCATTTCCCGGCATATACTGGAGGCCCTTCCGGAATGGTTCGGTATCCCGGAAGCCCGGGAAGCTTACATTCGGGATAGCTGCGGCAAGCCATTTTTCTGCGCCTGTCAGGGGGAGAAGCCGGCAGGTTTTTTGTACCTGAAGGAGACCGGGGATGCCACTGTGGAGTTATATGTCATGGGCGTGCTGAAGGAGTATCAACGCCGCGGCATCGGCCGGCTGCTGGTCGAACGGGCCCGGGAAGAGGCACGGGAACAGGGCTATGCCTTTATGCAGGTGAAAACGGTACAGATGGGCCGCTATGCAGAATATGATGAAACGAACCGATTCTATCAGTCGATGGGCTTTCGGGAGTTTGAGGTGTTTCCCACTTTATGGGATCCCTGGAACCCCTGTCAGGTGTATGTGATGAGCCTGTTGTAAAATAAAAGAGCGGCCTGCCGGAGTGATCCCCGGTGGGCCGCTTATTACATTAGGGAAGACTGTATCAGTGCATGCTTTCGGCCATGACCCGCATGGCATTGCCGGAAAAAATTTTCTCTATCTGGCGGGGAGTGAATCCTTCCTTTTCCAGCGCCCGTTCCAACAGGGAGAGCTGGGCACAGTCCCGGATCTGCTGACGGCCGCTGATCCCGTCAAAATCCGTGCCGATGGCGATCACATCCTCTCCGGCCGTTTGCAGCATATGCCGGGCATGGCGGGCAATGCCTTCTGCGGTGGAATCGGAATTGTGGATATCCCCGTTGAGGAAGCAGCCGTAAAAGTTCAGTCCCGCAACGCCGCCGTTATCCGCCAGCGCCCGGAGCATTTCGTCTGTAAGATTCCGGGGATGGGGAGAAAGAGCCCGGCAGTTGGAATGGGTAGCCATGACCGGTTTTCTGCACAGGCGCAGCACTTCCCAGAAACCTCCATCATTAAGATGAGAAACATCCACCAGCATACCCAGCTCCTGCATATATACTACCATGTCCCTGCCGAAGGGCTTCAGTCCCAGAGCCATTTGGGCCGGATCCGGACTGTTGGGGAAACCGAAGCAGTTTTCAAAGTTCCAGGTCAGGCTCAGCGCCCGCACGCCCATGGCATAAAAATGCTCCAGATTTTCCCGGCGGCCATACACGGCAGCCCCATCCTCCATGGTAAGCACACCGCTCATAAGGCTGCGGCTACGGTTATGTTCTATATCCCGGGTGCAGCGGGCAGGGGCGATAAGGTCCTTATGACGCTCCATATTCCGGTCAAAGATCCCTGCCAGCAGATCTATGTAGGCGGCATAGGTATCCAGTTCCATGGCTTTCAAATGGGTCTCCGGAGGCAGGAAAATCGCAAAAAAGTTTACGTCCATCCCGCCCTGACGCATTCTGGCCAAATCTACCTGAAAGTCCGGGCAGTGCAGCAGATCGGCTTCAGGCCCCTGCTGTTGGGCCGCCCGCAGCAGGGTATCGCAGTGCAAATTGACACTTTTCACAGTTTCCTCCTGATGTGTTTGCTTACTTTGATTATACCATAAAGCCCATTCGCTTTGCAGTGGAAATTGCCGTCCAGCGGCGGATGCACCATTCTTTTAATCTTTTTTATGCACGAAATGCATCAATCCCATTGAAAAAAAGCCCAAAATGTGGTATATAGTATAAGGGACGCAAAAAACGCCCGGTAAAAAACATTCGGCAGCACCGGTTCCTCCATAAAGGGGGCGAGGGTGCTGTTTTTTATTTGGAGAGGTATAAAATGGAATCCGGTTTGGAATTGGCGCTGCTCTTCGGAGCGGACACCTTGAAACAGGAAGCAGCAGGATACTTGGCCTGCCTGGAAAAAGCGGGCGCAGGGGGCTTGAAGCTGACGGAAGCTCAGGCTCTGGAGCTGGCGCAGACCCATCGGCAGGCTCTTGCCCAGGCGAGGCGGGTGGCCTTGGGTCCGGAAGCGGTGGAAAAGCTGTTGGAGGTATTTGGGGATTCCCCTTATTTGGAGGAGGAGAACTGCCTGTATATTCTGGAGGAGCTGACAACCCTGTTTTGCAGATATAAAAGCGATACCTGGGATCAGCTGTCGGATGAAATGCTTCTTGCCTGTATGAAAACGGCTTTTGATGGCTGCTGCCGCGGCTCCCTGGAATTGCTGGAGAGCCGGGCTTTGCCGCGGCTGGCCCGGCAGGTGAGGGAAAAAGGCCCTTCTGCGGCAGAGAACTTTTTGGCGGAGGCAGCGGTATGGAAGGATTGACGCGTTTTCCTCCTCTTAGGGAAGAAGAGCGGCGGCCGGAAAACCTCTTTGCCGCGCTGTTCCGCCGCGGATCAGCGGGAGGATATCTTTCTGACGCAGATTCTGCCGGCCTGCGCAGGGCGCTGCTGCGGCTGGTACAGCAGGGGGCAGATCGCTGGTGCGGCAGTCCTGCGTCCTCTCTGCCTAAAGAGAAGGCGGAGATCCTGACGGCCTCGGTACTGTATGTGCTGGGCCTTGGGCTGGAAGAATTACCGGAAGAAGCCGCCCTGCGCTGCCTGAAACAGCTGCCCTTGCCGGAGCTTTATCACCGGGGAATGGACCGGATACGCCGCAAAACGGCGGTTTGCCGCCACCGGGCCCTGTATTTGCAGGGGGATCTGTTTCAAACCCCCAACGTGTTTTATAATGATACGCTGGGGCCGGGGCTTCGGGGGTTCTTTAAGCTCTATGCGCCGGAAATAGATGCCCTGCACCTGCCCATTACGGCGGATTACACCCCCTGTCTGGGGCGGCCGGAGGATAAGGGTATCGGGTTTATGGAGCGGTATCTGGATCGGCTGGAACCGGAAAACCGATTTTTGCGCCGCTTTGCACCGGAACGGGTGGATGCGCTGTTGAAAAGCATCTCTTCGGAGTATGCGCAGATCCCCCTCAATCTTTTTGAACCGGTGTTTGCCTGTGCTCTGCTGCTGACCCTTATCGGACGGAAACCCCGGGAACTGTTTTTATTGTCTGAAGAGAGGGAAGTACTGGAAGGGGAAATAGCCCGCTGCCGGGAAGGAGAACTGGAAAGACTGTTAAGAAGGGCATTGGCAGAGTTGGCAGATATGTGGGCGCTTCCCGGCAGCATGATACGGTATCTGGAAAGCTGTCTTATTCTTCTGCTGCCCTGGTGGAAGGGGGCGGCAGACCGAGGCACGCTGGACAGGGTGCTCCTTTGCCCCCGGCCTCTGCGGAGCGTGGATAGCGCCACAGCCGGTATTGGCGTATAATCAGGAAAAAGAGACAAGGAGAACCTTTATGGATGCAGAAAAGACCGGACGTTTGATCCGCCGGCTTCGGGAGGAAAAAGGAATGACCCAGGTGCAGCTGGGAGAACGGCTGCACATCAGCCACAAGACCGTCAGCAAATGGGAGACCGGAGGCGGAGCCCCGGATATCAGCCTGCTGCCCGCTCTGGGAGAGGTGCTGGGGGTAGAAGTCAAAGCCCTGCTGGAGGGGGACATGGGAGAACAACCGGAGGCAAACGGAAATCTGCGGAAGATGCGTTTTTATGTCTGCCCCCGGTGCAAACGGCTGCTGCTGAGCGAAGGGCGCGGGGATATAAACTGCTGCGGCCAGAAACTGGAGTCACTTCCCCTGCAAAAACCGGATGCTGTCCATCAGCTTACCGTATCTCCCTGGGATGGAAACTGGCTGCTGGAAAGCGCTCATCCTATGGAGCGGGCCCATTATATCTCTTTTGCGGCCTTTCTTACCGAGGACGCTCTAATGCTCAGAAAGCTTTATCCGGAATGGGATATGCAAACCCGGCTGCCCTTTTTTGCCCACAGACTGCTGCTTTGGTACTGCACGGAGCATGGTCTGTTTTATCGGAACATATAGGGGAACGTATAAAAGTATGCCCGGAGAGCCGATGGACTCTTCGGGCATTACTTTTTGGCGCAAATGCAAACAAATTCGATGCGGAAGCAGTTTCAATTTTCTTTCAAGGAAGGGCGGATATACTGGCGGCAGCAACATGAAGGAGGTTCCCTATGGAAAACAGAACAGATCCCATTACCGCTCAGCAAAAACGTTTTCGCCGCCGCCGTTTGAAGAAAGGCTGTACGGCCGGCCTGTTGGCACTGCTCCTGCTGGGAGGAGCCATTGGCGGGTATTTTTACATAAAGGAAAAGAACGGACAGGAAACCGGCTCCGGCAGCACCGTTGCTTACCGGGTGCAGCAGGTGACCCGGGGCTCTGTGCAGACCAGTCTTTCTGCTTCCGGTACCCTCAGTGCAATAGATACCCAAACTCTGACCGCCGCTTATGGAGCCACCGTTACAGAGGTGCTGGCGGCTGCCGGGGATACGGTAGAAACAGGACAGCTGCTGGTGGCTCTGGAGCCGGAGGAAGAAGGGGAACTGGTGACTCTTCTGGAGGAAAACAAACAGTCCCTGGCCAAGACCCAGCGGCTCAGCAATCAGCTGTATCTGCGCAACGGTGCTTCCGGAACGGTGAAGGATCTGAAGTTGGAAGCGGGCAGCGATGCCGCCGCCGTAATGGAGCAGTACGGGTATGTGTGTTTGCTTTCTACCGATGATCTCATGCAGCTGGATGTGCAGGCGGAGGCTCTTTCCCTGTATGATACGGTGCGTGTGGAAACAGAAGCCGGCACGGTGCAGGGAGTTGTGCGGCAGGTATGCAACGGCACAGCCAATATCCTCATAGACGATATATCCCTGCCCGTAGGGGCACAGGCCCAGGTGTATGACGGGCAGGGCACACTTGTGGGTGCTGGCACTCTGGCGCTGGTGAATTACCAGCAGGTTACGGCAGTGGACGGAGTGGTGGCTTCGCTGTCCGTCCGTGACGGCTCCTCCGTGGGCCGAAACAGTATAATAGCTACTTTTACAGACTATCCCACTTCCAGTGCCTATGCCCAGCTGCTGGAGGAGCGGCAGGAGCTGCTGGAGGAATATGAAGAAGCTTTCTCCATCCGGGCGGAGGCAGCCGGACGGGTGCTGGAGCTTTCCGCAGAGCCGGGAGACACGCTGGGCACCCTTATGACCGATGGGGGCTATACGGTCAGCCTGTCGCTGGATGAGGAGGATATCCTGAGTGTTACCCCGGGCATGGAGGTTTCCATAGAACCGGATGCAGTGGAGGGCAGCTATACGGGTTCCATAAAAACGCTGTCTTATGTGAACACCGGCAGCGGCAGCGCCCGATATAAAGCGGTGGTGGAAGTACCCGCCATAGAAGGCGTTCTTCCCGGGATGAGTGTGGAGTGTACGGTGGTCATCTCCGACAGTGGGGAAGGGCTGCTGGTTCCGGTGGAGGCCATCCAGCGGATCAACGGCAAGGACGGCGTGTATCTGGCTCCGGAAGGCAGCGCCTTTGGCAGCAGCTTTGGTGCGGAGGAACTGGATCTTTCTGCTCTAGAGTGGGTGGAGGTGCAGATCGCCGCTTCTGACGACAGTCAGGTGCTGGTAACCGGAGAACTGGAGGAAGGGCAGAAGATCCTTACCAAACAGGTGACAACCTCCAGCACCTATACGCCCAGCGAGACACAGGATCTGTTCAACAGCTTCCAGATGCCCGGAGGCGGTGGAAGCATGCCGGACATGGGCGGCTTTGGCGGGAACATGCCTGGCAGCTTTGGTGGATCCGGAGACAGCGGCTTCGACAAGAGCCAGAGGAGGAACAAAAATGATTGATCTTAGCCATATATGCAAGACCTATGTCATGGGGGAGGAAACGATCAAAGCCATGGACGATGTGAGTCTGCATATCTACCCGCAGGAATATGTTTCCGTAGTGGGGCCCTCCGGCAGCGGAAAAAGCACGCTGATGCATATCCTGGGCTGCCTGGACAGGGCAGATGCAGGGCGGTATCTGCTGGAGGGGCAGGATGTGACCCTGTGTTCTCCCGGAGAGCTGAGCCGCATCCGCAGCAGGCGCCCCAGTTCCCCGGCCATATATACGGCCAGCAGGGTCAGCCGTGCGCTGGAAAAGGTGGGTCTGGGCAGTCGCATGGGGCACCGGCCGGATCAGCTTTCCGGGGGACAGCAGCAGCGGGCGGCCATTGCCAGAGCACTGGTCACGGAACCGGCGCTGATCCTGGCAGATGAACCTACGGGAAATCTGGATTCCCACTCCGGTGAAGAGATCATGCACATTCTGGATGAACTGCATGACCGGAGGCATACGTTGGTGGTCATTACGCATTCCGGGTAGGTGGCGGCCCGGGCCGGCCGGCGGCTGCGGGTGCAGGATGGCCGTGTCTATGGCGGGCAGGAGAGATGCATATGCTGAATGCCGTAAAAATGGCCCTGCGGGGCATACGCTTTAATAAAATGCGTTCCTTTTTGACCATGCTGGGGATCATTATCGGCGTGGTGGCAGTGGTCATGCTTATGTCTATTGGCGCAGGCGCCGGAAAGACCATAACCGGCAGCATTTATTCTCTGGGAGCCGGGCTTATCAGCGCGCAGATCACCGATGAGGAGGTATCCGTTACGGCAGAGGAACTGAAAAGCTATCTGCCGGGATCTCTTATTAAAGGCGTGGCGCCGGTGCTTTCCACCAATGCCGTTATAAAAGAGGGGACCAGCCGCAGCACCAGAAGCATTTTGGGTGTTACGGCAGAGTATGGGGATATTTACGGCGCAGAGATACAAAGCGGACGCTTTTTTATGGAGGCAGATATTACCTTTGGCACCCATGTATGCGTTATCGGTACAGAGGTGGCGGGGGATCTGTTTGAAAGCTATGATGTTTTGGGAAAAACGGTGACTATAGACGATACATCGTTTACCATGATAGGCCTGCTGGAGGAAAGCGGCACGACTTTGGGCGGCTCCGGAGATGCGGTGATCCTACTGCCTTTGACAACGGCTCAGCGGCTTACAGGAGAAAAGGAGATCAGTCAGTTTTACATCTCCGTTCTGGATACGGATATGACGGAGACGGTCAAAACCACGGCGGAACTGGCTTTGTATGCTCTGACCCGGGATGAGGATGCTTACAGCGTGTACAGCCAGAGTGATATCCTGGATGCCATGGATGAGGTCAATGACACCCTGGCCTGGATGCTGGGAGGTATCGGCGCCATTTCCCTGCTGGTGGGAGGCATAGGGGTCATGAATATCATGCTGGTCACCGTAACGGAGCGTACCCGGGAGATCGGTATTCGCAAGGCCGTAGGGGCCGGGAGAGGGGTGATCCTGCTGCAGTTTCTTACGGAAGCCTGTGTACTCTCTTTGCTGGGCGGAGTATTGGGTATAGGACTGTCCTGCCTGGGAATGGAGCTTTATGGAAGTTTGACGGGTCAGAGTGCTTCCATATCCTGGGAATATGCGTTGATGGCGCTGCTGGTATGTATGGGGCTGGGGGTGCTCTTCGGGGCCTATCCTGCCAATAAGGCCGCTAAACTCCAGCCCATAGAAGCCCTGCTCTACGTTTGAAACGGGTGCAGGCGGGAAAGAGAGTCTGTTTGTACACGCAACCCGGGGGCGCACGTTCCGGCGGCTTTGCCGCCGGAACTCTGCGGGGCAAATGCCCCGCAGGCGTGCCGTAAGGCACGCAGTGCGCCCCCGCCCTGCGCTTCCCGGTGACTTTCGTTCCTGTGTAAGCCTATACTTCCGGGCCAACCTTATCCATTTGTTCAGGTAAAAAGCATAACGGAACGGGTCATCCAAAGATGCGGCAGACTGCTATGGCATGGAAGCCTGAACGAAAAACACGATAACAAGAGAACGACAGGCAAACTACGGCCCGGCAATAAAAAAGGGGCTGTGAAAGAACGGATCATATTCCTTCACAGCCTCGTTGCTTTGCAGACAAAAAGTTATTGCAGGGGTTTGCCGCAATGGGGGCATTTGCCGTTGCCCTTGCCCCGAATCTCCATGGCTTTGCCGCAGTGGGGGCATTTGTAGAAGAAAACCGTCTGGACAGAGCCAGCCAGCAGCACCAGCAGGGCCACCACGCCTATCCAGCGCTTCTGGGTCATAAGGGCGGCAACGGCCAACAGGGCCGTTACCACTATGTCTGCCCAATACAGGGCTTTGCTCAGCTTATAAGACATAGACCGCCTCTCAGGACTGCACCAAATATTCGCTGATAAAGGGATCCAGATCTCCATCCATAACGGCCTGAATGTTGCCTGTTTCCACACCGGTGCGGTGATCCTTTACCAAGGTGTAGGGCTGGAAAACGTAGGAGCGGATCTGGCTGCCCCATTCGATCTTCTTCATTACGCCCTTGATGGCAGCCATCTGTTCCTCCCGCTCCCGCTCCTGAAGCTCCAGCAGTCGGCCTTTCAGGATACGCATGGCCATCTCTTTGTTTTGCAGCTGGCTGCGCTCATTCTGACACTGCACCACGATACCTGTGGGCAGGTGAGTAATGCGGATGGCGGAGGAGACCTTGTTTACGTTCTGTCCGCCGGCGCCGCCGCTGCGATAGGTATCTACCCGGATATCGTCCGGCTCGATCTTGATATCATTGCTGTCATCGTCAAAGATGGGGGTCACGTCCAGTGAGGAGAAGGAGGTCTGCCGCCGGGCATTGGCATCAAAGGGAGAGATCCGCACCAGCCGGTGAACGCCCTTTTCCGCCTTGAGATAGCCGTAGGCGTTTTCGCCTTCCACCTCAAAGGTGACGCTTTTGATGCCGGCATTTTCACCGGGAAGCAGATCCAGCTCTTTTACAGACCAGCCCCGGCGGTCACAGTACCGGGAGTACATGCGGTAAAGAATATCCGTCCAGTCCTGGGCTTCGGTGCCGCCTGCCCCTGCATGCAGGGAAAGAACGGCGTTGCAGCTGTCATAGGGCCCTTTAAGAAGCATTTCCAGCCGCAGAGCCTCCACCTTTTTTTGCAGGTCTGCAAGTTCAGACTTGATTTCTGCCGTAAGGCTTTCGTCCTCTTCTTCTTCGGCCATTTCGATCAGGGTCTGGATATCATCCCGCTGGGCGTTGAGCCGCCGCAGCCGTTCCAGCTTGTCCTTGAGAATCTTCACCCGCTGGGTGATCTTGTTGGCATTGTCTATATCATTCCAGAAGTCTGCGGCAGACATCTGGTCTTCCAGCTCTTTCAGATCCGTCTGCAGCTCCTGGGGCTTCATCTGGGCATTGGCCTTGCTCAGGGTCTCACTGAGCTCCCCCAGCTCCATCTTGTATGTATCCAATACTATCATAGTAAAACTCCGTTCTGATTTTTAGTTGGGGAAAGGGAAACCGTTGCGCTGCCCCGGTCAGAAGGGACAGGCCCGCACCATGGTCAGCCAGTAATCGTTCATACTTCGGCCTCAGTTGGCATTGCGCCCGCAGCAGCTTTTGTATTTTTTGCCGCTGCCGCAGGGACAGGGATCGTTGCGGCCTACCTTTTCCTTGCTGCTCTTGCGCATGGGGGTATTGGCGCCGTCTCCGGCAGGATCCACGGGCTTGGCCACCTGCTTTCTTTCCATGGGCGCCCGGCGAACGGTGACCCGCATGAGATTGCGGACGGCCTCCTCACGGATCTCGTTGACCATGGCATCAAACATATCAAAGCCTTCGTTGGTGTAGGCTACCACGGGATCCTTCTGGGCGTAAGCCCGCAGGCCGATGCCCTGCCGCAGCTGGTCCATGGCATCGATATGATCCATCCAGTGGCTGTCTACGGAACGCAGGAGCACAATTCGTTCCACTTCCCGCAGATCCAGTTTATGCTCCGCCAGCTCCCGCTCCTTTTTTTCCAGACAGGCGTTGACAAAGCTGTGGCAGATATCCTCCGCCTTCTTTTCCGTCAGCCCCTGAAGGGGAACATTGGCAAAAAGATCTTGACTTTCCTTGCCGCAAAGCTCACAGATCTCTCTGGATACGGCCAGCAGATTCCATTCTTCCGCTTTGGCTCCGTGGGGGCAGTAGGTGGTGACAATGCTTTCTACGGTGGTGCGGATCATATCCAGGAAGCTGGGATGCATATCCTCTCCCATAAGCACCTGGCGGCGCTGCCCGTAGATAATGGAGCGCTGCTTGTTCATGACGTCATCGTAACGCAGCACGTTCTTACGGGTTTCAAAGTTAGCCATTTCCACCCGTTTCTGGGCGGCTTCGATCTGTTTGGTCACCAGGCCGCTTTCAATAGGCAGCTCATCTCCGGGATTCAGCCGGGACATGATGCCTTCCAGCCGGTCCCCGCCGAAGCGGCGCATAAGGTCATCCTGCAGGGATACATAAAAACGTGTGCTGCCGGGATCGCCCTGACGGCCTGCCCGGCCGCGAAGCTGATTATCAATACGGCGGCTCTCATGGCGCTCGGTACCTATGATGTGCAGGCCTCCCAGATTTACCACCTGGGCGTGTTCCCGGTCGGTTTCGGCCTTATATTCTTTGTAATAGGCGGCATAGCGCTGCCGGGCTTCCAGAATGGCTTCCTCCTGGGTATCGGCATGGCCGGTAGCTTCTTCAATAAGGTCCTCTTCCAGTCCGTCACGCATAAGAGCCTGCCGGGCCAGAAAATCCGGGTTGCCTCCCAGCAGAATATCCGTGCCGCGGCCGGCCATGTTGGTGGCAATGGTCACGGCGCCCAGTTTACCCGCCTGCGCCACGATCTGGGCTTCTTTGGCATGATATTTTGCATTGAGCACCTGATGGGGGATCCCTGCCCGCTGGAGCATGGCGGAAAGATATTCGCTTTTTTCCACGGAGATGGTGCCTACCAGCAGGGGCTGCCCCGTTTTGTGCTTTTCCTGGATCTCGTTGACCACCGCCCGGAATTTGCCCAGTTCCGTAGTATAGACCATATCCGGCATATCCTGCCGGACGCAGGGCCGGTTTGTGGGGATCTCCACCACATCCAGTCCGTAGATGGCGGTAAACTCGTCTTCTTCCGTTTTGGCGGTACCCGTCATGCCCGCCAGCTTGTGGAACATGCGGAAGTAGTTCTGGAAGGTAATGGTGGCCAGGGTCTTGTTTTCCTTTTCCACCTTGACTCCTTCTTTGGCTTCCAGTGCCTGGTGAAGACCCTCGGAATAACGGCGGCCGATCATCAGGCGGCCGGTGAACTCATCCACAATGAGTACCTGGCCGTTCTGTACCACATAATCCTTATCCTTGGTGAACAGGGCGTGGGCCCGAAGAGCCTGCTTGATATAATGGTTCAGCTCCGTATTTTCCGCATCGGCCAGAGACTCCACTTTGAACCAGGCTTCGGCTTTGGCAATGCCCTGCGCTGTCAGCTGAACGGTGCGGCGACGGATATCGCACATGTAGTCGCCGCTCTCCACCTGCTCGATGCCCATGAGCTGATCGGATTTGTTCACGTCCTTCATATCTTCGCCCCGGGTCAGGCGGCGGACGAACCGGTCGGCCTCCCGGTACATTTCGGAGCTTTCCTCTCCCTGGCCGCTGATGATCAGGGGAGTACGGGCTTCGTCGATGAGGATGGAGTCCACCTCGTCCACAATGGCATAGTGCAGCTCCCGCTGGACCATGGATTCCTTATAGACCACCATGTTGTCCCGCAGATAGTCAAATCCAAATTCGTTATTGGTGCCGTAGGTGATATCGCAGGCATAAGCCTCCCGCCGCTGCTGGGCGGAAAGATCGTGAACAATGCATCCCACAGAAAGACCCAGGAACCGGTGGATCTTACCCATCCACTGGGCGTCGCGGCGGGCCAGATAATCATTGACGGTGACGATGTATACGCCCTTGCCCTCCAGTGCATTCAGATAGGCGGGAAGGGTGGCTACCAGGGTCTTGCCCTCGCCGGTCTTCATTTCGGCGATACGGCCCTGATGCAGCACCATGCCGCCCAGCAGCTGTACATCGTAGGGGCGCATGTCCACCGTGCGCTTGGCAGCCTCCCGTACTACGGCAAAGGCCTCGGGCAGCAGTTGATCCAGGGTCTCTCCCTTGGCAAGCCGTTCTTTGAAAAGGGAAGTCTGCCGACGCAGCTCCTCATCGCTCATGGAGGCGTAGGTATCTTCCAGTTTATTGATCTTGTCCACAACGGGACGCATTTTTTTCAGTTTGCTTTCGCTGGTGTTGCCCAGGAGCTTGTCTAAAAAGCCCATGAATGTATCTCCTTATTCTCAAGGGGCCCGAAGGAATACCCGCATAGTTTTTCAATATGCAAATATACCATAAAAAAAGCCCCGGGTAAAGGGCTTTATGCAAACTGGAGGAAAAGGTTGCAATTAAGACATAATTATTCTTTCAGCCGGGAAATGACCTGCTGCATTTTCTGCCGCTGCTTTTCCGTGAGCATGGGGGAAAGCAGCCGGTAGATCTCTTCCATCTTTGTATCCGAAAGTTCCCCCGCAGCCCGCTGCTGCCGGGTCATGGCTCCCAGCTCTTCCATAAGGGCGTCCTCGCTTTGTCCCTCCCGGGCCTGCACAAAGCGCTGCATATCTTCCTGCTTCATCCGCTCACCTCCCATAGTCCATCCTATGCATCCGGAAGGAAAAAAGCACCGGTTTCCAAAGATCACTTGAAACGGTCCGGGCAAAACAACCGGCGCATTTCCCGGCACATTTGGGAGGAGGGGCGAATAGAATACAGAAAAAGGAGGACGGTCCATGTACAGAAACACGGCGCCGGGAGGCGGCTGCAATCCCGGCAACCCCCAGCGAGGGGATCCCCGGCCTCCGGTCCCTTCGGCACTGGAGTGCGCCCTGTGCCTGGCCCAGGCGGTGCGGGAGGAACAGGGCCGGCGGGGGGTGGAGGAGTATGTGCGCTGTTTGAGCCGGCTGCTGCCTCAGGAGCTCAGCCGGTCGCTCAGTGCCGCTCTGGGGGTACCCCTGCCTCCCTGCCGGGAAGAACCGCCGCCCCGGAAGGATATGGACATGGGACAGCTGTTTCAGCTCATGCAGCTGCTGGGAGGAAAGTAGGCTTTGCGCAAAAGAAAAACCCGGCCTGCCACTGGCCGGGTCTTCCTCACAGGAATGAAAAGGAGGGATGTCATGAAAGAAACAATATTCTTTCTACAATAAGCATCTTACCGTGCAGATGTGGCAGAAAAATGCGCAAAACGTGAACGAAATGCAACAGATCCATTTTTTTAAAGAAAAGGCGGGACAAGTCTTCCGTTTTGTGGTAGTATAAAAGCACAGCAGGGAGCACCATATCGCCCTGCTGAGAAGGAGTGCAGCACATGAAGATTTCCATTTCCGGGAAAAACCTTGAGGTCTCCGATTACATGCGGGAGGTTGCCGAGAAGAAGCTTTCCAAGCTCAGCCGGTATTTTCCCCAGGACACCGAAGCTCAGGTAACCCTCTCCGTGGAGCGGAACCGGCACATCGTGGAGGTGACCATCCCCTATGAAGGCCGTATTCTCCGGGGCGAAGAGGTTTCCGGCGACATGTACGCGTCCTTGGACAGCGTGGGGAGCAAGCTGGAAAAACAGGTGGAGCGCTATCGTACCCGTGCGGCAAAGGCCCAGCGGAACACGGCTCCTCTGGCAGAAGCCCCCGCACCCATGGAGGAAGAAGAGGAGGATCAGGGGCCTCATATCGTCCGCAACAAGAAGTTTGAGATCCGCCCCATGAGCGAGGAGGAGGCCATGCTCCAGATGGAGATGCTGGGCCATTCCTTCTTCGTGTTTGAAAACGCCGCAACGGGTGAGATCAACGTTCTTTATCTCCGCAAGGACGGTAACTACGGCCTTATTGAGCCCGCATAAAAGTTTCTGCAAAAGGGGGCTGCGATTTTCGCAGTCCCCTTTTTAATTGCGGCTGTCAGGAAGGTGAAACCCATGTGCGCGGGATCCTTTCATCTGCCGAGTGCTCCATTGCAGGGGCAAAAATGCGGCATGCCCAAGCTGCGGTAAAAATGTGCCTCTTTATATTATGGAAATAGAATCCCGATATGGTTTTGCACATCTGGATTTTAGCACTGCCAATACGTGGCATGGCCGATAGACGGTCTGTGTACTAAAAAAGCAGGGATCTCGTTGGAAACGTACAGGATCCTGTTTGGGAACAATCCGGTGAGATGCGGAAAAACCGTTCTGGCTGCTTTTTTATTCTGGGAAGGATATGTTCAGAGGCACAGGCGCTGCCGAGAAAGCGGGACGCCGGGACAGACCGTACCCCTCCTGCCTGCGTGCAGGGTGCTTTCTTGCAATCCGGTGACACGGAGCGGGGGATATGAAAAGCGGCCCGGGAAACCCGCGCCGCCTGCCGATCCATATTTATTGCTGCTTCCGCATTTTTTTCAGTTCACGGAAATCATACCGCAGGTACATCACCAAGGACAGAAGAAGCATTCCTCCAGAAAGTCCGCAGAGCCCTTGGGCCCATATCTCCGGCAGGGCAGGGAAAACAAACAGCAGGATCATTACGCCGTAAAATACCACCGTGCTGGCCTTGCCAAACCACTGAGCGCCGTCTACACTTTCTTTGCGGCGAAGAACCACATATCCCATAAGGGCCTGAAGCAGCTCCTTGCACACAAAGAAGCCTACCAGATACCACAGCCAGGCATACCGGCTCACCAGGCAGAAAAGCAAGGAGATCTGGGTGAGCTTGTCGGCTACAGGATCCAGTATCTTGCCGACATCGGAGATCATGTTGTATTTCCGGGCGATCTTTCCGTCCAGAATATCCGTGGCACCGGAAAGAGCTACCAGCCCGGCTGCCCAGTAGCAGGCTTCCCGGCCGATGTACAGCCAGAGGATCACAGGGATCAGGGCCAGCCGGAACAGGCTCAGCAGATTGGGGATGGTAAAGAGCTTGTCTTTATAGGGAGAGGGAGTGGGTTCCTGTTTCATGCTTCAGTCAAAAAACTCCGGTTCTGATAAAGATAAATGGTGCCGGAAAGCAGCGTAAGGGCTGCAACCAGCCAGCAAAGCGCCTGCGTAAGGGTCTGTACCCAAACTACAGGGCCGAAAACGGCGGCGGCAAAGTAATAGACCAGCACGGTAAGCATCTGGGCTACGGTTTTGATCTTGCCGTATACGTTGGCGGCAATGACCTTGCCGCTTTTGCTTCCGGCGGCCACCATGCGCAGCCCGGCTACGGCAAACTCCCGAGCCAGCACCAGCACCAGTACCATGGGATGGCACACTCCGGCATCCATCATATACAGCAGTGCGGTGGTGGTCAGCACCTTATCTGCCAGGGGATCCATGAATTTACCGAAATCCGTAACGATGCCCCGGCTCCGGGCGATCTTTCCGTCCAGCATGTCCGTATAGCTGGCCACTGCAAAGACGATGCCCGCCAAGAGGAAGGAGAGCCGGCTGCCCCTGTGGTTGCATAACTCCGCAAACACGATGAAAACCGGCGTCAGAGCCACACGGGCCATGGTAAGTTTATTGGGCAGGTTCCAGAGGGAAGAAGAGGACGTGCTTTTCAAGATATTCCTCCTGAAGTCATTTTCTATAGCATAGCACTAATTTTGAAAAATGAAAAGGAAAGAAAAGGAAAACAAAAGCGTTCTCACTGATTCAAACTGCGTGCTTCTGCCAGCTCCAAAAGCTCCCTTTCGCTTTGGACTTCCCCGGGGTATGGGTAGGAGGCCAGACACTTTTCTGCTTTTTGACGCAGAGCGGCGGCCTGCGCCTGGTCTTTCTTCCACAGCAGAGCCAGGGCATATTGGGTGCGCAGGATGGCAGGATTCCCTTTCATACGTTTCATAAAGGCTGCCAGCTCCCGGCTTTCGCTTTGTGCCAGAATCAGGGGATCCTGTGCCCCCAGTGCTTCGCAGTACAGCCGGTCCAGCAGAAGCAGCTGCCGATATAGGCCGGGCAGGGCATTGGAGCGGGCGGAGAGCATATCCAGACAGACGGCGGCTTCCGCAAACCGATGTTCGTCCATAAGCCGGTTCTCATGCAGCACGGCCATAACGGCGGCCATGCTGTTGTACATATCCGCTTCCGCAGGGAGTGCAAACCAATCCTCCGGCATATCTTTCAGCCGCACGCCCCGGGAGATCTGCTGGTTGATCTTCATCTGCAGCCAGAAAGAGCGGAGCGCCGCAGGGCTTTTCCCAAGACACAGGGCATTATAGCCGTCATTATCTACATTCCCCAGCCGCATGGGAATACCGTTCATCAGCCCCATGCCCAACCCGAAAAGGGCAAACAGCAGCCACAGTCTGCCGGCCAGGGAGGCTGGATCCAGCAGCCGGTAACACAAAAAGCCCAACAGCGTCGCCAGCAGGTTCATCAAAGGGCCGCCCAGATTGTATAGTACATAGGGGAAGCGGCCTTCCCGCCATGGAGGCGGGCTCATAAGGCATTGGCCGCCGGTGCCGGGCAGGGAATACCGACCCAGGTGCAGCCGCTGCCCGTCCCATCGCCACAGCAGGTTCCCAATGCGGAAGGAGACAAAACCGTAGCCTGTACATAAACCGAAGAGCAGGTGCCCGCCTTCATGGAGCACCACCTGCATCAGCAGCAGAAGACAGAAAGCAAGCCAGACGGCCAGCAGAAGGCCCATATGCTCCGGAAGGGGAAGCTCCAGCGACAGCACATAATCGATCAGCGGGAAAATGGCCAGACCGCAGACCATGCCCAGAACCAGGTTTGCAAGCAGATAGAGAAATCGGCTCCGCTTGGAGGCGGCGGAATCTTTTTTCATACATTGATCCTTTACAGTAAAACGAATTATCATAAGTATAGCACACGAAACATCTGCAGAAAAGTGGATATGTTGGTGGAGATTCATTCCCGGTTATTCTGCAGGGAGTTCGGCTTTGGATATGCGGATAAACTATAGCGTGGGATGCGAAAGAGCATTGCATATAAAAATCCCGTCCGTCCCGGCAATGTGCGGCGATCGGAACGGGCAGGATATGGACTTGACGGTTTATAACATATTGCGGGCAACCTCGTTTGAGATTGCCCGCTTGCAAAGACGTTTATAAAGTTAATCTTTCGGCTTCATGGTGGGGATTTCATGACTTGTGCTATTTTTCACTAACATATCCCTCCGTAGTTCCTCATATCTCCCATCTCTATTCTCCCCGATAGTCATATATCGGCATATCTGCTCGTATATAATCGGCGTATTGGTGACGAAAATGGAGATGTTGGAGAAGACATCTATAAGAGCCGTCGATTAAACACTACACTTAGGACAATAAATTATATCATATAAATCTCCAAATTTCAAGATGTTCGGCAGCATTGCCTCAACTCCACCGGCAGCATTGCCTCAACTCCACCGGCAGCATTGCCTCAACTCCACCGGAAATTTATCTCTGCTTTCTCCATTGCTCGAACCGCCTTCGGGCGGTTTCTATATCAGCCATATTATCTGAGGTAATATAAATATGTATAGAGCGGAGTGCCTTCTTTATTAACACGCAGATGATTTCGGGATCATTTCTTGCGGAAATGCAAACGCACTTTATTCCTCTTACCCTACATAAGTGATCTGCTATCGTAAACGTATCGCGTTCTGTTTTAGTCCCTCTATCTATAACAACAAAGGCAAGCCTTGATTCGGGTATGTAAGCATCAAGCAAGACTCCTGTTATTGTTTCATCATTTAATATAACATCGACATCATGGCTACCACAGTATTGCCACATTTTCTGTTTCGTTCACTCATTTCATGCTCCGAATGCCATTTGTCGTATTCTTTCTTTTCCGTTTCAATAAACATACGATCAATCTCTCCGCAGTCCTCGAAACTATCGCAAACGAAGAACCGACGTTGTTCACGTGGAAGCGTCCTATTTGTTTTCAATACTTGGTCCCATTGTTCTTTTGTCGCAACAATAAGTTCCTTCTTATCCGCATTGATGTCTTTGTAAATAAGGTATGTATTTTTCATTTGAGTTCCTTTCCCGCGTTTGCGGGAAGGAACTCCTAACACAGTACGAAGCTAATAAACGCGCAAAAAAAGCACCGTCGAATCGAACCAAGACACATGGATATTACTATCTCATAGTCTCAATTCGGCTTCGTACGGTGCTTGGTAGTTTTTCAGCCCTTTCGGGTCCTGCTCCGCTCGCGCGATTAAAAGTCGATTTTATTATTTGGTTTTATCTAAGAGGTTTTTTTCTGCTTCTCGAAGTGATACGATAAGTCCCTCTCTTTTTTATTGTTCTGAACATTGCGGTATCAATAAGCTCGTTGAACTTGCATTTTTGGCACTTCACTCGTGTTATATGGTGATCCGTGCCGTAAACCTCAAGAAGATGAAATCCACAGTTCGGACATTTTATCTCCCGCTTAACAAGTCTTTCGGCCTGCCGCCTGGACACTTCCAGTTTGCTGACGATTTCAACCGGCAGAGGCTTCTGATACCTTTCTGCTACTGTTTGCATCATGACGGCATCACACCTCCTCGATTAAACGAAGAGAGATACTCGTCAATATGATGAAGATCTATCAGATTTAGCTCCTTTAATCTTGTGAATAGCGGCGAGTAGTTCACTCCCATTGCATCAGCCATTTTCTGAACGATTATCTTCTGATCCTGTGCCATTACGTAACCGTCATAGGCCACGATATTATTACCGCCGTTATACTTTTTCAATACTCTCGTAACGAGAAATAAGGGCATCAAGAAGCATGCTGCTGCACGGTTCGTAAACGCTTCGTTGATAGACATCATTTCATGAAGCATATCTTGCGTATAAGTCATTTCGCCGTCAAACTCGCTGTGGAAAGCAGCATTTGTTTGAGCTGGAATATGCTTTGCAATAACAAAATGAGCTCCTTCATGCGCTATCGTGAATCTCTTTTTTCCAATTTCACTTGGTCTTTGTAAGTAGTTTTCAATTACTGCGGTTCCCGCCGGATAGAGCACTTGCACTTTTTGATTTCCGCGCATGACCCATATCGGGCGAAATCCGTCTGATAAAAAGCCTATCCTTCCCGGATCAGGCTCAGCGAATGTCTCGTAGACGATTGGAATACCCAGATATTCCGTGACAAAGGCTTCAATGTCCACACAATGCGCATTCGTATAATGTTTGCGCTTCATGAAATCCTTTATCAAGGCTTCACAGAGGTTTTCGATCTCGTCATAAGTAGCGAATTTCTTCACTGCCTACACCTCCTGTCAAAGCCATCACATACCATTCGTGATTGACTCGGTAAATATATTTTTCCGCACTACCGATTATTACCGTGTAGCGAATTCCTTCATATTCATTAGCTGAAGAAGCTCCGTGATACAATACCCGCGAAATTGGAAAGCGACGACCATCGCTCCAAATTATAGCTCTTGGAATTATTTCTCCGTCAGAGCGTTCTTCAATTTCAACCTCAACAGGTACCTTGTTCAACTCAGTCAAACTCCTTCCTTACAAGCTTTTGATAACGTGCTTGGCAACTCCCTGAACAGTGAGTTCGTTGACCAAAATAGTCTTTCCGGGATAAACCGCCTCGTTCATATATTCAAGAATAACCTTATGATTTTCATCGAAGCCAGCAAACCGTTTCAATGTGTTTTGGCTTTGATCATCAAGGGCAACAACAATATCTCCAATTTCTGCGTTAGGCTGCTTCAAGATAACGACCAGATCGCCTTCTGAAATTCCGGCATCTTCCATGGAATCTCCTTTTGCACGAAGAATATAGAATTCGCCTTTCCCGAAGAGAGCAGTGGGGAGATTGACATATGCTTCAACGTACTGTTCCTCGCTCTGAGCTTCGCCGCAGGGAATGCTACCGACGATCATGGCAGGAGCCAGATTCATGTTGGTACCATTAAGTTCCTTCGTGTCTATACCTTCCCCATAGTAGTCAAGGACACCATCTTCGCTCATCTCTTTCAGGTAGCGATAAACAGTAGTCCGACTGACCTGCATTTGATCAGCAATCTTCTTCAGCGATGGGGATGCACCGTAATCTCTCTTCCATCCATTTACGAAGTCATATATTTCTTGCTTCAGTGTTGTATCTTTGGAACGCATGTGGCTCCCTCCAGTCAGCTTCTATCCGTAACAACTGTTACAGTTAGAATTATACTCAATATTGCGAAAAAATCAATAGGTTTTTGAAAAGCAAAAACGAGGTGTCGCCATTTAGCAACACCTCGTGACTTCAAATGTGAAATTAGTCAACTTGAAAGAATACTATTACAAATCTAGTTCATCGATTTCATTCAAGATTTCTATCTGCCTTTCATTTATCAGAAGCTCTTTATTGTATTTGAAATATTGTTCGCTTCCATATCGGCTCAAGAAATGAGCACAACTGGCATCAGCTGTCATCTCAGTAACAAGCAACACCATTTCTTGTCCAACGCCAAAAGCATCATTGCAAAATTTGAGTGAGTTATCAATATATGCTTTGGTTGTTTCGACTTTTTTCTTTAATATAGCATTCTGCGCGTCAAAGATCTGCTTAACAACAAAAAACGCTTTTTCTCCATTTAGGGGATTATCCCTCGCAATTACCTGAGACATGTCTTGAAGAACTTTTGCCGCTTCAATATTATCTTTTACATCCTCAGCGCTCATCATTCCGGAACGCTTTGCCTTATTTGCTTGTTCCGAAATCTCTTCTGCCTTCTTTTTCAAAGATGCAATAGTTTTTTCAACGCTTTCGGAAACAATTTTCCCCTTTAATCCCTTAATTGTTGCCATCAAAACTCGCATCATGGCTTCTGTGGAAACAATAGATCTCGTATTATTACTTAATGCATCAAATATGAGGCCAAGCAAAGAAAGTCTCTCGTCAAACTTTGCATTTTCTGCTCTGTTTACTATTTCTTGCGATGCGGCACCATTGAGAATCGTATTGATCTGATAATCCGACTTATACTTTTGGAATAAATCGTAGTAAACAGCAAAGTCTTTCGCAATTTGAGGATCCTGTAAGTACTGAATCACAAGGGTCTCATCAACCTTGAAACTGTTCCTTTCGAAAAGCTTAATCATATCGCTTAAGTCAACCCAGCCTCTTGCGGTCACAAAACGCTTTCCGTCAACAGTTGTCTCAATTGAGTAGAAATCATCTTTTTTTATCTCTAAATATGTGATGATTGCAGGATGTACTCCTTTAGCGTGTGCGTATTCCTTCCATACTTTGAAATCCGGTTCAACGTCTATTCTTTTCAGTCGATCCCAGGTAACAATATCAAATTCTCTAACGGAATTATTGTATTCAGGTGGGTTTCCCGCAGTTACCACTATCCAACCATCGGGTACTCTGTGCGTTCCGAAAATTTTATATTGCAGAAATTGTAGCATTGAAGGAGCCAACGTTTCAGAGACACAGTTGATCTCATCCAAAAAAAGAATACCTTCTTTAGCTCCATCGTTTTCAATTCTGTTATAAACAGACGCGATGATCTCGCTCATCGTATATTCAGATACGCTATATTCCTTGCCGCCATATGTTTTCTGAACGATAAAAGGAAGCCCCAAGGCGCTTTGACGAGTATGGTGAGTCATGGAATACGTCACTATGCCGACACCAAGTTCATTGGCGATTTGTTCCATAATAGCAGTCTTTCCAATGCCCGGAGGGCCCATCAAAAAAATAGGACGCTGCCTTTCTACTGGAATAATAAAATCTCCGCTTTCATCTTTCGTAAAGTATGACTTAACAGCATACTTAATCTGTTCTTTCGCTTGTTTGATATTCATGTTTTCGTCCTTCCTGTTTCAGATAATTGAAACTATCGTCTTCATATATCCTCATTATTTAAGACAAGTTTTATTGCCCAAGGTGGAACTTCAGGATTATCATATTCATTCCGTATAAACGCAAACGCCGTTTCATATGTAGGCTTTTGTGACGGAAAAACTCCATACCCATCAGTAAAATAAATCATTCCCTTTAGATGAGTGAATTCCTCCTGCGCAATAAGATCATCTACTAAGGTGAAGACTGGACGAAAGTCCGTCCCACCAAGGCCTTTTATAGTCAGGCCTTTTATATAATCATCAAATTCTGCCTGATTTGTTATTTTAATATGTTCTTGAATAGCAGCATCGCACTGGATAATATGCAGATTAATCTTTGAAAAGAAGCTCTCTGTATTTTTTAAAATATTATATGTTTTTTCAAGGAACCGCTGTACCAATTCTCCGCTTGTCGATCCTGATGTATCAATAGCTACCACGAACTCCCGAACACGTTTAACGTCCTTATATTCGAGTGGCTCAATTAACGGCACATTGCCGAACAGCTTTAACCCATATGTATAAAAAATATAATCAAACTCATCATCGTTAATCTGCATTGCTTCGCCCATAACCGCAAATTTCTTCAGAAACACATCATAGTTATATCGCTCCCGGTTTAATTCACGAAGCTGTTGAATCATATTGCCTGCCTGACTTCCACGATCCTTTGAAAAAGTTTCCATATCCATTTGGATTCGTCGCGAAACAGACTCCCATTCCTTTTCTAATTCTTCTTTTGACGTTTCAAGGGAGGGGGATGTAGCAGTATCGTTTTCATCTGCTTGCGAGGAATTATCACCGGACGGCGCATCCTTTTGACGCGAAGAACCATCCTGCTTTTGTGAACTAGAATTGTTTGACTGTTGACCACTTAATCGTCGTTGCTCTTCTGGATTGTACCAATTTGAATGATCATCGCTAATAAACAAAGCTCTTATTTTTTCAGCTTGAACATAATCAATACCTTTATCTTTGTAATAGCGATAAATGTGTTCAGCGCTTAAAGTCTTCATCGAACCGCGCAAATCATCAAGAGTTTTCTCTTGTGCTTTAGAGCTATTTGTGAATACATTTTGGATATTCAAAGAGTGAATGACTTCCTCCACCGCTATATCTGCGGCTAAATTCCAAATAGGGATATCTATGGAACTGCCAACAAATGAATGACGAAAAATGCAGTGCAATATTACATGAAGAACATCTCTAACGACCTGATTTTGCTCGGATTTGTACCGCTTCAATATGTACTCTGTCCCATAATATATATATCTGCCGTCTGTAGCTAATGTTGTCTCTGCAGCCTTAGGAGACAAACGGAAAATAGCCGAATCCATAAACCTGAGATTCAGCAATAATGTATTCTGAGCCAAATGGATTATCCTATTGGATAATTTTGCAGCTTTTTCTGTTTGCTCACAAGTCATCGCATTTCTCCAGAGGAGGGCCTATAACGGCCCTCCTCATTACATTAATCAAAAATCGAGGGTAAACTCTTCAATGTCTGCAAAATCCGCAAAATGCTCATTTTTATAATTCAAGAATACCGCAGTGCATTTTGTGCTACCTTTTTCTATTGCAAATTTTAGGAAAGAATCAATTTGTGCAACAGTATAGCC
The DNA here is from genome assembly GCA_900545265.1 of uncultured Eubacteriales bacterium. Classification (GTDB taxonomy): domain Bacteria; phylum Bacillota; class Clostridia; order Christensenellales; family CAG-138; genus RUG472. The sequence goes on from UQYI01000009.1 coordinate 50,931, forward strand.
TTCGAGATTTTGCAAAGAAGAGTCATCATCTTGCTCGATTCGCCCGAAGATTGTGCATTTATCAAGATAGTAAATGATATGGTTCGTGCGTCGATTTAAACTCCTAACGCTAAAGGATTTAATCTCAAATCTATCCTTTACATCAATGCTATGTCTTGCCCAGTCAATCCGTTCAATACTTGCATTGCAACCCTGGAGTCCGATTTCAATCTGGTTGTGGAAATCGTAATCCTGGACTGTGATACCGTGCTTTTCCTGATGAAGGAATCTATAGTACGGAATCATGCAGCCCGTATATCTATTATCTCGAACTTCGCCTTTGATTTTAGGCTCCCAAATCTGCTCAAAAGGTTGTTTTAAGCCACGTTCAGTGAAGTACTTCTGCCAACGGGCAACATCCGCATCCTCCATTTCCAAAGGATGTGCTAGCACTATCTTTTCAGTCGGATTAATAATGAAAGCATTGCCGAAACTGTCAATAGTACCCGTATCATCAAGCGTAAAAGTCTGTTTTCCCTGAGCCCATACTAACAGTTTTGCAACTTTGTTGAGAACCGGATTTTCAGTATACGCAGTAGTCCAAGACGCACAGTCGAATTTCTTCCCTGAAAGGAAACATTCAAACAGTAAATCATTACGAGTTTTAACGACCTTTTTTACATTTTTCTTCAGTTCAGAATAATCTGCCGTGCATGCATCATATTTTGCTGTATCGCTGCCTTTTTTAGGTAATGATTTTACAATCTTAGACGCAGTGGTATCAAAAAGAATTATTGTAAGATCATCCCCAACTGAAGCCTCTATTATAGTATTTCCAAGATCATAGATTTTCTTGCCATCGCCATTAAATCCAAAATCAGCAAGCTTGGTATCTCTAATAGTGTCAGCCGTCATACCTCTTAATCTTGCGTAATAATCAAGGCATTTGCATTTCTCAGCATACATCATAGCTTCTCTTGAGTCACTGAGCATGATTGCGCCCCTGCAGACCATAATGCCCATGCGGCCACTCGAACCGCAGCTATACCAGTCAGTCCAACCGTTCATACTAGAAATCAGGGCTTTGACCTGATCACCGGTGCCAAATCTGCACACAGGAATCCAAATCTGTGGTTTATCGTATCCGCCCGCTTTTTTCGATATATTATCTATGAATGTTTCGAAAGAAGCTTTTTCAAATTTGGACGCAATCATATCGCTGTTTTCAAGGATGCTAAATGTACTATAATCCGTTTTATATGATCCAATATTTCTCGGTTTTTCAGTTAATTGTCCAACGTACGGAAGAATTGCGCACTCCAAAACAAAAGATGATACTTCCTCATCTCTGTCAGAATACTTGATCCCTGACTTTTCAAAAGCCTTTCCATTTAGTCCGGCTTTCTGCATAATACGCTCGAACTCATGCTTTTCATAATTCTTATCGCAGAATTCTTCAATATCATTTTTGTATTCTTTTTTCGCATTTAGTTCTCCACCAACGGAAGAGGATACAAAGGGAGCCAATGCAGACACCGCTTTTTTACTCTTATGTTCCTTTGCAAAAGCGTAAAACTTATCAAGGAATTCTTGGCCAATATCTTTGCGAAGATCAAATACAGCCTCTCCAATTCTGTCAACATCGCTAGGCTTGCATTTATCACCAAGTGTAACAAGCGCAGAAGTAACAAATGCATTCGGAGCCTTTGCAAATGCCTCCGTGCAATACTCATAAAGCTGTTTGCTGTTCTGATAAATGAAAATTGAAACCCAATCCATCATGCTCGCGGCATATTTCCATACAGAACTAAGCAATGTTTTCAGCGGTTCAATAGGGAGTTTGCGTTTCTGGAGCAAATATCCACAAGGAATGTTCATCTTAAACTTCGGCGAATATCCGTAGTTTTCATGACGAATTACTCTCACCGAGTCCGGAAGAATAATTTGAGATACACCTGAAGACCCCCATCCACCGAAAACACCGTTTAATGAGCCTTCCTCCAGTACAACAACACCGTCTGTAATCTGCGCAACGGTTTCCTTTCCGGAAGCATACCTAATCAAGATCCCGTTTTCCACGAAACAATTATTATCGTCTGGGATTCCAAAATAGCCCTTATTCTCACAGAATATTTCAGGGAAAGCGATTTCTTTACTGCAGTTGCAGCGGAAGAATGCATCTTTTTCTATATTTGATACCGATGACGGAATATTAATTGAAACCATTGACGTAGTGTTCTCAAAAGCTTCTTCTCCAATTTCCTCGATTCCTTCTTGGAGTATAGCCTTTGTGAGGCTCTTACATCCATAAAATGCTCTCACGCCTATTTTTTGCACTGAGCCCGGTATTGTTATTTCTCTCAAGGATTCACACTCAGCAAATGCCGAAGAACTAAGTACTTTTAATTCTTCAGGCAAAACTGACTCTATCATTCCGTGTGATCCCTTTACACCAATTGATTTCAATGCACGGCATGAAGAAAATACCCCAGATTCGATGCTTTCAAGTCTTTCAGACAACACGACATCTTTTAGACTAGAGCAATGTTGAAAAGCTTCTGCGCCTATATTAGTCACACCACTTAGGTTCACGCTCAACAACTTATCGCAGAAAGAAAAAGCACTGCTTTCAATCGTTTCCAATGACTCAGGGATTGATACCTCACTAAGGGATTTCAGCCCGTTAAAAGCTCTATTACAAATGGTCTTAACACCTTCTGGAAGCATGATCTTTTTAATCTGTTCTCCATGGAAGGCATTCGGGCCAATAACTGTAATACCTTTAGGAACATTAACAATCGTGTCATTACCCGAGTAGCGTACTAAAATATTGTTTACTACTTCAAAACCGGCGTTTGATGTTGGAATATTGCACCCATTAAATGCTCCATCGCCCAATTTATTTATGTATTTAGGAAGATTTATTTTTTTGAGTGCTGAACAACCGCCAAACGCACTGTAATCTATGCAATCAAGCTCTTCCGTCTCGCTATTAAAAACAACCTCAGCGAGGTGATCACACCCTGCGAATGCCTGATTACCAATCACTTTAATTGATTTCGGAAGGTAAACTGCAGTTATTGATGTATTTCTGGCAAATGCACAAAAAGTTATTTCTTCAACACCCTCAGGAATTGTTACACTTTTTGTATTTCCGAGGTAATCCACAAGAAATCTTCCGACTATGCACAGTCCATCTTTATCGGCAATATTTTTTCTAACATTTTCGGAAAATGCTCTCAGATTAACTCCTGTGACTTTTTCCGGAAGAATTATTTTCTTTATGTTGTCATTTGCAAAAGTCGACATATCCCAAATTGTTGTAACATAATCCGGAACCTCAACTACTTCTGCGTTTCCATTATATTTATGCAATTCGACATATGGTTTTCCATACGAGACGCCACGATTAATTACGAAACCATCGGGCGTTGTTTCCGTTGTTTCTCCAACGCGATAGTCCGAATTGCGAGAATTTTTATCTTTCTCCGCTCTTTCTGGTATATTGATATCAAAGAAATGATTCTCAACAGTCTGCTTCTTAAAAGATTCAAGATACATCCTATACATCTCTTCAAACGGAAGATCATTCTTGAATTTTTCTCTCTGTGCAGCCTTTTGAGCATTAACGCGTTCTTCCTCTAATTTTGCAGCAACTTGCCAATCGTATTCAGATAATATTCCAAGCGAGGAAAGGTATTCAGTTTGAGTCTTATCGTGAACCTCTTTTATTAGTTTCTTGAGGCTTGAGATTGCTAGATCCGGGTTCTGCGTCGATAAATCCGAAATAGTATATGCTTTTTTACTCGTCCCAATATATCGTTCCTTAAGTGCGCTAATGATTTCCTCAAGTTTTTCTTCCGCTGTTTTCTCTACAGGGAGAATGCCAAGCGTCGTAAAATATTCCTTTGCAGGAACACCTTTAACTTTATTAACCAACGCTTCAATTCCCGATAATTTAAGATCCTGGTTTTCCTGTTTAATCTGAGCGACATTACCAGGAAGTGTTTCTTTTTCTTTATATCTTTCAAGCAAAGCTTTCTCAATAGCGGCAAGTTTATCCTCGTCAGATATACCCTTATTGCTTTGAAGGACACCATTTTGGGTAAGATATGCCGCAGTAGTTGTTCCAAACAACTTACTTACGACTTTATTTAGGCTTGAAATTGGCAAATCAGGATTATCTGCAATCAAAGTCTTTAACTCTGTGGGCTTGTCTTTACCCTCATAACGTTTCTTTAAGGTTTCTACTAATTCAGTCGCTTCCTTTTCATCACTAATACCACTCGGACCGATTGCCCGCCCTGAAGTAAGTATGCCTTCCTTTGCTAAGTACTTTGTTAAAGTCATTCCGAAATACTCGTTTGACTTGTTTTGCAGAGATTTCCAAGGAATGTCCGGATGTGCTTTCTGTAAATCACCAGAGGACATAGATGTACCTTCAGGATATAGCTTTTTTAACTGTGCAATTATTGCATCCGGATCAACCGAGCTTGGGCGGCCGGAAGCACCTGTTCCCACAGAATAACCGTATGCCGTAAGGAAGGCATTTCCATCAGGATATCCAAGTTGCCTATAAAGTTCTGTTACCGTCTCGCCCCATTTTTTATGGTCTTTATGAAGTCCAATAACAACTTTATCTGGATATGCTCCATCAAGTTTCTCAAATAGACGATCTATACGGTTTTTAATAGCTGCCGGTTCGGCACCTGGCGCATAAAGAACTCCATCAGGAATTTTGCTTGAAATAGTTTTTCCCATTGACTTTTCACCTGCCTTTTTAGCAATTTCTTTTTGTTGCATCTCAATTTTTGTTCGCTTACTTTCTTCCTCTTCGTAGCGTGCCTTTTCTTCGGCTTCAAGTCGCTTGCGTTCTTCTTCACGCCGCGCTTTTTCCTCGGCTTCGAGGCGCTTGCGTTCTTCCTCTTCACGACGCGCTTTTTCCTCGGCTTCGAGGCGCTTGCGTTCTTCCTCTTCACGACGCGCTTTTTCCTCGGCTTCGAGGCGCTTGCGTTCTTCCTCTTCACGACGAGCTTTTTCTTCGGCCTCAAGGCGCTTACGCTCTTCCGCTTCATGTCGAGCTTTTTCCTCGGCTTCGAGGCGCTTGCGTTCTTCCTCTTCACGCCGCGCTTTTTCCTCGGCTTCGAGGCGCTTGCGTTCTTCCTCTTCGCGCCGCATCTTTTCCTCAAAAGCCTGTTTACGGACAAGTTCTTCCTGAGCCGCCTTTAGGGCTGCATTCTCTGCCGCAATCTTACTTTCCCTCTCTGCTTCTTCAGCAATTCTTATTTGCTTGACACGTTCACCTAACTCAGCCACTTTTCTTTTTTGTTATAAACTTAGATGATTCTACGGCATCAATCAGCAACTTCAATTCTGGAACATCAAACAATCTTCCATCAATAAAGTATCTATTCTGAGTTGATTTGTTTATGCAGATATCAATTCCAAACTGTCGAAGCTGCTCAATATCAGAATTAATGGTAGTCCGGTAAACCTTAAGCCCGTATTTTTCTTCCAATAACTCAGCAATCTCAGCAGTTGAGAGCTGATGATCCACATCTGAAAGCTCATATAAAATTTTCAAAATACATAGAGCCCTAAGCTTAGTCTCTTTCTCCATATATTCACCGCCTTAAGCCATGAATCCAATGCGTCGCTGACCATTTCCGGCCTTAGTTAGGTCAATCCCTTCATCCATCAAATAGTCTTCGACATCATCAACTACGATCAGATTATCACCATCCGTATCCTCCGTGCGAAGGTTCTGATTCATAATAACCTGATCCAGAATATTTCTCACCGTTCTTGCGTTAGCAAAGTTAGGCCTGTTCCTATAATACTCAGTAACATCCAGCAGCCTATTAAGGGCCGGTTCATCAATCTCATATTTCTTCTTTTTCAAGAACGCAACAGCAATCTCGCCAAGTTCTTCTCTGGTATAGTCCGGGAAATCGAGCGTGAACTGAATTCTTGACTCAAGGCCAGGATTGGCACTGAGCATAGTCTTCATTTCATCCTTGTATCCGGCAAGAATGACACAGAACTGGCCTCTGCGGTCCTCCATCTCTTTCAGGAGAACAGCAATAGCTTCTTCGCCATAACTGGTTACGCCTCCACTTGCCGTGTTAGTAGAGACAAGACCGTATGCCTCATCAATAAACAGAACACCGTTCATGGCATCATTGATTTTTGCCTGCGTCTTCGGTGCAGTTTCACCGACGAATTTGCCAAGCAAACCATGTGAATCTGTTTCTACTAGCTTTGCTTCCGGCAGTACTCCAGCATCATAGAGAATCCTGGAGAGGATTCTTGCAACCTCTGTCTTTCCTGTACCCGGATTGCCGTAGAAGCACATATGGAGATTAAAGCCTTCCTGTCCTTGATTGCGCTTCGCATAAGCCTTGATTTTCTTAATCATACGCTTAATTGCCGCGAGCCCGATCAGTTGATCCAGCTCTTCTTCACCGGTCAAAATTTTATTAGCAGTTCCTGTACCGGAGGTTGGAAGATTAATCTTGGCATCCTGAATATACTTATTTACGTCAACAATACCAAGTTCGGTGTCATCTGAACCTGCGCGTCGTAAATTCTGGCACATAATAACCTGATCCAGAATATTGCGTATTTCTCTTGCGTTCGCAAAGTTCGGATCCTTGCGCTTAATGTCGGTAATATCAAGGATTCGGCTCAGTGCGGTATCTCCGATTGTGTAATGGCGATTTTTAAGCATCAACTCTGTAATGCTTTTAAGTTCGTCTCTGGAATAGTTTGGGAAGTCGAGCATAAACTGAATTCTCGACTTGAATCCCGGATTGGTAGAGAGCATCTGGAGCATTTCGTTTTTATATCCCGCCAGAATAACGCAGAATTTACCGCGATAATCTTCCATAGCCTTTACGAGAGTGTCAATTGCTTCCTTGCCGTAGTCGGTGCCGACATCTGCATTATTTCCAAGCGCATATGCCTCATCGATAAAAAGCACGCCGCCCATAGCGCGAGATATAACCCGGCTTGTCTTTTCTGCAGTTGCTCCAAAGTACTGACTTACAAGTCCGCTGCGATCTACTTCGATGACCTTGTTGGTCGGAAGAATCTTATTTTCATAAAGAATGCCTGCGATATATCTGGCAACTTCGGTTTTACCGGAACCGGGATTGCCCAGGAAGCACATATGGATATTAAGGTCCTCGCTGTCCTTGTTGTTCAGGGCATAGGCCTTAATCTTGCGAATGCTTTCCTTGATTCCGGATAAGCCAATCAACTCACCCAGTTTCTTTTCGCTTTCGCCGATGTTAATCAGCGTCGTGCCTGCCGGTACAAGAAAGCCAAACTTATCAAGCGCTATCAACTGCTTGTATAACTCGAATAACTCATCCTCAGTTTTGGCAAAGAAAAATGATTCCTTCTGAACTGAAGCGTTAAACTCTGCATAGCGCTCCAGAAGCTTTGCAGAAAGGCCTTCAAGGAACTCTTTTTCTGATACACCACCGGATTCCTGCAAATAATCGTAGTTCTTTATGAAAAGCGGAGCGCACATAATAAGTTCAATGCTATTCCAAAGACAAGTCAGCATTTCCTTCAATTCATCTGAACCATCGTCTGCAATATCCAGCACATATTTCTTGGCAAGGATACCTTCTGCCTTAGAGATAGCATCTTCAAGTTCATCCTTAAACTCGGTGTTTTCAGTATATTGATCGCCACGCTTCTTCGGATGATACTTATGATTATTTCCGTAGAGATTGTTGACCTTGATGAACTTAACGATTTTCTTCGCAAGTTTTTCAATCAGGTCAATCAACTCGTTTGCTGAAAACCAGAGGTACTTATTCTGGTTCTCAGAGTACATAAGAGATGCTTCTTTCCATACAAGATCGGACAGCTCAATTTTTACTCCAGGGGACAATATCTCTGCCGCCGCAATTAAAACCTCATCGTATTCCTTAATAATACCGTTCAAGTTCTCAAAAGATATCGGGTATGTTTTCGAGAACTGGGAGGTAAAATGAAGCTTCAACTGCTCAGCTGTTTCGAGCAGATTAGTCAAGAAACCCTCTGTACGTGCCTGACTCGTAACGTATTTGAGAATCTTGTCGTAATCTGGAAAACGTGCGTCATCCTTCTCTTTTCCTTCGAAAATAAGGTCTTCACGCACAACAGTTGTCACTTCGAGACGAGATATAAAGTTGTCTATTTCCGATGCAAGGACGTTCTTACGCTCATAAGGCATCTCGAACATCTTATACCCACACATCGGGCAACTGCAGGGGCTTTCACTTTCTTTTATTTCTCCGCAGCTGATACACTTATATTCAGCCATAATCAGTCAACTCCAAGTGCTTTCTTAGCAGCATCCAACGGTGTGGAATAGAAAATTACAGAGATTTCGTTCTTCAGATCAGACCTTAGCTTATCGTATTTTTCTTTGCTTTCCGAAGGAAGCATGATTCTCTTGGCTCCCGCGTTGGCTGCCGTCACAAAAATCTCATCAAGTTCTGTCGTAATCGGCATCATGCTACCGGACATTACAACCCGTCCGCAGATAACCAATGATGGCATTACTGCGCGGTTGGCAAGTCCTGAGAACAGACCGACAACCTCTGCAACAGAAATCTCATCGCTGACGCCTCTGTTCTGAAGATCATTGAAATAAAGGCTATAGTCAAAGTCTTCATATGCTCCGGAAATAATCTTTCTGGAATTCTCTCCGAAGTAATTAAATGCTGCAGTAATGCTGTCCCTTACACTCTTCGGAGCACGGGCAAGTCCCTCAACATTCTTAAAGCTGAGCGAACCGGTTCCGTTGACGAGCTTGTTTTCAAGTCTGTAGACACCAAGTACATTGGATACAGATCTGCCGATACCATACACATATCCCGGAGTTTCAAGCCCTTCAAAGATAAGGGTACCGTTAGAAATTTCAGGCAGATCAACGATATGCTCTTCATCCGTATCAAGATCTATGTATCCAAGGTTTACGTCACTGAATTCGCCCGGTGTCATCTTTCGAAGCTGCTCCTTGACGCGGCGACGGCATTCAATGGCATATTCAAGGATTTCACGAGTTTCCTCTTTTGACATACGTTCATCCGGGAAGATCAACTTCGCAAGGCCGGAGAATGTTCTTCCGACTGCAATGGTATCACGAGTATTGAACTGGTTGTTCAAAGCAAAGTATTCTGCAAAAGAATTCGTGAAGTCATATTTTCTCATGGCATGGCAGAATTCCGAGAAGCAGTCCGAAATCAGGCCATAGTTCTTAGTAAACAAGCTGGATCTGAGTTTAGGAGTTTCCCATCCTGGAAGATATGCATGGATTCTATCAAAGAATGCAGAGTCGTTATTAAACGCTTCAGGGAACGGCTCAAACAAGTTGGTCGTACGCATCATATCTGCAACACTTCTGAAAGTGTTGCCTTCAAAGGCGATAGAAGCATCCGAACTGATGGAATCCGCACCTCTTGCGAAGCTGCCGTTAGCCATATAGTTCTTCATAATCTGAACCATATCGCCGGAGGCCTGAGTAATACCTGCAACCTCATCGAATGCAATGCAGTCCCAATTACCGACAAGACCTACTCTGCGAGAGGACATGTTGTAGAACATATTTGAAACCGTCGTTGTTCCGCTGCTCATCAGTATGGAGTACGGAGACAGCTCGCTGTACGCATGAGACTTACCGGTTCCACGGGGGCCGAGTTCAACCAGGTTATAGTTTTTCTGAATGAATGGTACAAAACGAAGCAGGTAGTGCAGCTTCTCTTTTTCGGACAGCTCATCCGGCTCATAACCGGCACTGCGGAGAAGAAGCGTCATCCATTCGTCCTTGGTGAAATTTGCACGGGCTTCCTTGATCTCATCCAGATCCAGGTTAGGCATCTGGATAGGTTTAAGTGAAGAGATCTCAAACGGAGAATCATACTTAGACTTCTTTTTCTTGATCTTCTTCTTTTTCTTCTGGTTGCCAAAGATGTCTTCTTCAAAGGCAGCCTGTTCATCCTCCTCGTCTTCTTTTTCAAGTCCGACATACTCAATCTTGAGGATGCACCAGATGCCGCCAATCAGAAGTTTTTCGTTATGAATAACCAGGTCAGAAGGAACTTCAAAAGGATCCATTCTCAGATTGGTAAATCTGGCAATATACTTATCTTCACGGTCATCGAAGACAACCGTGATTTTATCAATAATGGTATACTGTCCATTTTCCTTGATCTTGGATTTGACATATTCACTCTGATCAGGCCGCACGTAGTTCTCGCTCAGAATCTTCTTGATTTTCCCAAGACCGATTTCTATTGCTTCCTCATCGTCTGTTGCGCAGTACATTCCCAGCAGGTACTCGAGAACATAAGTCGGGACGTTGGCACCCTTTTTCATGAGGGTGGTGAGGTCTTTTCTGACTACCTTTCCCGGAAAATTGTCCAGGACTTTCATATCAAACTCTGTCATCATCTCAAAGTCTCCTATTATCAGAAATCGAAGTCATTCACGAATGCGATATCGATTGTGAATTCGATTCTATCAGTTACGTTAGTAGTTCCTTTTTCCGCTACGGTCAGGTAATAGGTATCTGTTTTCTTGAACTCAACGCTCTTCAGCGTGAATCTCGTTCTGAACACACGGTCAGATCCGTTGTTGCTGGTCTTATCGGCAATAACCGTTTTCTTATCAGAAACTGCTTTACCGGACGCATCTGCCATATAGATCTCGTATGTAGCTGCCGCAACTTTCCCACTTACAGCTTCCTTCTGATAGAAATCCAAGGAGAAGATGCTGTTGGAAACTTTGCGGCTCTGGCTGATCAACTCAAGTGCTGCTTTCTTTACATCCACGAACTTCTTGGAAGTAGAGCGCATGTTTTTGAATTCAACGACCGGCACAACACACTCCTGGAGTGAAATACCGCCGTGAACATAGTTCATTCCGCCACCTTGTTTCTTCATGCGGATGTTATCCAAAGGCGTAAAACCAACCAGCTCACTGCTCAAGTGATTCATCGGTATCTTCAGCATATGGTCTGCAGTACAGTCGCCGTCAGCAATCACATACCTGCGGTCAAGCTCGATAATATGACCGGAAACAAAGCTCTTTTCAGCTTTATCGCTTTCATCCAACGGCTTGTAGGAATACAAGAATCCGTGATCAGAAGTGATAAGGATGTTTGTCCCATTCATGTCATTCGTAATCAGGCGAACCAGATTCTTTAGTTCCAGAATGGCCTGTTCACAAGCATCAAAGACCTGATCCTCTGTCGTAGCCTTATCGCCCACAGCGTCAATGGCGTTGTGATAAATATATACGACCTCCGCGTCCTTTACCTTTTCACGGCGTTCAGCCTGCTTCATGGAAAGCAGGGCTTTATATGTGATGGCAACATTGCCCTCGTGTGCTTTGCACAGTATTTTTTCTCTTCCAACGGTACCTTCGGTCGGCTCATCATCACAGAGAACTTTAATATCGTCTGTAATTTGCAGCGATTTGTGTGGAAGCAGCGCTGCCATACCAAACTTGGTTGCCGACGGGAACACGGACTGCATAGAAGAAATCTTTGCAGATCCCTTGGTTTCTCTAAGAAGCTGGCTGGTCAGATCCACAGCTACTTCATAACGAAGTGCATCAGAAATAATGACATAAACTCTGCCGGAAGAAGCAAGAGGCTTTACATAGTTTCTATAAAAATCAGCCTGCTGCGGAATTCCGGTGAGAGCAGAACTCTTGGAAAGTTCATCGCTGACAAGGGTTGTCCATTGTGTTCCAAGCGTGGATAAATACCAGTTCTTGTAGAGCTTTTCAACGTAATCAGCAACGTTCTTATAGAGATCTTCAAGGACCGTGCTAGATTCCTTCAGGCTCTTTCCGAATGCAGCATGGAATTGGCGGTAGAAGTGATCCATCTTGCAGTAGTTTCCGGTGTATTCTTTCCATAGCTTAGAATACTCGGCAATATGGAACCCTCCGATATTCGCCTGATAGAACTGCTGCATCTGTGCCACTTGAAGAAGGCCGTCGTAATAATAGCGAACGCGTTTGTACCATTTCAGCGTCCTGCGCTTTTCAACGGCAACAACCATATCATCTGCCTTGATGATGTTATCGGAGATCTCCGACATATATCTTCTAAGGATACATTCATTAATGCACGGGAAGCATTCACTGTTCATCAGATCTTCTACATCAAGTCCATCAAAACGTTTCACAAGATGATGCTGTTCCTCGACCGCACGTGCAATTTCATAAAGCTCATCGTCATCATCTGAATGAATCCACTCATTGATTAGTGAGTAGCAAAGCTGCTGATGCTGTTCCGAGATAAACCGTTCAAGGCCATTCAGACAGGAAGACTTCATGGTAACGGAAAGCGTAGTCAGCAGGATGTGACTAGCCAGAGAGATCAGCGAAGCATTCTCATCATATGTATAGCCGGTATAGCGGTTGATCAGTTCCCAAAGCACTGCCACATTGCCAAATTTTTCGATACTCGTAATTGCGTCGTTGTTTTCAATATCCATGCCACCCATAAGGATCGCACGGATAACGCCGGGGGCTGTATTGACGCTAGTTCCTGCAAGGACTGCAAGGATATCAATGTGCAGCTGACCGACATTAGAATAATTGCTCTTAAACGCTGTCAGTTTGGATACGCGTTCCTTATTCTCAAAGAACTTGGAATAGGACTTCATAGCCTTACGCATCTGGGATGTCGTGGGCATTCCAAGCTCCTGCATACGGATAGAGAGCAGATCCGCACGAAATTCTTCGCTGTACAGCTCGATATCAAGAAGCCAATTGTCACGGATATCAGAGTATGAGATGGGATTGTACACCAGATAATTGCTGTCCAAATCCGCCTCTGAAAGCAGCATCTTGGCGGCAAAGTTATTCTCTCCGGTCAGTTTAAGAACCTTGACATTATCTAGGCATAACTCATCAACCTGACCGGCAAACTCGCCGTCAGGATCCTGCCAGAATATAATGTGCCGCTTGTAATTCTCCGGCAATGGAGCCGAAAAGCGGTCTTTTAGTGTTTGTTCTACATTTATACTCATACTCATTTACCTCGGTATTCTTGCTTAGATAAGCGGATGCTTTTTGAAATCCCAGGATGTTTCGAATGAATCATAATCAGCTTTTGATAGTTCAATGCTTTCGCTTGCAATAGCATCTATTTTTGGGGATGGCTCAAAAAGGACAGGAATAGACGCCACAGCGCCAGTGCTATAATGCAGTCCCACGCAATATATCTCCAAATATTTTTGCATCACTTTTGTGTTCATAAACGCAATCAACGCAAGACTATTTGACCTATTGTTGACAAATAGAGAAGGCCCCGAAGTGTCAAATAGTGATCCCTCTGGAGTATATCTTGCAGAAAACAATCCCGTAGATATATCCGTCCATGAAATATTCTCTCGGCAATTATAATCGAGATTATAATTTGAAGATTTTATTTTTCCTTTTTCTTTATAGTTTCTTATAGCCAATCCATTATTCATCCAATTAACAACATATTCCCGATTACCATACCATCGTCTCAATGAACCGCCTTTGTTATAAGGGAACCATGTGTTTTTCGCACGCGGCAGTATCTCATTTTTTACACTACACAAGAATTTACTTGTGTCCACTTCAAACCATAATCTCATGAAAAGCTCGCCATTACCAGTAACAAGACCGTGTCTTGTTTCAGCGACACTACCGATTTTCTTGATATTACTCAATGATCTAATAAAATCATCGCTTAACCAGTATGAAAAGTTAAGACCTTCGATTTTGCAAAAGTCCGTTATCAAAAGCAAATACAGCTTCTTCAAAATCCGATTTCTTAACCCGCTTGCACTTTCTGATTTCATCGAATATGGAGGGCATATACTTATTGCTGCAATATTTCATTGCGGCAAGATCAGCTTCCCTTTTATTATTAGGCACTGAGTCATACAACGTCTCAATATCTGCGCATGGATTAATCGTCCAGCCGTATTCGCCCCATTGACGATGTGCTTCGATTAATTCCTGTTTTCTCTCTTCGGATATCTCTGGAATTCGGATATCCTTAATCATTTCTGAGAGTCTTTCAGTGAAGCCTCTCATGCTTTCCATTATGGGCGAGAAATCAAATGTATATAACTCAGTGATTCTCTTTGCAAATGAATTCAGCGTTTCCTGTATACCGGAGAAATAGTCGTTATTTACCATAATCTTCGATATTGCTTCGACTGTGGGCCGAAGCATTTCAGAAATACGGTTATTGAAGTCTGCCGCCGATGCCAGTGTTTCTGAAAGAGATTTAGTAGAAGGAAGACTCAAGTCAGATGTTTCTCCAAGGTCTATTGCGATGGCGCGGTCTTCTTTCTTCTCTTCGCTCTGCTGGTTACCCATATTTCTCAGTCCTTAATGTTCGCTGTTACTTCAATTTCTCCAGTACATCCTGGAACTTTGCGTAGTTCACCTTTACACCGTCATCCAGATCAATGGAAATCATTTGATCTGCAAGATGATGGATCTTTTCTTCATATTTCTGAATTTCCAAAGCCTGATCCTTCAGCTTAGTAATCTGCTTGTTCAACTTCACCCTTTCAGAAGGAGCCGCAGTCTGCGTACTGTCTTCAAGCATCTGAATCTGTGTGCGATAACGTTCTTGCTGCTCATGAACGTAATCGGTACGCATACGAGCAAGAAGGTCCGGCTGATAACGATGCATATAGATCAATGCCTTAAATCCGTTCTTCTTGCCGGAACTGAAAAGCCAATATATCGGACGTTTTCCTGAACCGGTTACAGAATACGTGCTGCAATGATCTGCAAAGAAATCATTGATAAAGTAGTTCCGAATGACCTCTCTGGAAGTTCCTTTACCGCCAAGAGCATCGGCGATAAAGCGAAGGTTCTGCTCCAGAGTTTCATCCCCGTAGACCTTACGGACGAAGTCAACGAATTTGCCGACAATATCATCATCAAAGTAATCATCGTCGCAAATAGGAATAATGTTATCAACATCAGGAATAATGGTCTGATACTTAGATGCATCCCATTCACCACCAGCATAGCAAAGTCCTTCAACATCAACTGAGTACCTGCCGAACATGCATCCAACGGCATAAGAAATCAGTGACTTGATTTCACGTTGAAGATCGGCTTTTCGAACCGTAACATCACGTTCTTCAACATCCGGAGTCAGTTCATCCTGAAGGCCGTAAATTTCGATGAAGATACGGTTCAGTTCTTCCTCGTTTGCTTTCAGCTGGTTAAACCGTGCTTCGCACTCAGCTTCCCATTCTTTGTATTTATCAGCAATCAATCGTGCCATAGTTTTGTCTCCTTTTTCCTTATATCAGAGGATGGCGTTTGAAGCCACTTGCGGTTTCGAATGAATTCCAGTCATCTTCACATATATCGGTGTTTGTTTTTGCCATTGCCGCAACGTCAGGATTGCCGGAAAAAATAATCGGGAAATTTTTCACGTCTTTCACTTGTAAGTTAATAGAAGGGTTGAACACCCAGAAATAGTACTTGGCTACATTTGAATTAAATAGCGCAAGAATCTCGTGCAGATGTTCTTTTACATTTATTGATGGCCCACCTTTATCAAATAAGCATCCAGCCGGCATATACCTGAAGCCGGTTCCTCTACTTGTTATCGCGGAGTATGTTATCCCTTCTAAGAACCAGTACTCTCTGTTCAGTAAGTTCGAGGTTTTATTGTTCTGATAGAATCCTCTGGCACCAGCTGACCAGTCAATAACAAGATCCAGATTACCGAAGTACTGTCGATAATCGCCGCCCTTCGCATAAAAATACCAACGCTTATTTATTTCACTTGAATTTATCTCCCAATGGCAACGTAAAAAACGCTCATTATCTCCTGTAATGTTCTGTGATCCGGTAAATGCACCGTATTTCTCGACGCTTTTACCACGCGAGAAATTTTCAATGAATTGGTCTCCAACCCAATATGCCAGAGGAATCCCTGGTATCTTTGTCAAACGTCCGCACTTGCTGACATTCTGATGCCTTCCAGACAGAAATTCAGTTTCTTTCAGTTTGAAGTCTTTACAGTCAACAAGCCGTACAAACTTTGAGACATAGTCTTTAACCTTAGTGTAATTCAGAACAAAAGCGCAGGTCTGAACCACATCATTTCCAATTTCTTCGAAGGCTTTGATGCCCAAATGTACAAGGTTAATGATATTGTTTTTGTATACCGTGCTTCTAAGGTTTTCGTAAGACCCAATAAACATCCAGGTGTGCTGAGTTATCATAGCCTGATAGCCGTTCTTGCTAAGCATCCGTCCACATTTTTCGATAAAGACAGCATACATATCGCTCTTGCTATCCGGGTAGTTGTTTTTTAGATAATCGCTCAGCTTACCACTCATTCCAGAGCTGCTCATATATGGCGGATTTGTCACAACAACATCATACTTTTGAGTCATAACTTGCGATTGGCGGATAAGTGCAAAGAGCTCCTTCTTGGCCATCGCCTGATATTGCATCTGGAACAGATCTTCTGCATAACTTCTGGAGATAATGTCGATCCTCTCATAAAGAGCATCGTAGTTCAGCGGTTTTACATTCAGGATGCTTCCGTATTCCTTCGCATCTTTGAAGGTTGAGCGAAGCAATGTGAGATCTGCCTTCATTGCATAGTCTTTTCCCGCAACATAAGCTATGAATTCATCTGTCATAAAAGATGAATCCTGGATAGCAAATACGTTAGGCTTCACATCGCCATTAAGAATACGACGGCTGTATTTACGAGCCTTCATCATGACGGCAAAGTATGCCAACTGACCTGCACGGTCATCGATATCAAGACCGTACAGGTTGTTTTCAAGGATAGACTTTGCCGCATCTCGTTCTGACCAACCGGCAGAAGTGTAGATCTGCATCAGAACGTCAAAAGCATAAACAAGAATGTGACCAGATCCCATGCACGGATCTATCACTTTGATATCTTCAGGTTTAAGAACCGCATACTCCTTGCGAATCTCAGCCAGTTTTGTTTCAACGTCAGGATCCTGCTCAGCTTCCTCAAGATAATACTTCCAGTTTTCCTTAAGCTCAGCATCAGGATGGCCTTCCACCCATAGACGTCCAAGAGAGTTTTCGACCATGTAACGGACAATCCAATCAGGCGTAAAAAGCTGAGTCGCTGCGGGAATGCGCTCCTTACTGATTTTCACATTCTTCTTCAGGAGAGCAAAGGTATCATCTTTAAGCTCAGTGTTGTAATACTGATACATCCAACCGATAATTTGAACAGCATCGGTCCAGTCTTCCTCTGGAATGTCAGATACCATTCTGGCAACCACACTGTCAGAGCGAAGAAGGTTCGCAGGAAAGAGCAGTTCTGACCAGTTTGCAATCTTTTCAAACATATACGGAAGGCCTGTGTTCAGTGCATTGCACTGAGTTATGAGAAGATACTTATAGAGAGCCTCGTTATCCTGCTTGTCGAGAAGATTAAGAACCTTGTTACGATCCAGTTCATCAAGTTCGACACTCATTGCTTCCTTGAGGATTTCAGGCTTGAACGCACCGTTTTCGTCGGTAAAGACACGAATCTTTGAAGGAAGATAACCATTGACTTCCATGAAGCGAAGCGCAATAAAACGATTAAACCAGGTATAGGCAACTTCCTCCATCACCTGCGTATAGCCCTTCCGCTGAATTTGAGAAATTAACTGTTTGCGCTGTTCTTTTTCATCGACAGACAGCAAACGCCCGCCAATGCTCTCAATATTGGCTTTGCTTTCACCATTCTCGGTAATTTCATATTCAAACGCTCTCTGTTTTGCGGATTCAATCAACTGCACCCGCGCCCAGATAGCGTAGTTTTTAATCGCTGCCTTGTTCATTGTCATTCTCCTCTTCAGGCTTCTCATGGTCTTGCGGAAGGATATCAATCGTCCTATCGGCAAGCTTTATAGTAAGGCAATCTCCGTTGTTTTCTATGACCGTATATTGACTATCGTAATTTTCATCAAGGGCAACAACAAATGGCATATTATGATCATCATATTGTCCACGAAGAATATAAACATCTTGATTCTTGTAAACCGATGAACGATTACCGCCCTTCGTGCGCACCATTATTAACGCTTTGAATCTTCTCCCATAGGAGTATTCAAATTCATTCAAAGCATTCTGGCTTTTTTGCCTTTGATTGAAGCTCAGCTTGTCGGCCATATTATTTCCTCACATTATGTTTCAGTACCCATCACTTTGAATCCATCATCGGTCCAATCCCAGGTTGCAACTGCAAACGGAAATTCGTAATAATACCAATGTCCGTCGGCACCGCAATCACACTCGTCTTTAATTGGCTCAATAATTGCGTTAATCTCATTGAGAAAATCCTGCACTAAACTAAGTTTCTTAGTAGGCCAGGAAATTCCATTAATTAAGATTTGCGGATCGTCTTCCCATGCGGATTCACAATACTCATACTGATCTGATGGAACATGCTTTTTTACACATTCTCTTAGTTTTTGAAGAATGGCCGGATATTTTTCGAAATCAAATTCAATAGCAAGATTAACATACCAGCAAAACCATTCCTTTGGAAATTCTTTATTAACAATTTTAAATGAATATTGGGACTTCAAATCAACCCATGCGCCATTTTCGAACTTGCCGACCCAGCCTTCGCCGTGATTATAAAGGAACTCGAAAACCGAGTAGGAAAATTCTTCTTGTTGACCTATTTCGGCAACTTCCCGACTGAACTCGTTCTTTCTTTCCTTGCTATTAGCCTCAAACCATGGAGCCACAGAAGGACCGTAGTAGGTGCTTGTAATCTTAAACCCGTCGGCAGACGGCAAATCATACATAATTCCATATACGAACTCCGGCAAATTTTTTGTGGTATAACCGTTCTCACCGTATATGGTCAACTCTGCATTGTACCTAAGTTCTCTGCCTTCTAGTTCTCTGTATAATTCTCCACGCAGTTTCTTTAATGCTCTAATTCCGAGAAATCCAAAATATGCCTGAATAGGCTTAATAGAGCTCTCGTGCACTGGCTTATGTTTGAACTCAATGACTTCATTCAGGTCTACGTCTCCAGGAACCATAAGCATGCCTGATCCCATAGAATCAAATTCCTCAATCAAGTTATCAATGTTGTTCTGATAGTAATGCTCGCGTTCCTTTTGAGCATCATATTTCTCAACATAATCGAGAAACATTTTCTGAGCTTTTTCCTCAATGTCTTTATCGTCTACATATTTTGCTTCTGGATAGGCAGAAATCTTATCATTGAAGATGGGATAATCATCAATCAAACCCAGCATACATGCTGTCTCTCCGGCAACAAAATGAAGATCTTCCAAAACCCCAATGGCTTCTTCTGCCGTTTCCTGATCATCGCCATGAACCGCACGATTTCCGCTCTTACGAATGTAATGAAACGCATTCATTACTTTTCTATCATCGATAAATTCGCGGACGGCAGGATCACCGAGTATGTCCACAAAATTCATGGTCTCCATTTGCTCATTGTGAGCTGCGAGAAAAATAAACTTTGCTAATAACTCTGCACTTTTCCGCGCTGTAAAAACGCTTTGAACAGGCATTGTCATAGCAAGCTTTTCTGCATTGCTACAATTTTCGTAAACATAGCTTAGACCACGCAGATCCTTTAAGAAATCAAAATTCATAACCGTCCTCCTTAGATTTTGGACACTTAAATAATGTGCAACACATCATTGCCGTCCAGCAGTTCCATCAACCTGTCTTTGATTTCTGCAACGTATTTATCAATATCTTCTTCACTCTTGAGCTTAACGCTATAACCAAGGCTGCTTCTGGAAGCTGTGGCAACCTTCTCATCAGGCTTTGAGGGAACCATTAGTGCCTTAATGTATTGCTGGCGAATGCTTGCAATCTGAATCTTCATCGCATCCAGTTGTGTCAGTGTCGTTGCGTCTGCAGCAGCTTTTTTCTTTGTTCCAAGCGCATCATCTGCTTTGGCGACAATGTCCTTCTGATCATACTGAGCAGTTTGATGGATTTCTCCCATAGCCCCCTGAATCTCGGCATACACATCCTGTTTCTTGAGGTCAAGAAGCTGTCCGTATACCATCTGTACCTGCTGCATCAATGTTGGCAGGTCGGCAATGTTCTTATACGGTTTCTGCATGGCAAGGATATTCTTAATCTGAGCAAGAGCTCTTGTAGCTTCCTGTTCGGCCTGCAGATATTCTGACTCGGCAGTAAGTGTGTAAAGAAGAGCAGAAGCACTATCAAAAATGGTTTTCTGATTTTTGAAGAAAGCAAGAACATCAGCTATGTCTTCACTCAGATCAAGGAATTCATCTTCCATAGCGACCATTTTGGCAAGCAGTGCCGTATTGTCCTTCTTCTGAGAAAGAAGATCCGTGCAAAGCTTTACTCCGTTTTCAACAACAGCCTTATCCGGATAGGTGCTGGATGCATACTGATTATCCAACAAGCTTTGCAGTTTATCTCTTTCTGCTGTGAAACTGTCAAGGACATAGGAAATCAGACTGTCTTCATCTGAAGGCAGATCCATTGTATTGAAGAATTCTTTTAAGAACTCGCGGGATTTCTTCATTAATGAATCGGAAATAGCTGTTCTACGAGCAACCAGAGTCTTGTCGATTTCCGTCTTTCTTCTCAGATAATCCGGGATATGCTTGTCAGTAGGCTGGATCATGCTGCCGCTATATTGCAAAGCAACCTTCTGAATTGAAATCAGTGAGCAAACAACAGCTGCAATATCGATTTCTCGCCATCCGTACGGAATAGCAGAAAAACGACGTTGGATGTCGCCCATGGAGGTAGGAAGCATCTTCATTCCCTGCAGTTCAAGGAACTGCTCGACCTCATCTACTGCTTCAGGATTGTAAACGGCAACACCGCCGCCAATGGTCATCTGCTTATTCTGATTTGAGAGAATCTGCAGCAGTTCATTATCATTATCGAAGTTATGTTTGATATAACCGAGCTTGGAATAAACACTTTCAACCAGACTGGACAGTGCCGTTTCAATCTTATCCTTCACAGAAGAAGTCTTGATAGAACTTGTCTCACCCGACACATATACATTAGCTTCGAGAATAGCAGCGGAAATATGCTCTTTGGCAGTCTTTTCGTACGCAGAGGCCTGTTGCTGCTTTCCACGGATAATATGCTGGATTGCTTCCGGCAACTGGGCAACGTTACGGCTCTTTACATACTTACGGATCTTTGCAGCGCTCTCCAGATCATCAAAGTAAGGATACTTATCGGAGAGCACAAGAATTGCCTCGTTATCCACATTAGAGCGC
Source organism: uncultured Eubacteriales bacterium (assembly GCA_900545265.1). Taxonomy (GTDB): domain Bacteria; phylum Bacillota; class Clostridia; order Christensenellales; family CAG-138; genus RUG472. The sequence continues at coordinate 72,200 of UQYI01000009.1, forward strand.
ATCAACAGAGCCTGATCTCCTGCATTATACAGGTCAGAGGCTACTGTCAGGATGCGCAGACGAACCGCGCCGGTCAGTTGACCAATCGTGGTCTCGTCGATGATTTGATCATAAGGGAAGTCATATTTCCCGTATTTGAATTTCTTACTGACGTACAGATCCCCAAAGATAATCTGAGAGATAGATTGAACAATAGCAGCGCTGTCTACGGGAGTATTGCGGATATCTCTTTCAATATCCTGCTCATCGTCCGTCAGGAAGGTATAGGTATCTCCGTTTCTCGCAATATAGTTCTGCGAAACCAGACGATCCAGAGACTCCTGAATAGACTTACGCATGTTGATCTTGTCAGCACGGATATCATCCACCATAAGGGTCGTGATGTTATCTACGTTGGCCTTAATATCATCAACATATCGGATCAAATACAAAAGCTTTAAGATGCTGACATCGTACTGCTCAATTCCGTCGTGGCTATCTGCAGCAGTCTGACAACGGTCGATTACCCGACGAATAGCACTTTCGAGGAAGGTATGAACGGTGTTATAGAACAGGCTGAACGGAACAAGTGCATTCTCGTCTTTGTTTTCAATAGCCTGTGCGGCCTCCTGAAAGCCGGAAAGCATCGAACGTTCGCCGCCGGAAAGATGCTTTCCGGAATTACCGTGTTTACGGATCTGGGCGAGAACATTCTGCATCAGCCTGAACTGGTACGGAACAAACGGATAAGTCTCAACAAAGTCGTATTCACTGGAATACCCTTTGAGATCCAGCACAGCGTCATTGAAAGTAAAGAGATTCTTCAGTACGGCACTGTTTTTGCCGTAACTCATAAGAAGCATCTGTTCAGCCGTTTCAGTCTTGGCAAGAATACGCTTTTTGATAACTTCATCAACAGACGAAGAGGACAAACTCAGGCGAGTATTAAAGCGTCCCTGAATCTTTGAGAAGTCATCGCCGCTGATTTTTGTAATAGAGTCGATAGCTTCCTGGCTTGTAACCATAACCCAAACACGTCCATCGCACTTTGAGCCGATCTCTTCAACGATGGTCTGAAGGTTAAGCATCAAGCTGCCATCAGAACCGATGTACTGACCGACCTCGTCGATCATAAACATCAGTCGGAAATTCTTGCCCTTGGAATCAATATATTCTTTGATTTCCTTTACGAGCTGCTCGATAGACATATCAGCAGTTTCGGTTCCGTTAAACCAGTTGCGGGCTGCAGTTTCACTCATGCCAAGCGTTTCAACAAGGGTCTCTACAATATCGTCTTCAAAGAAAGCAAAGGCATCTCGCACGTTTTCCCACTCATCGCCGTTGACCTCAGCAAATTTGGCCTTGAAGGCATCGGTCTTTCCGGACTTATCAATAAATTGTTCAAGCCTTGCGACTTTAAGATCATCGCCGTAGAAGCCGCGATACTCGTAAAAAACCTTCGCAAAGACGCGCAAAATAGCAGTCTTATCTTTATTGATCGGACTCTTGGAATCGATATTGAAAAGGATTGTGTCCGTAGGAACATTCGCACAGCGTTCCAACTGAGCAAACATCATAGGATCGTCAAACTTATCTGTGAAATATTCGACCGAAGGCTTACCTGCAACGGTATCGTTAGAAAGCAAATAAGAAAGGATCTTCAAGAAGTGAGATTTACCACTTCCAAAGAAACCTGAAATCCACACACCGATTTTGTCGGTAGGATAGTTTAAGGACTTCTCATAGTTATTAAAGAACGTGTTGAAATGTTTTCTCAGTTCTCTGGTAATGATATATTCACGCAGTTCCTGCTCGATGCTCTTTTCATCATTCTGGGCAACTTTGATAACGCCGTTTATGTCACGATTGATATCTGACTTATAAATGTACTGTAATTGCATTTTTTGATCCTCCCAGTTTTACAGCAAGTTGAATGCTCTGTAGTAATGGCCGTCCAAAAACTTTCCAAACAGACCAAGATCTTGACCGTTGAAAGTACCCGGATACAGCATCAAAACAGGGATGTCTGCAAAGATATGTTGTATGTTATCCAGGATTTTGTGTGATCTCATGAAGGGATATACTTTTCCGACTCCGGTAATCATAAGAACATCCCCGTGTTTATGAGGCTCATACTTCATCTTCTCTACGAATGCCTCTGGAGTGGCAATCTTTTGAATCTGCTCTGACAGGTACTCTTTGCCTTTGCGCTCCTCCATATTGGGAATACTTTTCAGGATTCTCTTCTCCTCGCAAATTTCGAGGAATATTTTATAGAGATCGCACTCTATTAGGTGATAGGGTTTATCAGTCTGGCTTTTTAAGTTTTCGAAGTATGCCCTGACAGTCAATTCATCAGCCGGATCATAGCAGAAAACGTGAATTCCAACCTCGTTGGATAAGCCTTTATTGCTGAGGAATGCTTCTTCAGACAATCTTGCCGAGACTTTGTTCAAATTGGTCATAATATTATCCATAAGCTACTCCTCATCTAAAACAGTTGAAAGCCGAAAGTGCAGCAAGATCACCGGATGCTCTGATTTCATCTTCCAGTTCGGGCTCAATTGATATATTGTTCAATTGAGTAGATCTTGTAGTATCCAAATATCCGCACTCGACAAGCGACTTAGTTAATACCTGCTTTATCTTGCTAATAGTCGAATCGCTCCATGATGCCACAGTATCGTTCTGTTCCTGCAGGCGGAAAAAGAAAACGTTGAGATCCTTTTTTGAAAACTCAAATTCTTGCGTCCTATACTTTTCGCCTACAACAGTTGTCATGAAATCCCACACAATCTTGTTGTATTTCATCATGGCATATAGATTAATTTGTTTTGCAACCTCTACGGGTGAATTAGCCAACTGATAAACTAATGTTTCTGATTCGAGAGCTTCGATTCGCTTAAAACACGTTGTTGCAATTGAAGAAATCATTCTCTCGGTCGGAAATTGAAACAGGTTCTCTTCCGTCAGTCTTTTCAGAATCTCCTCGCGTTGCAAACCCTCGCAAATAAACTTTGCGACAATCCGGATTTCGAAAAACAGGAATTGTTCTCTCGTCAATCCGCCGTTATAATCACAGGTCATGTGCTCACCTCAATACTCAATCTTCGATTATTTCCATAATGTCGCCAATATCACAGTGGAAGACCTTGCAAATGCGCATAAGAACGTCCAAAGAAACAGCTTCATTCTTGCCCAACTTCGTTACTGTATTCGCGCTAATTTCAGCAGCACGGGCCAAGTCCTGCCGTTTCATTTTATTGTCGATAACCAACTTCCAAAGTTTTTCATAGCTGATTTTCATGTTAAGTCCTCTCCAAATAGCGTCATCACGAACGAGCTATACAAGGTTGCAATAAGCCTATAATATAGCAAATTATATTATAGCGCGATATTCGCAAAATGTCAATATTTTAACGTGATTATTCACAAGTTTAAGCGTGCTCTGTCGCCATTTGACAACACCTGCTCTCTAAAATCGCAAAAAAAGAAAAAGCTCCAGCACCAAGCCCATCTCTGAGCCCGATGCCGGAGCATATTATTTACGGAATAAGAACACCGTATCCAAGAATTTCATAGTTGCCTACCGCTCGATGGCACTGGCGGCAGCTATCACCAGAGTTACCTTCGACAGTATAAACAATGCCGTTCTCCACTCTTTCGACGATACCGGTATGGTCTGAAAGGCCGTCCTGTGGACCGGATGAACCGTTTGGGCTATCCCAATCGTAGAAGATAATCATGCCCGGCGAGGGAGTTTCAGAACCGTCAACCCATTGGTTGTGTTCTTTGAACCACTGAACGCCGTTTACGCAGCCTGCGTATTTCGGGCATACACCGGTCTCAATATACCCGCATTGGTCAGCACACCACGACACAAAGCAAGCACACCACTCCACTCGACTGCCGAAGCCGTACCACGACCAGTAAGGTTCTCCGCCAACATTGCCGATCTGCGACAGCGCGACCTGAACGATCATATCATCAGAGCCATAGATGCCGTAAAGCACTGCCAGCCACATGGAGTTGTCCACGTTAAGCAGTTCTTCAAGCTGTGAGTCCTGGTCATCGTTGAATCGGTACTGATCTGACATTTCATCTGCCGTCTTATGACTTACCGTGATATAGAGCGTAGTCTTTGTCACCTCAACAGTCTCTTCAAGAATATTGCCGTTGCCGTCATCGGATTCAATGATTTCCGTTTCGGTATCCGTTTCCGTGCGATAGGAAATATCATTCATCTCCCAGAATATATCTGTCAGAAGTTGTTTCTTTTCCTCCGTAACAGAGGCCACTTCCTGCGGATTATCGGGATCGTTTGTGGTCTTTACCGCATAGACGGAAAGCACTTCCGGCCAAACTGCGCGGGAGCCGGACATTTCAAGATCGTCATACGGGTTATTCGCCTTGATGGTATCAAGCTGATTCTGGTAATCCTGATTGATCTCAACGACAACCTCTCGCATGGTCTGGGAACCGTCGTTCTTATCCTCGCTGGAAAAGAAGATGCCGAAACAGGAACCAACAATCAAACCGATCAGGCAGATAATTACCACCACAACGACTGCGACCCAGCCGCCTGCGGCTATCGCAGCAATAAGGGCCTTTATACCTGCAATAATGGCTTTGATTGCCGCTGCAATCGCTTTAGTCGCTGCAACAGCCGCCTTGTATGCGGCAATGGCAGTCTGCCTTGCAATCTCTGCCGCTTTCTGTGCTGCCTTTGCAGTCGCTTGCGCCGCTTTCTGCGTAGCTTTCGCCGTAGCTTCTGCCGTCTTGATAGCCGCTTTGGAAGTCTTTTCGGCAGTCTTGACCGCCTTTTCCGTTGACTTCACCGTACCTTTCGCACCGGCTTTCACCGTCTGTTTGCCCGCAGAACGGGCAGACTGTTTAATAGTGTGTTCTGTACGCTCAGTCGTTTTAATTGTCTGATTCCGCTTGATACGGGTGTTGGCTCTCCGTGTCTCGACATTTTTCTTTGCGGTATCTCTTGCCGCTTTCTGCTGCGGGGAGGAGGTCTGCGAAGATCTTCGCAATTCTTCCTCGTATTTTCTGACACGTTCCTCGTTCTTCTGAATACGCTTTTCTTCACGGTGTTCACGGTAGGCTTCTTTGCCTTTATTGACTGCTTTCTTTGTACCGGAAGAAACATCGTGACCGACACGATCCGCAATGTCTTCTGCGGCATAGCGCAGTTTATCCTCCGCATATTCGGACGGCGAGGCCTGTCCATCGTCCATTAGATTCTGCATCTGGTCTTTGGAACGGATCAGCGCCGTCTTCATACGCTCGGAGGCAACAGCCGCTTTGTCAAGGACCTTGATGTCCTTGACGCTTTCTCTTGTTTTAATCTTACTCAAAGCTATCGCCCCCCTTTCAGAGAGAGTAAGTCATACCTTCTTTGCAACAACCACGAATCTGCCGTTGTTGTAGGTGTACTCGCAAGTGGAAAGAGTAATCAGCTGATCTCCGTACTCAGCATCAATACCGGTGTCATAGCACTGTCTTGCATGAACCTGAGACATGAACTCTTTGAACTGCTCCTCGTTCATCTGCGTATATTCGTTGTAACGGAAATCCTCGTGATTGGTGTCAAACTTGAATACCGCTACGATCTGATACTCACTGAAGCCGGAAAGCGTATCAAAGTTGATGATGGGATGCTCCTTGCAAAAGTCAGCATCAGTATAGCTGCAGAGGTCGCTGAACATGGTCCCGTTTTTCATGTGGTGTCCATAGATGACAAGGTTATTGCTGATACCGGTCGCACAAGCTTCGTCAATATACGGCACTCCGTAGTCGCTGTATGCTTTCTCAAAGCTGTGCTTCAGATAATAGTCGGGGTTGTTTGGAGACTGCATGGCAGGATAATCAATCTTCGTGCCGTCAATCTTGATCCAACCGATAAAGTCTTCATTCTGCTCAAAAAGAGCACCGTACTTCTCATGTGCAAGAGCCGCCTGCGCTGCCGCAAGCTCCTCCTCGGAAAGCTCCGGTTCTTCCGTGCTTTCGGATTCTTCGGGGCTCTCGGTTTCCGGTCCAGTTTCAACATCCGCGATAAGATCAGTCAGTTCATCAAACTGCTCGACACTGTTCTTCGCATCAATATACTGGTGCGTGAACATAGCTCCCGCAAAGATAGCAAAAGCAAAAAGGACAGAGATGGCAATAATGCCAATGGTTTTCTTTTTCATTTCAAATACCTCCATAAAAATCTGAGGACAGGGTTAATCCTGTCCTCTTGCAAATTCACCCTCGCCGGGGCGCGTGGTCATGAGCTGATACAGTTTCGTATCACGCGGGAACTGATTGATGAACGGCACAAGTGCGGAGCCGTACTTGATAAGTCCGCAGCCGGCGTCGGCATTGGTGATATAGCTCATCTGCTCATTGGAAATGTTCAGCAGCTGCGCGAGCTTCTCACGGTCGGACGCCGCCTGGTTGAGCATGATAACAAACTCAGAGTTGGAAAGCATGGTGCTTGCCTGTACGGAATCCAGCAAATATTCCACGTTCTGAGTAATCGCGGTCGGATAAGCATTACGCTTACGGAACTGCCTCCATGCGGAGTTGAAGAACTGTGCGGAGAACTCATTTTCAAAGACGACGTGGAATTCGTCGATAAATACATGAGTACGCTTGCCTTTCTTCCAGTTGAGCGTAACCCTGTTCAGCATCGTGTCGGTGATAACAAGCAGTCCGGTCGGTTTAAGCTGCGATCCAAGACCGTGAATGTCAAACACAACGATTCGCTTGTCGAGGTCAACATTGGACTGCTTACCGAAAATGTCAAGGGAACCGGTCGTATAAAGCTCCAAAGACAATGCAATCTGTTTTGCTTCGGGTTCGGGCTGTTCAAGCAGCATATCACGGAGCGTGCAGAGCGTAGGAATCGTACCGGCTTCTGCCGCATTGCGGTACACGTTGGTAATACAACGGTCGATGATGGACTTATGCTGCGGGCCGACACCCTTTTTGTCGATCTGCTCGATCAGCGACATGATGAACTCTGACTTTACAACAATCGGGTTGTTCTCACCGTAGCCGTCAACCATAGGTGCGATTGGCTGAACTTTTTATCGTAGCAGACATTTTGCTTTTGCTCCAAATGTGCGAACCCTTTTATAGACAGCTATATGTTATTAGAGATAGATATACTCAAGGGAGATAGAGTATATTTTTCAGCAGGTTAATAGCCGGTATATATAGGGGTTAGAGTGTGAGAAAGGGGGAAGGCTATCGGCTGTCACGGTCGGCTCTGCTTCGCAGAAACTTGTTGTAATGCTCCAACGCCTTGCACACAAAATCCTCCGTTTGGCTTATGGGAATATTCTTCGGGATAAGCTGTCGAACCCTGTCGCCCCTCAAAACAATTTTCTCCCTTTGGTTTGGTTTTTCCTCCGACATAATCGCTTGGATTGCTTCGGTTGTTAGCTTGCCCTCCTCAAAGAACTTTCGCATACGGATTGTTTGGTCGTGGGACGGGGTTGCGTCGTTCAGGTCGATTTCATCAACCACATCACGCTGACTGTCCTCATCGAGAAAAGACAATTCAACCGCCGGTCGCATTTTAATTCGCCCCTCGTCCACATATTCCAAAAGTTCGGGAACAAGGTTTGTAAGGCGAATATATCGCTGAATCTGCGTTTTGCTGTCATCTGATTTATCAGCTAACAACATTACAGATTTTGTTCCCACCAACTTGTCCCCCAGTGGGTCACAAGTTAAATCCGTGCGTTCTCCTTGCCTTTTCATTGCTTCCAAACGCATTTTGTAGGCATAGGCTTTTTCCGAGGGAAGTATCTGCGACCTTTGGTAGTTGCTCTCAACCATTAAAATCGTGGCTTCGTCTCGGTTCAGTTCAACGACTTCACAACGGAGCGTATCAAACCCGGCAAGCTCACAGGCTCGCTTTCGCCTGTGTCCTGAAATGAGTTCGTATCTGCCGTCCTCTTTCTGCCTTACCGTCGCCGGAGTGATTACCCCTCGTTCCTTAATACTCTCAATGAGCTGTGCCATATCCTCGTCATCACGCACCTTAAAAGGGTGGTCGGGGAAATCGTCAATCTCAGTCAAGGGAATATCTCGGATTTTTGAAAGCTTTTCTTCATCTCTCTGTTCCTGCGTAGAAAATAAGTCATCGAGCTTCGTGAGAGTGAAGTCGCTCTTTCTTCCTGCCATCGGCTAACACCTCCTTTGTAAATTCGGTGTACGCCTTTGACACCGTACTGTTGGGTTCGTAGGCAAAAATGCTCTTGCCTTTGGAAGAAGTCTCTGCGGCTTTTACGGCAATCGGGATATATGTTCTATACATCTTGATTTGACTACCGAAGTTCTCTCTCAGAGCTTCTATCGTGCTTTTGGCGAGGTTGGTACGGCTATCCACCAAAGTGAGAAGCATACCGTCAATCTTTAAGCCCGGATTGATACGCTTCTTTACTCGTGAAATGGTCTGAACAAGCTGCGTCATTCCTTTTGCCGGTAAATACTGAGCCTGAACAGGGATAATAACGCTGTCAGCCGCAGATAGAGCATTGATTGTTACCATTCCGAGAGAAGGCATACAATCTATAAGGATATAGTCGTATTTGTCCTTCACTTCGCTGAGATAATTTCTCAAGGCTGTTTCTCTGCTCATTGCGTTGACAAGGTTAAATTCCATTGCAGAAAGCTCAAGGTTTGCAGGAACAAGGTCAACACCTTCGTCGTGGTGCAGAATACCGACCGTAGGGTCATTCATCGTTTCATTTATGACATCTGTGAGTTTCGTTGCAAGCGTGATACCCAAGTTGTCTGTATCCTGCCAACCGAGACAAGTGGTTAAGTCGCCCTGTGGGTCTGCGTCTATGAGCAGCACTTTTTTTCCCTGCATTGCAAGACCGACGCCGAGGTTTACCGTAGTGGTTGTCTTTCCAACTCCGCCTTTTTGATTGCATATCGCAATCGTTTTGCAGTTCGACACTTTGTGCGTCCTCCTTTCGTAAAATTCATAGCCATCGCAGTATGGCTATGTACTTGACCGGCTCATTTCCTAACCGGTCGGGCAATATTTGTTCTCAACACCCCTTGCCGAGCAATAAGCTCACGGGAAGTCACTAAGGAACAGACTGCTAATCTGTATCATAGGAATTTCACCTCTGCCGGGTACTCCGCCAGCTCCGTAGAGAAGTATCATTATCCTTCTGACTGTCATCGCCGTAACAGGGACAACCTACTACTTATACCGGGAGTTCTCGCTGTTCTGCAATGCAGAAGTCACGGCGTACCCGATAAGGTGGCTAAAATCATCAGAAATAAAGTCTTAGTGAATGATTTATTCAGTTGTCAAAATACAAGTGAATGGGCTGACCTTTTCGTGGTTCGGAATTAACCCCTTCACTCATTTGGACAAAGGGGGTCAAAATGCACACCCAAAATCACCCCTTTTTCAAAAAATTCTTGAAAATATTTTTTTAGAAACAAAAAAGCCGCCTATTTCCCTCGTAATTGAGGTCAATAGACGGCGGGTAGAAATATTCATAATTTTGGTGTATAATAGGAAATTAAGAGAAAGACAAATAAGAATTTGACGGAGAGATAGTATGGCTATTATTAAAAACGAAATACCGATTTTGGAGTTTGATACAGAGCAGACAGCAGTTCTTAATCCCACTCATGAAAATCTTGGTTTGAACTTACCCAAGAAATGTGTGTTCGCATTTCTTGGTGCTTACATAGATGAATATGCCAGTAAAAGTGATACCAAACAGGTATCCACTTTTGAGAGTGCAACGAAGCATTATCCCATTTACATCACCAAATACAAGGGTGAGGACATTGTGCTTTGTCAAGCACCCGTTGGTGCGGCAGCAGCCACACAGATACTTGATTGGCTGATTGGTTATGGTGTAAGAGAGGTAATCTCGGCAGGTAGTTGCGGTGCTCTGGAAAAGTTCCCCGAAAGTACATTCCTCGTACCAAACAAGGCTCTGCGTGATGAGGGAACATCTTATCACTATGCGCCCCCTTCTCGATTTGTGGAAATCAGCGAGAAGGCAAGAAAAGCAATTGAAGAAACCATTCTTGAGCATAGTATGAAATATCAGGAGGTTATAACCTGGTCAACGGATGGATTTTTCCGTGAAACCAAAGAAAAGGTGGCTTATCGCAAAAGTGAAGGCTGTGCAGTTGTAGAAATGGAATGTTCTGCTCTGGCGGCCTGTGCTGATTTCAGAGGGGCAACCTGGGGTATGATACTTTATACCGCAGACAGTCTTGCAGATGTTGACAAATACGACGAAAGAAACTGGGGCGGTAATGCATACGAATATGCACTTACGCTCTGCCTTGATGCGGTTATCAAATTATAAGAACAGTTAGAATCAATCTTTTTTTTGTGATATAATTTTATTGAGGTGAATGAAATGAGGACTGAAAAAGAAATATACGATTTAGTTTTGAATTTTGCTTTTCAAGATGAGAGAATTAGAATTGTAACTCTTGAGGGGTCTCGCACTAATGTTAATATACCAAAAGACAATCTTCAAGATTATGATATTACTTTTTTTGTTATAGATATGGGAGAATTTTTGAAAAGCGATGACTGGCTTAGTGTTTTTGGTAACAGAATTATGATGCAAAAACCTGAAGATATGGAATTATTTCCTCCAGAAGAAAAAGGATTTTCTTATATAATGCTTTTTGATGATGGTGTAAAGATTGATTTAACTTTGTTACCTGTTTCAATGCTTGAGGAGTATCTTACTCGCGATAAACTTGTAAAAATCATGTTAGATAAAGATAATATGATTAAAACAGAAATAGTTCCCACAGATGAAGATTATTACATTAAGTGTCCAACAGAAAGAAAGTTTGATGACTGTTGTAACGAATTTTGGAATGTTGCAACATATGTATCCAAGGGCTTACTTCGTGGTGAAATACTATTTGCAATAGACCATATGAATGAAGTATTACGTCATGAGCTTCTTAGGATGATTAGTTGGTATGTCGGTACTGAAAAAGGATTTAATTTCAGTTTGGGTAAAAACTATAAATTTTTAGATAAGCATATTTCAAAAGAATTGTGGGATAACTTACTAAATACATATTCAATGAGTTCGTATGAAGAAATGTGGAAATCGTTTGATTTGTGTCTATGTTTGTTCAAAAAAATATCTAAAAAAGTGGCAGATTCACTTGGTTATAATTATCCTGATTATGATGAAAACGTTACAAAATATTTGGAAACACAAAAGAGAATTTCAAATAAATATCTTTATGGTAATAGGTATTGACAAATTCCAATTTGTCGAACTTACTCTAAATTAGCAAAGACCGCTTACATCGTGTAGGCGGTCTCTTTTCGTGTTCAGATATATTTGATTTTGAGCTTTCTTTTCTTGGTTGAAAGCACCTTGCAGAGAACATCGTCAACTCCGTCGGTGTATCTGCCTTGTGAAATCAGACTGTTCTTTAAGCGGATAAGTGTTTGTATTACTCTGCTATATTCGTCATCATTAAGATAGATATGGAACTTTTCTTCTCTCACAGTCGCTTCCTCCATTCATTGAATTTTGCTCTGATTACCGAAACATCTGCTTCGACATCAGAATAAATAAAGATATG